>OKRB01000110.1:0-3517 GCA_900290245.1 Candidatus Sulfuritelmatomonas gaucii | reverse complement strand
AATGCGCGCCAGAAAATCTGCTACTGGATCCGTCAGACTCATTCCTTCTCCTTCATTCCCCGTTCGCCCGCCGCTCATCAGGTGGGAACCAGCAGGAATGGTTAAAAACAACCTTTAGCTCTCAACTGTCAGCTCATTTCGCTCCAGCTCACTCACTCCATCTTTGGACGAAATGCTGAAAGCTTAGCGCTGATGACTGAAAGCCGTCGTGCTACCAGCTCGATTTGTTGACTCCCGGAATCTCGCCCTTCAGCGCGAGCGCCCGGAAGCACAAACGGCAAACGCCAAACTTGCGCAGAAAACCGCGCGGCCGCCCGCACAACTGGCAGCGGTTGTGCTTGCGGCTGCTGAACTTCGGCTTCCGCGCGTCTTTCACCCTTTTCGCAGTAGTTGCCATAAAACCCCTTCAAAACAGCTAACAGCTCTCAGCCATCAGCTTCGTCTTTCCTCGACCAGCTTCTTCTTTCAACCCGACTTAGCATCTACCTCAATCGCCCCTGCCATCCAGAACAAGCTGACGGCTGAAAGCTGAGAGCTGACAACTATCTTTACGCTCCCTGGCGGAAGGGCATGCCAAAGTGGCGCAGCAGCGCGCGCGCCTGGTTATCGTCCTTCGCCGTGGTCACAATCGTGATATTCATACCCTTCAGCTTTTCCACCTTCGCATAGTCGATCTCGGGGAAAATCAGCTGATCGCGCAGGCCCAGCGTATAGTTGCCCCGCCCATCGAAACTCTTGGTCGACACGCCGCGAAAGTCGCGCACACGCGGCAGCGCAATCGAGATCAGGCGGTCAAGAAACTCGTATGCTTTGTCGGAACGCAGCGTAACCATTGCCCCGATCGACATGCCGGCGCGCACCTTGAACGCCGAAATCGATTTCTTGGCCTTTGTGGTCACCGGCTTTTGACCGGCAATGTGCGCCAAGTCGGCGACCAGCGGATCCAGAAGCTTCGAGTTCTGCGTAGCCTCTCCGAGACCCATGTTGATCACGATCTTCTCGAGCTTCGGCACCGCCATTGAGTTTTCCAGGCCCAGCTCCTTCTGAAGCGCCTGCTTGATCTCTTTCTGATACTTCTCTTTCAACCTTGCCGCCATCTCTCAACTCTCTTTCTTCCGTTTCTCGGATTGGTCGCGTCGCCGCGGCGGCCGACCGTGTACCGTTGCGGAAGGAACTCAATTCAGCTCTCAGTAGGTCTTGCGTTCGCCAAACCCTCAACTCACCACAGAGCAACTGAAAGCTGTCTTCCTACTTCTTCGTGGGCAGCTCCTGCCCGCACTTCTTGCAAATCCTCACGCGCATCTCGCCTTCAACCCGATGGCCGACGCGCGCAGGACCGCAGTTGGGACACACCAGCACCACGTTCGACACATTAATCGGCGACTCCTGGTCGGCGATGCCACCCTGAGTGCGCCGTCCCGTTTTGCTTGAAACTGTCTTTTTAACCACGCGAACGTGCTCCACCAACACCGTTCCTTTGTCAGGGAAGACGCGCAACACGCGGCCCGTCTTGCCCCGGTCAGCGCCTGTGAGCACCTTGACCGTATCGTTGCGATGAATCGTCAAACTCGGCATGTTCTTCTCTCAATTCATAGGTCTAAGTTCACACTTCTTAGTTCTTGCACAGTTACTGTGAACTGTGGACTAAGATCTATGAACTTGCGCCCTGCCTACACTACTTCAGGCGCCAGGGAAACGATCTTCAAAAACTTCTTTTCGCGCAGCTCGCGGGCCACGGGCCCGAAAACACGGGTACCGATCGGTTCGTGATCGTCGCCGATCACGACCGCTGCGTTCTCGTCGAAGCGAATGTAGGTGCCATCGCGACGCCGATGCTCTTTACGCGTACGTACAATGACCGCCTTCACCACCTTGCCCTTCTTCACCGTGCCATCAGGCGAGGCTTCTTTCACCGCCGCAGTCACCACGTCGCCCAACCCGGCCTCCGAGCCCAANNGATTTGTCCAATCGTCGACCGGCGCACAATCTCTTCGAGCGACCACCGCTTCAGCTTGCTTAGCGGCCGCGTCTCGCGGATGCGCACCATATCACCCAGCCGCGCCGAACTTTGCTCATCGTGGGCATAAAACTTCTTCGTCTTGCGAACGATCCGCTTATATTTCGGATGAGCTTTGCGCATCTCCACCGCAACCACGATGGTTTTTTGCATCTTGGTGGAGACCACCTGGCCTACCTTCTCGTTTCGTCGCGAGGCAGGCGCAGGGGGTGCGGCTTGTGCCGTTTTTTGAGTCGCCGTCATTTACGGGCTCCCTTCGCTTTCACTGTCTTTTTCTCCGCAGCCGGAGCAGCTTTCTTTACCGTCTTCCGGGTCTTGGCCTTTGCCGCAGGTGCAGATTCCTTAACCTTCGCGGCTTTGGCCTCCTCGGCCGGCGCGACTCCTTCAGCCTTCGGAACATTGGCCATAGAGGCCGACTCCTTCACTTCGCCGTGAATTCCAAGCTCGCGCTCGCGCGCCACGGTCTTGATCTGCGCGATTTCTTTGCGCAACTGGCGAAGCTTTTTTACTCCGTCGTTCTGCCCCATTGACACCTGGAAGCGGAGCCGGAAAAGCTGCTCCGCGGAGATCTTCTCCTGGTGCCTGAGCTCCGCGTCGCCTAAACCACGAATCTTTGCGAGTTCCATTTTCTAGCTCCCAGCTATTCGGTCTTCGCGACCGCTTTCTCCATGCCCGGCCGCTGCACAAACTTCGTCCGCAGCGGCAGTTTGTGCGATGCCAGTCGCATCGCCTCCACTGCCGTCTCCGGCGTCACGCCTTCCATCTCAAACAGGATCTTTCCCGGCCGCACCACCGCGACCCAATGGTCGAGAGCGCCTTTGCCCGATCCCATGCGGACTTCCGCCGGCTTCTTGGTGATCGGCTTGTCAGGAAACAGACGGAGCCAGATTTTGCCGCCGCGCTTCACGAATCGTGTCATGGCGACGCGGCTAGCCTCAATCTGCCGGTCCGTGATGTATCCGCACTCCATCACCTTCAACCCGTACTCTCCAAATGCAAGCGTGGAGCCGCGCCATGCTTTGCCGCGGCGCTTGCCCTTCTGCTGCTTGCGGTACTTCACTTTCTTTGGCATCAACATAGCGAAACCCTCAAACCTGCAACTGATCACTGACCACTGATCACTCGCTCTAAAACACTCCCGTCCCTGCTACCGCCTGCTGTGACTGACGGCGCTTCTGCTCGTAAATGTCGCCGCGGTAGATCCACGTCTTAACGCCGATCACGCCGTAAGTCGTGTTCGCTTCGGTGAACCCATAGTCGATGTCGGCGCGGAGCGTGTGCAGCGGCAAACGCCCTTGCAGGTACCACTCCGACCGCGCGATTTCGTTGCCGTTCAGTCGGCCCGAAACGCGGACTTTGATTCCCTTGCAGCCGAAGCGCAGCGCCGAATCCACGCTCTTGCGCATGGCGCGGCGGAAGCTGACGCGTTTTTCCAATTGCAACGCGATGTTCTCGCTTACCAGTTGCGCATCGAGTTCCGGCTTATTCACCTCGATGATG
>OKRB01000015.1:1656-4259 GCA_900290245.1 Candidatus Sulfuritelmatomonas gaucii | reverse complement strand
CAACGCAAGACCAGCAGAATCCACCGGCCGAGACTGGCCAACCGCAGCAGGGCGCGCCGCCGGGCGGCCAGATGGGCCGCATGCGGAACTTCCCGCCGCCGACCAACCTGAAGGTACTGCCCAGGGACCTGACCGGCAGCCAGGTGCGAGACATCATGGAGAAGTGGGCGGGCTCGCTGGGCGTCCATTGCGACACGTGCCATATGGCCGACCCGAACAACCCCGGCCCCAATGGGCGGCCGAGCCTGAACTTCGCCGACGATTCGAAGCCCGACAAGCAGATCGCGCGGATCATGTACACCATGACGGAGCAGATCAACGCGGACTACGTCAAGAAGGCAATGGCGCTGGACACCGACGATATGGGCACACCGGTGACATGCGGGACTTGCCACCGCGGGCACAAGATGCCCGAGGAGTTCGTGATTCCGAAGGAAGAGCGGCGCGGCCCGGGCGGGGGCCAGGGAGGACCACCACCAGCGGGTGCGGCTCCGCCGACTGGTGCTCCGCCGTCGTCAAACTGAAACTCTTTAGCCAGCTCCGCTCGATCCTCTAGCCGGAAAGACAAAGACGTGCGGCGCCCAGTTCGCGTTAGTCCGCTCTGACCGACGTACACTGGCTCGGTATGCGGCTGTTTGTCGGAATCCCATTAGCGGACGCGGTGGCGCGCGACCTTGCCGCGGTGGTGGGGCGGCTGCGGAGCAGCGAAAGCGCGGCACTGCGCGGATCGGACGGCTTGCGCTGGACTGAGCCCGAGTCGTGGCACATCACGTTGCAATTCCTGGACAACTCGACGGCGGAGCAACTGGATTGCCTGAAGGCGCGGCTGGGCGAAGTGCGGAGCAAGGCGGCGCCCGTTCTTCTCGGGAAGCTAGGTTGCTTTGATCGTGCAGGCGTCCTGTTTGCCGAGGTAACGGTGACGCCCGAGGTTGCAGCCCTGCAGCAGAAAATCCTGGCGGCGACTGACCCGTGCGGATTTGTTGCCGAAACGCGCCCTTTTCATCCGCACATTACGCTCGCACGCAGCAAGGGACAGGGCCACCGGACGGACCTGCGGAAGCTGCTCGACAACGCTGGCGGGCAACCGGCGTTTACGCGCTTCACAGCGAGGGAATTTCTGCTTTACGAGAGCTATCTCGGCGCCAGCGGCGCGAAATACGAGATTCGCCAGCGATTCCCACTCATCGAGGCATGAGGCTGATCCGCCTCAATGTCCGCTGGTATACTGAACATTCGGCAAACCGATGGCGTGAGCTGCTGTGCGCGCGCCGGCCGCTCAAGCGGCACCCGAAAAAGAAGACCAATTTGGAGTGGAACCATGGCACAAGTTTGCGACATCTGCGGCAAAGGGCCGCGTTATGGCAACAACATTTCTCACGCGCACAACGTGACGCGCCGGCGTTGGAACCCCAATTTGCAGGTGGTAAAGGCAATGGTGAATGGCACACCCAAACGGATACGCGTGTGCGCAACCTGCATTAAGAGCGGGAAGGTCGCGAAGGCGTAAGTTCCCAACCTTTCCGCGAAGAATCAGCGGAAAGGTTCCGGAAACGGAATTTAGGGACGAATCGAAAAACCCCGTCCGCGAGGACGGGGTTTTGTTGTGCACAAAAATTCCAAACTTGCGAGCGCGCGCCGCGCCGGAGCGGCCCTATTTCTCCTCTTTCGCAAAGGTGAGAGAGGCGGAGTTGATGCAGTAGCGCAGGCCCGTGGGGCGCGGTCCATCAGGGAAGAGATGGCCGAGGTGGCCGCCACAGCGGGCGCAGGTGACTTCGATGCGGCGCATGCCGAAGCTGAGGTCCTCATGCTCCTCGACCGATTTGGAATCGGCAGGGATCATGAAGCTGGGCCAGCCGCAGCCGGAGTCGAATTTGGCGCCACTCAGGAAGAGCAGCGCGCCGCATGCGGCACAGTGATAGTTGCCGGTTTCGTGATTCTCATTAAGGGCACCGGTGAAGGGCCGCTCCGTTCCCTTCTCGCGCAGCACGCGGTACTGCTCTGGCGTCAGAGCGGCGCGCCACTCCGCATCAGTGCGGACAACTTTCTCTTGTGAATCATCCAAGGTGACCTCCTTGAAAGTCCGGACGCGCTGCCGGGCAGGCGGAATCAGGGGACGCCGTCATCGCCGCGCGGACGGGCTCACCGTTTCATTGAGACAGATGGGCCGCCGCGACGATCACACTTCGGCAACAACTTCGATTTCGACAAGCAGGTTCCGCGGCAGGCGCGCGACTTCGACCGTGGTTCGCGCGGGAAGCGTGTCTTCATCGGTTGCAAAGTAGGATGAATACACTGCATTCATCGCCGAGAAATCGCCCAGGTCTTTCAGAAAGACAGTCGCCTTGACCACCTGGCCCAGGCTGCTGCCGCCGGCTTCAAGAATCGCCTTGAGGTTCAGAATGGTGCGCTCCGTCTGTTCCTTGATTCCCCCGGGAACGATCTGCCCGCTGACCGGATCGAGCGCGCCCTGTCCTGCGGTAAAGATGAGGTTGCCGACACGAACGCCCTGGGCATAGGGACCAATGGCGGCAGGCGCTCCGTCAGTTGTGATGATCGATCTTGTCATGCATTGATTTTACGGTCTGCCTGCACCGTGCGGAGCA
>OKRB01000015.1:0-1646 GCA_900290245.1 Candidatus Sulfuritelmatomonas gaucii | reverse complement strand
ACGATAAGGTTGGCGCGGCGGTTCTCGAAAATGTGCTGCGTAAGAAGCGTTGGCGCGATGAAGCCCACCCAGCACACAATGCCGAATTCTGCGCCGCGCGTCGCGGTGGTTACCCCGGCCCACGCGATGACATGGATCAGAACGTACGACACGATGAGGCATGAGACGAGCGACACGATCATGCCGAATATGCCGTTCTTCGGCTTTTCGCTTTCTCCAAGGCCAACAAGCTTTCTCCAGGATTTACGTACGATCACTCCGTACCAGAGCGCCCCAAGCAACCATTGAAGGACGCCCGAAACAAGAACCAATATCAACATGTGGTGCGTTGGCAAACCCATTCGTAATTCCTCCGTGAAGGAGTTGATGTCCGGCTCCCAAGCACACGATTCCGCGGAAATGAAAACTCGCCGCGGGCCCCGCTTCAAGGGAGTCGTTGCAAACACTCTGCGCGAGCCAAGGACGCGATGTCAAGGCAAATCAGGGCATATGACGCAGAAGTGGTAATAGTACGGAGGTTGAAGCAGATGCGTCCTGAAATGGGTCAGCGGCGCTTGAGGGCTTCCAATTCCTCTAAAGTACGCGGCCAGTCGCCGCCGAGCAGGCGCGAAAGGCTGCGATCGGCCAGAATCTTGCCGCCGGTTTGGCAGGTGGGGCAGTAGTTGGTTTCGTTGTCGGCATAGCGAATGCGCTGGATGGGCGAGCCACAGCGCGGGCAGGGCTGGCCGAAGCGGCCGTGGACGGCCATCTCCGGGCGGAATGCGGTGACGCCCTCAGGGAATTTGTCTTTGGCTTCGGCGACAAGCCTGTCGATCCAGAGCGAAAGTGTAGAGCGTGTCGCGGAAAAGAGGCGTTCCCATTCTTCAGGCTTGAGCTTGTGCGTGACCGCGACGGGCGAAAGCCGCGCGGCGTGGAGAATCTCGTCGGAGTAGGCGTTACCGACACCGCTGATGAGGCGGGGATCGGTGAGTGCGCGCTTGAGGGTGCGATTTTCCAGCCTGAGAGCCGAGCGAAACTGGTCCAGGTCCGAAGAAAAAATCTCAATGCCGCCCGGATCAATGTCGCGCAGGGCCTGCTCACCGCGCAGAAGGTGCAATGAGGCGCGACGCTTGGAGCCCGCTTCAGTGAGAACCAGGGAGCCGTTCGCGAAGTCGAAGGCGAAGAGCGATTGGCGGCCGGAGAGTTTGGCTTGCGGCGGGCGCCAGTGGAGGCGGCCGGCAATCATGAGATGGATGATGAGCCAGAGACGGCCGTCTGGTCCGACATCAGGTCCGGCGTCGACTCCGATGGCAATGCGCTTGCCGATGCGGTGGAGCTCACGGACCGTGCGGCCTTCGACAGCTGTGATCGGAGGGTCGGCGGTGCGCAGGACGAAGACGCTCTGCAGGCGGACACGCTCGAGCTCCTGGCCGAGAATGCGCGGCTCAAGCGCGGTGAGATAGGCGGTGATGTCGGGCAGTTCCGGCATTCCATTCAGATTGAGGCGCGGAGGGCAAATTGTGCAATGGCTTTCAAGCGGCCGGGCGAACGCCGGAGCTCGATCTACTAACGCAGAATCGTGTTGTCGATTAGTCGAGTTTTGCCAACCCAGGCGGCAACGGCAAAGAGCGAGCCGGGAGCCGCAACGGCGACAGGCTCGAGCGTTG
>OKRB01000065.1 GCA_900290245.1 Candidatus Sulfuritelmatomonas gaucii | reverse complement strand
GGGAGCTGTGAAAAAATCGAGTTGGCCTATTGAAAAAATGCCGTAAACGCGTAGACTCGATTTTGTGGACAGCCAACAAAACATAACTGACCCGCTTCGTTTCGAAGAGATCGACCGTGCGCAGAGCGTTCTGCTACCTGTAGATATCGAGGCACTCGTTAGTGAAGATCACCCGGCGCGCAACATCTGGAGTTTCGTCGGCCGTTTGAATTTGGAGGCCTTCGTCGAGGACGTGCGAGCGACAGAAGGCCGGGCTGGCCGGGATGCGATTCACCCGCGGTTGTTGATCAGCATCTGGATCTATGCGATCACGCGGGGCATCCACTCGGCGCGCGAGATTTCCCGACAGATGAGTTACGAGCCCGGATTGCAGTGGATGAGTGGGCTGCGCATCATCAACCATCACACGCTGTCGGATTTTCGCAGTCGGAATGAAAAGGCCTTGGGGAAGCTCTTCGAGCAGGTGATTGCGCTGCTGCATATGAACCGGCTGGTTACGCTGGAGCGGGTCACGCAGGACGGCACCAAGATCCGGGCCAACGTCAGTAAGAAGACATTTTCGCGTGCGGAAAAGATCCGGGCGCATCTGAAACTGGCGCGGGAACAGATGGAGTACCTGGAACAGCAGGCCGCGCAGGAGCAGAGCACGCGGAAGCAAAAGGCGGCGCGGGAACGAGCGGCGCGCGAGCGGGCCGAGCGATTGGAGGAGGCGCTGGAAGAGGTGCAGCGGTTGCAGCGGGAGAAGAAGAACGAACGGGACAAGCCAGCACAGGCTTCCACCACCGATGCCGACGCACAGTTCATGCGCACCTCCGACCACGGTGTGGCGCCGTGTTTGAACGTGCAGCTTTCCGTGGACGGGGCGCACGGATTCATCGTAGGCGTGGACGTGGTGAAGCAACCTTCCGACAGCGTACAACTATTGCCCGCGATGGACCGCCTCAAGGCGCAGTGGGGGTCATACCCGGGGGCCGCAATCGCCGATGGGGACTATACGAATCACGAAAACGTGCTGGGCATGGCAGATCGCAAAATCGATTTCTACGGCAGTTGGACGGGGCGGACACAG
This sequence comes from Candidatus Sulfuritelmatomonas gaucii, assembly GCA_900290245.1. GTDB lineage: Bacteria > Acidobacteriota > Terriglobia > Terriglobales > Acidobacteriaceae > Telmatobacter > Telmatobacter gaucii. The sequence goes on along the minus strand of OKRB01000065.1, from coordinate 905 downwards.
GGGCAGCGCGGGCGCGGTGCCCAGCGCCGCCACGAGGACTACGACGCCAGCCAATTCCGCTACGACCAACGACGCAATCAGCTGGTGTGCCCGGAAGGAAAGCGGCTGTCTTATCGCACCACCCAGCACCCGCACCCCGGAACGGAGCTATACATTTTCACGGCGAAGGGGGAAGACTGCCGCTGTTGTGAAGCCCGTAAGGACTGCTGTCCGGATCTGCAGATCGGCCAGCGGGGCCGTTCGGCGAGTGTCGCAATTCAGGCAGTGGCGATCTCCCGCTTCGACCGCAAGATGCAAACTGCGGCAGCCAAAATGCTGTACAAAACGCGGTCCCAACTGGCGGAATTTCCGAATCTCTGGTTGAAAGAAAAGTTCAAGTTCCGGCGGTTTTCGGTGCGCGGCCGCATCAAGGCTCGGGCGGAAGCGCTGCTCCACGCACTCACATTCAATCTCCAGAGGCTGCTGAGAATCCAGCCTGCGCTGGTGACATAAGCCGCCAAAGCGAAGGGCCCTGTTGGGCACCCGAACGAAAGCGAACAACACGCCGCATCTTCGAAACGGGCGGGGCCGCTGACTTCGCAGATGCGATTACTTCACAGCTTCCAGACCCCCTGGTCTGCGCGGGACGCCCTTGTCCCGCCGCCGGAACAATCGTGTCAGCCTCTCGCAAAGCGCGCCTTCTTCTCCGGCGTGGGGCAGGCGCTTTCGATCGTTGACAATTCTTTTTCAACTCAATTTGCCTTGTTATCATTCACTTGCAGCTTTCCTCCCCCGGCTTTGTACTCACCTCCATGCTACTTTTGAATCGGGTAAGGAGTTGCGCGAGTCGCAATCTTCCAAATCCAACTTGCTGGCCAGCAAGCGTTGCTTTTTAGGTGGTACTGATACTTCCGGAGGCCTTGAAA
>OKRB01000014.1 GCA_900290245.1 Candidatus Sulfuritelmatomonas gaucii | reverse complement strand
AGAACGGTCTTGTCTGGGTTTTTTACCATGTGCGCCACCTCGGCACGTGCAACCTGGAACCACTTGCGTAAAATTCATGAGTCCAGAGATTCTTCCCAGACGAAACTAAACAAAGGATCTCAAGAGCCGCGTATCAGTACTGTTCTCTTTTGCTCACTTTGGAATGACGGGCTGGAACTTGAGATCCAGCGGAAAACATTGCGAACTCATCTTTATGATTCGGCAGCAGATAGCGGGCCGGCGAGCATAGGTTCAATTCCTCTGTCCGCGACCGGCATGTGAACTAATTTGGTTCCTGCCACCTCTGTTCAAAGCCCGAGCTAGCGCCTGAACCTTTCTTCACTTGGCGGGCTGGCAAACCTGCGATTGGCGACAATACACCAGAACCCAGCGGAGCTTGCCCTATCCGGGCACATAAGTCGTTGCTTCAACTCGTCGCTTCTCACCATCTCGATTCAATTTATGGGAGCGATTGTTGGAGCGGAGGGCCTGTTGCCTTGGGCGCCGCGCTCTCAGCGAGCGCCGGAGCCCAATTCGAATCGAGTATATTGACCAGCAACCAGGGATTGCCGGCCAGATCATAATGAAACTCTCCCTGCTTATCCACGACGAGCCTGCTTGCCGGGTATAGAAACCCCGTGCTTTTGGTATTGTCGGTGTCGTTCATGTCGAATTGACCGACCATAAGGTCGAAGGACTGGGAATCCGAGTTCGAATTGACTTCATCGGATTGAAGCGGACGGCTGGCGATAAAGGTGATCTCCCGTCCGGTTGGTGTTGCAACCATTTGGATGAAGGCGACGTTAAAGCCGAGATCCCCGGTAATTGAGCAAAAGCCGGCCGCTTTAGTTTTGGAGAGCGCGGTGGCCAATTCCCGATCCTGGCCATCTTGGAATGCCAGTGAAAGAACCTGCAGATCCGCAGGAGTGGTGTAGTCATTAATGATGAGCGTTACGCTGACCACGTTTCCATCTTGAATATAGGTAGCCTGAATCGTCTCGGGACCTGGACTGCTGGAGAATCCAGGGGTAGTTCCAAGTGTTAGCAAGCCCACGAGCAGCAAGCTGGAGGATCCTGACTTGCGACCACATCGCATTCTGTTCGTAAGTCGTCTCATTTTGTGATCATCCAGGACATCCACCTTATCTAGGCGCCCTTTGCGCTGCAGACTTCGAATTATGCGGCTGACCTTTTCTCCTGTGGCTTCTGGGGCTGAACGAGCTCATCGAAGATGGCACGGTATTGGATCATCGCGGTGCGGAGCTCTTCCGTGCTTGCTTCGGCTGGGTGGGGCCGCATCGCGATGGCGTGCGCCACGCGGTAGTCTTCCATAACGCGAGGGTAAGTGACGGAGAGATCCGCGGCGCGTTGTTCAAAGGTGTCCTTGGGATAGCCGCGGGACTCGAGGAGCGCAGCGATCAGGTCATCGGCTTCAGTGACCGCAGCCTTGGGGTAGTCGACAAAGCGAGATTGCACGGTATGCCACTCGGCGATGTAGCGCTCCCGCTCGGTGGCGCTGAGTTCGCGGATTTTCAGTGCGTCCACGCGGGTTTCACGGTCGCCCAGTTTTGCCTCGGCCTTGCGCGAAGAGCCATGCTCCAGAACGGCGCGGTCGTACTCCGATCCGAAACGATTGCGCAGGGCCTTAGTGCGGGTTCCGCGGCGATGAACGAACCCTACAACTGCGACGACAACGAGGAAGATAAGTACAACTACGGCACTGATCAGCTCGGTATTCGTGAAGTGATTGAGCATTGTGTTCTCCTATGCGGAATTTCCGCGACGGCAAAGGGTGGAAAGGGGAGGCTTCCCAAGTGGGGAAGGACCCTGCACGCAATCCATCATGCGCGGCCAGGTGCGTGAATGCTGGCCAGAATTGCACACTTTGTGGAATTGAAAGAGGCGTAAGAAAAGCCTGGGGAGATTGCCATCCCGCCTCACCAGTTGCGCCGTTGCCGTTTTGCTCCACGACGCCACCCATCCGGCTGTGAAGGTCTAGCCTCCAACAGCAACCTACCGACTCAAACGGGGCCACTCCCTGCCGTGACGTCCGCTTCAGATTTGGCGCTCCGCTCCACCCGGCCGGACTGCGCGGGATGTCGCCTTCACATGATCTTGGGGTTGCTGCGATGCGAAGTGTTCAAAATTGGCCATCATCGCTGGCCGAATAGCGGTAAAAGATTGGAATGGCCGATTATGAACCTTGCCTGGATTTCGATTGTCCTGTTTGTGGAGCGCTGCCGAAAGAGAGGTGTGTTCTTATGAGCGGGAATTTCCGTTCTGCGTCCCACGTTGATCGCTATCGGGTCGCCAAAGCTCACCGCCTGAAGCAGCCGCCCGCAAATGCGAAGGGGCTTTGGCTTGACTCAGGAAGTGGCAACCCGCCGCGCCCTGCTCCGTGCGCTCAAGAGAGCTCCGAAGCAATTCAACGCCGCTGAGCTTGATTCTGTTCTAGTCACGGAGTACCCGAGATCTCTGATCGTCATGAGAGAAATGGCCAATCACTGGGGACTGAAGCCGGGAGGTTTCGCACTCGCCAAAGCCTGCACGAGGATGCTGGAACCAGACGGACAAAAGTATCTGCAGCAATGGTGCGGATACCGCACCATCGGGGACAGCGTTTACAGGTTCAAGAAGGAATGGAGCACCGGTGAAATTGGAAAGAATGAGATGCCTATTCGGGGGAGGACCAGGCAGTTTTTTCGTGGGAATCCTTGCGATCGAACTCCTTGTATTGCAGCATTTACAAGCCTCTGCGTAATGATTGTTGGCGCCGGCGGCACACGGAGCTTAATCGGCGTATTCTTGAATCAGCAGCCCGTTTTTCCCTTCTCGCCTTCGGCATTCCAGGCTTCGCTCCAGACGAGCATCTTTCAGGCACGCGACCCAACGACTGGAGCAGCCATGAGTCCTATCAAGAGAAGCGACGTTAAGAGCCACCTGCACTCCCCGCTCGTCACAAAAATTCATTTGGTCCAACCCGAAAGCCAACCGGATGCAACCGGCTATTCCGACGGTGAACCGGAAGCAATCAAAGCAGATCCATCGGGTTTTGCTCAGGATTTCGTTGCGGAACATTCGTCATCTGGCGTAGCCGTCGCGCCGACCGATCCTACGACCGGTTCCATCGGCCAACAGGCGCCCGCCGTATCTGAAAGCGCGCAAACGTGAAGCCGCATTCCATTTTCCTGCGCAAGGAGTGCATCCTGCCGGAACGTCTGGATCCTCTCACGGAGCCGGTTGGCGAAAACTGGAAGCTTGTGGAAGAGATCACGGCGCCGGTTCTCGACACGATGATTCGCCGGATGGGCTGGCACTGCATGTGGGTGGGCCGTCCCTGCTCCCGAAGAGGTTTTGGGCTGACGGAGGAGGATGCGGTCGAGGGGGCGTTGGCGCGTGCCCTGAGGAGCGTGGCGAGGCGATTCAACGCCGCCGAGTTTGTTTCCGTTCAGGCCGCTAGGCACCTGGGGTTGCACACTGCAATCGTTACCTTGCAGCCCCGCCAGATCCAGGAACACTCGTGGCTCGACATTGCCGAAGAAAGGCATCCGCAAACGGTCCCCGCAAGATAAGCCGAGTGTCGTGGCGCACGAGGGCCGATCGTTGAGCTATATGCCACGACGTCCGCAAGAACATCGTGCAGCGAATCGCAAGCGCGGAGCGAATCACGATTGAAAAGAGGATAGAATGTCTTTCCCCGAAACGATCCACTCCGAGACAGGGGATGGAAGAGCTGGTAGGTCAGCTCCGTTGCCCATCGCGTTGAAAGCCAGCTGCCTGCCTTTGCCTACGCGCATCGCTGTTGTTGGGAATTATCTGCCGCGGGAGTGCGGCATTGCTACCTTCACGACCGACCTGTGCAACGCGCTCGCGGCTGAATACGGAGAGGGCCGCCTGTTTGCCATTCCCGTCAACGATCCCGATTCACGTTACGATTATCCGGAACAAGTGCGCCTGGAGTTGGAGCAGGAGGACATTGCCTCCTATGAGCGGGCCGCTGATTTTCTGAACTTCAATAGCAACGATCTCGTCTGTCTGCAGCACGAATACGGCATCTACGGCGGCGCCGCGGGCCGCTACATTCTGGCCTTGCTGCGCAGATTGAAGATGCCGCTGGTCACTACGCTGCATACAGTTCTGCGCGAACCGGACGCAAATCAACGCATCGTGCTCGAAGAGATCGCACAGCTTTCCGATCGCATGATCGTCATGAGCGAACTCGCGGCTCAACTCTTGCGCGAGGTATATGCGGTTTCCGGCGGAAAGATCGACGTGATCCCCCACGGCGTTCCGGACATGAACTTCATGGACCCCAACTATTTCAAAGACCGGTTCGGCACCGAAGGCAAGTCGGTTCTGCTTACATTCGGCTTGCTATCGCCGAACAAAGGAATTGAAAACGTGATTCGGGCGCTGCCGGCGATCCTGGCGCGGCATCCGAACGTGGTGTATATCGTGTCCGGAGTGACGCATCCGCATATTCGGCGGCGCGAAGGCGAGCGCTACCGCGAAGGGTTGCGGGCGCTGGCAGAGCAGCTTGGAGTCTCTTCCAACTTGATTATGAATAATCGCTTTGTCAGCGAGGAAGAGCTTGTGGAACACGTGGGCGCGGCAGATATTTACATCACCCCCTATCGGCAGGAGGCGCAGGTTGTCTCCGGCACGTTGGCCATCGCCCTCGGAGCGGGTAAGGCAATTGTCTCCACGCCATACTGGCATGCCAAGGAGCTGCTGGCAGAGAAAAGAGGCGTGATTGTTCCGTTTGAAAGTTCGGAGGCCATCTCTGAGGCGGTTCTCGCATTACTTGAAAACGATGCGGAGCGCCACGCGATGCGGAAGCGAGCCTATCTGCACTCTCGCGGAACGACTTGGCCGAAGACGGCGCGGGCCTATATGGCGACCTTTCAACGGGCACGCTTCGAGCGCTCGTTGCAGCCAAGGGCTGCCCAACCGGACGATGGCGCCGTGGACCTGATAGACCCGATGGAACACCTGCCGGTTCTGAACATCGCTCATCTGTCAACCATGACCGACGACACGGGCATGTTGCAGCACGCAATCTTCTCCGTGCCCAACACGCGAGAGGGCTATACGACCGACGACAACGCACGGGCACTCATCGTGTCCACCCTTCTGGATAAGAGTGTTGGGCATGATCACAGGGAGGACCATGTCAACCTCTCTCGCCGGTACCTGGCTTTTCTCTGGCTCGCATTTCATTCCGATACAGGACGGTTCAGGAATTTTCTTGGTTACGACCGCAAATGGCTGGAAGACGTTGGATCGGAAGACAGCCATGGCCGCGCGCTGTGGGCCCTGGGATCGGTGCTCGGCCAATCGCACCATGCGGGGTTGCGCGGAGCGGCAGGAAGACTCTTTGAGGCTACTGTGCCGGCGATTTTGAAGTTCAGCAGCCCGCGCGCATGGGCATTCAGTGTTCTTGGATTGCAGGCTTATCTTGACTGGTTCCCCGGCGACAGGGCCATCCAGGGCATTCGCAACACGCTCGCCAATCGTCTTCTCGATCATTACGAGCGCAGTCACTCCGAAACCTGGCATTGGTTTGAGAAGAGTCTTTCGTACTCGAATGCGCGGCTGCCGCAGGCGCTCATCCTGGCGGGTGGGCGTAGCAATAACAAGAAAATGATGGCGGCGGGAATCGAGTCGCTCGAATGGCTTGTAGCTGCTCAGCATTGCGGTGACAAAGAAACCTTTGTGCCGATTGGCTCCAGCGGGTGCTTCACAGAGGGGGCGGAGAAGCCCCGCTTCGATCAGCAGCCCGTGGAAGCCTGTGCCACGATCTCTGCTTGTCTTGAGGCATACAGGCTAACCGACGAAAAGCGCTGGATCGAGGAAGCCCAATGTGCCTTCAGGTGGTTCCTTGGCAAAAACGATTTGCAGGTACCGCTTTACGATGCAACAACGGGCGGATGCAAAGATGGACTTCATCCCGACCGCGTCAATGAAAATCAGGGAGCGGAATCAACGCTTTCGTTCCTGATGGCGCTCCTGGAAATGCAGGGAGCGAAGGTGACCCACGCAGAAGAAACGGACCAGGAAATGAGTATGTCCCTTTGAATCGACTTTTATATCCAGCGCCTTCCTCAAATGCCGTTGCTCCAGAGCAATCCAATCCGGCGGCATGCGCAGACCTTCCTCTGTTCACTCGCTACTCCGATAATCCAATTCTTAGCGGGCACGATTGGCCCTATGCCGTGAACAGTGTCTTCAACGCGGGAGCAGTGATCCTGCCCGACGGAAACACGTTATTGCTTTGTCGCGTGGAAGACCGGCGTGGCCTGTCGCACCTATGCGCCGCACGTTCCGAAAATGGAATCGACGGATGGCGTATCGACCCCGAGCCAACGCTGATGGGGAATCCCGGACAATACCCCGAAGAAGTCTGGGGCATCGAAGATCCGCGCATCACCTATGTCCCGGAACTCGAGCAATATGCTGTGGCGTACACCTCGTTTGCGCGCGGCGGCCCGGGAGTTTCACTTGCGCTCACATACGACTTCAAAAGCTTTAAACGATTCGGCGTGATCATGCCGCCCGAAGATAAGGATGCTGCTCTATTGCCGCGAAGGATCAACGGCTACTGGGCTTTGATCCATCGACCGATGACAGCGCTTGGTGCCCACATGTGGATTTCTTACTCACCGGATCTGCAGCACTGGGGCAGCCATAAAGTCATCCTGCAAGCACGGCGGGGGGGATGGTGGGATGCGAACAAGATTGGCCTGTGCTCTCCTCCGATCGAGACGCCGAAAGGCTGGCTGATGATCTACCACGGAGTCCGGCGTACCGCATCGGGAAGCATCTATCGCCTGGGCCTGGCACTCTTCGATCTTGAACATCCAGAGATCTGCCTGCAACGAGGAGACTCATGGGTCTTCGGTCCTGAAGCCCCTTACGAGCGCGTTGGTGATGTGCACGACGTCGTGTTTCCTTGCGGGCAAACCATCGGCGCCGATGGCGATACCATCAACCTTTATTACGGAGCAGCCGATTCCTGCATAGCGCTGGCCACCGGTAGCATTCGATGCCTGCTCGCATGGCTGGACGCGAATTCCAGCGCGGGAGATGGAACCGAGCAGTGATGCATGCCATTGTTATGCAGAAAGGAAGTTCCCGATGAACGTTGCGACGATGACCTGGCCGAGATGGCTACCGCGGGTACTGTGCATCCGGCGAAGGTGCCCTTCCTGCACGAGCGTCGAATTCAAGGCGGCTGAGCTGCGCCCCTATGATGGCCTCTTCGCCTTATTCTTTCTCCTCCCCGTTCGCTGCAAGTCTTGCTGGCGGCGGTACTATTGGGTTTCCCTGCGAGGCGCACAATAAGCAACCAACAATATGACTCCGGTCCCACATCGAATGATCTTTTGGAAAGCCTAATCTCGGACAACATCCCGGCAGAGGTGAACTATCAGGTCGTTGCGCAATGTGCGGAAGAAATAGAGAACATCGAAAATGCACCGGCCGTCAGTATGCGGCCGTACTTGATCAAGTCAGGTCAGAAGAGCCTCCTGACGACAATTAGCATCTACAGTCTCCCGGGAGAGAGCGCCGAGCACATGCGTTTCCTTTATATGAATCCCGAGGCGATTCGGGTTTGGGAAGAGATGGGAAAAGCGCCCAGGATCATCGGCGCTCAAGTTCGCCCGCCTCACGCAGCTCTCCTCACGCTTGGTATCCCTTTCAGCGAATAGACGGTCAATTGCTGCAGCGGTCCCCTGCTTCGCCACGTTCCCTTGGCCGGTTGTCGAGATCTTGTGCCGCATCCAAGCGGATTGCTCGGGATGAATTCCAGAGTCGTAAACTGAGCAGCAGCCCTGGACCAGGTGTAGTCACATACGAACCCGGAAGCGCCGCAGGATTGAGGAGTCTTCCCGTCAGCCACGGTTGTCGGTTTGTGGATTGGCGTGTGCCTGAATGTGTGGGTTGTGGTACAACCCCTTAGGTCTGAGCATACCTAAGGGGAGTTTCAGCTGCTGTACCGCGGCACGGCGTCGTCTTGCTGCTTCTACGCAAGCCCTGACGGCTCACCCGTCGGTGCGCGACAAGAACCGGGACGGCTGTCTGCCGCGCCGGCGATTTGCTTCAGGCCTTGCGGCGTTCAGGAGCAACTGCGGTTGTTTTGCGTATCACCAGGTGAGGTTGCAGCGCAGGAGCTGTCGGAGTTTCCTTGTGCTGCTGTGTCTGTTGCAGCCAGGCAAATGCCCGTGCCGCTACCTCGTCGCGAGGATGGCGAATCGTTGTCAGCGGCGGGTGGACCATATTGGCGATGGGAATATCGTCGAAACCGATCAGCGAAAGATCGCGCGGTACATGGATCTTCGCCTCGCCGGCTGCCTGCAACGCCCCGACTGCCATCAGGTCGTTTGCGGCAAGAACCGCGGTAGGACGCGGCGAGCAGGCGAGCAGCGTCTTCATGGCCGCGTGTCCACCCTCGACGCGCATATCGCCGAGGGCGATCCACTCGCTGCGTACATGCAGCCCATGCGCCCGAAGTGCGGCCTGGAACGCGCTCTGCCGGCGCCGCGCAGAGTTGAGTGTCTGTGGCCCGGTAATAAATCCGATATCGCGATGCCCAAACTCCAGCAGATGGTCCAGCGCCTCACGAAATCCCGCGGTGTAGTCCACTTGCACGTTTGGATACACTGATGCCAGCTTTTGCTGGTTCATCAAAACAATTGGCACTCCGGACTTCACTGTCTGCTGCAATACCTCTTCGTCCACCTCCGATGTCATCACAGCAATTCCATCCACACCGCGCTCTACCATGCGCCGCATGCATTTCCTGAGGCGTTCGCGATCATAATTTGTGTGTGTGAAGATGACATCGATCCCCTGCGCCCCGGCGAGAGCCTCGAAGGCATCGATCAACTCGGGAAAGAACGGATTATTGACATCGGAAACGATCAGGCCATACAAACGAGTGCGTCCGATGCGCAGGTTGCGCGCATTGGGATTGGGAATATAGTTCAGCTCCGCGATTGTCTTCTGCACCCGTGCCAGGGTCTTCGGGCGTATGCCCGGGAATCGATTGATCGCCCGCGAGACCGTGGCGGTGGAGACGCGGGCGCGTCTTGCAACCTTCAGAATATCCATTGCTTCCTCGCTCTCTTTTTCGAGAGCCGGATTCATTCGATTATCGCAGCCTGGGTTTCACGCCAGCACAAGTCCATCACATCGAGCAGCGGGCGCGCTCGCTCGCAAAATTGCGCTAGCGCCAGCACGAAGAGAATACCGTGAAAGACGATCTGCATCATAATGCCTCAGGCAAATGCCCAGGCGATCTACAGCTCGATGATGACAGCCGCTGAGCGAGCCGGAATCTGGACCGTTCCCGTTGTCGGCTGCCCGTCAGGCTGCTCGGGCGTGGCTACGATGAGTCTGCCCGGGTTGGGCAGGCGGACTTCTGCAGTGATGGCATCGCTCGAACTGCTGTTGACGATGATGACAGCTCGCTTGCCGTTTTCGGCCAGGAAAACCGAATAACGGTGATGCCCGTTCGACTTCACGTCCGCACCAAGCGTGTCGCGGAATGCGCCGTCCCAAAGGTAAGCTTTGTACTTGCGGCGCAGGTCATCGATCTTCTGTCCGTATGCCATGGTCAGCGGAAAATCGTGCAAATGCCCTTTGTAGAGGAACGGCTCGTACTGAATGACGCAGCGATTCACCAGAATATTGTTCAACTGCTCGCGATCGTCAAACCCACTCACTCCCGCGATCATGACAGAGTGAGTCGTGTCGAGGTACTGGCAGATCGGTGTCCCGCTCACACCCGCTTCGTTGACCGGGAAGAACTGCATGAGCCAATCCTGCGGCCCTTCTCCGCCGAAGAGAAAATCAGGGCTGATCTTGTCGGCCGCTCCGCGCAATTGCTCCGACAGCGGAAGATCGCCGGCGTAGATGTATCCCGGCGGAACATAGCCATGATCCGGAGCAAAGTTATAGATCGCACCTGAGTGGTGGCAGATTTCGTCCCATAGCCAGCCGGTCGAACCAAGCGCCAGAATTTTCTCGAATTCCTTTAAAGCAATCGCCCGATACGCGGGATCCGCGAAGTCCATCACCGCGCGCCGGCGCGTGTTGATGCCGGCAAGTTGAGTGGGCGTGAGGTAGTTATAGCCGCCCTGCTCGTAGCGAATGCCATACGGATCTTTGGCTTCATACTTGTAGAGCTCGTCCTGATACCACTTGGTCGTCAGGTCGGCCCAGTTCAATTTGGCGAAGAGAATTACATTCACTCCCAGGGACTGAACCTTGGCGATGGAATCGTGAAACTCCTGCCAGGTGCCGAGATTCGGGTCAGTGTCCTGCGAAGGGTCGTCGCGATCCTGGCCGCCGATGTTCCAGCCAATGAGTTGCACCGCTTTGACGCCATACCTGGCGTATTCCTCGCCGTACTCCACAAATCTCTTGTAAGAAATCGTGTAGTCCTCTTCCGGCGTGTTCATTCTGAGCATGGTCCACGAATGAACATCTCTCGCCCATTCCGGCAGGTGCGGCTTTTTGAACCAGGTGTTGCGCCATTCCCGATAGACGTCGACTCCTGAATGCCAATCCCCCTTGTATCCGCGCATCACGATCGGGGCAAACTTCATCTGTGAGTTGGGTCGCGCGAAGACAAAGTGGCAGAGCCGAAAATCAAGATGCACCGGGAAGCCGGAGAATTCGTCGGTCTGGGGCACAACGGCGCCGTGGACCACACCGGGATGCTGCTCAAATGCATATTCGAGGTAATACGGCAGCGACGGATCCGACATCTCGATATAGATCCCCTCGGTCTGCGCCTGAAGCAGGCAAAAGAGGCTGCGATGCGAGCCAAAGGTCTTGGTCGGGAAATCGACGCCCCAGTAGCCCTTCTCATTGCCAAAATTCGGGTAGATCTCGTCGTCGCCGAGATTGCCGTACCACATGGTCCGTGCGGAAACCGTTGAATCCTTCGCGGGCGGATTCAGGTCGCCAAAGTAGGGATAGTCGACAGTCTCAACCCAGTAAGGGGAATTGTTCTCGAGCGTGGCGTCAAAGCTGAGCTTGCCGCCTTGCAGAGTCACTGTCGCAGTGAAAATAACAGGCAGCACTCCGCCGTGCTCACTCTGCAGGTCCTTCCACTGCAGGCGCACCTGGTTGTCCGAGACCTTTTCGACGCTGGCGGCCTTTTGCTTTTGGCCGAGTACAAAATTGGCGCGGCGGCCGGGGATGGGAACGAGCATTCGGAACGAAACACCGAGCGCGGGCCGGCGCTCGACGTTCCAATGCGTCGGCTTGTGCTCCATTCGCGTCAGCGCTCCGGAATCACGGTCAAATGCAACCAGGAATTCGTCATTCTCCAGCACGACTTCACCAGCAATTGCGGCAGCCTGCGCTGCGCTCAGGTCAACGTCGGCCGCCAGCATTCCCATGGTGGCAAGACCGGCCAGTTTATTAAATGTTCGTCTGTCCATTTGTTCCTCGCGAATCTCACGGACCTCTGGAGATCGGTTCCTGTTGCATCGGGTGCATAGCCTGGACCAAAGTCCAGTTCATTACGTCCCGGCGAGATACCGGTTTCCCGTGCCCATCTTATTGAGCGAGCGTGCCGCTGTCAATCGTCTGCATCAATGGCTCTTCCCGCAGAGATGCCGCACGCCAGCATCATCAGGCATCTTACTTGCTCGTCGTGTTGCAATAATTAGATGAGACGATCAGTTCGCGGAGGCGAGAAATGAATGTCGTAGATCTCGTGGGAAACACACCTCTGGTCGAATTGCGCCGCGTCAATCCGAACCGAAGCGTGCGTGTGTTCGGCAAAGTCGAGGGCGTCAACCCCAGCTCGTCCATGAAGGATCGAGCGGCAAAGTTCATGATCGAAGGTGCGGAGAAGCGCGGCGAATTGAAGCCCGGCGTTCGCATCATCGAGCCCACCAGCGGCAATACCGGAATCGCACTGGCCATGATTGCGGCGGTAAAGGGCTTTTCAATTGAGCTCGTCATGCCCGAGAGCTCCACCGCGGAGCGCGTCGCGACTATGGAGGCCTTCGGCGCCACGGTGACGCTGACCTCCGAAAGTGGAGGAATGGAAGGCGCCATCGATTACGCTCACCAGCAAGTGGCCAAAGGCGGAGTGGTGATGTTGAACCAGTTTGGCAATCCTGACAACTGGCGTGCGCACTACGAGACAACTGGACCCGAAATCTGGCGCGACACAAAAGGGACCATTACCCACTTCGTGTCCGCGATGGGAACCACCGGAACCATCATGGGAACATCACGATTCCTGAAGGAACAGAATGCGCAGGTGCAAATTGTGGGCGTGCAGCCCGCGGACGGTGCGAAGATTCCTGGAATCCGTCGCTGGCCGAAAGAATATCTGCCGGCCATCTTCGAGCCGGAGCGTGTGGATCTGACCATGGATGTGACGCAGGAGGAGGCCGAAAATATGGCGCGCAGAATGGCGCATGAGGAAGGAATTTTCGCCGGCGTTTCGTCGGGAGGGGCCTGCGCGGCGGCTTGCCGATTGGCGGCTACGCTCGATTCGGGCGTGATTGTTTTCGTGCTGTGCGACCAGGGCGATCGGTACCTTTCCAGCGACCTGTATTCAACACGCATTCAGGAAGCCGGCGGAAGAGGAGGCGAATGATGCCCGCAAGCACGCGCATCAAGTTGGTTCAGACTGGCCCGGCCAGGTTTGAGGCGAGCAATGCCAAAGGAGCCACGGGCGTGATAGACGGCCCCGCGGATATGGGTGGCGAGAATGCCGGGCTGCGACCGATGGAAACGCTGCTGTCAGCGTTGGCCGGGTGCAGCTCGCTCGACGTGCTGCTCATCATGAAGAAACAGCGCCAGGATCTGCAACGCCTTGAGGTGGAAGTGGAAGGCGAGCGGGCAGACGCAATTCCCGCGGTGTTCACAAAGATTCACTTGCGCTTCAAAGGTTACGGCCCCATCGACCTGAAGAAGCTCCAGAAAGCCGTGGAGCTTTCGATGACCAAGTACTGCTCGGTGTCGAAGATGCTGCAACCGGCAGTAGCCATCACGGCTGAAGGCGTGCTGGGCGAAACCTGAATTCCCAGGCTCAAGCCCTCAGTCGTTCCTCGAGCGGCCGGGGTCCGGCCTGCTTCAGAATCCAGGCGACATCGACGCCCACCAGCGCCGCGACATCGCCGAGCCTTGAACCAGCGTAGTTCCCCGCCAAATGCGCCCTTCCGTGGCGAAAAAATCCCCCAGTCAACTTCGTCTATCCCATTGAAAACAATACACAATGATCGACAAGGCGGATGCCAGGCCCTATGACATAGAGCACAAATGGGTTAGGTCATCCCATGAATCAGCCATTGCCGTGATTTCGCAACAGCGGTACCTAGATATAGGGCACCATACTCAACACCTTGAATGGCCTACGCCATTCGTGTTGATTCACCATGCAGGAGCACCGGGACAACGTATTGGCGGCTCGGGCGACCGTCATCGCAACCGCGACACTGGGAGCCATCACTGGCTTCATGTTGGGGTGCGTCCTGGCCATTCCACTGGCTGAGGCTCATCTGCAAAAGTACCTCGAGCGCGTAGCCGTTCAAGAGAACGCTTCAGTCATTGAGGCGCATGACCTTCTCAACGTCATGCAGCATTCAGCCTACGCTCCGTGTTCCGACGACGAGCTCAGCTATTTTCGAGAAATCGTCTTTCGCTCCGAATACATGAAGGACGCCGGCCGAGTTCGCGGGAGCCGGATTGAATGTTCAGCAACTGCCGGCCGTCCGTCGCAGCCGATCGGCTTCTTCAAAGCGGGGGCCACGAAGGCAGACGGGACCATAGCCTACAGCAATCTCGCTCCGCTGCACCACCAAACCCTGCAAGGACTAGGACTTCAACAGGGTGGGGTCTTCGTCGTCTTTGGCTCGCACCTGCCCGTCGTTGTCGGGTCTCTGCCCATTCATCTGGCAGTTTTGCCGGCAGACGAACGAGCCCCAGCCCCGGCGCCAAATGCTTCCACTCCATCGCCGCTGAGCCAGCCTGATGATAACGTGACGCGCACGGGAGACACGCTCGTCGCCGAGCACTGCTCCGCAATTCGGGGTCGCTGCGTCACCGCGTCGGTCAGCGTTGGCGAAGCGCGGCAGGACGAACTCATCCCTATCGCCGGCACATCCTTGTTGTTCGCGATTACCGGCGTTTTTGCCGGAATCATTCTCTGCTTCCTTCGCCGTCGCAGTCATGCGCTCGACCAGCAGCTCCGGCGGGCTCTCGCAGAAGAGAAGTTAAAGCTTGTCTATCAACCGATCGTCGACCTGGCGACGAAAAAGATCGTCGGAGCCGAGGCGCTGGCTCGCTGGACGACAAACGATGGTGTCTCCGTAAGTCCCGACGTTTTCATCCGCACCGCGGAGGAACATGGCTTCGTCGGCTCGGTCACGAACCTGGTGCTGCGGCGCGCCTTGAAAGAGTTCCGCGAACCGCTCAGAAGCATTCCCGATTTTCGTCTGAGCATCAATGTTGCCGCATCCGACCTGATCGATCCCGAGTTTCTGCCCATGCTCGATGAAGTGGTCAAAGGCGCCAAGGTGCCGCCAGGCAGCCTCGCATTCGAAGTCACCGAACGCTCCGCCGCAGATTGTGACGATGCTCTGGAGTCCATTCGCCTGCTTCGGCGGCGCGGTCACCACATTTCCATCGACGATTTCGGCACCGGCTACTCCAACCTCTCCTATTTGTTGTACCTTTCCGCCGATACCATCAAGATCGACAAGGCCTTTATCCGGGCCATCGGAACCGAATCCGTGACGGTGGCCATCCTGCCGCAGATCATCGCCATGGCGCGCTCGCTCAATCTTTGTGTGGTCGTTGAAGGGATTGAATCGGAGAATCAGGCCAACTATTTTCCCACCGACAAAATCAGGATTTATGGACAGGGCTGGCTCTATGGTCGCCCCATGCCCGCCTTTGAATTCTTCCGGCTCCTCGGCATCGCAGTGGACGAACCAGCGCCGGCGATCGAGGCCGGTGCCGTCGACTCCGCGGTCAATCGCGGCCGGTCGCAAGGCACGATTGCCCCCGTGCTCGCTCCATAGGTCCGTTGCATTGAATTCTTTCAAGTCAAGGGTTTCTTTTGCGGACTACGCTTTCTAGCCATGGGGATCAGTTTTGCCAAGGGGACAAGCCTACCTGCAACGCCAAGCGCATGATATTTAGTAAAGGCGTAACCTGCGAGCTTGCTGAGTAGCCTACAGCCGCGCTTTGGCAAAAGCGCGTCCCGATCCTGACTTCAGATACCTCTCAAAGGCAATCGCGCGTGCCTCATCTGCAAACGCGACATAGCTCTTGATACGCCACGGGCGGAACTTTGAAGTATGGGTTACACCGCCGGAATTGTGTTTCGACAGTCTGGCGTCCAAGTCGTCGGTGATCCCCGTATAGAAATGCTCTCCTGCAGCGAGGCTTTGAAGGATGTAGACGTATTTCATGATGTGTCCGCCTTCGCTGAGGCTCCGGCGCGACAGCCTTCGCCCGCTTCCGGACAATCGAACCCTGTCGGTCAATTCGAGGTGGCATGCCGAGCCGTAGCCCTCCCGAAGAGGGCGAAGGCTGGTGGAGGCGGCGGGAGTCGAACCCGCGTCCGAAATCGCTGTCAGCCGGGAGAGTCCATGCTGTGTCCGGTTCGACTGAGTTCGCTCCGCGGCACTTAAGAACGGACAAGACGCGCCGAAAGCTAGTCCGATGATCTCGTGATTGCAACACGGACCGAGCTGCAACCACCAGCCTACTGAATGACGTCTTACTCGCAGTCCATAGGCGAAACCGCGAAAGACGGCTGCTTAGTTAATTAAGCAGCAAGTGCCAGATTATCGTTGGCAACTTTTGTTTTGCAGGCGATTACGGGTGCCCACACCCCGACATGCCTCCCATGCCGCAATCGATCCCGTCGAAACCGTGACGCCCCCATTTCGTGCGGCCACTCATTTGATGTTCCAGGGCCGCAATCGGGTGCCACACAGAGCCGAATGGCTCGTGCTGCATCGTTCTATTTTACGCTGAATCGGGAACTGACAGCTGAGAGCTGAAAGCTGCCTCATCACTGCTTTTCCAGGTCAATCGATTCATATTCATGCCGTGCGATCCCGGCCCGGATCTGAGCGGGCGTCCAACCGGCCTTGGTCTTCACATAGGCGTAGAAGCCTTCCTGGGCGCAGGTGGAGCACTCGGTGGCGTGGTCAGTCTCATAGCAGCTGCGCAGGCTGGTGTGGCCAAGGGCCCGATCGCAGCGGCAGTTGCAGGGGAGCTGATAGAGCACCCCGCTCACTAGGATGGCCTTCTGGTAGGCGTGGAGCTGCCACGGGAAGCGGAAATTCGGCCCCGTGAGCTGCGCTCCATGCAGGATGGCCGGCAGGGCATGGATGTTGAGCGGCGCCGAGGGATGGTAAGCCGGAACGTCGTCGGCCGGGTTGGCCCACTGCGCGTAGCTGGCCACCGTGACCGCAAAAACGGCCAGGCTCAGAGCCAGGCGGACGGGGAACGAATGTTTCATGAGGCTCCTCGACTTTTATATTAAGGCAGACTGCGCGATTCCCGGCCGCGACCAGTGCCTTCGGCAATACGCCCAGTTAGACCTGCATTGGACCTGCATGTGATAAGGGAATGATTCCGCAGATGGACAGTACCTGGATCTGTTTTGCTTTCAACCATGTGCCGGAAAAGCGAGCCGCAGGGGACTTGAAAGCGGGTGTTGCGGGGGGTCGTGCAGGGCGGGGAATTGTTCGCAGATAAAAAGACGGCACGGACGTTAAAGCTATCCGTGCCGGGAGGCCAGTGACGCAAACTACTTCCGGTTCGGAGAAGCTCTCCACAACCGGAATAAATACACGATAGCATAGATTGGGAAAAAAGCAAATACAAAATTCAAAATTGTTTTGGAAGCGATTCAGCCATAGCAACGGCCAAAAACGCGCCTGAACCAAACTGCTCTCCTCCCCGCCGCGAAGAGCAGTCCCTGGCCTGATGACGAAGGTTAAAATCGCTCGCTTTACGTGCAAGTCTTTAGAAATACGCAACTTCTGGAGAGCATAAATTATGTTGCCGCAAAAGCCCGCACACCAACAGCCAGGGTTTTAACCAGGCGCTGAGCCCGCCTCGAGAGACACTCAGAGACAAACCAGAGACAACTCGCTCCTGGAACTCACCGAGCCAGTCTCGCAATATGGGAAAAACCCCTGTTAAATCCAGATTCCCGGATGGAAATTCGGATAGCGAAAAATGGGTAGTGTCTTAAAAGTGCGTTGACGGGAAACAGCTAACGCTTGCTTTTTCGTTCTAAGCGCCATATCGTCAACACATGCCATCGAATCACACAGAACTAGCCGCCCTCAAGAATTTACTCACCCAGGCCGACCGCATTCTTGCCTCTGCCCCCGAACTACCACAGAACCGCACGACCGCTTGCCGCGAGGTTCTGACCGCCGCTCTCGCTCTTACTGACGATCTGCTCAAGCAATCCAGTCCTACGACCTCTGCGGCCATTCTAGGCCGCAAGGGAGGCTCTACAACCTCTCTGCGGCATGGGGTTGAACATTACCGCCAGATGGCCGCGAAGCGCAAGACTCACGGCGGGGGAAGGCCCAAAAAGGAACCGAGCTAATCTGGCAATTTTGTGCCAATATAACCCTTCATGCCACGGCTAACATGGAGAACAATGCCATGATCCTTTAGAGTCTGCTCAATTGCCGCGTTCATATCGAGCAAAGAGTTGAATGTTCTGGCCTTGCCCGCCTCGATTCCATGTGCCCTATTTGCCTTGACGCGAACAACGCCGCTCGTCCACCCGTGTTTTGGCCTCAGTTTCCCTGGGATTGAAATACCATCCGTCCAAAATCGGACCCTTAGCTCAATCATTCTTTCGCCATATTTTGCTTCCCGATCATCTGCGCTCTTGCCTTTCGCCATAGATAATTTCTCCCTATCCGCAGTATTATCGCGCTGATTCTATCTGGCACCCGATAGAATGAATCCTTAAAAACGAAAGCCCGGCGCGATGGCCGGGGCTTCCGACGTGCGGCTGGATACCCACATCGTAAGCGCCCAATGAGAGATTGGGCCTATCTTTGTCGTCCATCCGCGCCCTTGCACCAGCACAGCAAGGGCGTTACGATGTGGGTATCCAGCCGCACGTCGGAAGCCCCGGCCATCGCGCCGGGCTTTTCGTTTGTTGGCTTGATTTTACTCGGATTTCTTGCGCGGACGACCACCAGCGCGTGTCTTGCGCTTGGCTGCTAATTGGCGGAAGTAGTCGCTGCCACGCTTGGCGGTCTGCGATCCGCCTTTCGCGCCTAATTCCGCCGCTGCCGACGAACGATCCTGTTTCAACAGGTCGTCGATCAATGCCAGGGACGCGGTGAATAGTTCCCCGCCTCGCTCACGCTGTGCGGTTGGCACCGCACGATCCGAATAAACCATCTCTGCTTGGGAAATAAGGCGCTTAAGTGTGAGAAGGGATGCGCGTTCACTCGACATGCCTCAAACATAGAGGCTTATCAGGCTAAAAGCAAGCGATTGCTGTTTTTCTTCAACGCTGATTTCAGGCACTACCCGAAAAATGGTAGTGTCTTAAATCTGCGGGGATGGCGGTTTTCCGTCCTTTTGCCTCTTTGAGTTCGGGTGGAGCGCCGCCAGATGCCATCTATAGTGCCGAAGTGTCAAAGGAGAGCGCAGATGGGTCATTGAGCTGGCAAAGGTAACGGGTTCCAATGTTACCAGTGGGACAGTGGCGCGGGGGTCAAGTCCGGACGGGCCCAAAACTTTCCGTTGACCCTCGCATCACTTTCTAAACCACAACCCCGAGCACCAACGAGGGCTAAATGAATAACCTAATTCTGAATCTGTTCGCGAAACTCCAATCATTGAAGAACGACGAGGATGGTCAGGACCTGGTCGAGTACGCTCTTCTGGTTGCCCTGGTTGCGCTGGTATCCATCGCCGCCGTAAGCGGCGTTGGCACCGCGATCATCAGCGTATTCGTCGCTATCAGCACTTCGCTGGCGTAGGGCGATCTCTTTCGCCGGTCGTGTCCTATTAGTGCGTTGCTAGAATAATCTCGGACGAATTTGTTCTATTTATGAGTTGCCGTAATGTAGGAGGATGTAGCCCAGGCGACGAGTCCGCAGACGGCAGCCGTCAGTTGTGAGTTGATAAGGAAAGTGCGACATGGCATGCGCCACCTTCGCCATGAAGTGTTCCGCAGACGGGCCGTTACGTTTGCCCAGGTAGGACACTACCGGATTGCGAGCTATTTCGAGGTCAGGTAGAGGATGAAAATGACTACCAGGAGCGAGATAATAAGCTCGACGGGTGAGGCCATATACTCCACCCCGGCCAATATTCGGTAGATCAATGGGTCGGTTGCCAGTGGGTTCTGATGGACGACGACGTTAAAGAGGAACAGGACAGCAAACCAACCGAGGATGAACCCCAATCGATTCCCCATGCAAAGTCCTCCCAAAAATCGTAGTGGCTGATTTGTAGGCAGATTATCACTGGCAACGCACTAAGCAGCCACTACCCGAAAAATCGGTAGCGCCTGAAAACGCGTGTTGTTGCTTTCTGGAGTTGCGGCCCTACAATCTAGCCGCCTTATCCTCTTCCGCCAATTTCTTGCGCCGTGCCTGTTCTACCTCCGTCGGATTGTCGGGTTGAGGCGATCCCTTTGGCAGAGAGCCGGTCGGACGGTACGTGTTTAAGAGGATCCCCTCGGATGTGCGGCGCGACTCCACCAGGGTAAGACCAAACGGCGGCACGCCGTCTTCGAACAGCCGCTTGCCCTTGCCGAGCACCAGCGGGAAGATCCAGATGCGAAACTCGTCGACCAGTTGTGCGGCAATAAGCGTCTGAAGCAGTTCGCTGCTGCCCCAGATGTGCAATTCGGGCCCGTCCGATGCCTTCAGCCGGCGGACCTCGTCAACGGCGTCGCCGCTCATGCCATGCGTGTTCACCCAGTCGAATCTGTCCAGGCTGTTTGTGACCACGTATTTCGCTGCCTTGTTGAAGGCGTTCGCAATGGGATTATCGCCGGCATAGGGCCAGTACCCCGCGAAAATCTCGTAGGTGCGGCGCCCCAGCAGCAGGTCGAACTCGCCTGCCATGATCTCGCCCAAAGCCTCAGGCACGGCCTCATCCGAGAAGCGCATGATCCAGCCCCCATGCGTGAAGCCTCCCCTCGGATCCTCCTCCGGCCCGCCCGGCGACTGCATGATCCCGTCGAGCGTGACATGGGTAATGGCGATGATCTTTCTCAAAGCGGTTTCCCCTTTCTGATCCCAGCTCCGGAACCGGTTGCATCAATGGCGTTTTGAAGAGGCACGAATTTCTAACCCATAGTCCAATTGCGAGTAAATGACTGGTCATTCGGGCAGAAACCGAGTAGCAACTGCGAGGTTGTCGACCTGTCAGCCCGGGGCGAGCCGACGAATCGAAGGCCACTGAATTCAGGCAGCGTATCCGGTAACTTGGATTTCTCCCTTGGAGAGGTCCACCGTGCCGGGGGCCCAGACCTGGATCAGGTTGACCCACGCGTACTCCGGGTGGTTGGTTGTGAGGGTCGCATTCTCGCGGAGCTGAACGATCGGCGAGCCCCGTTCGGGAGTCGCCACGCCGTCGGCCCGCAATGCGATCTTTTTCCCGTCCTCGGTCGTGATCTCTGCCTTAATGTCGAGCTGGCATCGGCCATCGGCGCGGATGTGGAGATAATCCACACCCCTGACTGTTCCTTTTATCCTGGGGCCGGTAATGACCCCCTCGAAATAAACGTCGAAACGCGCGCCCTCAGCTGGTGACGCTGACTGGCCGGAAAACACCGCGTCCGCAGAACTGCCGTACTCCACCAGTTGCGTGATTTTCAAGTTGTACTGATAGACCAACTCGCCGGGATTGCCTTTGTATTCGCTCATCCGATCCTCCAAACTCTTTGTTATTTGTTTTGTTGTGGACCCATCCGCTTGCACGTTCGGTAAACTCGGCTCATCAGGCCACGCGTTTCCGGCGTTAATAGCATCGTTTGCTTCCTGTACCGTCCGCTCAGGGAATGCCGATTGCAGACGAATCGAAGTTGAACGATGCAACTCAATCAAGGGGCCCGACCACTTTGGGATGACCGGCAAGGAGAAATTCGGTTGTTAAAGGCCTCGGGAGAGCCTATGCCTTCGTCTGGAACCTCTGATGCAACTGAGGGAGAGGTCAACCATACCAAAGATATCTTTGCTTCCGCCAGCCTTTCAATTTAACTGATCGGCTTGCCGAGGTTTTTCGGGCCATCGGATGTGTTCTGCGCGGTTAACCGGCAACACGGAAGTTGCACCATTCTTGGTAATGTCCGGGTTGACGACAAACCAACCACAACCCTGTTCCTGGACCCTACGGCGTTTATGGGGACCTATCCTGCCAACTTCCGACTAGTGGCCTGTCTCAATGAAAGCGTTACTACCGGTTGGACCGAAGTTTCCGGCGCTCTTGATCAGAATGCTGGTGCCATCATGGCAGCGCTGGCCCATGTTGGTAACGAACTCTCTGCGACAGGCCACTAGNNTGATCAGAAGTGATCTCGAATCATAGAGACCACGAGATGCCCTCCCTGACGGTTGCGTATTCAGTCACGCGAACCGCACGCACCTCTTCCAAAATCAAAATATGCAGCACAGCTTGCGCCGGTTGCGGCGCGGGAGCTAGCCAGAGGTCTGTGTCGTACCTACAAAACGCAGCTCACGAACCTTGCAGCGCGAGTCGCCACACCGTTGACGGCACGCTGAAACAGCGTTCCCCACTGCGAGAATCCGGCTCCTGCGAATGAATGCGCAGCCCAGTTCCAGAGCTGGTGTATGTAGGTCCGTTTTGGCCGTTGCGGCACGACTATAAGTCTGTACAGAGCTCGCCGAGGGGTTGTGCCTGATACACCAAAACGCTTTCGTTCCGGGATATACCAGTTGTGAAATCGTTATAGAACTTGAGCCCTCAGACAGAGAAAAAGCACCAACGACCTGCAGTGGGCAAGTCGGTAGGCGCTTTCTTCACAAGATAGGGACTGTTCTCAGGCCGAGGCATCTTCCCGCTTGGCTGAGCGCACTTCTTCCTTGATGCGTTGAATGTGGCCGCGGCCCAAGGCCTTGACCTAGCAGCCGAGCTCAAAATAGCGGCGGATATCGGCGTCCTCAAGAATGCCAAAGCAATCTATGACGCCAATCGGACCTCCGGCCCAGCGAACGACCTCGTCGGGCTTGAGTTGCCGATAGGGCGCATGGCGCACGGCGAGCACAAGCGCCTCCACTCCTTGGAGGGCTGCCGCCAGATCCTTCTGCACGTGAATTTTGCTAAGGTCTTCCTGGCCGCGGAAGAACCTGGACCACGAGTGTCCCGGCGCCGGATAGGTATCCTGATTCTCCAGTTCATACCAATGATCGACGTAGGGATCGTGGACGCTGACTTCTGCACCCATCTCGGTGAGCTTGCGCACCACCAGCTCGCTGCCGCTATAGCGCGTGTCGCCCACATCTTCCCGATAGCTTGCCCCCGCCAGGAGGATGCGTGCGCCGGCGATGTACCGTCCCATGTTGCGCAACGCGTCGCGCGTGAGTTCAGCCACATGGAGGCCGCGCGTGTCGTTGACGTCGATCGCTGCGGTGCTGAGCTTGAAGATATTGTCGCCGTCTTCAAAACCCAGGATATGACTGTACGCCCAATAACCCAGGCCGCCGTCCTTAGGCAAGCAATAACCGCCGATGCCTGGACCGGGAAAGATGATGTTGCTGTGCGTGGGTCGCACTCTGATTGCGTTGACCACCTTGATCAGATCCACTCCATTGCGCTCGGCGAACATCGACCACTCGTTCAAAAAAGCTAGGATTGTGGCGCGATAGGAGTTTTCGACAATCTTCGTGGTCTCGGATTCGATGGGCCGATCCAATACGGTAAGCGGGTATTTTTCAACGTTGATCACCTCGCTCAAGAACTTGATCACCCGACTTCTGGCCTCACAGCTGCAGCCCGAACACACCCGCCAGAAATCACGAATGCTTTTCACGTATTCCCGGCCCGGCATGACGCGCTCGAAACTGTGCGCCAGCAACGGCTCGCATTCGATGCCGCGGGCGCGGAAGGCCCTCTTAAGGATCGGGAGCGCCACAATCTCCGTGGTGCCGGGGGCCACGGTTGTCTCGATCAACACAAGGCACTGCGGCTGGATCTTCTCGCCGATGGTCTTCAGGGTGGCCTCCAGCGCCGCCATTTCGGCCTCGCCGTCTTCATTGTGCCTAAATGGCGCTTGGCATAGTCGCACTGCACGTCGACTACAACGCAGTCAGCCAGTGCCAAGCAGTCGGGGTTGTAGGTGGCCGTGAGCGTCTTTTTCCCCAGAACGCAACGGGCGATCATTGGGTCCACTTCGGGATCTTCTGACTTCACCGGCGATTGACCGCGGTTCAACAGAGGTGTTTTCCAATAGCTGCGCGTGCTAGGCCGTTGGCATCCGATTACGAACTTGCCGAGGCGGCCGTTCTTCTTGTCGACTGTATCCGCCACAATGGCGGCCATAACGGCCCCGACGAAACCAAGGCCCATTACCACTACGACCTCTTGGCCCTGCTTACGGGCGGCAGCCGCAAGTGCCCGGACCCGTTCAAACTCGGCCGCGTAGTCTGTGTTGTTAGGCAAGGCGAACTGCTCGCCGCTGGGACTTACGGAATATTCAGGCATGCTCACCCTTTCGCAGAGGGGCAAGGAACGGCGCTCTGTTGCGCGCGGCAATCCGCAGCCATTCCATCTCCCGGAGTGTTGGCTTTGATTCTAAGGTCTGAGCGCAAGCCGTCGCTATGACACTTATTCGTCACGGAAAGCGCACGTTTGCCGCACACGGCTACGATGGCCGAGCCGCAAATTTCGCGACAAAAGCGCCGATCACCGAGGTTAAACGCTACCCTGGCTGAGTGCCCGGCATAGAGGCCTCAACCGTTCCTCGCTAACAGCCGAATCGGGATGGGTAACGACAAGTCGGCCAGCGAAGCAAATTTCATGGACGGAAAATGCCTCCGCGATAGAAGCCATCCGATAAGATCATGAGATCGGTTACTTGCCCCGTCGAATTGCTTCTCTGATGAACGACCCCGAGCGCGAACCGATGCGGGATGATGGGGAACAGAACATAAGATAGGGGCGTTCCGTCCCTTTAATGTGACGCCCCGGAAGTTCCGGCCTGCGAGTCGCGCGGCGTCGCAAAGTTCACGGCAGCTTGAGAAAGGAAGCGCGATGAAACGATCGGAGATCAACCGCTGCATCGCCGAAGCAGAGGCATTTTTTGCGCGGAACGGTTTTCTTCTTCCACGGTTCGCCGAGTGGTCGCCGGAAGATTGACGCGGCCGCGGCCGAGAAGCCGATGAACTGCGCTTTTCTCGTCTGGGGTGGGATGTCACGGATTTCAATTCAGGGCAATTTGCGTCTCTCGGGCTAACGCTCTTCACGCTGCGCAACGGATCGACTGCAGCGGGCAAATCTGCCAAGACGTATGCCGAGAAAATCATGTTCGTTCGTCAGGGCCAGGTCACGCCGTTCCATTGTCACGCGCGAAAGACTGAAGACATCATCAACAGAGGAGGCAGGGGAACAGGCCGCCTGGTCCTCCAGCTTTACAACTCCGATCAGGGAGGTGGTTTTGCACAATCGCAAGTCTCCGTCGCGTGCGATGGAGTGCAGCGCGTGGCAGAGCCGGGAGGCACAATCATTCTGGGGCCCGGCGAATCCATCACCTTGACCCCTTATCTCTACCACACGTTTTATGCAGTAGACGGCGATTGCCTCGTCGGCGAGGTCTCTTCGGTCAACGACGACGATACCGACAACTACTTTAAGGAACCGCTGCCCAGGTATCCCGAGATTGTGGAAGATGAGCCGCCAGCCCGGCTCCTTTGCACGGAGTATCCCGCAGCCTGAATGCCGGCTATCCGGTCCGATCCAGTTGAATGCCACCCGACTCATCGATCAAGTGAGAGCATGAGCAGCCTACCGGCTGGCGCATGCATCCGCACGACGCCTTGTGCATCTGCCGCGATCCGCTCGCCCGATCCCAGTATGTATTGCTTCTGCGGCATGAGCCCGGAGATGGTGAATATGCGGCCGCCCGTCCCGGGCACGAGCACGGCCACCTTTTGAGCGCTATAGTCCACATGCAGGCCGCCCAGGTGGAGAGAGAAACTCGGTGCATCGAAGGGCCGAATCGCCACATCCTCCATGCCCACGTGCACACCATAACGCATCTCCCTCAGCACCATGGCCAGCACTTCGGGATACTCATGGTAGTAGCTATTGTGCGCGGGCATGCCCCGCGCATTGAAGCGCTCCGGCATCCACACGTTCTCAAGCAGGTTGCCTTCCATCCTTTCAAATAGCGAATCAAACATCGAGCGATCGCTCATCTGCATGCGCGCGGCCATATCCAGCCACCAGATTCGCGCCATGGCCACGTCCGAGTCTCCATCATTTTGCTTGTAGCAGTCCTGTTTCTCGTACCGCCTCTCCGACACCCACGTTCCATATCCGCCGGGATGGACATGCGGCGCGCTGTCGAGCCTATGCAGCAGCCTGTGCGCATCGGCGTCATCATTCACAATTCCAAATGCCAGCGCGCCAAAATTCCCGTCATCATTCACAAAATCCCGGATCGATCCATCCACGTGGCGCTCGGTGATGAAGTGATCGTGGCCGTCCCATAATCGGCTTACGATTTCCGCTCGGATCTTTTCCCGAAGTTCGCGATACCGATTGGCCGTGGCCGCGTCGCCGCAGTACGCCGCAATCTCGCTCATGCGATCGAGCAAATACACTGCGAACACATTGGTATCGAGCGTGTATCCGCTGCGCCGGAACACATCAATGAAGAGAGGTCCATCCGCATGCACCAACTGCTCGCGCGGATCATAGCGGGCGAGCAGCCAATCGGTCGCCATGCGCAGATAGGCGTAGTGGACGCGCAACCACGCTTCGTCTCCCGTCCCCGCCGCATATTCCGTCGCCGCGAGTGTCCAGAAGATGTTCGGCCCGGTCTGGCTCGAGCCCGCGATCGATGAATATGTAGGCGCTCCGTTTTCAAAATGATGCGGAATTTGCCCGTCAGCACGTTGCGCCGATTCACTCTGCTGAAGGATCTTGCGCGCCTCGGTCTGCAACAACGGATCGCCGGAATAGGCAAGGGTCGTCACCACTTCCCACGTGTCCGGATCGAAGAAGTTGAAGCGGTCGCCATAGGACCGCGTAGGATGCGCGAGTGTCGGATAGGCGCTGCCCGGCTCCGCATAAGAGCCAAGCACCCCGGCAGCGGAACCGTAGGTGGCCTCAAAGTACGCGGTCAAATCGCGCGTCTGCCGGTCATTCATGCCGTCCACGTGGCTATCCTCGCGATGCGCAGGGTAAGGTAGGTCGTTCGCGTATAACGTGAAACCGGCCGCGAAACTTCCTCCGGCTGCGCTGCTCGTCTCCGCGGCAGGCGTTCCGCTCCTCCAGGCATCAAGCCCGACCGGTGCAATCGCCGGGCGTAAAAGGATGCCGCTCTCATCGCTCTTCGCGCTTGAAAGCAGCGAAACCTCTGTCGAGCTTCCGCCCAAATCCGGCTCCAGCGCGACCGAACCATTCGCGCGGTCCATCGTGTAGAACAGCCGCAGCGGGTTGGTGGAAGTGAAGGATTGCCCCTGGCCGGCGACGTACTGCACGACTCCTCGCGCAAAAATCCCCAGCAGAAACCACTGGTGCAGCATCATCCGAATGCCTTGCCCGCTCTCGCTCGCCGGTAATTCCGCGCGGATATGCACTCCCCGCTCGCGCGTGTTCAGACTCAAGGTTACCTGTGCGAGATCGCCGCCTCGCCCGGCCCAGCCCAACCGGAGCGACGCCGACTGAGGACTTTCCCGCAAAACCTGCACCGTTGCCGGGGTTCGGTCTCCGATGGTACCAAACGTGATGCCCTCAGGCGCCAGCAATTCCACCTTGAATTTCCCGCGGCCTGTGTGATCGGCGGAGAGATGTGTGATGCGATGCAGGAAGCGGTCGAAAGTGAGCTCGATGAAGCCATTGGAGAGCGTCACCGATCCGGGAGACTGGTGGACGGCAACTCCGGCCTCATCGTTGGAGGGCGTGGGACCTTTCGCATGCGCGGAGCTTACCGCAAGGAGAAGGAGGGCAAAACCAAGGGGGCGAACCACTGCAACACGATACCTCAATCGTCGGCGCTTCATCCACTATTCCTGCGGGCACCGGGCCTCGCCGGGTGAGTGAACCAGATGCGTAAGCCCCGCCGTGATGCCGGAAATAGCCCGTCTTCGCGCGCCATCAACAGAATCGTCTGCCGGCATCCCGCCTTCCCAAGAAGCTACAATTCTGCATAAGAACACGCAACCGATGCGCTTCACATCTTCTTGCGGGCGGCAATCGTCGCGGCCAATTCGCAAACTAGGTTCATCCGAACACGGAGAAGCATGGACAAATCTCTCGATGTAAAACTGGCGGCGCTCGCGAGTGATCCCGCATGCCAAGCGTTCATCCTTGCCGATGCCAAAGATGCCGACATGGCCTTCGGTATCGCATCGCCGGGCAAAGACGCCGCTGGCCGGCTTCGCTCATTGACCGAGTTCCGCGACCAGATCCGCGAGATCGTTGCGCAAGGCCTGGTGGACATCATGCTCATGTCAGCCAGCACATCAGAACTCCTCACCATCCGGGAGCGGATCTTCGATGCTTCGCCCGTCACGCCGGCGGTGCGCGCCAATGACTCGAGCGATATTCATCTGGTCCGCGGCGGCCGCTATGCGTCAATGGCATCGCGGCCCTTCGCCAGCACTACCATTGATCACATCCAGGCCGGCAAGCGGCCATGTACGCAGGCGGAGCGCTCCACGGGAGCAAACCTCGGCCTTTATTCGGTCACCTTCAACAACGATCCCGAGCGCGATCTCAAAGTTCTTGAGGCGTATAAGGCGTTTCGGCTTGAAGCCGAAGAAAAAGGTTTCCAGCATTTCCTTGAAGTCTTCCATCCCAACGTGCCGCCCGAATTGCATGGCCTGGCTCCTGAGCAGATCCCGCATTTTGCCAACGATCACATCGCCCGGATGCTTGCCGGCGTGCCCTCTCGGTCACGCCCTCGCTTTCTCAAGATTCCCTATGCCGGTCCGCAAGCTCTCGAGGAACTGTGCGCCTACGATCCGTCACTTATTGTCGGCGTGCTGGGCGGTTCGGCCGGGACCACGCTTGATGCCTTCGCGCTGCTCTACGAGGCAAGGCGGCACGGTGCGCGCGTCGCGCTATTCGGCAGGAAGATCAATGCCGCAGAAGATCAGCTATGCTTTGTTCAACATCTGCGCTGGGTGGCAGACGATCAGCTTCAACCCGCCGAGGCGGTAAAGGCTTATCATGCGGCCCTCCAGGCAAAGGGAATCACTCCGCGGCGTAGCCTTTCCCGGGACCTTGAGCTCACTTCCACGGTCGTCAGTCACGCCGGCGGATAGCGACGTCGCGACACATGCTGTGCCTGGCGTCGAAAGAATCTCCCAAGCCGCGCCGCTCGCCGGATTACCGGGATCGGAGCGCTGGAAGCATCTATGAAGAAACGGTATGACGTACTCGGAGTTGGAATCGCAGCCGTCGACGATCTGAAGTACGTCGCCGAGTACCCCCCGGTCGATTGCAAGATCCCCGTTTCCGCCAGCACGCGTCAGGGCGGCGGCCCTGCCTGCACGGCCATCGCCGCAGCCGGCGTGCTGGGCGGTCGCGCCGCCTACGTGGCGCGTTTTGGAAACAATGAGCTCTCCCACTACATGCGTTCCGCGCTCGCGTCCCGCGGAGTCGATACGTCGCATATCGTCGACGATGCGGCCGGCGGTCCCTACCATAGCATCATCGTGGTCGACTCAGCGGGTCACCGCAACGTCTTCTACGATCCAGCTCTCTACAGGACGGTCACCGAAGATGATCTTCCGGGCGCACTGATCCAGTCCGCGCAGATTTGTCTGCTCGACCACATCACCGAGCCATCCCTGTTGACCGTCGCCGAAAAGGTGCGCAGGCTGAGCGTGCCCATTGTCTCGGATATTGAGGGCCGAACCAGTTCCGCGCAGCAACTCGTTCAACTGACCGACTACCTGATTCTTCCCAAAGCGTTCGCGGCCTGGGCCAGCGGCGAAATCAATGCGCGCGATGCCTGCGTGTCTCTCGCGCGCACGCCACGGCTCGCGACCATCGTCACCGACGGTGCTGCCGGTTGCTACGCGTGCTCAGCCGCCGATCCCGCCGTCCGTCACTTTTCTGCCTTCCAGGTGCAAGCCTTTGACACCACGGGCTGCGGTGATACATTTCATGGAGCATTCGCCCTGGCGGTTGCCCGCCAACTCAGCACGGAGGACGCAATCCTGTTCGCCTCTGCTGCGGCAGCGCTCAAGGCCATGGCCGCGGGAGGGCAACGCCGCGGCTGGGACGCGCTGCCCACTCTCACCGAGGTGATTGGCTTTCTTCAATCGAGACTCGAAGAGCCTCAAGAATCATCGCTGTTGCCGAGGATACATTCAGCTCTAGCTCCCGGGTAGCCGCCGGATGCCGTCAGCTCTACCCTGGTCAAAACGCGGCTGACACGAACTTGCTCCGCATTCGCATCACCACTTCAAATGCCGAAATTGCGCTGGCGCCGCTCAGCGGAAGACGAGTTGCGGCCTTTTCCTGTCAGAAGTGAGATCAGCCAACTCATTTCGATGGAGATACGATCCTGCATTTGGCTGAATCACCGGGAAGTGAGCCGGAGATGGT
>OKRB01000010.1:10713-22573 GCA_900290245.1 Candidatus Sulfuritelmatomonas gaucii | reverse complement strand
TATCTTCGGGGGTACAACTCGTCAGTATTCCATGTGGGGGTACATTTCTCGTCGCGAGGGGGTATGATCGCAGCAGGTCAAATCTATGGCTCTGACAGACTTGAAAGTGCGCAACGCACGGCCCATGGCGGAAAAGAACTTCAAGCTCTCCGACGGGCACGGCCTCTACTTGTTGGTCACGCAATGCGGGGGGAAGCTCTGGCGGTGGAAGTACCGCTTCGACGGGAAAGAGAAGTTGATGTCATTTGGGGCGTACCCGCTGGTTTCGCTCTCAGCAGCGCGCGAAGCGCACATCGAGGCACGCAGGACTTTGGCAAAGGGTGCGGACCCGATGGCCGGAAGGAAAGCCCAGAAAGAAGTTGTACCTGAGGTGGTGAACCCATTTCGTCAAGTGGCTGAACTCTGGTTCGAGAAATGGAGAACCGATAAGGATGTGAAGTACGTTGAAAACACAGAAACCCGCTTGAACAATGATGTGTTGTCTGCGATTGGTAGCAGACCGATTGACGAAATTCAAGCGCCCGAACTTGTCGAAATGATTTTGGCCATTGAATCACGTGGTGCATCTGATGTTGCGCGTCGGGCGCATCAGACAACCAGCCAGATCTTCAGGTTTGGAATTGCGCATGGGCTATGCAAGCAAAACCCGGCGCAGATGTTCAAGCCTGGTGATGTCCTCAAGAAGATCAAGGTTGTGAACTTCGCCCGCGTTGAAAAGTCTGAGTTGCCGTCGCTCTTCAAGAAGATCGAGTACTACGACGGATCACCGGTAACAAGGCTTGCAATGAAGCTTATGGCGCTGGTGTTTTTGCGCACGAGCGAGTTGATAGGCGGTGAGTGGAGCGAGATCAACTTCAAGGAGGCTCGTTGGGACATCCCAAAGCAGAGAATGAAAGGCGGCGCACGGCCACACATCATCCCCCTGTCGAACCAGGCAATCTCTGTCTTGGAGACTCTGTGGAATTATCGAAAAAACGATCAATGGATTTTTCCCGGCGACCACGACGCAAAGAAACACATGTCGAGCAACACCATTCTTAAGGCTCTCGAGCGCATGGGATACAAGGGTGAGATGACGGGCCATGGGTTCCGCGGCATCGCATCAACTTTGCTTCATGAGAATGGTTTTGACCCCGAGCACATCGAAATGCAGCTAGCACATGCTCCCGAGAATGATGTTGCGGCCGCCTACAATTTTGCCAAGTATTTGAAGCCGCGAAGAACGATGATGCAGTGGTGGGCAGACTACCTTGATCGCCTGCTCCAGGAGGCAGAGCTGGCCTCTCGATCACTAACGGTTGAAGCGGCGGTCAATTAGAGGGTGAGCCCACACCTGCGACTCTGGAGTCTACTACCCGGTTCGATCAGACTCTGAAGTTGGCTGCTTCTATTGATTTGCTTGATCAATTGCAGCATTTCCAGACCTCCGCGCATGTTAGTCTTCTGACGGCGTATTGTGTGGCAGATGTAAGCCTGAGCCAAACGGTTGATGAACGGAATTCTGTTGAACAATTGCAGGAAGGGCGCGGCGAAGTTTCGACCGCTTTTCGTCTGAGTGACCCTCCACGTTCTCGGCGCACCTTTTGCACACCAGTCGAGATCCGACATCGCGAATCTCGCGATCACTCGGCCCGAGTTGGCTGATGCCGGATCAGTCTACGCGCAGCTTCCCTTGCATAAACGGAACGGTTTCCGGAAAGTGGTTCTTAGTTCACGATACGAATCTTCCCAGGCAACGAACGGATAGGAACGTCCTTCTCACTTTATGCGATTAATCCTCGACGTTGTCATAGAAACTGTCCGTATCGATTCGAAGCGAACGGGGAACGATTGAGATTTCCAGCGGGCGTTCCGTGTCTGCTTCAAACTTGCAATCAAGCGGATAGCTGTCATACGAAACGGCACCGTCATCTCTTGCCAAATCGGCATCCGAGCCGTATTGGAGTCTGACATCCACGCTGCCATCACCTTCGAAAAGGATGCGATTCGAATCGAGAGAAGTGATCGTAAGGCTCTCCAGGTGAACACCCTCCACCGTCGAATGCGTTGAAAGAATGTCCAACTCCGACTGGACCTGGCCAAAAAGCTCGTCCGCGAGAGTGTCCTTTGCCGCATCTGCGGCTTCGGAAAGAAGGCTCTCGTGTCGCTCGGTGATCAAAGTTGCAAGCCGGTCGAATGTGTCGAGCGCATCCATCGCTTCATGTTCGGCCTCTTCAGGCGGAAGATTGAAGCTTTTCTCGATGTCATGCCCGAAGCTGCTGAGGTGGTCAATCAGCTTCGTGTATTCCTTGACCGTCGTATCCACGTCGATGTGCAACTTATCTCGAACGAAGTCGTCGTGAAGCGGGCCCTGAATGGCGAACTTTGCGCGTTGCGCTCGTGTGACCCCATCCTTTTCACGAAGTTCGGTATTTTGCACGAACCACTCGCATTGCCGGAGCTGCTCCTTGGGTGCAAGATGTTCGAGCCAGATGCGACCGAGTTCGCGCATGGCGAAGGCAAAATTATTGAGGCGCAGCGGGTTGTCTTCGGAATCGAACCCCAACACGGCGGCGTCAAAGATCTTGCGTTCGATCTCGACTTTGAAGTGCTGCCGAACATCCCTCGTTAAGCTGTCTTCAGCGAGGCTCATAAGGACTTGTCCTTCTTCAACGCCGCCGGCATCCGCAGCGCTCTTGCGGAAGGGTCATCGCGGAATTCGAAGACCAAGTAATCGTCCTCTTCGCTGTCACCTTGCGGTTCAAAGCGCACAGACGAAATGGTTCTGCCAGCTTCGATTTGCCTCCGCACTGGATTGTCTTCGCCGAAGCTCCAATTGCGAAATTGTTCCAGAGTGAGCCGGCCCGCCATCAACTCTTGGACCGCACGCGCGGAAATCTTCAAGGTCAATCTGTCCCTCCCAATCCCCATGCTTGTGGGGACCCAGCTTACGGACACCCTTGACGCGGTGAATGCCAGCGGCCAATTCAGGGCTCAAAAGTCCGGAGTCAGCCGCCTCGTAAGCCAACCGTCGCACGTCCGCCATGCGCGCGTTGATCGTCCCGGGCGCGAGGCCGCGCTCCTCCAAGTGAAATCGATAACGCAACACCACTGTTTTGTTGAACGCCAATCGTGGTTCGGAACAGTACCAGGCGACGAACTCGTCGATGGCATGCTGGTATCCCCGCACCGAGTCCAGAGAACCAAGGCTCCGCAGGACTGCGGTTTTCGAGTGTTCCAGATCCGGTATACCAAGTTTGGTCTTTGGTCGGCTCTTCTTGCCCTTTGCCTTAGTCGCTGTCATTTTCCTCATGATTTCCGCCCTCCTTTTCGGCGGATCATGAGGTTAGTCGGTCAGTGAGAACTGTGTCTGCTATTGCCCGTTCTATATCAGCTGCCTGATAGCCGGTGACTCGCCCGGAGCCCTGAGTTCTGCCTCCTTGGTGCTCGATCATCACTCCAGAAAAGCTCCGGGACGCTGGGGCTTACCAGGACTAAATTCGGATGAATACGAGAGATTGGATTGCACCAGGCGCAAAGACTAACTAAGACTGGCCGAGATCAACGAGACGCAGATCACCGTTAGAAGGTGGCACAGGCCCAGACCACTTGCGACGCTATTGCACCTCTATCGCTGAAACGATCGCGTCTCCTCTGGTCGGTTTGAACTCGAGAATCACCATGCCATCTCTGGCGTTCACATCGAAACGCTGTTGATACGCGGTCAGCGCAGTCCCCGCGGCGGCCGCCACATCCAGATTGTTCAGAACTTTCTGCCCATTCGCGAAAACATCGAAGATGCGGTCGCCTGCATGGAGTGACGGCTCAACAAACGTGAGGACTACGCTGTGCGGACCGTCAGCCGCCGGAATTCGATAGGTGAACGTTCCGGTGCGGTAAGTGGCCACCACCACTGGACTCGTGGTCCCGGCAATCGACACCGGAGCTGGAGCTCTGAACCCATTTCCAGGACCGGAGATCATCTGCGCCGTGCCGCCCTCGAAGAACGTATCCGAGCCAAAGCGTTTGTCCGGGCTTGCGCCGGCAACCAGCGCGCCGCAATCAATCAAGGTGCTCTTCGCGGATGCGTCGGAAAGATGCCACTGCACTTTATCCTCGACATCTCCTTTGGGGAACGTGCCAGTCGCGACAATGTTGTTCGCGCCGGGGCTTAGCACGACACCATTCCAGACGCAGATGCGATCCGGGCAGTCTGCAAGCACACCAACCAGCTTTCCATTCACATTCAGCGCAGTCTTCGGCGCGTTGCTGTACACCCGCACATCTGCGAGCCGATAGGCTCGCTCCGTATAAAGGCTGGAGTTGATGTGAACAGTTGGCGTCGTCGTCCAGTTGGCCTTGTAAA
The DNA here is from genome assembly GCA_900290245.1 of Candidatus Sulfuritelmatomonas gaucii. Classification (GTDB taxonomy): domain Bacteria; phylum Acidobacteriota; class Terriglobia; order Terriglobales; family Acidobacteriaceae; genus Telmatobacter; species Telmatobacter gaucii. The sequence continues at coordinate 18,228 of OKRB01000010.1, read as the reverse complement.
AGAAGTACGCATCCTTCCTGTGCTTGTGGTCAAAGGTCACGATGCCCTTGGTATTGATGTCCTGGGAGTTGCCTTCGCTGCGCGTGGTGGTTCCGAAGTCGAAGGAGTTCCAGAGAAACGTACCCCACAAGTACGGCTTGCTGCGCAGAGTGGACCAGTTCTGTTCGTGAATGTAAGACTCGTATTCTTCTGCCTGGGGCCGATTGCACGACTCCGCGCCACCCAGCGCATTGTCGGAATGCAGCGATATAGCGCCTCCAGCGCCGTATTCCGTGACCGCCATGGGTTGTGCCGGCCGCGTGCGGTGCAGTGCGTCAAGATGAGGGCCCAGGTCAGGAGGCTTGTCGTAGTACCAGCCGAAGTAGCGGTTCGCACCCGACAGGTCGGTGACCGCAGCTGTGATCGGCTCCGTGGTGTTGGGTCCGGAACTTCTCCCTTCACAGCAGGTGGCCAGCGTTGTGGGCCGGTCGGGGTCCAGTTCGTGCGCGAGTTGGTTCAACTCTTTCAGCAAGGACAGGGGATCGGGTCCCGCGCCTCTCTTGCTCCCGACAAATCCAGGCATGCTGTTTCCAAAATCAATCTCATTGCCGATGGACCAGGTGACGACCGAGGGGTGGTTGTAGTTCTGCGCGATCTGCTCCCGTAGTTGCTGCCGCGCGTTCTCACGAAGCGCATCTGTCGGTTGCAAGCTATCGCCCAACGTCCACTGACTTACCAGCGGTACCTCGTCCCACAGCACCAGTCCGTCGCGGTCTGCCAGGTCGTGAATCGGCTGGCCATGCTGGTAGTGGGTCAGGCGTATGCCGGTCACCCCCATCTCACGCATCATCGCCTCGTCCGCGGCAACGTCCTCCGGTTCTGATGCCCAACCCTTGCCTTCACGATCCTGGTGATAACCCACGCCGTGGACTGCCACGTGTTTTCCGTTCAGGAACAGTCCTTGATCCGGATCGAAGCGTACCTGCCGGATGCCGAAGGGGATCGAGACCCTATCCACCAGTCGGGAAGACTTGTTTGAGAGTTGCACCACCAGGTGGTAGAGATAAGGATCTTCTACACCTTGCCACAGATGCGGATGCGGCACAGCCACGTTCGCGGTGCGCTCTTCCACGCTCGCTGGTCCCACGGTGACGGACTGCTCTTGTTGTGCCGCAACCTTGCCTTGCGCGTCAACGAGCAAGATTCGGAGCATAACCGCGCCACTCCGCACACCGTCGTTGCGCACCCGTACGCGCACCTGCACCTGCGCCCTCTCAGACGCGATGGACGCCGTCTTTGCATAGACGCCAGAGGAGCCGTAGTCCATCAAATCAAGATGCATCTTCCTGGTGAAGACAAGCCTTACCGGTCGATACAAACCGCCGCACACAAAAAAGTCTCCCGTGAGCGGCAACACGTCGGCAGTCGCGCTTCCCAGTGCGGGCTTCGTGTTGTCCACCTTCACCGTAAGCGAGTTCTCCTGGCCCGGCTTCAGTGCTGCCGTGCTGTCCAGGCGAAAGCGCGAGAAGCCTCCCCGGTGCGTGCCGAGCATGGTTCCGTTCAACCAGACGGTTGCGATGCGGCTCGCTGCGTCGAACTGCAAAAAGCTCTCCATACCGGCCACGTTCGCGGGGGGCGTGAAGACAAGCTTGTACCAGCCAACGCCCTGCGTGGTCACCACGTTCTGCGCAGTGTTAATGTGGGACGCGGGTTCGTCCTTGTAGTAGCCCACCCGGTTCCAGGTGTGGGGCACGCTCACGGTTGTCCATGTCGCATCCGGCGCAGCCTCGAGTTCGGTCGCAGATTCCGGGCCCAGTCTGAAGCGCCATCCGTCGCGGAGCGGCATCTCGATGCGAGGGCCTGCAGCCGCGGAAACTTGCGTTCTGTTCGTCTGTGTCGTTTGTGCGTGATTCTGTGCGGCAAGCGTTACAAGGCACAGCGTAAGCAGACAAACATTGCGACGCATAGGCAAGCTCCAAGTAGTTGTGTGGCTAAAGTGACAACGCAATTCTAGACGCCACACGAGCCGATGTCACGAAGACGGTGTGGAAACGGCGTCGGGCTGATTTGAGTGCCGCGCGTGTAGTCCCTTCAAGTCAGCACCTATCCGCCGATCTACCTACGCGCGAATATCGGCTGACGACAACGGTCCAATGCGCGATTCCAGTTTTGATTCGGCACGATATTTTGCGTTCCGGTCGTGTAGTCGGCTGCTCGTCCACATGGTTTCCAACGGGTGCTCACCTTCGGAGGTCACTTCTCTCGGTAGCCGGTTTTACAGCCACCCCGAGCCGGCTACTTCCGAAAAGCCGCCTGTCTCAAGCGCCCCCTTACGGACGATAGGCTCATTGCGCCCGTCGGGATTGCCAGCGAAGAAGGGTATCTGTCCCCATCGGAGAAGATGAAGCTCTCCGCTCTAGTTCGCCCCGTCGCTCTCGGCAAAGTTCACCGTGAAGTCGGCAACCTGCTTGCCCTGAGCCAGGCCATATTTGATGTCGGACGGATAGTGAATGCCGCCGTACAGCCGCGACATGGCGGCCTCCTGGGCCTGCGAGTTGAAGTATCCCGCGCCGGTGGGGAAAATGTACCCTAACACATCCGCGGCGGCCGCAGAGAAATCGGAGTGGCCGGAGATATACGAGGGAAAGTTGGGCAGCGCGACCAGCACTTTGATGCTCGGGTCGAGTTGCGACGGACGCGGATTGAAGTAAGCGTACTTGGTATCCCAACACGTCACTCCAGCATCGTGCAGCGCCATATTGAGTAGCGCGAGGGTGCGAGCCGCGCGTACCTCGCTGAATCGCGCGCTGCTGATGTAGGGCACCGCGATCGCATTCCAATGGCCGGGCGGCGTCACCGAGTTCGCGCCGTCGTTCCATTTGTAGACCGTGGCAAGTTGATCGCGGGTAATATTCTCCACCGCGCTTTTCACTTCGGCCAGTTCCTGCTGCATTTGCGGAGATGAGGTGGACGGCGGCGGCCCCGGCCGGACGCTTACTACGCCGGATTGTGGAAGGATCCAGGTCTCCACCTGCCCGAAGAGTGGCAGCATCGGCGGGCGCGGCGGAATCTCCAGGCTAATCCACGGGATTTGTCCTTGCGCAGTTGCATTCTGCGCCAATTGCGCCCATTCCGCGGCGTTGCCGGCGGCGGCTTTCATCCCGTCGTTGTTTGCCCGCGCGAGAAAAATGTTCGCAACCGCCTGGCCCAGTTGGAAGCCGGCTGCCCAATCGCTTGCGGAGGCTCTGCCCGAAAGCAGAACTGCCTCCTGCTGTTCATTGACATTGTTGGTGATTTCGTCGATTCCAGTCGGGAAAAGCTTCGACAGCAAGGTGGAGTTGACGCCGGCTTCCACGGCGTCTTCCGATGGGTAGGAGGGCAATCCCGTCGCCGGCATCAGGAGCTGAATTTTGTTGTTGTTCTGGTAAGGCTGCAGCCGGTTGTACAGAAACTTGTAATACCAGGCCACCTTCAGCGCCTCATATTCGGCAATTGCGACGTAACTGTAGGCGCGCACAGCATAGGGCGGATTGCTGAACGGGTAGGTGGGCATGCTAAACGGGTTGTTGGGATCCGGTGCTGGATAGGTGCCGTCGGCGTTCGGCTCGGGCGGCAGATCGTTGGCTGCCACCATGTCGCGCAGGATCTCGTTCCAACGCAGCACACCGCTCGCGCCCCAATAGGTGATGGCCGTGCGCTCTGAATCATTGAGATTCGCCTGCTCGTTCGCAATCGACTGCAACTCAGCCAGGTAAGTGGGATCGTTGGCGGCCGCGGGCGCCACAACCGGAATTTGCGTCGGCCCCGAAAGTACAATCATCTTCCACGTTCCCGCGTTCGCGTCTGTGCTGATAGGCGTCAAGGGACCGAGTTGCTCGCCCGACGGAATCGATTTGGTGCAGCTGGAAATCGTGAGCGCGAGTCCAATGGTTGGCACCAACCTAACCGAGCGCTTAAGAATCTCCGCAAGCGATGTCATTGTGCGCTTCTCCTGTGGAACTGAATTTGGTACATTAGCCCCGACGTGAAGGTGTTCGATTCGCCCACATTTCGGCCGTCGAAGGTGTTCGAATACGTGAACCAGTACTGGAGGCCGTGAAGCAGGCGAAGTGGAACGGGCAGAACCGCGGAGGCTCCGGCTTTGGAGAAGTTCATGCGGTTTGACACGAAGGGCAGATCCTGGGGTCGAATATCTCCCCCGCCGCGGGTCTGCTGTTGCGCAAAGTTGCCGATCAGCATCACGCCATGTCCGCGATAACCGGCGCTCACGACGTAGTCAAATTGGTTTGGCATGGCCACCTGGTTGCTGAGAAAAAGCTGGCTGTCTGTGTAGTAGTAGTTCCGGTCAAGCGTGACGTTGCCGCGAAAGACGTAGGCCGCGGAGCCATTCACGTACAAGCCGCCCAGGCCTTGGAAGTTGAGGGTTGCGCGCGGCGCAATGGTTTTTGCGTGCAGTCCGATCGACATCGGCTGAAAATCGGGATCGTAGCTTGTGAGCGGAATGCTGCCGAAGACAACAGGGAAGAAGCGGACGGTGCCAAATTCCTTCAGCGGCCATCGAATCAGTTCGTACTTCACCGCCAACGTCAGGTCTTGAAAGCCCTCCTGGCCGTGTAGAACTCCCTGGCTCGCGTAGGTCCACACATACGGTACAGTACCGATCACGTTAAGCCGGTCAAACACGCCATAGTTGGTGGTGAAATCCATGGTCTGCGTGGTTACGGTGCCGAGGTTGCCATTGGTGCGGTTGTAAGTGCCTTCCCAATAGTGATCCCAGGCATCATGGGTGTAGAGAGTGCCGCTGCAAACGGCGCTTTTCGGAATCATGATTCCGTCTTCAATCGTCTGGGCGCGCACGCCAGGCAGGATCACCGCGAAAACGAAGATTGCCGCGAGACGCGACTTCGTTGCATGTTTGAGGAACTTCGCCGCGATTCCTGAAAGGCGATTCCCCTGCGAACTGAGAGCGAGTGGCCGCATCTGCGGCGAGCCGTTGGACATAATTCGACTTGACCTCCGTGGCGGGTCGCTTGGTGGCATGGTCTTTCTCCGAGCCATGAATGGGGCTTGAACGGAGCTAGCTGCGCGAGCAGGAAAACGTCGCACTCCGTGAGGAATTGATTGGCCCCGATTGTGTGGAATCATACGGGCGCAAATCGGAGATTGTCTTCGTCCGAAAGTTTGACCGCCTCCTCCATCGCTAAATGGAGAAGGTTGCTCTTGGGCTTGGCGGTCTGCCCACTTCTCGGAGACGCTCACTTCCACGACAAAGGGCGCCGCCGGTCTTGCTTTTGAGACCTGAGGATGCATCAGCTCGGGTGCCACCCCTTGAGCTGTGCGCGTATTGAACAGATCACTCTGAGATGCCTAGAAAGTCGTGGGCGCGCCGGCAAACTACGACTTCGGCAGCGATCCGCTCGGCGCCCCCTGTAGCTTGCACCTGTAGTCTTCAAATGAGGTCTTCCAGCACCACCCTACCGCCATCGGCACCGGACTGTTCATGCACCTTTGTCCCGCCGCAGAAATGTTGCTGATCTTGTTGCAGAGGTGGCTCGTGTAACTCCCTCGCAGCGGATAGCCGTTTGCCGCTAATCAAATCTGCCGCCCCGCTTCAGAAAGAGGTCATGAATGCCTCGCTGCAGCACGACGGAGAAGACGACCACAAGATGCGCTGGAGGTCCGATATAGAAAGAGCGAGTGCGATCGGAATAAGAAGGATCACAACAAGTCGCAATTGGAGTCGTCAGAGCTTGGCGGAGTTTTTCCATAAAATCGCGCCGAGTACCCAGAGAACTGAAAGCAAGCGCATCAAGAACAACCAGACGTCACCCTCGTTTGGGTAGGGGAGCAGCAGGACGGCACTGGTATCAATCGCTTGTATTCCGAAGAACGCCGCAAAGGCAAGGAACAACGGATCTCGCGCATCACGCCAGTATTTTAGAAAAAAGACCGCCGTGACCAGCGAGCAGGCCACAATGAAGCCGAGCAGGAATACGTCGGCAATTGGATGTGTTATGGGAGTCATCGGCTCTCCCAAATGAGTCCATAGAGTATGAACATCATAGCAACGTCACGTGCCGACCCGGCCCAGCACAAAGTGCTGAGACTTAACATCGCAAGCACGAACATCATTTTTTTCATGGCACACCTCCGGACCGCGCATGCCTAACTGACCCGCCATTTCCGATGAAGCAGAGCTAAGGCTGCGCCACCCGCCGTTGATAAAAGACGGCGGGGCGTTCCTGCGCGACCCCAGCCGTCATGAAACACTACGGACCCTACTTCTCGAGATCCGCAGCCGCCTTTCGAAGCTGCGCGGCAGCCAAACCCTTCAAGCGTTTCGAACGTTCTTCGTATTCTCCGCGGATCTGATCGATGCGCGCATTAATCGCCTTCTTCGCATCACTGTGATCTTTCGCCGCCTTTTGCTGCAGTGCTTGCACCTTTGCGTCGGTCTCGGCTTTGATCTGCTCCGACCTCTGTTTCGCTTGGTCCAGTTTTTCCTGCAGCTTGGCGTTGAGGGCGTCAATCTTGGCCTGTAGCTTCGCTTTGTGCTCCGCCCGCGACTGAGCTTGTTCAGCCTTCAACTGGGCAATTTCCTCTTTAAGCTCGGCCACGTCTCTGGCTCTTTGATCGTCTTCAACCGTGGTCCTCAACGAGCGAAATACCACGCCGCCCGCAGCCTCCATCCTTATGTCGACGGGAGTGACCCATTCCTCGCTGACGTCAGCCACTACGGCGCACTTGCCGGGCGTAAGTAGCGCGGAAACATTATCAAGAAAATCCGCATTGACTCCTGCAACGTACAGGTCACCTATGCTACCTGCCAGCGCGCCGGCGACCGCGCCGATACCGAGGCCAACCGGTCCTCCCAGCAGACCGATGAGGCTTCCGATCGCTGTTCCGCTCGCCGTTCGGACAGGGAAATCGTCCTCGCCCTGTTTCACACTGACCGTCCCATCACCGTTTTTGCTGATGACGGCTTTGGCGTGAATCGTGATGTTTCCCTCGACATCGAGTTGATTGAGCGCTCGCGATCCCTCGTACGCTTTGGTTTCATTGTCAAAAACGACTACAAGCATTTTTTCCATGACATTCTCCTTTCAAAATCTCGCACTGAGCGTGCGACTTGTTAGGTTAGATTTAGGCGACCCTCTCGAGTGCGCCCCCGGTGAGTTTGTGGAGGGCCGTAGCAGAACTGATCATCGATGCCCCATCGAAGATCAGATCCACACCAATGGCGAAACCGATGAACCAGACGCTCGAAATGGGCATTTGCGCCAGCAGCATGATCCCCAGCCCCAGCGAAACAATCCCTGAAAATACAGCCCAGCCCCAGCTCGGGAACTTCAACATTCCTGCCCCAATGGCGCGAAAGAGACCGCCGACAATGAATAAGGAAGCAAGGACCAGAGTGAGTGTGGCTGCCCCAGCGAGCGGATACCGGATCAGCAGATATCCCGCGAAGCCCCGGAACAGTGCGCTGAGCAGCGACAGTAAAAAGCCCTGCCCGCTGTGAGTGCGAAAGGCGTGCAC
>OKRB01000010.1:0-10703 GCA_900290245.1 Candidatus Sulfuritelmatomonas gaucii | reverse complement strand
GCGAATTTCCTCAATTCCCGCTGCGAGCGGGTTGTATTCAAACCGCATTTCATTTCTCCTTTTCTGAAAATTGATCATGAACCCCATCGTTCCTGCCAGACCCATGGATCTGGGCTGGCCCGTTTCCCTCGTGTTTCATGAGCGCTGGATGCCCTCTTCGAATCCATTCGCGAATGAATAGCGGACAGCTTCGAAGTTCTGTACCGGCTGCTTCTGCCACAGCGAGGAATCGCACAGCGTCAGCATCCACCAGCGTTACCTCACCGAGTTCAAAAGCAATCGGCGACGGATGAATTTGCATTTGCACCTTCAGCTCCGCAAGATTTTCCGCGTCGATACGCCCACTCACTCGGAGAAGGTGTGAGTCGCGACTTCTTTCAAGTCTCAACATCTGGACCAGAACTCACGAGCAACTACGTCTGCAATAGTTGCAAGTCGGATGCCAATCGCAAATGACTGAAATTACTGCGGATGATGAGAGTTTCCCGTGGCGGGATCTCGGCAATTGGCGGGTTTTCGGCAAGGAGGGCTGTCTTGCTGCCTGCGGAAGGAAGGAGTCTGAAAGGTCAGCTAGGAAGACCGAAACCGATACTTCTTAATGTTCAAACTCTTGATTCGCGATTCAAGAGTGGAGCGGGGAATGCCCAGGCGGGCCGCCGCACCTAGTGGGCCGGATACCTGTCCGCGGCTCTGTGTGAGCGCGTTCTCGATCATTTCCTTTTCCTGGTCGGCAAGAGAAGCGAGACCAATTCCACTCGGCGCAGATGTAGGCGAGGCAAGCACCACCCAGTTTGCATCCACGGCAAACGTTGCTCCCTCGCACAGAATGACGGCTCGTTCGACCACGTTTTGCAGCTCCCGTACATTCCCAGGCCAATGATAGGTCTGAAACAGCTTCAAGGTTCTCTTATCGATCCCGCTGATCTTTTTTCCCATCTTACTGGCATAGCGCTGAACAAGGTATGCGACGAGCAGAGGAATATCTTCGACGCGCTCGCGCAGCGACGGCATGCGAATCGGGAACACGTTCAACCGATAAAACAAGTCGCTGCGGAATGAGCCCGCCTTGACAGCGGCCTCCAAGTCGCGGTTTGTGGCGGCAATCACTCGCACGTCGATTGCCACCGGCTCGGCGCCACCGACTCGCTCCAACTCACGCTCCTGCAGCACTCGCAGCAGAGCGATCTGAGTCTCAGCCGGGAGGTCGCCCACCTCATCCAGGAAAATTGTTCCGCCGTCGGCAAGTTCAAATCGCCCCAAGCGCCGTTGCGTAGCGCCTGTGAAGGCTCCTTTTTCATGGCCGAAGAGTTCGGAAGCAATGAGAGAAGAGGGAATGGCAGCACAGTTCACTGCGACAAACGCGTTCCGTTCGCGGCGTGAGCGTTTGTGGATTGCACGTGCTGCAAGTTCTTTCCCGGTTCCCGTTTCACCCGTGATCAGCACGGTGGAATCGGTTGGTGCAACTTTACGCAGAAGGACGAGAACTCGCTTGATTGCATCCGATGCCCCCACAATCTCTTCGAACATGGATGTCTGATCAATCTCTTCCTTGAGAGCCAGATTCTCCTTGTAGAGCTGGTCTTTTAGCGTTTGGATTTCGTCAAATGCTTTCCTGAGCGCTTCCTCTGCACGCTTCCGATCGTCGATCTCGATACTCGCTCCATACCACACCACGACGTTCCCTTGATCATCCCACTGGGGAACGTTTCGATGCAGAAACCAGAGATATTGTCCGTCGGCACGCCGCACGCGGGTTTCGTACTGGAACACTTCTCCGCTGGAACGGCAAGCCTGCCACCTTGTCAACATTCCATCCAAATCTTCAGGATGAATGAAGGCAGTCCAAGCCCAGCCCTGCAGATCTTCTTCACTGACGCCGAGGTATTCAAGCCAGCGGTGATTGAAAAAACCAAGATTGCCGTCAGGGTCAGAACTGTGCAGAAACGCAGGGGTCGTGTCGATGACGCGCCGCAGTAGATCTTCGGCGGGAGTTGTTCGCTGAGGCTTACCTGTCTCGCGTGTCGCCGTATCGGCCTCCGTTTCAGGCGGACTCCTGGCAAGTCATTTTAGGACACGAGGGCCATGGGTCAAGCCAAACCTATGTTTCCCGGGCTTTTGGGGAGGAGATAAAGACCTTCCCAAAAGGCTGGGAAATCTCTGGACGTACCATCGGCTTGGATCCCCTTGAGATCAGGGTCAGAGGTGCTGGCGACGCCATACGGACATCTGTAAATGGGCCAGGGTACAGGAATGGAATGGTCACCGGTGCTCAATTGTTGCGAACAGGCCAAAGCGCTCACTGAGCGCGTCAAGGGAATGAATCACAACGATTAGTCCTCGAAAACGCCGCAGGGTCCAGAAAAGCGGTCGTCTCTGAATTGTCGACAACTGCGAAATAACTACTTGGTCGAAGGCCGATTGCCAACTCGAATCCCGACGGAGAGTGAGACGAAGATGCACGCCCCACAGTCTGACCGAGTTTCGTCTCGATGATCACCTGCGCTTCAAGCGATGCTGCTCCTAACGGTAGTGGGGCAGGTAAACTGCAACAATTAAATACTACGCCGGGAAACGGACTCCTTCTTGCACTTCTACTATTTCCAAGCCGCCGGTTCCCGGAAGATCCGGCAATCATCAGTAATTAAGTCCAGCCTGTCGCCCATTCGGGCCAATTTCCAATAGTGATCGATTGTTAGGCGGGCAGCTCCAGCTTGCAGCCTGATCCACATCGCCGGTTCCGTTGTAATGTGCTTGCTCAGGAAACTTGCACAGCGGCATCGTTCGGTCAATCGGGTTCGTCCTGATATTGTTCACGTAGTGGGTGGCGATCATCCCGTCAGGGGCTTGGCCCAGCTCGATCCACTTCTCTAGCGCGGTCAGTGTGTCGAAGTTATTGGGTCCCGAACCGCCGGCGCAGTGTTGCATGCCGGGCACCATGAAGAGCCGAACGTCTTTTTGAGCTTCATCGTAGCCCCCCACCTGCTTCGCGAGCTCGTTGTAAACCTGAATCGTTTCATACGGGTCGAGTACAGGATCGCTAAATCCGTCATAGATTAGCAGCTTGTGCCCTCTGCTTATAAACGGGAGCAGCAACGATGAATCTGTCGCTAACCCCGGGGAGAGCCTCCTATAGAGGAGAGTATTTGCCTGGTCATTGACTATACCTTGGTCGTTTACCACTAAGTTGCTAACAAGGTTTAGCGAGGGCTCGTAGTAGCCCAAATAAGCTATGACGCCATCGGTGAGCGGCCAGAGGGTGGCGCTGGCGTCGAGGTTTCCCCAAGGCTGGGGACCCGACGGAAACGGTGCCGGCGTGTTGACTTCGTTGGCGAATATGCCGGTACTCGCGGTTGTCCTCCCGGCAGCTACGAGACCTATCTCGGACACAGTAGCGCCCGGGAAGATGATATTTCCATGGTCATCACGAACTGCATCGAGGTATAGCCTAAGCGCATTAGCTTGAGCCTGCGTCAGTGTCTCTGGGACAAGGCTATTCGGATCAAACGAACACTTAGCTGGGTTCTGAATGAGTCCATCCATGACTCCATCGAGCGCATCGCAGTTCGCGTAAACCGCTGCACTTAGGGCAGGGCCAGCCGAGTATGGAATCCATCCTTGAGTAAGCAACGCCTTAATGTTTCTCAAAGACCATTCTTGGTTCCCAGGCTGATTGATCCACGGATCCCCCGAGATGATCCCTTCAAAGTCATCGGGATAGCGAATTGCCTCCACAAATCCCTCATGGCCACCATTGGAGCAACCGCTGAAGTAGGAATGAGTAATCGTATGGGCCCCGTAGTAGGCCAGAACGAGCAGCTTTGCTGCCACGGCCACTTGGTGTCTTGCGCGGTAAAAATAGTCAACAAGCGCCGGTGCGTTGGAGACGCCGGGAGATATAACCGCAAAACTCGGGTTGTCGTCCAAGGCATGCCCCGTTAGCGACCCCGCGGGAGTGGAATGGCCGGAGTTGGTCGAGACGGTGGCATACCCTTTGATAAGCTCTTCGCTTGTTGCGGCAGGTAACGTACCGTCGAACCCACCTCCACCCAAAAAGAGGAACTTCTGGTTCCATGCGGCGGGGAAATCGAGCTCGAAGCCTGCCGTGCCAGGTCCCCCGCCTTCACCGTTGGTCGTTACCGTTCCTATGAGATTGCAATACTCCGGAACCCCATTCGCGGCGGGTACGTCAGTTGCCGTTGTGACAGTTAAGTTTGGAACGTGCATGGCGTTCGTCGCAGCCACTGTGCAGCTCGGCAGCGTTGCCGATGCTGGCACGGCGACCATAAGACATCCGAGTAAAGCGGCCACGCCGATTATTAGAATGCGATATTCGCATTCGCCATGTCCTTCTATGTTGCGATTCATCTAATCCTCCAAAAACCACGCTTGCGTTTCGGGAAAACTGACTTACGATTCAGGAGCCGAGCATGTCCCGCTGCCAGTTGAAAGTCCCTGAACGGCGGTTGGGTTGATGTTACTATGCGGCCTTCTGGCTGGCGGTCGCGCCCGGGTCGAGGATAGTTCCAGAGCCCAGCGGCTCTGTAGCGCGGAGCGCGCGGAATGATCGGAGAGTTCCCAAGCTGCTCAGTGGAATTGGTTTACGCGACAATCGAAGGATAGGTCCTCGGAAACGCAGCAGGGCCCGGGAATGCCATTGCGCACATTTCGCTGCGGCAATCCACTTGAGCGTTTAGTCGCCTTCGCGTCCACATGATTTCCAACCCGTGCTCAGCTATGGAATTCACTTCCCTCGGCAGCCGGTTTTACGGCCAGGTGGATCGGGTTCGCAAACTCTGGCCGAATTCCTGGCGGCAAGCCAAGGACTGTTTACTGAGATATAACTGACGGTTGGACGACAAACCAGGAGTTAACAGAGCAAGCACCGGGCACCCAAGACTCGCGAGGCGCCGTGGGCTCGACAGCTAGGGGCGGTCCGGGTTGCTGCAAGTCCAACCCGTGGAGAGATACTGGCCCACTTTGGTGCCAGCGTCGGTCATCATTTTGGTATCGGCAAGATAAAGCAAATCCTGCTGGAATGCGAACCATTGACGCATGTTCGTGGTACTGAACGGCGGATTGAACTTTGCCCCTGTCGCGTCGATGGAATCGGGGCCGTAAACAACCACCAGTAATCCATACCGATCCTGGGAGGCGTTTCGTTCGACGGTGATATTCATGATGATGTACGGCTGCGTTCCGTTTGCCTGCGCATACTGGATGGAAGGGTTTACCGCATTCATGGCGGCGATAATATATCCGCCAACCTGATCGGCCAGCTCAGGGTGCACGGACTGGCCATAGCCGAGCGCCGAATGAACATCGACGACGTAATTTGTGGTCGTGGTCCCGTACTGGAAGATTCCATTTGAGTAGTGGCCATAGCAATTGGCGGTTGAGACTTTCGGGGCTTTTGAGGCCTTGGCTGCGGCACGAGCCGGAGAAGAGCCCGCGCAGACAAGCAGCGCGACGAGCGCGACGAGCGGAGCGTGGGGCCGCTTGATTGAGAAAGCTGGGACTCTCATTTGGCCCTCCCGCCTGCGAACCAATATACACCTGATTTGCCGGTTCCGTCTCTTCATCCGGTTCAATCTCAAAGACCCGGGAGTTCGCGCAAACTCATTCGCCGTGACCAAGGAGCGATGATCTGCCGACTTTGCGGATTCCGAGCGTCTCGTTCCCAAACCGAAACTGGTTCGGATGTTGGGAAATCCCCTTACCAAGAACTGAGTCTGCGCAATGTGGCCGCTGCATCGAAGCAACGAGCCACCCGCTTCGCGGCGCGTTACTCCTGGATCACCGGCCAACCGGAAGTAGCCCCATTTTGGGGTTGGGTAAGGATTCGCGACCAACCGCCCTGAGAATCCAATTCCAAACAAAAGATCGTCATCGCACACTTATTCCGTCGACTCCGCGTATGATTGCCGTCGAGATGATCCAAGTGGAGGTCGACCGATGCAAGCAGTCGTCTATCACCGTTACGGCTCGCCGGACGTACTCGAATTTCAGGAGATCCCAAGACCCACTCCCGCTGAAGACCAGGTCCTGATCCGGGTTCACGCCGCCTCGGTGAATCCGTATGACTGGCACTTCCTGCGCGGCACGCCATCGTTCATCCGCCTGTTCATTGGAATGCGCAGGCCGAAGTTTCCGCGGCTCGGCGCCGATGTTGCCGGGGTCATTGAAGCGGTCGGCGACAAGGTTGCACCATTCAAGCCCGGCGATGCCGTTTTCGGCACGGCCAAAGGCTCCTTTGCGGAATATGCTTGCGCCGCCGCATCGCAAATTGCCATGAAGCCGCAAGAGATTTCGTTTGAACGGGCCGCATGCTTGCCAATCGCGGGAATCACTGCGCTGCAAGGCGTGCGCGACAAAGGAAAAGTTCAAACAGTGCAAACCGTTCTGATCAACGGTGCAGCGGGCGGCGTGGGAACCTTTGCCGTGCAGATTGCCAAATCGCTCGGCGCGCGCGTCACAGGAGTGTGCAGCAGCAGAAACGTCGAGTTGGTCCGGTCGATCGGAGCAGACGAAGTGATCGACTATACCCGTGAGGATTTCGCCCGTTCAGGCCAGCACTACGATCTGCTCTTTGATCTGGTGGGCAATCGCTCTCTTGCCGACTACTTGCGCGCAATCAAGCCGCGCGGCACATATATCTCGTGCGGTGGCGGGGGCCCGGACCGGGGCACCATGGAACTGCTCGCGGGAATGCTTCGGAACGCAATTCGGTCGCGCTTTGTTAGCCAGAAAATGCCCGGCCTGCTCGCCAAAGTCAATCGCGAAGATTTGGCCATTCTCGCCGATCTAGTCCAAAGTGGAACAGTGATTCCCGTTGTCGACCGCACCTACTCTTTGCACGAGATCGCAGAGGCTGTTCGCCATGTCGAGTCAGGCCATGTTCGCGGCAAAGTTGTGATCGCCGTCGCCTGAACCTCCTGGGAGTTAAAGGTTTGGGGAGAGCCTATGCCTTCGTCTGGAACCTCAGGTGCAACTGAGGGAGAGGTCAACCATACCAAAGATGTCTTTGCTTCCGCCAGCCTTTCAATTTAACTGCCCGGTTTGGCGAGGGGTTTTCGGGCTATCGGATGTGTTCTGCGCGGATCACCGTCAACACGGAAGTTGCACCACTCTTGGTAATGTCCGGGTTGACGACCATCCTCCCGGAACGGGCATTTCACAACCGCATTGGACCTGGAAATGCGCATTGCCCTGTTCACGTCAACGCAGAACGAGGATCCACCAGGCGGAGATTTGTTTCTGGCCTGTGAAATCCGGTTGCCCTTCTCGCCAATCAATTGGAGGCCGCGCACACGCCGAATTCGCGCAATTCGGGTCGAGTCCGAACTGCAGCTCACAGTTCGCGAATCGCGGTCACGGGGTTCCGGCGCATCGCTCGATGTGCCGGAAAGTAGCAGGCTAACAAAGACATTGTTCCCAGTAGCATGACCACGGAAGCAACGGTGACTGGATCGTTGGCGCCGATTCCGTACAACAGCCGGACGATGATACGTGTCAGTCCCAACGCAAACGCCAGTCCTAGCGCCAACCCGATGCCTGTGAGCCACAATCCCTGCAACAGCACGAGTCTCAGCACATCGACGCGCGAAGCGCCCAGAGCCATTCGTACTCCGATCTCGTGGGTTCGCATTTGGGTTCGATAGGCCACGACTCCATAGATCCCGGTTACCGCAAGAACCAGCCCAATCAGCGCGAACATTCCCGCCAGGGTGCTCTGTATGACGGCGAAGCTGCTCGCCAACTGGGTGCTCTCTCGCATGGGGCGCACGTCGAAAATCGGCAGCCGTGTATCGATTGTGTGGATGGCGTTTTCCACCGCCGGCGCCAGGTCGACCGGATTTCCCTCGGTCTCCACCTGCACCATCGTCTCGTACCCCTGCTGGAAAAAGCTCATGTAGACCATAGGCTCCGGTGACTCATTCACGAATGTATGGGTTGAATTCCTCACAACGCCGACTACCGTGAAAGGGATGCCCCACACCCTGAGTTTCTTTCCCAGCGGATCCTGTCCTGGCCAGTAGCGCCTCGCCGCGGTCTGGTCCACGATGAGTACCCTCGGGGCCTTTTCATCGTCATCCGGCGTAAACTCGCGTCCTTCCAGAATGGGTATATGGAGGGATTCGAAATACCGCGGGCCCACTTCGGCGTGGGACACCTGCAAAGATTCATGCGGGTGTGGCACATACCCTTCCGGATACGCATCTTCCCCCTTGTGGCTTAGGGTCATCGGAATCCAGTCCGTAAGAGACGCAACCTTCACGCCAGGCAATGCCGACACGCGATCAAGAATCTTGTGACGGATCACCTGTTCCTCGTCGTGGCTGTAGCCGGCGATATTCAGTCCCACGGTCGCAGTGAGAATGTGGTCCTGCTCAAATCCGGGATTCGCGCCGGCGAGATTCCGCAGCGTTCGCAGAAGTAGCCCGGAGCACAACAGCAGAGGAAGTGAAAGTGCGATTTGCGCCACCACCAGCCCGCTGAGCAATTTCCGGTTGCGTGAGCCGCCGGAGATGCTTGCAGACTCTGCCTTGAGTACCTCGACTGCCGGCGCGTGGGACGAACGCCAGGCGGGGAGCGCGCCGCACAGCATGCCGGCCAACAGGCTAAACACCGCAATCCCGATCACCACGTTGTGGTCCATGCTCCCGTTCAGGGTGGTAGGACTCGAGCTCGCCCGAAAGAACCATGCGAATGTCTTCGATGTCCACGTTGTCAACGCGAGGGCCACGGCTCCTGCGACGATGGAAAGCACCACGCCCTCCAGCACCATCTGCCGCACCAGTTGAATGCGATTCGCCCCGAGCGACTGCCGGATCGCAAGCTCACGCCGCCGGGATACAAACCGCACCAGCGTGAGCGTCGCCACGTTCGCGCTGGTCAGCAACAGCACCACAGCAGCGAAGGCCAGCAAGATCGGCAGCGTCGCCGCCATGAATCCGTTGGCGCCGAATGGCGAGCGCCACATGGGATCCAGAGTGATCCGGTTCTCGCCCAGATGATCGTTCGGATACGCCGCCACAATGTGATGCATCAGCGTGTCGAGATCCTGGGCTGCCTGGCCACGGCTCACGCCGGGCCGCAATCTTCCTATTACGTTCAGCCAGACCGCACCACCACTGCGATGCGTGATCCGCCACACATCCGTCCCGAGGGGATCGAGCGTTACCCACAGATCGTCACGCAGCCCGGGCATTGCTCCCACAAACCCCTCCGGCGCCACACCGATCACCGTCACAGGATGCCGGGCGATCTCGATCGACTTGCCCACAATTGCCGGGTCTGCGGCATAGCGCGCCTTCCAGAGCGAGTAACTCAAGATCACGTTGGGAACCGCATCTGGACGCGTCTCTTCTTCAGCCAGAAAGAATCGTCCGAGCACCGGCTTGATGCCGAGCACATCGAAATAGTTCGCCGTCACGTTCGCTATGAAGACGCGCTCCGGCTGTGCGCCGCCAGTCAGCGTGATCCAATCGTGATGATATGCGAGTATTCCGGCGAAGGTGTGGTTCTGCTCGCGCAGATCGCGATAGTCGAGATACGAGAAGGGCGGAGTCGGAGAGAAGTTCCGTTCCCCCCGCTGCAGGCTAACAAGATCGCCCGTGTCCCGCGCGCCAGGAATCGGACGCAACATTGTGCCGTCGATCCAACTGAATACGGTGCTGTTGGCGCAGATAGCTACTGCCAGCATCGCCGTCGCGGTGATCGAAAAGCCGGGGCTCTTGCGCAGTTGCCGTAACGCGTAACGGACATCCCGGCCTAGTTGTTCAAGCCACGCTTGGCCCCACATGTCGCGCGTCACATCTTGCACTAGAGGAATATTTCCAAATTCCCGCGCCGCCGCTTGTCGCGCCGCCTCTGCCGTCTCGCCTCGCGCCACTCGATCTGCAATCGCCATCTGCAGGTGCGCATCAATCTCTTCCTGCAATTCGCGCTTGCGCCGCTGAAAACCGAAGCTCGGGAACCACTTCATGACTCACTCTCCTCCGGCTTGACGTACATCACCGACCCAATCGCTTCGACAATCCGCTCCCATCGGCCCAGATCCGAGGCCAACTGCTTTTTCCCCTTGGCCGTGATTCGGTAGTATCGGGCTCTTTGCTTGCTCTCTGACTGCTTCCATTCAGACTGCACCCAACTCTGACGCTCCAATCGATGGAGGGCCGGATACAGTGATCCAGTCTCCACCTGAAGCACATCTCCGGATCGCAAACGTAACGCCTGGACAATGCCATATCCATGCTGCGGCCCCCATTGCAGCGTTTGAAGAATGAGCATGTCGAGTGTTCCCTGCAACAGCTCAATCCGATTCTTATACTGGTCTTCTTCGCTCATAGATGTAGACACTCTACTCCCACTGGAGGTAGATTGTCTACTTGGCCTTCGTAGTGACGCTCAAATTCGAAACCAAGCTACAGCGGATCCTCAGACGAGATCGCATCCGGTCTGACAGTGCTTAACCGAACGATCCGGAACTCGAAGGTGTTATGCGATAGCTCAGTGGCCGAACTTTGACATCTGCCGACGAGTGATTTATCGCCAAGTCACTCACCGTGCGCTCGCAGCTCCGAAAATCGGGATGATTTCAGGGTTGCGGTAGGATCACCGGCAATCCGGAAGGAACTCCAAAATTGGGTTAGTCATAATGTAGTGACCGGCCCGCTGCGCTAGTCGTGGGTTAGGCTGAGTTT
>OKRB01000034.1 GCA_900290245.1 Candidatus Sulfuritelmatomonas gaucii | reverse complement strand
CGACCGCGTCCGCGTGCGCGCCGAACGCATTGACCCCATGCGCCGCCGCGTCGAATTCGCCCTTGTCAGTGAAGGCTAAATCCGCATGTCCGAGAACTTCGACGAAGCTGTGGCCAGTTTCCGGGAATTCCTCGGGAAGGTTGGATTGCCAGAACAAATCATCTGGCTATCTCCAGCAGATGCGGTGCTTACTCGAAGACGCGTTCTTTACATTAAGTCGCTACCGCCCGAGATCGGCCTCGCTCTTGCACGTGAAAAGTACGACATTGGAATGGCCGCGAAGTTGGGTGTGTTGTTCGCGGCTCTCTGTAAGTTGGAGAACGCCACCTGTTGCTTTGTCTGGTTCCCGAGCGATGCCGACGAGGCCAGACGCTCTCTGATGCTCAGTTCCGGAGGCCTAAAGATGCGTGCGCCTACAGAGAAACTACGCCTTCGCATCAAGCGGGTCCGGAATCCCATTCGCTGGAAGATCCTGCAAATCTGGCATCGTGAAAAATCCGACTGGCTCGATTTTCTCTTCTCGTAGCTTTCCAGACACCGATGCGCCCCCGTCGCGACCTTCTCACACCATCACGCTGAGCCAAGCGAAGGATCGCGTTCCAAGCCAGGAGGCGGGCCAGAAGTCAGCTCCGTCTGTTAGCACCTAGCGCGATACTTAAACGCGTCTAGTGTAGGAGGTGTGGCACCAGCTTGATTTTCATCGAATTTGCGGCACGGAGGGAGCGGGCAAATCCTCTTCGGCGGAAGCCGCGGCAAACGCGATGGCGGCCTGAATATCCTCGGGACGCAGAGTGGGAAAATCCGCCAGAATCTGCTCGGGAGTATCCCCCGCTGCAAGGCTTCCCAGAACCGTGCGCAGGGTGACGCGCGTGCCCTTAAACACAGGCTCGCCGCCACAAACATGGGCATCGCGAACAAACCTTTGTTCGTACATTTTGTTGTTAGCGCTCTTGCCAGGCACGGTCTTCCCCTATGGCTTGATGATAGCACCCCTCGAACGCTAGAGGGGCCTGCGCCAGTTCTGGGGAAACTCTCTTCTTTGCCGTATCTCGAATTCCGGTGCGTAGAGGAACTACACCGGCTTGGTGCTGGCGTTGACCAGACTTTCTTCCGGAAGCGCGCTGCTTGCGGGCTCACTCACCGGCGTCTTCAGACACAACTCCACCGCTTCCGTCATGCTCTGCGATTCCTGCTGTTTCAGTGTCAACCATTTGCCAAATGTGGCCTTCTCCCGCGCCATTCCGTCCAGGTTGCGCCGCAGGCGCTCCCCATAGCGTGCTTTCACGCGTTCGAGTTCCGCCTGAATTTGAATGTTTTCTTCCGCCTTCTGCGCCAGCAGCGCTTCAAACTGTTTCCGCTGCCCGGCCTCGTAAGCGTCAATGGCCTCCTGACGCACTTTCGCGTCCTGCAGCACTTCGTCCACGGAAATGCCTGCCGCACCCAGCGCCATTAACACCGATGCCCGCTTCATCTCCTTCGATGACCCGCGGATGAATTCGCTGTGCAGCATCTCAATGATCTTGTTGATGCTGTAGCCCTTCCGCGGATTCATGATCCCGGCCGCGCGGTAAATATCTTCCATGGACAACAATTCGATTGGGGCGCTCACGGCATTTTCTTCCGCGGCGTCCGCGGAAGCGTGCTCCGCCTGAGGAACTGGCACGGGCGCGCGATTCCCCAGGTCGCTATAAGCGTTGCTCCTCGCGTCGCTGCTCCCGTTGAGACTGTCCTGTTTGTCGTCCTTGTGTACCAGTCCGAGCCATTTGCTTCGCATACGTATCCTTTCCTTGCCAGCTTCTTTTTCTTTGGAAGGCTGTTTCCCTTGCTTTTCGGTCCGTGGAAGAGTCTCGAAGTTCTGGGGCTGCAAACTGCGGGGGAT
>OKRB01000040.1 GCA_900290245.1 Candidatus Sulfuritelmatomonas gaucii | reverse complement strand
TCAACAGCCCGGAACTGCCCGACAGACTCATTAGAACCGGCTGGCCAGCCGTATCCCTGCCACCGAAAGAAACAGCCCAAGCACCACACTCGTCGCCACGTACGTCATCGCCCAAAGCCACTCGCCCGCTTCCAGCATCTTCGCCGTTTCCCAGCCAAAACTCGAAAACGTCGTGTACCCGCCGAAGAATCCCACCGCAATCGCAATGCGCAATTCGGATGAGATCACCAGGCGATTCAACGTGAATTGCCCGATGAGCCCCAGGAAGAAACACCCCGTGAGATTGATCGCCAGCGTGCCATAGGGAAATGTGCTCCCCGTTTTCACCTGGACCAACCCTTGCAAGCCATAGCGCGCCAGCGTTCCGATGGCTCCAAACACCGCAATCATCAATAAACGCAACGTTTCTCCTGTCCGGCTGCTCCGGCTCCTGCTAACAAAAAACTCCTGGTGCCCTCCGGCAGCCAGGAGTCATCAGCCCCGGCCATTCCAGCCGCGGCGGTTTCGGCGAACTCCATCGCCATTTTTCATTGCCTCATCAAGTTTAGCTACCCCAGTTGAACGAGGCAAGAACAGTTCCTAAGCCCTGTTTCGCGGTGGATGTTGTCGCAAGGCCGCCGCAACGGCTCTATCCATCTTCTCTGATGGAGAAGCGATGCTTTCGCCGTGCCCAACACACAACAAGCTGGGATTCAAAGAGCGAAGCTTCACCGCGCTTTCCGCGGCCAAAGCCCCATTCCACGAGAACCAAGCCGGAAGCGGGAAAATAATGCTAAACACCCCAGCCGCCACCAAACCCGTCTGGTTCACAAAGGAGTCGCCTGCTAGCAAGGAATTGTCTCGAACGTCGCGAAAGGCCATGTGCCCGGGCGTGTGTCCCGGGCAATTGATCGCTTCGAGCGAAACGATCCGTTCCCCCTCGCGCAAAACACCCGTCGGCTTTGCCTTCACTTTGGGAAAACCAAGCAGCCGCTTCCCGTTTTCTCCCGGATCCAGCGACTCGTCGCCGGCAAGCAGCCGCTGTTCCCGCGCGCCGATCAGCAATTCGATCATTTGCAAAGCGGCCACAAGGCCATCCACTGACCCAACATGATCAAAATGCGCGTGCGTTAGGAGAATCCTGCGAATTGGCAAGCCGAGCTTGTTGGCAGCCTCAAGAATCAACCCTGCGCTTCCGGGGAGGTTCGTATCAACCAGCGTGATTCCGTCATCCTCCCGCACCAGATAGCAGTTGAAAATATTCAATCGCGTCAGCCGGAAGAGATTCTTGGTCTCCTGGACAATCTTCATTCCTGTAGTCTACTTCGACTGGGGCGCTGGTGGAGCAGGTGCGGGCGGACCTTTTTCCACCACCACGATCTTCTCCAAATGCCCCACGTTCTCCCCAATCACCAGATCTGCGCTGATCTTGTCCCCGGGCTTCAGCGCCTCGATCTGCTTTTCGTCGGCCACCAGGTAATCCATGGTCATTGCCGGCATCAATCCCGGTATGTCCCCGTGTTTCAGCGTCACCCTTTTCTTCGGCACGTCCACCGCGATCACTTCCGCCTGGATCGCATAATGTTTGACCGGCGCCGGCTGGCACCCATTGCTTGCCATCACCAACATCCCCAGTACAAGAAAAATGAATGGTCTCATCGCTGCTCCTCAATAATGAAAACGATACCGGAATTCCGCGTAGATCTCCCGCGGGTCGTTGTAGTGAAATCCCCCAAACGTCAAACTGTTGTCTAGAAGCACCCGCCTATTCCCCACATTCAGCGCGGTCACGGAAACGCTGTATTTTTCAAGGAAGCTTTTCCCCAGCGAAACATCGAACGTGGTGTGCTGCGGCAGGTAGTCCCCAGGATATTGCGCGTTTGGCGACCCGTTCGTGAGGCCCGAACCGTAGGACATATTCGCCGAAGCAAACACCCGCCAGGGAAGGCTCGCATTGAAACCCACGTTCAATGTGTTTCTCTGATCGTGGTCCACCGGTCCATATCCCGGCGGTGGATACTGCGAGCATGTGGGCGTCGCGGGCGGGCAGATCAAGCCTCCGGTAATGGGTGAGGTCGCCTCCGCAATTTGATTCGCGTAAGCCAGGTGAAACTGGCCGCGGCGCCACAGGCGCGGGGAACGCAGCGTGAGTTCCCACCCCCTAATCAAGGCAGCATCCCACGTGATCGGCCAGAAAAGATTTGATTCTCCGATATTGTTGTGATCCAGCCAGTTCGTCGCCCGTGTTTTATAAGTATCGGCGTCCAGAGCCCAGCCGCGATAGGGAATCGTGACGCCAAACTGGTGTTCTTCATCCCGCTCGCCGCGCAGGGGAGCGAAAGAATAGCCTTGTGGGCCTGCTAAACTGGCAAGTGAATCGGTGGCCGTCGCGAGCGGCGGGGCCTGGTAATAGTCGCCATAGAATGCGCGAAAGACCCAGTTGAGTTTCGGAACTGTCACGGCCATGCCAAATCGAGGATCTGTCGCATTCTCCACGGCCTCTGGCTGAGATTCTATGCCTGGCGCATGGAAGTGCGACTGACGAAGGCCGGCGATCAATGTTAGCCACGAGGTCACCTTAAATTTGTCGCTGATAAAAGTTTCCTCGAGTCCTCCGGTAACGGACGCCGACGAGGCTGGAAAGTTTTGACTGCCGTCCGTGAAGAGGTTGCTAAAGTGGTTGTTCTGGTGCTGCGCGAATCCGTACACACCTGCTTGAACATCATTTTTCCAGACATTTACGTTCAAGCTCGCCTGCATGCCGCCGTAATTGGCAGTCTGATTCGTGGTGGAGATGGTTGGATAGTCGTTTGCGCCGGCTTGGTAGCCGGCGCTGTTGTGGTGATAAAAAGGAGAAACCGTAAGCAACACATTTGGATTGATTGTGCGCACCCAGGAGAACGTGACGTAAGCGTCGCGCTCGTGCTCGCCATCACGGAGACCATAGCTGGGATACGTTTGATTTCCGGGCGAGTTGGGGTCTGGGTCGTAGGGAACCTGGTAATAATCCCGCCGCAATGACGTGACCAATCGAAATTGGTCCCTTGCATCGGGGTTGTAGATGAACGACGCGAATCCCCCGTAGCCGTTTTCCGCATCGTGCAATACCTGCGCAATCGGCGTCTGCAGCCCGTAATTGCTCCGGTTTCCGTTCAAGCTTGCGTAATACGCAAAGCGTTCGGTGTGTCCCCCGAAATTGATTTGATCGTTCGTTTGGTACCAATTCCCCAAACTCACCACGAGTTCCGCCTCATTGTTCCGCTCAAACCCGGTTCGCGGCACGATGTTGAAGATTCCGTACGTGCGGTCCCCATAACCGGCGTCGTAACTGCCTCTTTGCACTTCGAGATAATCGATGTCCTTCGGGTCAATCACCGGGCCCAGATTGGCGGCAATGTTCGTGTTGGGTATGGGCACGCCGTCAATCTGCCATTCCACCTGATGGCCTCCGCGCATATGCAACATGTCATGCGAAACGTAGGCGGCCGGCACGTAATCGGTAATCAGTTGCATGGCGTTGGTGCGGTCCGCGCCGGGCGTCTCCGCGATCTCCGCGCGCGCCACCAGCGTCGTCGGCGTCACGGAATCCACGTTCGCCACGTCTTGTGCCTCTTCTTGCACGGTTGTGGTTTGATTGACCGCCGCGATCTTGAGTTGAAAATGCAGCGTCGGCGAGGAACCCGAGACCACCGTAACCGTCTCCTGTTCCTCCGCGAAGCCGCTGCCGGTCACCGTCACCTGGTAATCGCCCACCGGCACCGCCGCAAATGAAAACGCCCCATCCTGGTCGGTTTGCGCCGTCTGGCTCCAGTCGGAGGTCTCCGACTTCAGCTTCACCACCGCGTCGGCCACGGGCCGGTGCTGCGGATCGTGCACCACGCCTCTCACCGTTCCGAATATCGTGGCCAAAGCTCCGCCCGCAAAAAGAAATACCACTCCTACAACAAGCAAAAATCGCTGCATCAAGAATTCTCCTCGATTCGATAGCGGAAAGATCCGCGGCGAGTCGCTCCGACCCGGAACATTTTCCAATTCACTAGAATAAGCAGGGAATTACAGTGAAAGAAGTAGCGTTCGAGGAGGGGGAGAAAGTGGCGCAAACGATTGCACGAATTCCGTCGCCGCGAAGCTACCTGGCACAGTCGTGGCCTCGCCCGGCTGCTCAATGGACGTGGGCTCAGGCATCACAAAAACCGCCGTCGCCGCCAAGACATGACTGCCCTCCTGGCAACAGGTCAACGAGCAGTTGCTCATGCCGCTTCCGCCGTGATGCTCGCAACTCATCGGCGTTTCCCGCGCACCACTCTGCCGTGGCTGGGCGGCCTCTGCTTTCACATGTCCGTGCGCCATGCACATGCCGCCTTTGCAGCAGGCCATCACATCCGTCTGCCAAGCCGCTGCCCACATCGGAGCCCACAGCAGCGCCACGGCCAGCAGGCACACCCACGCCCCCATTTTTCCCGGAGCGATAGGAATGGCCCGCGACCTCTTCATATTTGGAGTTGGCAGGATACCCCAACTCCCCTCAATTCTCAAACTTCGCCACGGCTCCAAATTCGTGAAGCGCACTCTTTGGAGTGCGGCGGCTCGCCGCCGCTTTTTGTGGCCCGCGCCCCGCCACTATTGCCTTTGTAGGGGCGCAGCATGCTGCGCCCCATCTCGGCAAGAATATAA
>OKRB01000146.1 GCA_900290245.1 Candidatus Sulfuritelmatomonas gaucii | reverse complement strand
TGTCAACTCCGGCTGAAAACTCAGCATTATTCCGGCCGAAAAGTGTGCCACCTTCCGGGAGTCTGGTTTACGGCTACGGCCGGTTGGGGCAAGATGGAATCGGCCGTTGAAGCGGAGGCGGGCTTTGCGGGAGCGCAACCCGCCAAGGAATAGGCGGCTGCGACTCATCATGCCGATGAGAGGCAGGGGCGAAGCGGAGCACCGCTTCGCCTCTGGCCTGTGGGCGAGAACCCATCGGACGATAGATCGCTTATGCCTCAGAAAACTCATGGAAGCTGGTTCCGTTTGGTATGGCTGCGGTGAGCCAGAGCCGGTGGTTCATCGTGTTGTTGATCGGGCAAAGGGATCAGTCCAGCCTTGCGGCGTTCCTTGAGCCTGTAGCTCTCCCCGCGGATGTTGATGGTGGTGGAGTGATGCAGCAGCCGGTCGAGGATGGCTGTTGCGATGATGGGATCGCCGAAGATCGAGCCCCATTCGCCATAACTCTTGTTCGACGTCAAGACGATCGATCCCCGTTCATAGCGTGCGCTGACCAGCTGGAAGAAGATGGTTGCGCCGAGATCGTCGAGTGGCAGATAACCCATCTCGTCGATGATGAGCACCTTGGGTGCGAGATAGACGCGCATGCGGCGATCGAGTCTTCCCTCGCGATAAGCGCGGCCGAGATCGGTAACGAGATCGTGCGCGGTCATGAAGTAGGCGCCGTTGCCGGACTGGATGGCGGTTTCGGCCAGAGCCACAGCTAAGTGAGTTTTTCCGACGCCAGGCGGGCCGAGCAGGATGACGTTGGAAGCCTCGTGGACGAAGCGCAGCGTGCGCAACTCGCGGATCTGGCGCTCGTCGATCGACGGTTGAAAGCCGAAATCGAACTGCTCGAAGGTCTTGATATACGGCAGATGCGCCAGCTGCAGCCTGGCCTTGAGATAGCGCTGCCGCCGGACATCGGCCTCGGTGTTCATTACTTCGAGCAGGAAGTCGGCATAGGATGGTTCCTTCTTCGATGCCGTCTCCAGTAAGCCTTCGAGACGTGCATCGATGGCAGTCAGACTGAGCGCGGCCAGTGTGGTGCGCAGTTGTTCGACCGGAGTCATAGCGCACCTCCGCAAGCTACCGCTTCGTAGGCAGCCAGCGGCCGATGCTCGACCACCGGCGCACTCTGCGCGATGTGGATCAGCGTCTTCACACTCTGCCGGCTGTGCGTGGGGATGCCGACGTGATGATGACGGAGCGTGACGACCTGGTGGCGCTTAGTGGCGGGCGCATGCACAGCGATGCGCTCTGAACTGTAGCGGATCTCCACCGACGGACCGTGATCTCGCACCCAGACTTCTTTACCGGCATAGCGCCAGGGCACCGAATACCGGCTGCCGTTCCATGAGACGTAGGCATCGCGGGCCACCTTGCGCTGCTCGTCATCCATATATGGATAGGGCGGCCGGCCGTTGACCGGATGCATGGCCGCGCGATCGGCTTCCCAGCGAGCCATTACCTGTTCATGCGTGGTGCCATGAACACGCTGGTTAGCTACTTCTGCAAGCCACCAGCGCAGCTGTCCGTTGAGATCGATCAGACCGGCCGGTTCGCGTCCCTGCAGTCCACAGACGAAGTTGCGCCGCAGGTACTTCACACCCGATTCCACCTTGCCCTTGGTCTGGGCGCGGTAGGGCCGGCACAGCCGCGGCGTGAAGCCCCAGTAACGGGCGAAGTCCAGAAAAATGGCGTTCCAGACGATCTCCCCGCGCTCATCAGTACCGGTCCAGACCGTCTTCATCCGGTCGTAGAGGATCTCGTCCGGCACCGCGCCCCAGTCATAGAATGCCGTCTCATGCATGCGCAGCAACGTGCCCAGCTTCTGGTCGGTCGCTGCTTCGGCCATCAGTCTGCGGCTGTAGCCCAGCGTCATCGTGAAGCCCCACAGCTTGCGTTCGCCATCGCCATCCGACACGGCGCCGAGATGGCCCCAGTCCACTTGTGCCTGTTTGCCCGGCGGGGTCTCAAATCGCTGCACCGCCAAGGACTCGGCTTGCTTCCTCTGTGGTCGCAACCAGTCCGTCAGAATCGTGTAGCCGCCGCTGTAGTTGCGGTCGCGCAGCTCTCGCAAAAGCACTGCGCCGTTCCAGACGCCCGCCTGAAGCCTCTCCTTCAGATACACCTTGAACGGCTCCAGCTTACTCTGAGCCGAAACTCTCGGCCCATACACTGGCCGAGCCGTTGGCGCTTGAAGATACCTCGTAATCGTCGTGCGGTGATATCCGGTCAAGCGGCTGATCGCTCGAATGCTCAATCCCTGCCGTTTAAGCTCAACGACCTCATCCACGTCTCTCCTCCTGAGCACATCCGGCCCTCCTCTGCTTCCA
Source organism: Candidatus Sulfuritelmatomonas gaucii (assembly GCA_900290245.1). Lineage (GTDB taxonomy): Bacteria > Acidobacteriota > Terriglobia > Terriglobales > Acidobacteriaceae > Telmatobacter > Telmatobacter gaucii. The sequence continues at coordinate 929 of OKRB01000146.1, read as the reverse complement.
GAATCAGGCTGGCTGGTGACCGCCCAGGGGTGGCACACTTTTCAACCGGAACTATGTCGATTTTTGCACCGGCGCTGACAGTCATCTTGCATGGGCGCGGTGAGGCAATGATTGAAGGTCAGGCCAGCATCCCATTTACTGCACCGATGATGGTCTATATTCCGCCCGCAACCCGCCACAACGTCAAGAACACGGGTATGGAACCGCTGGAGTATGTGTACGTGGTCGCGCCCGCCAAGGAATAGGTCTTCTCATAATAGTCACGGATCCGCGTGTGGCATTCGTGATGCCCGTGACCTCGACGTTTACCTCAATACCGAGACGTTCCCCAAACCGAGAGCCCACCTCAAACCCTAATAGAGCAACTGGCACTCCGCAAGTTCGTATGTGCATCCTTAGCTAAGGAGTTCGAGGCCGAATCTTTGTCGGTTAAACAGAGGGACGGCACTCGCTCATCATTGGGACGACACGCAGAAGGAACGCTACGTTTTGCAGTTTATGATTGACCTGCTTGAAAGACAGGAAAAGGAAAAGCGCGATGCTAGTTTCCTGATTCCCAAGGCATAGGCATACCGCACTGGGAGTCGGCGCTGTCAGGCTTTGCCGGGTGCTGAGCCCTTGACGAGAATCACTGCATCCGCCTGAGGGCCTTTCGGGCCTTGGACTATTTCGAACTCGACCTCATCGCCCTCTTTCAACTGCTTGAATCCATCCGACTGAATTGCAGAATAGTGAACGAATACGTCCGGCCCGTCTTCATGTCCGATGAATCCGTAGCCCTTTGCGTTGTTAAACCACTTAACAATTCCTTTGTACTGTGCCACGAGTTCCTGCCTTCCTTGCTCAGAATTCTTGCATCGAGGGGTTCCATCTCAATTACTACGCTTTGAACGGACTCTTGCACCGAGTCCCCGTTACCCCGCAATGAC
>OKRB01000083.1 GCA_900290245.1 Candidatus Sulfuritelmatomonas gaucii | reverse complement strand
GACATGAAGTGGCTTGGCCCGTCGCCGTTCTGGAAAGACAGCGTCTAGCTTCAAGCTACTAGTTTCCAGCTACAAGCTACCGGCTACGTCCGGGCGGATCCGCGGATAAGCAACAGGCTTCGCATCCGCGCCGCTCTCCAGAGCCTGCAGCCAGGCTCCCGCCTCTCTGCGCAGTTGTGCCAGGTCGATGCCCTCGAACGATGCAGGATAAACTTCCAATCGCCGAAGGGCCCTGCGCAGCAGCGACGTTGCTCCGCGAGGGTTTCCCGCTTGCAAGTGGTGGAAGGCTGCCGTGATCTGGATCAGCGCCTGCAGAAAAGTTTTCTGCGGCTCCTGCAATGTCAGCCAGACGCTCTCCCAATGCTCGTGCGCGTCAAAGAACTCCAGGTTCCGGTAGCGGCGGATTCCTTCGGCAAGCGCTCCGGATTTCCAGTCGAGGGGCACACCCACAGCATAGGGGATCGCAGCAGTCACGACTTGCGCGATCGCCAGATGCCGGCGGCCAGCGCGCCCGCCCCGCCCACCAGCGCCAGGATGACAGTCGGGTCTTCCGGCGAATCGGTGCAGCCCGTTTGCGCGCGCACGGGAAGCGCGGCGGCGAGAGCGATTGCAAAGACAGTGGCGAGAGCGGCTTTCTTCAGATTCATTGTGACCTCGAATTCGAATTCGTTGAGTTGCCGATGCTTCGTGAAACGCGTGTGGCGGGTTTCCACCCCACCCAGGCGGAGCCTGGATCCACCCCACTGACAAAGACCTGTCCGCCGGGGCCCCTGGGTGGGGCACGCCGGAAATCACGGCTTGTTGACAGCGCTTGAGCCGTTTTGACAGCGCTTGAGCCGTAGGGACTGAGGAGGTTGCCGACGACGGGGGTGACGACGGGCGAAGCAGCGCCAACGAACTCGGTGATGCTGATTCCCTGAACGGACCCGCCCCCGTTGTTTGTCACCCATACGTTGCCGGCGCCGTCAACGGCGATGCCGTACAGGCCGTTCAGGTTTGTTCCACTCGTTCCGCCGATATAACCGTTCGAGCCGGAGATCGGCGAGCCGCTGGAGTTAAGCTCGGTGATGCTGTTGTTGCCGGAGTTTGCCGCCCAAACATTGCCGTTACCATCGATCGCAATGCCGTTGGTATCTTCCAGGCCGCCGCCGGTGTAGCCCCCCGAGCCGGAGGTCCCGTACCGTTCACCTGCGATTCAACTTTCTCACTCGATTTGCAGTGCCGCCGCACCTTCCCCGCCGTCAACTCTCCGTTCCCCTGTTCTCTTGTTCCCCTGGTCCCTTGGTCCCCCCGCTCCCTCGCTCCCTGTCTTTCTGCTATGCTTCCGCCATGAAAAATTCGATTCCCCGTTTCTCTCGCTCCGTAATTGGGCTGCTCTGCGCCGCGCTGGCTTTCGCCGGTCCTGCCGCGCTGAGCCAGGATTGGGCCAAGGCGAAACTCGACAAATCGCCGCGCCACCAGGAATGGGTCAAGGTGAAATACGGCGACCGCACCGTCGACGCGTTTGTCGTGTATCCCGAGGCCAGCCACAAGGCGCCGGTCGTGCTTCTGATTCATGAGATCTTCGGGCTCTCAGACTGGGCGCGTTCCATGGCCGATGACATCGCCGCGATGGGCTACATCGTGATGGCGCCCGATCTGCTCTCGGGCGCTGGGCCTGGCGGCGGCGGGACGAGCGCCTTCCCGGATCAGCAGTCCGTGATCAAGGCGGTCTCGGGATTGAATCCCGATACCGTGAATGCCGACTTGAACGCGGCGGCCGACTACGCGCTGAAGTTCCCTTCGGCGAACGGCAAGCTGGCCGTGACGGGGTTCTGCTGGGGCGGAGGAAAGTCGTTCGCCTTCGCCACGCAGCGCAAAGACCTCAACGTGGCCTTCGTGTTTTATGGGCCGCCGCCGCCCACCGATGCCATGAAGGCCATCGCGGCGCCGGTGTATGGCTTTTATGCCGGCAACGACGCGCGCATCTCCTCCACCGTTCCCGCCACAAAAGACGCGATGGCCGCGGCGGGAAAGAAATACGATCCGGTGATCTACGATGGCGCGGGCCACGGATTCATGCGCGCCGGCGAGGATCCTTCGAACACCAACACGGCGAATACGACCGCGCGGGACGAGGGGCTGAAGCGGCTGGAGACGACGCTGAAAGGGATGTAGCGAAGGTGCTCCGTCCCTGCGAGGGCTCTTGTCTCATCGAGGGTTTGCGTTCCCCGCGCAGAAAACCTGCGCGGCCCCGCCATCAGAACTTGATGGCCACGCCCCTTTCGCACATCTCGCCGAAGAATCGTAACGCCGGTCTCCTGACCGGCTGTACTGAGGGCCTCCCGGCCCTCAGAGGCGAGACAACACCCTGATTTCCGGTAAGTGCCCCGTCTGCGAGAAATGCGGACGAGTCCGGCCCCGCCATCAGAACTTGATGGCCACGCCCTTTTCGCACATCTCGCCGAAAAGCGAAAGCAGATTTGTAATCCCCAGCAGGTCGCGGACCTTCTTGTTCAGGTTGATCAACTCCAGGCAGGAGCCCGCCGATTTCGCCGAGGCATAAAGACGTACCAGGATGCCGAGTCCCATGCTGTCCACCGAGTCGAGATCGGTGAGATCGAGAACCACGCGCTTCGAATCGGCGAAGAGCGGCTTGATCTTCGCATAAAAGTCGCCGCAGAGTCCGGCAACGAGCCGGCCGCGGCAGCGCACGATGGCGGTTTCTCCTTTGCGCTCGACGTTGAAAGTCAGAGAATTCATCACGGCTGTGTTGGTCATTCGGTTTTTCCTGCGCGGCGGGAATCGGGGAAGAGAAGCCTGCGAATGATTCTCTCATAACCCGGAAACGCGCTGCCCACAAAAGACGTGACGGAGGGAGGCGGGGGTTTCAACCCCCGCGCTCGACTCTCAAAATGAGCGAGGCCTTTAGGCCCGGAAGCAAATCCCTCTTCTGCTCTAATCCCCCGCGGGAGCTTCTTCAGACGCTGCGGCCGTCGGCATCGAGCCGCCGCTCGTGAGTGCGCGCCAGGCGAGCAGAAGCTTCAATCGCCAGCGCAGGATCATGCCGAAGGCCAGCAGATAAAAAATGGCGCCGGTTTGCATCAACGAGAGGTAATGGTCGAAGTAGCCGCGCGCGAAGTAGCGCACTAGCGCCAGCACGATGATCACCGCGAAAAAGGCGCTCGACCGCTTCATCATGATCACGCCGTTCTGCCGGTGCAGGTCAGAGGTCAGCAGCAGCGGATAGGCAAAGACGATAGCTCCGATGAGAAATGCCGCAAGGCCCCACAACCACGGCACGCGGCACTGCGGCGCCACAAACATGCAGAAGCCCGTAGCCATGCCCAATGGCGGCATCACGATCTTCTTCAGCGTCACCGCGGAGCGGCCCTCGCGCACGCGCCACATCAGCACGCCGGCCAGGCCGACCAGAGAGACAACAGCCGTGATGACGGGGGTGGAGGGTATGTTCATTTCTATCGAGCGACCTGCAGAACGGCTGTGGTCCGGCTCGGCGATTCAACCTCAAGGGAAAGAGCCGGCGTTGCGTCCACACCTCTATCTTATAAGACCCGCAAATATCGTGCACGATTCACGCGCAGATGCATTCGATATTGCCAATTATCGGGTTCGATGATCGTACCGACGTCAAGGATCCCTAATCCCTTTCTCTCGGCCACGGATCGCGCAACAGCGAGCTGAGCCCCAGGTCATTGCCGTAGCGCTCCACTTCGCAATCGGCCAGATTCACGAAATGCGGCATGCCGCAGAAGGCGGGGACAGCGTCCGACCCCATGATCTGCGGCGCAATAAACACGTGAATGCGGTCGACGAGCCCGGCGGCGAGAAACGCGGTGTTGAGGCGCGTGCCGGTTTCGGTAAGCAGCGTGAGCACGCCCTCTTCGCCCAGCTTGTCCAGAACTTTGTCGAGCGGGACGCGGCCGCCCTCGGAGGGAAGCACCTCGACGCGCACGCCGCGCGTGGTCAGCTCTCCGATCCGTGCCTGGTCATTCGACACGGTGAAGATCACCACGTCGTTCTGCGCGGTGGTCACCAGCTTGCAGTCGAGCGGCATGCGCAGTGCGGAGTCGAGGACAATGCGCAGCAGCGAGCGTCGCCGGCGCAGACCGCTGCGGTCCGTCATCCACGGGTCGTCGGCCACCACGGTATCCACGCCGACCATCGTTGCGTCGGCGGCCCATCGCAGCGGCTGCACCGCGGCGCGCGCTTCTTCGCTTGTGATCCAGTAGGGCGCGTGGGGAGTTTGATGGCCCGGCGGCGGCGCGATGCGCGCGTCGAGAGTCATTGCCACTTTCATCAGCACCAGGGGCCGGTGGTGCTGGATCCAGTGCGCGAATCCCTCGTTGAGCCGGCGCGCCTCAGCCTGGCAGGCGCCCACGTCCACCTGGATGCCCGCGGCGCGCAATGCTTCGGCACCACGGCCCGCCACTGCGGGATTTGGATCGATCGTAGCGGCGACCACGCGCGCCAGACCGGCCTTGATCAGCGCATCCGTGCACGGCGGCGTGCGACCAGTGATGCTGCACGGTTCCAGGGTGACGTAGGCCGTACCGCCCTTGATTCGATCGGCCGCGTGTTGCTGCGCCTCTTTGAGCGCAACGACTTCCGCGTGGTCCAGCAGGTCGTACTCGTGCCAGCCCTCGCCGATCACCTGTCCGGCGCGATCCAGGACCACGCATCCCACAACAGGATTGGGCGAGGTCACACCAATGCCGCGCCGCGCCAGTTTAAGGGCGCGCATCATCCAGTGAATGTCAGGGTCGGAGATCTGGTTCGAAACGTTCATCTTGCGCTGGAGCTCAAGCCTCATCTATTTTGCATCATTTGCAGCGCGGCGGAAGGCTGCTCGCAAAGCAGAATCTCTGGCGCGATCTATTTCCACTCCGAATCATCCTCGTCCAATTCCGCCACCGCGGCTGCCCCACCCTTGCCGGGCGGCCGGCGCAAGGGCGCCATGCGATAGGCATAGGGATCCTCAGGTTCGGTGGGCTCGATCCAGGGCATGAAGATCCGTCTCAGCCGATCCAGCAGCTTTCGCAGCGGGCGGGCCGACCGATTTTTCTTGCCCTTCATTGGCGTCCCTCCAGTGCGCGTGCGCATCGAGACGAGCGATTCGAAGACGATTTTACTCCGGCGGCGAGCCAGCGAACTCTGAGTCCGAGAGATGGGGTATCGACCGGACCGGCGGCGCAAGAGCATGCCAAAACGCGTCAAAAAGTGGCAGAATTCCGCGTTTTAGAGGTCAAATAATTGCATTTAATTGCAAATAATTCCACTTTCGCGAAATTACATGGTGCGCTTTGCTCTAATTCCTAACCTTCGGTGGTTACAAATCGCATAAAACGGAACCTGGGTAGGTCATTGCGTGGTAAAAATGCAACCTCTGGTGGTTACATTTTGGCCCAAAATGTAACCATTTCATTGAACAT
>OKRB01000157.1 GCA_900290245.1 Candidatus Sulfuritelmatomonas gaucii | reverse complement strand
TATGGCGGTGGGCCGAGTCTGAAGCGAACCCGTCTCCGATCCGAATTCCCTGCTAACAGGGAAAAATACAGGGAAATTCGCGAATTCTGGCCTCAAATTCTGGCATCGAAGTTCTCTACGGCACTGGACCCACTCGAGTTCCGGCCGCGCAATCCCGATATTTGAGCAGCGTCGAACAGGGAATTATCACCCACGTAACAGGGAATATCAATTCCCTGTTGTCGCGTTCCGGTTCCGAAGATTCCTGCGGAGGTGCTTAAGGAGCTCGTCGTCAACGCATTCGGTCACCGTTGCTATCCGGCATACTGTGCGGACTTTATTTCGCGGCTGCAGCAGACTGAGCCCGTATGGGCAGGGAGATACGGAAAGCAGTTCCGTTCCTGCCGGTGCGCGTGCTTGTCCGGCTTCTGATCTTGCCGCGATGTCGCTCGACAATCTCTTTGGTGATCGCCAGCCCCAACCCCGTTCCATGCTCCTTTTTTGTACTGAAAAACGGTTCGAAGATCCTGCGTCGGATTGCGGCAGGTATTCCATGCCCGTTATCGGCGAAAAGGATATGCGCTTCTCCATCTATGGACCGGGCACGAATCTGCAGGGTGCCTTTGACGGGTAGCGCCTCCAAAGCATTGCCGATCAGATTCGAGAACACCTGGAGCATCGCTCCCGGATAACTCTCCACAGTCACATCGCCCGGCAGCTTCTTCAGGAGCCGGATCTCCTTAGCGAGGATCTTGTTGCGGTGGATGCGGAGAGCAGCTTCTGCCAGCGGCGCGATCTGGATGGGTTCCAACGTGTCTTTCGAGTGGTAGAAGCTGAGCGTCTGGTGCGAAATCGAAGTGAGAACTATCAGCTGTTCATCTAGCAGACCGGAGTAATTGCGCACCTGCTCGCCATCGTCGGAATTGGTTCGAACAAGATAGTTCAGGTTGGAAATGGCTTCGAGAGGGCCGTTGATCTCATGCATCGTAGAAGCGGCGAATTGCCCAGCTAGGGCCAGAGCCTGGCACTCCTGCAAGGCTTGTTCCAATTGGTGCAATCTGTCGATTGTTGGCATAGCGCACCTCCAAAACAGCTGGAGAGGATGCCAAAGGCCGGCATCACGTGCGCGGAGGGAAGCTCCTCCTCGGGCCAGTTGGGGTCTTCATCGCCATTGCGGAACGGAACCTGTCAGCAGCCGCAATGTACGGTATCGAACATTAGGATGAGGACAAGCTCAAAAAGGGTGCCAGTGCCCCAGAAAAGGTTGGCGAGCTTATCAACTCGCCTTGCGAGGCGGGTTCATCCCATTAGGTCACTTCAGCTTCATGCTTGTCGTTTGCTGAGTTTACGCAGAAGTCCGGAGAGCGCGAGACGCGCCGAACGTACCTCCGCTGCCAAGACCTCAAGCACCTTTGGGAACAAGGAAGGTTCTGACTGTATCAGGTCCTCAAAGTCCTCCTGGGCAATGAAGCCGACCTCCGCGCCGGGACCGGCCATGGCGCTCAAAGTGTAGAAGTCCCTTCCCACAACCGCGGGAACCCCGAGGATGGAACCTGGGCCGACTGTCAGGTGCAAGACCTCTTCCCCGTCCTCTGCGGTCATTACCATTGAGGCCTTGCCGCTCTTAAGAAGATAGAGACCGATGGGTGCCTCACCTTGTTTGAAAAGCAGATGTCCCCTCATACAAGGCACCGATACCGAACGTTGCTCTAGAGCTTGAATGAGTGTGATGTCGGCGACAAAGGAGTTCTGCATGAATAGCCGTCTCTCTGCCTCGTTGCTACTTTCATGAGCGAGACGAGGCTTTCAACAACGCAATGGAGAATAGTCTCACTCCATTTGAGAGGCGGGACGTGATGTCGATCACGAACGCATGGTCAAGCAAAGCCTATCCGTATTGGAGGTCTGTATGAATGTTGATCAGCTGGTAGGCTCGCCGACTCTTTCCCTTAGTTGGGAGACGAGATGTCTAAAGCTGAATCAACTGCCTTTGTCGCGATGATGACCGTGGCCGCCTCTGCTGGAGAAAGGTGATTCCCTCATTGAGAATGTGCCTTAAGTAAATGAATGAATGGGCTTCATCTTCAGTGCACTTGGTTTGCTCTAGTTCGCTAAGGGCGTAGCGCAGAATCTCAATCGGTTCCGTCATAAGCGGGCGCATCGTTTGGCGGCCCGTGGCGGCCCGACTCCCCATGGTGTCACGTAGCATTTGATTTGCCTCTTCAAGTGATTTGGTTTGCTTTTGGGGCATGAATCCCACCAGATTACGTACACAGCCGGATATGTCGTAGAGGAGTTGCTACTCCTGAGACCGCGCCGGGAACTGACCGATGAGCCGGGCGAGCAGAATCCTCGGCATACCAATCAACGCGACCTAAACGATGCGTGGATGCTTACAACAACTGTTCCCCTTTCGGAAGTTCCCAAAGGCGGCAACGGGCGATTCCATTAAAGTGAGAAAGTCGCCGACAGTTCCGTGGCCTTACTGGTTCTGGCGTGCCCAAGCCCACATCGGCGCAAACCAGTAGCCCTTTGCAGGGGATTCAGGCGTCTCCGCGCCGGCGTAGTCAATCTCCAAGGTAGCGGTCGAAATTGGGCATTGAGCGCCTCCTGCTTCACCTCAATATCGACCGTGCCAAATCCAATCCAACACCTCATTAGAGACAACGAAGCGCTGCCGAGGATTTCCTCTTGCATGTGTTCAATGCATACGTCAATGGTATGGCTCTTATGAGGACTGTGCGGTTCCGAATGAGCGAAGCGTTTGGAAGAGTACAAGCGGATGCACCGGCTTGGCGAGTATTTCGAATTTGTAACACGCTCAAGTGATTTGGCGCACTGACGCGTTCTTCCAGAAGACTATCCTTCGCTTGTCATCAACCGGGCTCCCTGTTCCATTCCTCACTCCCGAGGAGTTCACCTGATCGAGGAGACTTGCCATGAAAAGAACGATCTGCGTTGTCGCTGACACTCGCCGCGGCAAGAGCGCTTTCCGCATACCTGCAGTCTTCGTGCTGGCCTGCTGCGCGCTGTTACTTTTCTGCTGTTCTTTTGTTGCGGCTGCGCAGGATCAGCAACCAGCCGCGCCAGCCGCCCAGGATCAGCAGCAAACCGCTTCGCCTGCCCCAACCGCTTCGACTGCCAAGGAGATGCCGCCCATGCCGGCAGCGCCCTCCGAGGGCAAGGCGATCATCTGCATTTACCGGCCAGGGGGAGCCGTCGGCTCCGCCGCTCATGACCATCTTTATGTCAATGGCGTCTATCTGGCCACATTGCTGAACGGCGAATATGCCTGGACTGAGGTGGAGCCGGGCACGGTCGTCGTTGCCGGGATGGCGAAAATGTACTACGGACCCAGCATCATCATGTCCAGCGCCGCGGCGGTCAACCAGACGAGGGGCCAAGCCGAGAGAATTCGAGTCCAAGCCGTGGAGGGCAGGACTTATTACATGAAATGGAGCTCCGGAATGTTCGCCACGGGCATCAAGGTGGTGTTGGTCGATCCGGGTACCGGCGCCAAGGAGATGCACAAGCTGCATCCTTCCAAGCCCGCGAATACGGGCGAAGACAAAGGCGATAACAAGGATGCGACGGGAGCGACGCCGCAGCCAACGACAACTCCCGCGCAGCCATCGGCAACTCCTGCGCAGCCCTGACGGCGCGCGCAGTGGATCAGAAATGAATTGCAAGAGCGGATTCGTGACCGTCCTCGCAGCCGGAATGTGCCTGCTGACCGTTGCCGGCGCACAAGCCCCAAGTCTCAAGGATTCCATCGCGCAGTACGAGCAGGAGGCCGCGAAGGCAAGGTCCGGTCACAAGACGCGTGAGTTGCTTCTCTATCTCAATCTTCTCGCCTCGGTCTATCGTGAGTCCGGGCAGTTGCAAAAAGCGCTCGACTCCCTCAATGAGGCGCTTCCCATCGAGCAGAAGGCGAAC
>OKRB01000078.1:190289-191199 GCA_900290245.1 Candidatus Sulfuritelmatomonas gaucii | reverse complement strand
CAGTATTCCACGCTTTGCTTTAATTGGCAAGCATGACCGGCTTAAGCAAAATGAGTCACTACCTTATTCTCGGCATCTGCCTGTTCTGGGGAAGGCTGGGAATGCTGCGGCATTTCTGAGAACGACCGGAGCGTCATCGTGTACAGCCGCGCCGACAAGTCGGTTGCTGTGGGCCTGCTGGTGTCAGCCTGCGCTGTGCTCGGTGTGGCCCGCTGGCTCACGCCCGCTGCGCGTGGTTACGGAACGCATACTGAGCTCGGCCTGCCACCCTGCAACTTTCTTCGCCTGACTCACCTGCCATGCCCGAGTTGCGGGCTGACCACATGCTTCACTTGGGCGGCCCACTTTCATTTCTGGCAGGCGTTCCTCGTCAATCCGTTCGGCGTGTTGGCATTTTTTGTCACTGTGTCCGCCATTCCGACGGCGATTTTTCTCCTTTGGCGTCGCATTTCGTTTCGACGGATTACCGAGAGCGCAGGTTTTACCAAGGCAATTTATGCCGGGACTGCGCTCTACTTCATCAGCTGGTTCTTCAAGCTGGCGACCTTTCATTACGCGGGCTATTGAACAAGAGGGTGCACGGCCGGGCCCCTTGGAAAAGTCGAATTGCGTGCGACGAAGGCCCCCCTTTTCAAACCCGGAAAAACAGCGATTGCAGCCGGGTGAATTTGCGAGGCCGAAGATTTGATGAATCTGGAATTCCCTTTGATATGGAGGGTTCCTTGGCGACCACGACTCCTGTAACCTCTATAGATCCTTCGCTTCTGTGTCCGCAAGGCCACGGAGCGGCGGCGCCCGGCTCGCGATTCTGCACGCTGTGTGGTTACCCTCTTGTGACAGCGCTCGCCCCCGCGACGGCACAACCCGACGCTCCGATACCGTCCCAGACATTTGCCGCAGCGCCGGCTCC
>OKRB01000078.1:94826-190279 GCA_900290245.1 Candidatus Sulfuritelmatomonas gaucii | reverse complement strand
CGCCGGCTCCGCCTCCTCCGGTTGCAACCGCAGCGCCGAGCTGCAATCTGTGTGGCGGCGACGGAAGTCGTCTCACGTCCGCGCAGGAGGTGTGCCTGCGATGCGGATGGTTGAAGCCCTTGCTTCCCGGCTACCAACTCGACCGGTCGGTCTTTTTGTGGGCGCAAGACGGCCAGGCGATGAACCATCTGCAAAAGATCCCGGCGCTCCACACGGTTGTCCGCTCCGTCTCAGATAAAGTTGGCCGCCCCTGGATTGAATCTACGTTTAACGGCATTCGCCTCGGCCCGAACCAGTTGCCGGACGTGTGGAAGCGTGCAGTGCTTGCCGCACGCATTCTCGGTCTGCCCAACATGCCCGATGTTTATGTCTCCGGCGGGCAGATGTGGGAAAACTACACCTTCGGCACGGACACGAGCTCATTCATCGTGCTCGGCACTGCAGTCGTCACCAACTTCCAGAACGACGAGATGCTCTTTCTCCTGGCGCGGGAGATGGGGCATTGCCGCGCCGGTCACGCTCTTTGGAAGACTGTCACGCGTTTCCTTGCCGGCGACATCAGCATGCACAGCGGCCTGCTCTCCAACGGGTTGTTGAATGCTATTCACCCCATGAAACTGATTGAAGGAGCCGTGGAAATGCCGCTGATGGCATGGTCGCGGCAATCGGATATCACCGCCGACCGCGCCGGGCTGCTCGCCGTCGGAGACCATGCCCTGGCGCGTCGTGTGTTGCTGGCCTGGTCCCTTCGCTCCGCCCGGCTGCTGAAGCAAGTGAACCTTGAAGAGTGGATGAAACAGGAAGACGCAAGCGACGACAAGATGACGCGGTTCTCGGAGATGACAACCTCATCGTCGATGTACACCACGCGGCGCCTGCGTTTGCTGGGGATGGCGGCGCGTGAGCCTGAGCTCATGCGCTGGAGCCAGAGTATCCAGCCGGTTCGGAAAAAGCTGGTTGCAGCCGCCGCCCCCGCGGCGGGTTCACCCGCTCCCGCTGCTGCGCCTGTCCCCGCCACGTTGCCCGCTGATTCCATTCGGGTCCTATGCACTAAGTGCCAGGCCGCAGTGCGCGTTCCGCTCGCGGTTTTGCGCGGCAAGCAGCAGCTCAATGTGCGCTGCCCGCAGTGCCGCAATGTTTTCACGTTGCGCCCCAAGCCGGCTTCTTCTTCTCCGGCCGCTCCCGGCGCAGAAACCAGACCCGTTGCTTCTCCGCCGGCGCCTGTTGCCGCGAAAAGTTGATCGGGCCAATCAGGAAAGTGAGGATTCACCATGCCAGACGATAGCCCCAGTGAAGTTGTTGTGATTGTGCCGGAAGACGCCACCGCAGCCGGCCTGACTGACGCCACCGGTTTGTCTGATTCCGGATCGGTGAGTGATGAAATCATCGATGTCATTCTCGATCCGCTCGGGAGCAGCGACAACACGCCTGACGCCTCTGCAAGCGCGACCGGCGTGGAAGAGGTGATTGTCGTTGAGCCCGGCGATGATTCACCGGACGCGGCGGGCGAGTGGATCGCGACTGACCCTACCGACTCATCGGGCGCGAGTGATCCAGGCGACACGACGGCAACTTCGGGGATCGATGACCCCGCCGGCGTCGCGGATCCTGCCGCGGATTCTCCTGGAATCGGAGACGCCGGCACCGCGACGGATCCTTACGATGCCGGTGATGGATCCGCGACCGACACGGTTTCCGGCGACACTTCCGATACTGGTGCCGGCGATGCAACCACTGGGATCGCCGATCCCGATACCGACACCACCGCTACAGATGCCACTGCAGCCACCGACCCAGCTACTGACTCGACTGGAGACTCGACCGGCGATGCGACGGACTCGGATACCTCGTCCGACAATGATGCCCTGAGTGATGCTCAGTACAACGAGCAGCAGGCCGAACAAGCAGAGGGACAGGCTGCCGCTTCAGGCGACTACTCAACAGCCCAGGACGATGCGCAGCAGGCCTACGAGGCCTCAGAGGACGTGGCCAACGCGGGAGGCCCGGACAACACGGACACGACCTGGCAGGCGTCTCAGGACGAGAGCTGGGCCAACTGGGACCAGGAAACCGCCAACGAAGATGCGCAGAGCGCCGCGAGTTATGCCGAGGCAGGAGATGCGCAAGGCGCTGAGGTCTACGGCGACGCCGCTCAGAACGAGCAGGAGAATGCAGACGATTCCGGCGCAGCAGGCGAGTATGGAGGAGAGCTGGGTCCGGCAGAGGACACACCTTCGGCGGACGAATCAGCACCAGCCGATGATTCTGCGGCTACCGTCGATGATGATTCGTCTGCAAGCTGAGTTAGAACCCTACTGCTGTTGCCCCGTCCTTCCGGCGTCGGCTGCCGGAAGGATTGGAAGCGCTTCGCTTCAGTGCTTCACCCAGCCGTGCATTCCCGCCTGAAAGCTGCGGCGATCGAGTCGCGGCAGCTCGCGCGCCACTTTATCAGGAAGCAGAGGGTAGTGTCTGGCGGCGATCAGCAGCTCCGGTACGCACCACACGTCTTCCTCTGATGTCATCCAGTGCTGGCTATCCAAACGGGCGAGATTCACGGGGCGCGAGTAGGCGCGCAGCGTGCGTTCGCCGCGCAGATTGTAGTAGTGCTCAAAATAGCTGACGGCGAGCTCGCGCAGAGTGCGGTAGATGGGCGCGCGAAAGCGCAGCCCGGCGAAGTTGGATTTGGCGATGCCGCCCCAGAAGCCACGCTCGCGATAGACGGCCACGACGTGATCGTCGTCGCGCACCGCCTCCAGATCCATCACCAGCGGCGGATAACCGTTGACGCGCAGCGCGGCAGCAGCCAGGAGAGCGCCTTCGAGACAATGGCCTTTGCGTTCGCGCAAAACGCGCTCAGGAGACCATGCGGTATCAGCGTACTGATACTCGAGCGCATCGACGAACTTCTGGATGCGGGCCGGCGTTTTCAGCGCGCGGAGCGTTCGCAGGCTTTGCGGTGACATTCCAAAGGTCTCGTGTCTCGTCGGCCGCGGTCCGTTCTTCGACAGTACCCCTCTCTTAAATGGCAACGACGCAGCTCCTTTGGCTGATCGCGAAGATTATATGAAAGCGAGTCCCAAGCCTTTATTGCGCCACATACCCGGCGCCGTGCAGCACCTTGCCAGGCAGCGCACCGGTCATTTTGCCGTCGGCGATCACGGGCACTCCATTCACCAGGACATACTGCATTCCCTGCGAAAGCTGGTTCGGATTTTCGAAGGTGGCCAGATCGCGGATGGTTGCCGGATCGAATATCACCACGTCGGCCCACATGCCCTTCTTCAGCACGCCGCGGTCCGTCAACCGCATGCGTTGCGCCGGCAGAGCGCTGAATTTGCGGATGGCGTCGGGCAGGGTGAGCAGATGTTCCTCGCGGACGAATTTGCTGAGGATGCGCGGAAAGGTGCCATAAGCTCTCGGGTGCGGATGCTCTTCGCCCAGCAGTCCTTCCGGCGAGGTTCCCTGGGAATCGTTGTCGATCGAAACCCAGGGCTGCTTGAGAGCCAGTTCGACGTCGGGCTCGCTCATGCCGAAGACCGCGACCTCAGTGAAAGCCTGATCCTTAATGAGTAAATCGCAGAGCGCATCGATAGCGTCTTCATGCCACGAGGCCGCGATCTCTGAAAGGCGCTTGCCTTGCAGAGGTCGTAGCTCCGGATTTTGTACGACGGAAATCTGAACCGCCTCGGGGCCGGGAATCTCCTGCCACTCGTTGTCCCAGGCGCTGCTCGGCGTCAGCATGTCCTGCCGGATGCGGGCGCGAGTGGCCGGATCTTTGAGGCGCTCGATGAGCTTTGCATCGCCGCCATCGTGCGCCCAGGGCGGAATAAAGGCCGAGAGACCATTGGCCCAGGCGGTGTAAGCGTAAGTGTTGGCGCTGATGTCGGCGCCCGCCGCGCGCGCAGCGTCGATCTGCGCCACGATTTGCGGCATCTTGCCCCAGTTCGCTTTGCCAGCCGCCTTCAGGTGCCAGATCTCGACCGGGATGTGCGCCTCGCGGGCGATGCGCACCGCCTCATCGATGGCCTGCGGCTCGGCGTCGCCTTCGCTGCGCATGTGAGTCGCATAGATGCCGCCGTATCTCGACGCCACTTGCGCCAGGGCAATCAGTTCGCTGGTCCTGGCGTACGGGGCCGGAGGATACTGCAGCGCCGTCGACAGGCCAACGGCGCCATCATCCATCCCCTGACGCACCAGCTCCTGCATGGCGTGGAGCTGCTCAGGTGTCGGCTGCACGTCCGCGTCGCCCAGCACCATGCGCCGCACGCTGGTTGCGCCAATATAGCTGGCCAGGTTGATGCCCATGCCCTGGCGCTCCAGTCGTGCAAAGTACTGCCGCAGCGTTGTCCAGTCGGGCGTAATCTCCAAATGCTCGTAACCAGCGCGATCGGCCGCGATCATCGCCTGGTTGAGCGGGGCCACGGAATCACCTTCGCCCGTGATCTCAGTTGTGATCCCCTGGTAGATTTTGGAGGGCAGCCGCGGATCAACCAGGATGCTGAGCTCGGACTGGCCCAGCATGTCAATGAATCCCGGAGCGACCACCATCTCCTTGGCGTCGATCGTCTGCCGCCGCGGCGCATCGTCGAGTCTGCCGATGGCGGCGATGCGGCCGCCGCGAATCCCCACCTCGCCGGAATACCACGGCGACCCCGTGCCATCAATAATGTGCCCATTCACGATGACGATGTCGAAGGGTTCGCCTTTGCCAGCGGGATCCGGGGCTGCATTCGCTGGCGCATACTGGCTCCACGCTGCCCCTACGCACCCTGCCATCAGCAGACAAAATGCCAGGGCGCGCGGCCACCTCCGTGGAACGGGGCTGATGTTGGCAAACGGCATAAAAAACTTCAGCCCATCGTATCAGGAGGTTTTGGGTCAGGGGATTTCGGGCTCGTAAGTGAGGTCTTCTCGAGCTAATGCCGGGAAGGCAGTTTACGACTGCAGCTTTTTTTGAGATATGGCAAGGTAAGTGTATTAGTTTCAGACGATTACATGTCAACAAGTGTTCGTTTTGCGCCAATCGCTGAAAGAACGACTCTGCAGTCTTGTCGAAAATGAATAAAACTTACTAAACATCCTTGACAATATTAATAATCTTAAGTATTGTCGTATTTGTAATTGAGAAAGACGATATAAACCAATGACGCACAACCCTAAAAGTGCTTCTGACTGGCAAGATCTGCTCCGCATCGCCCAAGGATCGCCGCTGGTAGTTGAGCGCATCCGGATCGCAGAGAAGGACATTGCCGTCGAAGGCCATTTTACCCTCCCCGAACTCGCCCGGCTCAGCCTGGAAGATCAGGTCTTTGTGACTGCTTTTCTCCGTTCGCACGGCACGATCAAGGAGATGGAGCAGACCTTTGGCGTGAGCTATCCCACGATCAAGGCCAGGCTCACCCGCATCGCAAGCCAACTCGAGTTCATTGACACCAACCCCACTCCGTCGCGCAGCGAGGTGCTTGAGCGACTCAAGAACGGAGAAATCAACGCCGCCGATGCCATTCGCGAACTGGAGGCTCTGAAGTGACCCCGAATATCGCCGTCGTTCGAATTGAAACTCCGCACTGGCGGAGCATCCCGCTCTGGATTCCGCTGTTCTTGTTGTGGATTCCTGTGATTCTGCTTTCGCCCATCCTCTTGCTGGTTATTGTTGGGCTTTCCATTGCCGGCAGGGTCGATCCATTGCGCGCCCTGTCGGTCATCTGGGGTATCGTTTGCAGCCTGCCTGGAACCAATGTGCGCGTGACCTCGGAAGGCACCAAGGTTGTCGTCCGCATCCTCTGACCTCATTTCTCTGGA
The DNA here is from genome assembly GCA_900290245.1 of Candidatus Sulfuritelmatomonas gaucii. GTDB lineage: Bacteria > Acidobacteriota > Terriglobia > Terriglobales > Acidobacteriaceae > Telmatobacter > Telmatobacter gaucii. The sequence goes on along the minus strand of OKRB01000078.1, from coordinate 184,477 downwards.
GACGTTTTTATGAACGAGAATCGCCGTCAAATTCTTGAAATGCTCGCCGCGGGCAAAATCACCGCGGACGAAGCCGAGCGCCTGCTGGTTGCACTGGAGCTGAATCCAACGAGAATCTTGCCGTGGCTGCAGCAATTCGCCGAGGTCTCTTCGCCCGCCGTGACCGATATTTGCCCGCTGTGACCGACGCCTTTCAACCAACGCTTTCAATCAACACGCATCCGCAAGGAGTACAGAAATGAACGAGAATCGCCGTCAAATACTTGAAATGCTCGCCGCAGGCAAGATTACCGCGGATGAAGCCGAGCGCTTGCTTTCTGCATTGGAGCCCGACTCAACCGTGTCCGCGCGCACCTACGCACACACGTCCACCGGATCCAGCGGCAATGGCTCCCAGGATTCGAACGTAAAGGCGCACGCAAAATATCTGCGCGTGCTGGTTGAGGCCGATCCCTCCATGACCGGCATGAAGGGACCCACAACCGTGAACGTGCGAGTTCCGATGAAATTATTGCGTGCTGGCGTCAGGCTCGCGAGCCTCATTCCGCCGCAGGCCCACGAGCAACTGGATGAAGCTCTCAGCCGGCATGGTGTTCCTCTTACGCTTTCGCAGATCAAGCCCGAGAACCTTGAGGAACTGATCGACCACCTCGAAGACCTGACTGTCGACGTCGACGGCAAGGACGGGAACAATACCAAAGTTCGCGTTTTCTGCGAATAAGACAGGAAAAGGGAGCGAGAAAGCCGGCTCCCTCCTCAAGGTTCACAACGACAACCTGCGTGAAATGGGCGCTTGTGGTTCGCTCGCGCCAGCGCCCTCTCGCGCCTCAAAATAAGGAGACTCTCATGACAACAATTGCAATGCCCCGCACACGCCGAGACAGCGGAATGGAAGGCATGGTCGCGAAATGGTATGCGGCCAACACCGCTGAGATGATGAACCAATATGTCGAACTTGCCGAGCGCATCGCTGCCGAACTGCCGCAGGGAAGCTCCGTGCTGGAAGTCGCGCCGGGCCCCGGCTATTTCTCAATCGAACTGGCGAAGCGCGGAGATTACTCGATTACCGGGCTTGACCTGAGCCACACGTTCGTCAAGATCGCCGCAAAGAAAGCCGCGGAAGCCGGCGTTAAGGTCGCGTTCAAGCAGGGTTCGGCATCCAACATGCCTTTCCCGGCAAACAGCTTCGACTTTCTGCTGTGCCGCGCCGCTTTCAAGAACTTTGGCCAACCGGTTGCCGCACTTGAGGAGATGTGCCGCGTGCTGAAGCCGGGTAGTCGCGGGCTGATCATCGATCTCAAAGGAAATGCTTCACCCTCCGAGCTGAGCAGGGAAGTGGAACAAATGAAATTGACCTGGTTCAACGGCATCATGACCAAGCTCGCCTTCAGGACGTTTCTCCTGAAGAGGGCTTATACCAGGGAGCATTTTCTCGCGATGCTGGCAAAAACAAAATTCACTCACAGCGAGATTTCAGAATCGGATATAGGGCTGGAGATCCGCGTAATGAAGTAGCAGGTTAACCCAGGGCGCGGCGCAGGGGCTTTTGCATCGGGACCACCTGCACAGTGACATCGCGGACTTCAGAAAGAAAGCGATTAAGCACTGAGCCGCGCCACAAAATGTCCCAGCGCGACCGCGCCGACTGGCCGAAGACGACGTGCGAGATATTTTCCTGCTGGGCAAAGCGGATCAATGCGTCGGAGACGTTGCGGTCAGTGAGCATCACGACTTGCGCGCCGAGGTCGCGGGCCATGCGTTGGTATTCCTCCAGGCGGTGATATGCCTCAGGATCACCGTGGCCCTTGTCGTCGGGGCGGTTGACGTAGACGGCGTACCAGTTGCTTGCCAGGCGGCCGGCGATGCGCGCGCCGACTCGCAAGAGCCGCTCGGTGCCGGGCCTTGTGCTCAGGCAAACCATCACCTTCTCCGGAATTGGCGCTTGCTCCAGCCCTTGCGTGCGGCGATACTCGGCAGCGCGGTTGCTCACCTGCTCCGCGGTGGTACGCAGTGAAAGCTCGCGCAGCATGTTCAAATTGCCCTTGCGGAAAAAGTTGGCGAGCGACTGCTCCACTTTCTCCGGCGCGTAGATTTTTCCCTGACGCAGGCGATTGCGCAATTCGTCTACGGTGAGGTCGATATTGACCACCTCGTCGGCGCGCTTGAAAAAGCTGTCGGGAACGGTTTCGCGAATGGTAGTGTTCGCTGAGCGGTTGACGGCATCGTTCAGGGTTTCGAGATGCTGGATGTTGACGGCTGTCCAAACGTTGATGCCCGCATCGAGCAGTTCGAGCACATCTTCATACCGCTTGCGGTTCTTGCTTCCAGGCACGTTGGTGTGGGCCAACTCGTCGACGATCACGGTTTGCGGATGACGTGCCTGAATCGCGTCGATATCCATTTCTTTCAAATTCACGCCGCGATAGGGGATGACTTTCTGTGGCACGATCTCGAGATCGCGAATCTGCGCCTCGGTTTCCTTTCGCCCGTGCGACTCAGCCAGTCCAATCACGATGTCCACACCCTGCTGCCTGGTCAGGTTGGCATCGTTGAGCATGATGTAGGTTTTGCCGACGCCCGGAGCAGCGCCGATGTAGATGCGGAGCTTTGCGGGTTCCTGAGTCTTCTCGAGTGTGATTTCGGCCATCGCTCAGCCCACCTCGACAGGATGTTGAACGTGGTCTGCCACCGCTACGGGAATCGTGAATCGAAACGTCGCCCCGTGGCCCAGCCGGCTTTCGACGGCAATCTGGCCGCCGAGCGATTCCACCAATCGCCTGGCCAGCGCGAGCCCGAGCCCGGTGCCCTTGTCAGAAAGCGTGTTGAAGCGGTCAAAGATCGAACCGAGCCTCTCTGCTTCGATTCCGCGGCCGGTGTCACGCACGGTGAACTGCACGAAGTGTTTGATCTCTTCGGCTGCTAGAAGGATTTCGCCGTCCTCGGGTGTGAATCGGAGCGCATTCGACAGCAGGTTGTCGAAGATCGATCGTAGCGCACGGCGATCGGCCATCACAGCAGAGAGATCGGCGTAGGCGCTCACCTCAAGGCGAATGTGTTTCTTGGAGGCCTCATCGCAAAAGCGGTCGCGGGCCTCGTTCAACACCTGCAACGGACGCACGCGCTCCAGTTTCAGCTCGCGCTTGCCCGTGTCGAGCTCAGCTACATCGATCAAGTCGCTCATCAGATCGTCGAGTTTTTCAGCTTCCTTGCTTGCCGAGTCTACCAACTCGGTCTGCAGCGGAGTCATTTCGCCGCTGAAGCCCCTTGCCAGCGCATACAGCCCTCGGCGCAATTGCAGAAGCGGGTCGCGCAGCTTGCGGCTGGCCACGGCGATGAACTGCGTCTTGAACCGATCAGTGTCCTGCAGAGAGGTTACGTCTTCAAGCGTGGTCACCGCGCCGAGCAATCTGCCCTCGGAATCGCGCATTGGCGTGGTGCGAAGACGGTAGCTGCGCTCCTTCTGGCCGATGCGCAACGGCAGCATGGAGGCTTCGTCTTCCGCGGCCACAGCTTTTTGCATGGAAACCGCATCGCGAATCGCGCTCAGGATTTTGTCTCCGCCCGGCGTGGTCGCCAGCGCCATGCGGTCCGCGGCAGCCTCACCCAGCAAGTCGGCCGCCGCCTGATTCACTTTCAACACGTGACCCTTGCCGTCGGTGACAATGATGGGCTCGAAGATGGATTGCAGCACCGCATCGGATAGCTGGAATTCCATCTGCCTGCGGCCTGCTTCGGTATCACGCAGCTCGCGCAATCGGACGGCAATCCGGCTCAACTCGCTGGCGATCACGCCAAAACTGTCGCGGCTGCTCCATTCAACACGATGTTCCAGGTTGCCCTGGGCAATTCGATGGGCATCGCTGGCCAGCATGCGAATCGGCTTGAGCACAAAGTAAATGGTGCCAGCGGCAACCCCTAGAGAGGCGAGCACGATGATGTAGGCCAGATTAAGATGTCCTGCAACTGCGAGCGCCTTGTGCACAACGAGCACGAGCCCGACGGTCAGGCAGAAAAGCAGCAAGCAGCCGAGAATGAGACGCTGAACCAGGTTGAGCATGAAAAGTGTCTGTGCCCGAGTATAGGGGACATACCCATTCTCGCGGATGCAGGCGCATCCTGCAAAGCAGACTTTCGATCAGAACGATTCTCAGGTTGATCTCGTCAGGGAATTTGACACGCGGCGAGCAGGCGATCGTGCCAGCGGCAGGCAAGGCCTTCCGGTGCTGGGTACGAAACCAGCACCCAGTCGACACCAAACTCGGCTTTCAAGCGCTCGAAGTCGGCGGGCGTGAAGCGGCTCCAGCCTTTCTCAGCCTGCACCTGGCGAAGCCATTGCGGTCCGAGCTCAGGAACGATTGTTACTACGACTGCATCTTTCACGGCGTCGGCCAATTCGCTGCGTTCTGCCAGCGCGCGGAATCCGTGGTAGTCCTCGCCGGGCTCCTCAAGGTAATACGGATCGAGCGCAAAGTATGCATCTGAGGGAGTATTTGTACGGATCCATGCGAATGCCTGCAGCCACGGATTGGCGGGTTGCCGCCACGGCATTTCCAGGTGCTGGCTGCCACTGAACTCCATGCACTGCCAGGCGAACATGGAGCCGTTGACAGCGAGCAAGAAAGCCGCCCAGCTCCAGAGGCTTTGTTTCAGCAGGAATTTTCCCAATAGGCAGCCGGCAGTCAGCGCAAAGAGAAGATACACGAGATGGAGATAGCGCATGGGTTGAAACGGGGTAACGCGGACGAGAGAAGACGGCCAGAGCAGCGCCATGGCCAGCAACTGTTGAAAGACGCCGTAGGCAAAGACGGCGAGGGTGAAGCGCGCGAGCAATGGTTGTCCGCGCTGGCTTGCGATTCGCCATAGCACCCAGAAAAAGAGGAGTGGTGCGAGCGCACCAAGCCACTCGTACCAGGTCCATTTGTAAAGGAAGTAGTAGGTTCTGGTATTGAGTGCGGTCCGCCATGCCGGGCCGGCCGGAGCAATGACCCACGCCAGTGGGATCACGACCCCCGCCGAATTCCGCCATGCGGGAACGCTTGTCGAAATAGACTGCGAGAGCGCCAGAACGAGAAAAATGCAGAATGAGATTCCGAACGCCGCCATCAGCGGATGCAGAAGTAAAGCGACGATCAACAGTGGCACTGCCTGCCATGGTTTCTTGTTCAGGATTCGCGAAATTGCCAGCAGGATCATGGCGGTCGAAAGCGTCCGCGGGTGCAGATGCTGGTCGACAAGGTAAAGTGCGGTTCCCGACACCGGCAGCGTAAACATGGCTGCGACCATGGCCACGCCTGCCCATCGAGCGTGCTCCTCGGCGAAAAGCTGGTTCGCGATCATCTTGACTGCCCAAAGAATCAGGAACAGCGAAGCGAGTTGCCAAAACAATTCCACCCAGGCCACCGGCATTCCGGTCATGCGGACGAAGTGTGCCATCCAGGTGTCGAAGTAGGTGCCTCGCATCTGCAGACGGAAGAAATCTGCGTTGTGCGGGAAGAGGGCGGGGTTGAGGTTGGCTTTGACTGCAGCTAAATAAAGACCATCATCTTCGAGGCCGGGGTGGTAGCCCATCACCAGAAAGCCAAGCAGGGTGATGAGCAGAATCCCGGGTAATTCAAAAGAGGAACACGCACGCAGCAACCGCGACTCGCTGACGGCTTTTTCTATAGGTGCTACTCCACTCGCCACATTCGATAGGATAGCGCCCGAAGACGAAACCGATGCGGTTGCAGAGCCAAAGCAAAGGCTGGCGCGAAGATTCTTAAAGCTGCGGAAGCAGCATACGCAGCAGCAAGAAGGCGCCGACACCCGCGAAGAACACAAGCGCCATGCGAATGCCCGGCTCGCGGTTTACTTCGGGGACCAGATCGGTTGCGGCTACGTAGAGCGCGACCCCGGCCGCAATCGGCAATCCATAAGGCACCCACCGCGGCACGAGTTGGATCACCAGCACGCCCGCGACGGTGGCGCAGGCGAGCGCAACGGCGGACCAGAATGCAGTCGATCGGCTGCGCCCGCTTGCCAACATGACGCTGGCCATGGTGAATCCCTCGGGTGCCTTGTGCAGAAGAATGGCGAGAAAAATCAGCCAGCCGAGCCAGTTGGAGAGCGCAAAGCCTGACCCGATCGCGACCCCATCAAATAGCGCGTGGAAGCTCAGACCGCCGAGAATCGAGTAACTGGTGCGGGCAGAAACAAACTCCGCGTGATGCGTTTCTTCGCCATAGTGAAAGTGTGCGTTGATGGTGTGCTCCAGCAGATGAATAAAGCAATAGCCGCACATGATCAGGACGGCGCCCAGGCGAGGATTCAGTCTCAGGCTCTCCGGAGTCATCTCGAGCAACGCTGTGGCGATCAGGAAGCCCGCGCCCAGTGCGACAAAGTAGCGCAGATAGCGTTCGACGCCGCGGGCCCGCACCAGCACCAGGCCGCCTGCGACATCGGCCAGCGCAGCAATTACGCCCAAAACGAGAGAAACCTTGAGCATGTGCCGCCTTACACTTTCACGTTCAGTGCGGTCATCAACATCAGGGGAGAAAATCTCAGCATCATAAGCTGAGAGCTAAAAGCTGAAGGTTAGCGGCTGTCTTTTATCCGCTATGCCGGATGTGCAAGACGTCACCGTCGTGCACAATGTATTCCTTTCCTTCAAGGCGCAGTGTTCCTTTGGCGCGCGCTGCTGCCTCAGAGCCGGCATCGAGCAAGTGATCCCAGCGAATCGTCTCAGCGCGGATGAAATGATGCTCGAGGTCGGTGTGAATGACGCCGGCCGCCTGCGGCGCCTTGGCCCCGATCGGTACGGTCCATGCGCGGCACTCGTCCTCGCCCGCGGTGAAAAAGCTGATCAGGCCGAGCAGTTCGTAGCTCTTGCGAATGAGGCGCACCAGGCCGCTTTCATGCAGGCCGTAGCTCAAAAGGAAGTCCGCAGCCTCCGCGTCGTCCATCTCCGCCAGTTCCGCCTCGACCTTGCCGCAGATTGCCGTTGCGCCTGCGTTGGGCCGCTGGGCGATCGGCTCAAGCTTATAGCGGCTGACGGCCACTTCAAGATCAGCCCCTAGCGTTGCACTTTCGCTCACATTAAGTGCATATAGGATAGGCTTTTGTGATAGAAACATGAAGCCGCGGATGAGCTTCCTTTCTTCCGGCGTCATCTCCAGCTCGCGCAAGGGGATCTCCTTCTCGAGCGACTCCTTTGATCGCAGCAGCAGAGCGTGCTCCCGCTCCAGGTCGCCGGTGCGCGCCTTTTTCAGGTCCTTCTCGACGCGCTCGATCCTTTTTTCTACCTGCTGAAGATCACTAAGCATCATGTCGAATTCAACGTTTTTTGCGTCGCGCAGTGGGTCGATTGGGCCCTGATGTGGAATGGCTTCGTCTTCGAAGACTCGGAGCACGTGGATCAGCGCGTCTACGCTGCGCAGATTCGTCAGGTATGCGGTCTCTTTCAGTGCTTCCTGGCCGATGGCCGCGACATCGACATATTCCACCGACGCAAAGGTCGTTTTCTTCGGCGAGTACAGCGCCGACAATTTTTCCAGACGCTCGTCGGGTACACGCGCCACGCCGATATGGGCTTCGCGCGGATTCGAGCGGCCGTGCTCGTCAATTTTGGCTTTGGTCAGAATCTTGAACAGCGACGTCTTGCCTACCTGCGGCAGGCCAATAATGCCGGTCTTCATAATCGTTCCATCTTAGCCCGTCCTACAAAAGGAAACGGTGCATTCGGGCCTTTACGATTCTACAGGACAGTCGGCCCGGGGCATGATGAGAGAAATATCGAGTGGCGCGGCCGTCAGAGCGTTGTCATCAAGATTGCGCCAATGTCGATCAGCCAATGCGCAATGATGAGCGGCATCAATCGTCGTGTGCGCTTGTAGATCGCGATCATCACCATACAGCCGGGGAGAAAACCAAGAAACCGGCATGCCAGGCTTCGCCAATCGGGGACAAAACCTATTGCGCAGTGTTGGGCCGTAAACCAGAACGCCACGAGGGCAAATGCGATCCATGAACGGCCTGTGAGCGCCTCAAGACGCGGCAGAACATAACCCTGATAGGTCAACTCCTCGGTTGCCGATTGAATGATCCAGTAGATCGAGAGACTGTAAATGACGGCCCAAAGTGGAAGCGCGTGGCTAAAGAGAAAATAAGCGCTGGGATTTGTGCGAGAGCCGTAGAACGACGCTTGGGCCAAATAGCCGCCACCAAGAAAAACCGGAAAAACGAGCATGTAGTATCCGAGGCCGAGGAAGAGATCGCGACCGTGGCGCATGCGAATCGGCCCGATGAGATCGCGGATGCGGATGCCCTCGCGGCGCGTGAAACTCCGCATTGCGGCCAAACACGTGAGGTCTGCGAGTGTAAAGCAGATGCTCCACCAGTAGGTCGCTTCACGCCATGGCGAAGTGTGGTGCTGGGCCAGGAAGATAAGCGCTACCAGGCCTTGTGACGCCATCCACAAAAAAGAACGGCCGCACACAAGAAGCAGAGGGCCAGTGAAGGTAACACGCCCGGCGGCTGCGCGCTCGCGTATCGATGCCGGCAAGTTGATTTTGGTCAGCAAGTTGGGATCGAGCGCGGAGACGGATGCAGCTTGATCGCACAAAATCATTGTCTGGCTCATTTGCCGGCTCATTCTACTCGCGCGTATGGCAGCACGTCAGTGATTGATCAAAAACAGAATCTCGCAGGAGTGCGGCGTTCGGGAAAAAGTAATGGCAGAAGATTGCTACGTCGGCGGAGATTTTTTCGAGATTTCATTTCCATGTCTTCGTACTTTCAAAATCGCCGCGCGAACCGGAGCTATTCTACGCACGCTGTTCCCGCGTTTGGTGATCGGCGCGAGCAGACTCTCATTTCCCCCAATCCCCTGGAGAGTTCCATGTTGCGCTCCCACTGGAAAGCAATAAGCCTGAAGTGCGGCACATTGATGGTCGCTGTGCTGCAAGTGTTTGTGGGTCTCCCTCTGCCCGCATTCGCGCAAAACAACAACAGCGCAAATTCGCCCGACAACGATACCCAGAGCCCGATCAAGCACGTGATCGTCATCATCGGAGAAAACCGGAGCTTCGATCATGTGTTTGCCACTTACAAGCCAGTCGGCAAACAAAGGATCGACAACCTGCTTTCGAAGGGCATCATCAACGCGGACGGAACTCCCGGCCCCAACTACTCGCTGGCGCTGCAATACGAAGCGGTCGATTCATCTGATCTTGGTTATCAAATCGATCCGCAAGACAAAAGCACCTATGCCGTCCTGCCTCCGCCATTGGCCGGCGGTCCGACGACTGCACACTTTTCCTCTGTTGCTGCGGCCGAAGCGGCGGAGAACGGTTTGCCGAATACCCAGTACTACACCTATCTGACCACCGGTGGGACCGGGCTGAAGGTCGGCGCCGTAGACACACGCATTCCGAACGCGACAAACCTTCCGCCGGGGCCATTCCAGATCACTCCCGGCATCCCCTACGACGCATACGCCGCCAGCCCGGTGCATCGCTTCTACCAGATGTGGCAGCAGATGGACTGCAGTACCGAATATGCCGACCAATGGAAGCCAAGCGGTTGCAGGATGGATCTGTTCCCGTGGGTTGAGGTCACGATTGGTGCAGGATCGAACGGCAAGGCGGCACCAAGCCCGTTTACCAACGCATCCACTGGCGAGGGGTCGGCATCGATGGGTTTCTACAACATGCAGCAGGGAGACGCGCCCTACCTGAAATACCTCGCCGACCACTTTGCGATGAGTGACAACTACCACCAGGCAGCCGCAGGCGGCACCGGCATGAACCACATCGAGATGGGCACTGGCGACGCCATATGGTTCAGTGATGGCAACGGCAACCCGGCGGAGCCGCCGCATAATCAGATGGTCGCGGCTGGAACCGCGAACGCGGGCATCGTGGACGAGGTTGAGGATCCCAATGCTGCCACCGGAACGAATAACTGGTACAGCGAAGACGGCTACGGAGGCGGTTCCTCAGGATCGCCATCCTACGGCGGCGGAAGCTACAGCGACTGCTCCGATCCCGGTGCGGCGGGCGCTCCGCAGGTTGTGAGCTACCTGCAGTCGTTGCCGCATCCGGTTGATCCCAAGTGCGACGACGGCCATTACTACCTGCTGAACAACTATAACCCCGGGTACTTCGGCGACGGGTCCAACGCCTACACCGACACTAACAACCACAATACGGTTTTCACAGTGCCACCGTCGACGCTGCGCACGATTGGCGATGAGCTGGTGGAGAAGAACGTTTCTTTCGCTTATTTCGGCGACCAGTGGGATCGCTACGTGAGCGATCCATACTTCCAGAATCCGCTTGACGTGTACTGCAACATCTGCAACTTCCTGCAGTACTCCACGTTGATTATGACCAACGCCACGCTGCGCTCTGAGCACATCAAGGACACGACGGATCTTTACAACGACATCCAGAACGGAACGCTGCCGGCGGTGTCGTATGTGAAGCCGAGCGGCCTCGTTGACGGGCATCCTGCATCATCGAAGCTCGATCTGTTCGAGGGCTTTTCGATGAAGATTGTGGACATGGTCCAGGCCAATCCGCAGCTGTGGAAGAACACGGCCATCTTTATCACCTTCGATGAAGGCGGAGGATATTACGACTCGGGCTACGTGCAGCCGCTCGACTTCTTCGGCGACGGCACGCGAACTTCGTTGCTGGTGGTTTCGAAATTCACGAAGCCAGGACACATCTCGCACGTGTACACGGACCATGTTTCAATTCTCAAATTCATTGAGAGGAACTGGGACCTACAACCGCTGACCGGCCGCAGCCGCGACAATCTCCCCAATCCCAAAGCTGATCCTGCGAATCCCTATGTGCCGTTGAACGGGCCGGCCATCGGCGATCTGTACGACATGTTCGATTTCGGAGGACATGGCAGTGACCAAGGGCAGGGAGACAGGCCGTAGTCACGGGCCTGGTTCCTGATTCAACTTCGTGTGGCGCATTTTCCTCCGCTTTGGAAAGGGCGCCACACATCAACTACGCGTGGTTTCGGCCCGCGCCACCAGCACGACTGTCGCCAGGCCCAGGAGCAAAACAGTCTCCTCAACGTATTCGCTGCGGCTATGCAGCTTGTTGAAGTGCGCCGTGATGGCGTTGGAGCCATCCGTTGCATCGATCGCGCCTCCCGCGGCCGTTCGGTCGCGATCCATAGCGGGAATGATGCCGAATTGCGAGTACACCGTGCATGCGAGCATCACGACGACGAGAATCATGGGGGCGAGCATCGCGCGCGGCTTGTAGACACCCCATGCGGGAGCCAGGGCCATCACTGCCAACGCAACCATTCCCGACACCAGGCCCATGCCGTGCAGGATGCGAATAAGCTGGCCCACGATAGTTCCTGCGGTGTGGGTATCGGGCTGCAGTGTGCCGAAGGTGATGGCTGCAACGATGGGGAAAAAGATCTCCGCGCCTAGCCAGACAATGAGAGCGAGATAAAGCAGAATACGAAGCAGTGTCTTCATTGAGGAAGGATACTAGAGGCCCGCAAGCCGCTTGCAAACTGACCGCACCGACGCTCGCCGCAAAGTCCCCGAATCCTGATACCATCGTTGCGCGAGAATATTCGAGCGCAAAGGATAGGGGAGATATAGATTATGAAGCGCGCAATCTTACTGGCAATTGCCTGCGGTGTTGCATATTCGTTGTTGCCTTGCTGGGCTCGGGGAAGCGCGCCTGATTCTCTTGGCGCGCCCGGTTGTGGCGATGCTGCCGCAAAATTCGACGTGAAGAACAGCAAAGGTCAGCATCCTGATCGTCCGGATGCCGGGAAGGCCCTGGTCTTCGTCGTTGAAGACGATTCGAATTTCAACTCATTTCCCAAACCCACAACCAGGGCGGGCCTTGATGGAAAGTGGATGGGCGCTACCCACGGAAACTCTTATCTCTACTTTTCCGTTGACCCCGGAGTGCACCACCTATGCGCAAGCTGGCAGACGACTGTCATTGTGGGAGAAGGTCATCAAACAGCAGCGGCGCATTTTACGGCAGAGGCCGACAGCGTTTACTACTTCGAAGTGAAGGACAAGTACATCATGGGCGACAGCGGCCGCCTGAGCGACATGACGCTGACGCCCCTGGACAGCGACGAAGGACAGGTGCTGGTCAGCAAGTTCGATTTGAGCTCGTCGCATGACAAGAAGTGATCCGCTGTGTTCTCAGGAAATGCGCAGCACAGCACGTCCGGGGGCGACGCGGAGTTTTGCCGATCGGCCGCGATCCTAACGAATATATCCGTACACCGACGGACGGCCGATCAGGCGTTCGATGCGCTTCTGAATCGGCGGGTGCGTGCTGAAGAGATTGGCGAAGGTTGCGCCCGAGAGCAGCGGCGCCACGATAAACAGGTGAGCAGAATTTGGCGACGCGAGAAGGGGAACCCTCTGGCTGGTCGCGGCGATTTTTTCGAGGGCCGAGGCGAGGGCATAAGGATTGCCGGTCAAATGCGCGCCTGATGCATCAGCCTCGTATTCACGTGTGCGCGAGACCCACAGTTGAATCAGCATGGCCGCAAAGGGCGCGAAGAGAAGCATGAGTAGTGCGCCCAGGCCGCGGTCGCGGCGGCCGCCCCCTCCGCCACCGGCGATGGCGCCAAACCAGAATGCCATCCGCGCCAGAATCGTAATCGCTCCCGCCAGCGTAGCTGCAATCGAGCTGGTTAGGATGTCGCGATTGCGCACATGACTGAGCTCATGCGCCAGGACGCCTTCGAGTTCTTCATCGTTCAGCAGCGCCAAAATTCCATGCGTGACGGCCACCGACGCGTGCTGCGGATTTCGGCCCGTGGCGAAGGCGTTAGGTGATTCGGTGGGGATCACGTAGATCTTCGGCATGGGAATGCCGGCCTTGCGCGTCAACCGCTCGACGACATCGTACGCGCGGGGCAACTGCTCGCGGGTCGCCGGTTGCGCCCGGTACATGGCCAGAGCGATCTTGTCGGAATAGAAGTAGCTGAAGAAATTCGTAGCCGCGGCAATGACAAAGGCAATGATCATTCCGTTCTCGCCGCCGAAATACTCTCCAGCGAGAATCATGAACACGGTAAGGATGGTCAGCAGAACGGTCGTCTTGAAGGCATTCATAAGTCGAACTCCTAGGTTCTAGCAGCCAACTCCATTGCTCATTCCGCTTTCTTCGATGCGCGGAACGGGGAAAAGGCGCAAAACCACCCATTGTCTGTGTATACGCGCCAAAGCCCCGTCGGGTTCCCTTGGAAATCGGTGAGTACTTTGCCTTGAGCTGGAAGCCAGGGGCTAACGGCGTGGAACTGATGTTTAGCTTCGTTTTAACGCGCGCTTGAGCACGGTTTCCAGGGCGGCCTTCTGTTCGGCGTACTCTTCGGGCTGGAGTGTGCCGGCGATCTTTTCGCTCTCAAGGGCGAACAACTCTTCCTTCAGGGCATTCAGCAACGCATGATTTTTGACTGCGGGAGCCGTAACGGGAGCAGAAAAGGCCGACGCAGCGGCCACGGGACCGGCAACGGCGAGTGGGCTCGCAGCGGCTGGAGGAGCAACTTCGGCCATCGCCGGTTTGCGGAGTAGGAATCCCGCTGAAGCCGCGAGCAGCAGCGCAAGGCCAGCGATGATCCATACCTTGTACTTCGATAACGGGTCAGGTGTATCGATCGGCGTGCCGATGCCACCACCGGGTCCGCTACCCGGGCCGTTTTGTGCCTGCGCGCCGTTGTCTCCCTGGCCGCCCTGCGCACCCTGGTCTTCCCGCGGGAACGATCCAGTACCCGACACAGAGAAATCGACGGTCTTGCCTGGCGCCAGATCGCGGGCCATGAAGGTCTGCACAGAGGGATCCTGGGGAGACGACTCGAAGCTCGCACCGCTGCTGCCAGCAAAAGTCATCGACTTGGGTAGAACGATCCACGCGGTTTGTGCGGGCAGCGTGATCGACGAATGGAATGAGTATTTGGCGCTGCCGTAAGGCAGCTGGTACTGCACCTGGAACAGCGTGCCTTTGCCGCCTTCGTCGGGCTGGATCGGAAAGTTGAAGGAGTAATGTGCTTTGGCGCCGGCCGGGTCGAGCTTGACGCTGGTGGGAAGGCTTCCGGTACCGGGCCGTTGCGCGGAGGCTTCGATGGCAGCGGCATCGTGGGGCAGAATCACTTCAAACGATTTCTTGCTCCATTGCGTGGTTGGCGGTGAGCTGGCGTTGCGTACCTCGTAGCGCTCCACCACCCGCAATTGGCCGTTGTCAGTCTCAATTCCGGTCACATGCTCGCCGATGGAAACGCCGTTCACTTTGGCGGCCACATCGTATACGGGAATATCGCCGGTGCCTCCGCCCTGCGGCGCGGAGATGAAATAATCGGCGCCCTGGTGCGTGACGCGGATCAGATAGGGCATGGCGCCGGGAAGATTCAGCGTGTAATGGCCCTGCGCGTCCGTGGTCGCGCGGCCGACTTCGCTCATCCCGCTCATGGGCTCAAGCAGAACGACCGCGTCACCCGCGACCGGCTTGCCCGTGGTTTTGTCGGTCACCGTGCCGGTGACGGTGGCGGCATGAGCGAGGGCGCCGACGCCGCTGACCAAAAAGGAAACTGTGGCAATCAAAAAGGCGTATTTCGTCGATCTCATGAAAGTTGTCTCATTCCTTACGTCATCGATGCAGCAAATCATGCAAGAAAAGCAACCGCAGATCCTTCGACTTCGTCCGCCTTCTGCGGACTCCGCTCAGGATGACAGAGTGTTCGTGAGTCAGTACTGTTTTACGTCTGCTGCAAGTGCTCGATCTCGGCCAGCAGCATCGCCGTTTCGTGTTCAAGCTGGGCACGCTGCGTCTGGAAGTCGTCTTCAGGGTACTTGCCTGCGCGGTACTCGAAGTTCAGGTCGCGCAGGTTTTCGTAGAGCTGTTCTTTGCGTTCGAGCAAAAAGTCGAGCCGCGACTTCTCACGTTGGCTGGCAAACCCATTCTCCGGCCAGAACGTGTAAAGCACGAGCGCGAACAGGAGAAACATTCCGGCAATGAGGCCCGCTGTTTCGTTCATCGTCAATATCCTCCGCTGCTCCCGGTGTCGATACTCGTTTCCCGGCGAATGCGCTCGATGCGCTCGCGTTCGGCAGGATCAACAAAAGCCGGCTCGGTGAACTCGGCTCGCGATTTGCCACCCAGGCCGCCCCAGCGCCTGATAAGCAAGATTGTCAAGAGCAACGCCGCGCCGAACACCGCGAACGGTGCAATCCATGCCACGAGGTCAAAGCCGTGCGTCGTCGGTGCAGCCAGCACGGTGGCTCCATATTTGGCGACAAACGTATCGAAAATCTGTTGATCGGTGAGGCTCGACGCGATCCCAGCGGTCAGTTCCGCGAGTTCCTTGTCGCGGTCGGGGCAGCCCACGTGATCGCATTCGCCCAATAATTGCGCGCATCCGCACTGGCACATGAGCCGGTGGCTCAGGGTATCGATGCGAGAGGTGGGGCTGCTGGCGCCGAGCGAGAAACAGATGGCGACGGCCAGAAATGTTGCCTCCAGCGCTTTGACCCAGGCCGGCAGGCGAGTGGAAGCGCCCATCAGTCTCCCCCCTTGAGCACAGCTTCAGTCACTGGCTGCGCCGCGGGAACACGCAACGAAGCAGTGGCGGGCGTGAGGCTCGGAACCAGCGCGATGAGCGTTCCGACGACCATGACTACGAGGCCAAGCCAGATCCAGCCCACCAGCGGATTGAGAAACGCCTTGATGATGGGCTGCGCGGTGTCGGGATTCGTGCCCTCATAGACGACATAGAGGTCCCATTCGGGCACGGAGTGAATCGCAACCATGGTCTGCGGCTGGCCGCTGGCCAGATAGAAGCGCTTCTCCGGCGTCATCTGGAAGAGCCTTTTGCCGCCCTTGTACACGTCGAGCATGGTGTACTCAGAGTTGTAGTTGTCGTTTGAGTCCTGAGTTGCTCCCACCTGGACCAGCGTGTAAGGCCCGATCTGGATCCTGTCGTGCAAGGCCATTTCGCTTTCGACACTGCGATTGAAAGCTGAGCCGGCCAGTCCGATGACGACGACCACCACTCCGATGTGGACGAGATAGCCACCATAACGCCGCGTGTTGCGGCGCGTGAGCAGCCAGGTAGCCGCCAGCAGGTTGCGCCCGGTTTGCCGGGAAATCACGCTGGCTCCGCGCAGGAACTCCGAGCCGATGGCTGTCAACACTGCTGCCGCGACCGCGAAGGAGACAAGCGCGTAGAAGCTGCCGGTATCGATCGCGCCATTTTGCCAGGGCTTGACGCCCACAGCGAGGCAGACAATCACCGTAGCCCAGAGCGCGATAACCGGCAGAACGAAGTTGCGCTTGATGGCCTTGAACGACGTGGCTCGCCATGGCAGCAGCGGCCCCACGCCGGTAAGGAACAGGAGAAAGAGTCCGATCGGAATCGCCACGCGATTGTAGAACGGCGCGCCGACGGTCACCTTGGTGCCCTGCACATACTCCGAGATGATGGGGAACAACGTGCCCCACAGAATCACGAAGCAGGCCGTGAGCAAAACGAGATTGTTGAAGAGGAAGCTGGATTCACGGCTGACCAGCGACTCGAGGTGATGCTCGGTCTTCAAGTGGCCGCGCTGCAGCACGTAGGTGAAGATGCAGATGGCGAGCACGATGCCCATGAACACCACGAACCAGGTGCCGATCGACGACTGCGCAAATGCGTGAACAGAGCTGACGAGCCCGCCGCGCGTGAGCGTTGTGCCAAGCATGGTGAGCAGAAAGGTGGAGAAGATGAGCCAGACGTTCCAGCTCTTCATCATGCCTTTCCGTTCCTGCATCATCACTGAGTGCAGGAAGGCCGTTCCGGTGAGCCATGGCATGAAGCTCGCATTCTCCACCGGGTCCCAGCCCCAGTAACCACCCCAGCCGAGCACCGCATAGGCCCAGTGCATACCGAGAAAGATTCCGCACGTCAAAAACATCCATGTGACCATGGTCCAGGCGCGCGTGATCCTGATCCACTTTTCACCGGGATAGCGCATCATGAGTGCGCCGAGCGCGAAGGCGAACGGAACAGAGAATCCCACGTATCCCAGGTAAAGCATGGGAGGATGAATGACCATCTCCGGATACTGGAGGAGGGGATTGAGCCCGTTGCCGTCAGGTGGAACGGCGCCCTTGAGCAATGCAAAAGGTGGAGCGGCGAAGTTCAGCACCAGCAGAAAGAAGACCTGGATTCCGGCGAGGATCGAGCCGGCGTAGGCATAGAGCTTTACGTCGGTCTTGTGAAGGAGCCGGAGGATGAAGCCATAGGTTCCCAGGAGCCACGCCCACAAGAGCAGTGAGCCTTCCTGGCCGCTCCAGAGCGCCGCAAATTTGTAAGGGATGGGCAGCGCGCGGTTGGAGTGATCGAGGATGTAAGTGATGGAGAAATCGTTAGTAAAGACCGAGTACACCAGCGCGAAAGCAGCGCCGGTCACGGCCCAGAAGCCTGCGATCCCGGCGCGGCGCGCGGTATCGGCCAGGCGCTCAGGGGAGATTCGCGCAGGCTGACCGGTCGCAATCAGCCGCAATGCCAGTGCTCCCGCCAGAAGATTGTAGGCGGCAAGAGCTAAAGCGATAAGAAGACAAAAACTGCCAAACGCGGCCATGAACACTCCAAGACCATTCTTTCACGCACGAAAGGAAAGCGGAGACCTCCCCGCCAAAGGTATTGTCTATCCATGATAGGCCGTTTGGGTGTGATTTAGCTCACACGATGAGGCAGGGAAGGCACTGAGGTTGGATCGCCTGATCAGGCAACTGCGTTTCGGCTGCGGGCAAGCATGTCGCGAGTCATCGACAACATTTTTTCCGGCAGGAAGGGCCGGTGGAGAAAGGCCACGGGCTGGTCTGTGTAATCGGCAGGCGCTACGTCGTGGGAGGCGAGCACCAGCACAGGCAACTGCGGCATGCGCGAATGCAATTCAGCCACGAATGCGGGCCCTGTGATGCCGGGAGTCTGATGCCCCGCAATCACCATGCTTAATGTGTTCGCAAACTCGGGTTGTTCCACGAGGCAAAGCGCTTCAGCGGCGTCGGTCGCCCGGCGCACATCACCAAACTGACGGCCCAAAACCGCCATTGTGAGGAATCCCTGAAGGGGGTCGCCCTCGACCAGGAGTATGGTTGCCATGTGCCCCGTTAGGCACGCTAAAACCCCGACCGGCGCACCCATGCTTTCTATATTGCCTCGAGGTTAAGATGGCGCGGAGGCCGATTCCGGTTGCCTGGGGCTGGGGCAGGTATTAACTGACGAGGAACTCCTTGTCGCGCAACTCCTTAATGGTGTCGCGCAGCCGCGCGGCCTTCTCGAATTCGAATTTCTTGGCCGCCTCGCGCATTTCGGTCTCGAGCTTGGCGATGTAGGCGTCGAGTTCGGCCTGGTTGGCGAATTCGGGAATTCCGGTGACCTCTTCTTCAGCCACTTCGCCATACTCGGCCTTGAGGATGTGGGCCAGGCCCATTTCAACCTGGCTGAGAATCGACTGCGGCGTGATGCCGTTCTCTTCGTTGTATGCGCGCTGGATGGCCCGGCGGCGATCGGTTTCGTCGATGGCCCGGCGCATGGAGTCGGTCATGTTGTCGGCATAAAGAATGGCTCGGCCCTCGATGTGCCTTGCCGCACGGCCCATGGTCTGGATGAGGGATCCTGAAGAGCGGAGAAAGCCCTCTTTGTCGGCATCGAGAATCGCCACCAGCGAAACCTCGGGCAAATCCAGCCCCTCGCGCAGCAGGTTGATGCCGATGAGCACGTCAAAGTCGCCCTTGCGAAGCCCGGCCAGAAGCTTCACGCGCTCCAGCGTCTCAATCTCGGAATGCATGTAACGGCAGCGTACACCCACTTCGGTGTAATAGCCGGCGAGGTCTTCGGCCATGCGCTTGGTCAGCGTGGTCACCAGCACGCGCTCGTTGCGCTTGGCGCGATCGCGAATCTCGGCGAGCAGATCGTCGATCTGGCCCTTTACCGGACGGATTTCAACTTCAGGGTCGACAAGACCCGTGGGACGGATGACTTGCTCGACGACCACACCGCTGGAGCGCGTGAGTTCATAGGGCCCAGGCGTGGCCGAGACATAAACGGCCTGCTGGACGCGGTTCTCAAACTCGTCGAACTTCAGCGGGCGATTGTCCATCGCCGACGGCAGCCGGAACCCGTAGTCGACGAGGGTCTGCTTGCGGCTGCGGTCGCCGTGCCACATGCCGTGGACTTGCGGAATCGTGGCGTGACTTTCGTCGACGAAGAGCAGAAAGTCGCGCGGAAAGTAGTCGAGCAGCGTCGGCGGCGCCTCGCCCGGCAGCCGTCCACTGAAGTGCCGCGAGTAGTTCTCAATGCCGTGGCAGTAGCCCATCGACTTGATCATTTCGAGATCAAAACGTGTGCGCTGGTGAACGCGCTGCGCCTCGACCATGCGGCCTTCCGACTCCAGGTGCGCGACCCACTCGTTCAACTCGGCCACGATCGAGTCAATCGCCTCGGCCTTGCGTTCCGGCTGCACCACGTAGTGGCTTTTGGGATAGATGGGCAGCCGCGAATACTTTTGCTTAACGGTGCCGAAGAGCGGATCGATCTGCGCCAGTGACTCGATCTCGTCGCCGAAGAGTTCGATGCGGTAGGCGTTCTCGTCGTAGGTGGGGAAAACTTCAATCACGTCGCCGCGTACGCGAAAAGTTCCGCGGCGAAAATCATTGTCGTTGCGGTCGTAGAGGATTTCGACTAGGCGGCGCGTGATGTCCTTGCGAGAGATCTTCTGGCCTTTCTCGAGCAGCAGAAGCATGCCGTAATAGGCCTCAGGCGAGCCGAGACCGTAGATGCAGCTCACCGAGCTGACAATGATGGAGTCGCGCCGCTCGAACAGGCTGCGCGTGGCCGAGAGCCGCAGCTTGTCGAGTTCCTCGTTGATTGTTGCTTCTTTTTCGATGTAAAGATCGCCGGCAGGAATGTACGCCTCGGGCTGGTAGTAGTCGTAGTAGCTGACAAAGTACTCGACTGCGTTGGAAGGGAAGAACTGCTTGAACTCGTGGTAGAGCTGAGCGGCGAGTGTTTTGTTGTGCACGAGGATCAGGGCGGGCCGGTTCGATTGCTCAATCACCTTGGCCATGGTGAAGGTCTTGCCGGAGCCGGTCACTCCGAGCAGCACCTGGTGCTTCTCGCCCGCCGCCAACCCCTCCAGAATCTGGTCGATGGCCCGGGGCTGATCGCCCTTGGGCTTGTAGCTGGTGACGAGCTGAAAGTCCATAGTGGCATTATACGGCAGAAGCGAATATCTAGCGAAAGCCAATTCGGGGCGACTGGAAAGCTCAGCCCGGCTGATGACTGGGGGAGATCCGGTCGCCAATGAGGATTCAGCAAAGCTCGTTTGAGCGCTATCTCCACGCTCCGAGGATCAAACCCATCACTGTCAAAGCCACGGTGAGGTATCCGCCGTTGATGAGCACATAAGAGGCGGGCTTGCGCTCAAAGAGGGAAATGATGGCGATGCCCGTTGCGGCCCATCCAAACCCGGCAAGAAATCCGGCTGTGGCGCCCCAAGCGGTCGTCGTCTTGGGATCATTCAGGAACATTGCCAGGTTGAAGGCCATGACGAGACTGAGGAGAAAGCTGAATCCGAAGATCCTTGCGCCCGCTGAAGGAAGTTCAGAGGTGAAGCCATTCGCGCGCTTCCACGCGTTGGCAAACAGCACGGGTGAATACCAGAGCCCGCCCACCAGAAATGCGGAGAACGCCGCCGTAAGGACGGCCCAGAAATTCAGTGTGTGCAGATTCACTTCTGCTCCTTGTCGCCTGAATTCGCGGCCGGGGCAGCCAATCTTCGCCAGTCAATCGGTCCTTCCGCGAACCGGTGGTAGAGAGTGCTCAGTAACTCGGCATTGCCGGCCACGAGATATTCATAGGCGCGATCCCATTCTTTTCCGGTCTTCCAGCCTGTCTGAGTCAACCTCACCATGGTTGCGTCGCCGCGTGGTTCAAAGGTGAAAACCGCCATCGTGCGTTCTGCTCGAACATGAGGGAACTGATCCGGCGCCAACGCTGCCAGTACGAGCTCCTTCTCAGGTATAAAACTCACGATGCTGCCGCCACCGGTGCTGCTCCGTCCGGGAAAGCTGACGATCCAGTTGCCGCCGGGCCGGAGGTCGACAGTAGCCTTCGGAGCCAGCCAAGTCACCAGCCCCTCGCTGGTTGTGAACGCGAGCCAGACGTCGTGAACCGGGGCTGGTATCTCAACTTCGATGACGAGTTTCTTCTCGGGACTTGACGAAGTCGGGGTGACGCCAGGCTGCGCTGGGGCGGCGCTGGCCGGCAACAGGATGAGAAAAGAGAAGAAAAATAGTTTGAGCATTTGCATGGTACTTAGTTGATCGTTCAAGTAAAATATCGGAGTATTCTATTCGTGTCAAGAGAAATCCGCTGAACATGCCGGAAGCGACTCTTTCAACCCGTGACCGCCTCATTCACTCCGCCCGGTATCTCTTTTGGGAAAGGGGATTTGCAGGCACTAGCATGGCTGAGCTTCTGGCGAATGCAGAGGTCAATTCCGGCAGCTTTTATCACTTCTTCGACAGCAAGGAGGCCTTGTTACGGGAGGTCCTTGACGGCTATTTAAGACTTCTTCGGCCAATAGTCATCGAGCCAGCTTTTGCCGCAGTTGAAGAGCCTCTCGGCCGGATCTTTGCCATCCTTGCTGGCTACCGCGAGAGGATCCTTGCCACAGATTGCCGATACGGCTGCCCCCTTGGACGACTCGCCCTCGAGATCGATCCGGAGAATGCACCGGCGCATGCTCTCATCGCGCAGAATTTTCGGAGTTGGATTGGTTGCGTGTGCGAATGCTTGAAAGCCATGAAGGACAAACTACCGCCGGGGACGGATCTCGATGCCCTCGCGACCTATGTTCTTGCACTGATGGAGGGCGGCGTGATGCTCTCTCGTTCCTACCGCTCGGTCGAGCCATTCGATCGAAGCATTGCGCAGTTGCGCGAGCATTTTCGGTTGCTTCTGCAGGCAGGTACAAAATCTCCGTAATAGACTTCTTTCATGACCAAACGGATCGGCGTGCATCTGGGGACAGCGGGCGGGGCTTCGAATGCAGTCGAACGCGCGCGTGAGATCGGCGCCAACACGTTCCAGATTTTTTCTTCGAGCCCGCGGATGTGGCGTGCGCCGAAAGTGGACCCCAAACAGGGCGAACGCATGCGCGAACTTCGCTCCAAGCTTGACGTCGGGCCGCTTGTGATTCACACCAGCTACCTGGTCAACGTTTGCAGCCAGTCCAGCGAGATTCGCGAAAAGAGCATTGACGCATTTCGCGGCGAGATTGAGCGCGCGCTGGTTCTCGGCTCCGAATATCTTGTCCTGCATCCCGGCTCGTGGAAGGGGATGACACGCGATGAAGGGCTCAAGCTAGCGGCGGACTCCATTGAACGCGCGATTGACAAACTGTCGTGGCAGGGCACTGGATTTCACATCCTCATTGAAAACACGGCGGGAGCGGAGTTCTCGCTTGGCGGGAGTTTCGAGCAGGTCGCTGAACTTGTGGCGCGGTTGAAGAATCATGCGCCTGTTGCAGTGTGCCTCGACACCTGCCACACGCACGTGGCTGGTTACGATCTGCTGAGCGCTGAGGGCTACTCGGAGACGATGAAGCAGATTGCTGCGACCGTAACCTTCGATGCCGTCCGCGTGTGGCATTGCAACGATGCCAAAGCCGCGCGTGGATCGAAGCTCGACCGGCATGAGCACATCGGGCAGGGAACCATGGGACTCGATCCGTTCCGCTGGCTGCTCAACGATCCGCGCTTTGATCATTGCGCCTTTATCGCCGAAACTCCGGTTGATGAAGAGGGCGACGAGGAGCGGAATGTGCGGGCGCTGAAGCGGCTGGTGAAAAAGTAGGATCGGCGTCGCAGACTAAGCGAACACCAAAAGCAGATCGCAGGCCATTTTTCCATTGGCCTGCTTGCGCTATCCCTTGCAAAAGATGAGACTGTTGGTGCCGACAACAAGCGCGCAGAGGCAAGACATGGGCGTGAGAATTTCAGTTTTCCTGATTTGTTTTGCGGCAGCAGCTTTGACGTTTCCAGCTTCGAGCCAGGTCTCAAGGAACCGAGTCGTATCTGCTCAAATGGGCGATGCTGCGCACAACGCACGATTGCCGTATATGGCGGAATTCAAAACGACACAGGTGAGAACGTTGTTCGATGGGACCGCCATGACGAGTGAAACCACCGAGGTGGACGCCATTGACTCGCAGGGCCGGCGCATGACTGCGACAACGGCTCCGACGCAGGGAGGCCAGACGCCTGAGACGCGCTTCACGGTCTTCGATCCCATGACTCATACCAGGATTAGTTGGGCATCGCCAGGAAAGGAAGTAACGGTGTCGGCGGTACCCATCCCTGCGGCCGCACAACCATGTGGGGCGAGTTGGGCATCGTTCACCGTGATAAGCCGACGTACTGGAAAAAGCGTTGAAAGCGTAAAGACCAAGGTGGAGGATCTCGGAACAGAGACGATCGAGGGGGTCGAGGCGAGGGGGCAGCGAACCACTACAACAACGACGAGAAAAATAAAGCGGCACAAGGAGTCGCAGGTGAACACCTTCGAGCTGTGGAAGGCGGTCGCTCCCGGATTGAGAGGCCTGCAGGTGCGCATAGCGAGCGACAATCCGCAACAGGGCAAAATGCGCAAAGAACTGGTGAACTTCACCCAGGCCGAGCCGGATTCGTCGATCTTTCAACTGCCGCCGGGGTACGAGATCGTAAACAGGAAAGTCGCAATGGATTGGTGCCCGAGCTCGGACGAGGTCGAACCCGCCGCAGCGCCTCCGCAATAGCCGCCATCCGCCCGTTTACACTGAAAAGTGATGGCAGAAGAGAAAGAACAGCGTTACGATCCGGCGGCGATCGAGCGGAAGTGGCAGGAGCGCTGGGCCGCGGAGCCCGCGCTTTACGCCGCTGAGCCGGCCTCAAGCAAAAAGCCGAAATACTACGTGCTGGAGATGCTGCCCTACCCGAGCGGCCAACTGCACATGGGGCACGTGCGCAACTACGCCATTGGCGATGCGCTCGCTCGGCAGATGTGGATGCGCGGTTACAACGTACTGCACCCCATGGGCTGGGATGCCTTCGGGTTGCCGGCCGAAAACGCAGCGCTCAAAAACAATACTCCGCCGCGCGAGTGGACCCAGGGCAACATCGCTGCGATGAAGCGGCAGATGCGGCGCATAGGTTTCAGCTACGACTGGGCAACCGAAATCACTACGTGCCTGCCCGACTACTACCGCTGGAACCAGTGGTTCTTTCTGCGCATGCTCGAGAAAGGCCTGGTCTACCGCAAGAAGAGCAAGGTGAACTGGTGCCCCGAGTGCGCAACGGTGCTGGCCAACGAACAGGTCGTGGACGGCTGCTGCTGGCGGCACGAAGACACCAAGGTTGAACAGCGCGACCTGGAGCAGTGGTTCCTGCGCATCACCGCCTACGCGCAGGAGCTGCTCGACGGCCTCGACAAGCTCGAAGGCTGGCCCGAAAAAGTGCGCACCATGCAGCGCAACTGGATCGGCCGAAGCGAAGGGGCGGAGGTTGATTTCTTCCTGGAAGAGCAGGGAGCAAGGGAACAAGGGAGCAAGCGATCAGAAAGCCAGCGCATTCGCGTATTCACGACGCGCATCGATACCATCTTTGGCGCGACGAGCGTGCAGTTGGCGCCCGAGCATCCCTTGGTTGCGGCTCTCGCAGCGGGCGATCCGAAATTGAAAGCGAAAGTCAACGAGCTGATCGAAGAACAGCGGAAGGCAAGGGAAGCGGGCGACGTGGGCGGGATTGAGAAACACGGCGTCCCGACGAGCCGCTTCGCACTCAATTCATATAACGGCGAGCGCGTTCCCATCTGGGTGGCGAATTACATCCTTATGGACTACGGTACCGGCGCCATTATGAGCGTGCCGGCGCACGACGAACGTGACTTTGAATTTGCGACGAAATATGGAATCGAGATTCGGCAGGTGATCCAGCCGGTTCAGCCAGTTGAATACGAGGACGGAGCAGAGCTCCTGCCGTTCCTCTCTGAAGACGGCGTGCTGGTCAACTCCGGCGAGTACGATGGACTGACCTGCGCCGAAGCGCAGAGGCGCTTGCAGGAAGTTGCCGAGCAGGGTGGTTTTGGCAACGCGGCGGTTACGTTTCGTCTCAAGGACTGGGGCATTAGCCGGCAGCGCTACTGGGGGACGCCGATCCCCATGATTCATTGCGAACGCGATGGGCTGGTTCCGGTGCCGGACGATCAGCTTCCAGTCATCTTGCCCAACAAGATAGAAATTACGCAGCAGGGCGGCTCTCCGCTTGCTCGCGTGCCGGAGTTCGTGAACACGACCTGCCCCAGGTGCGGTGGTCCGGCGCGTCGCGAGACCGATACGATGGACACCTTCATCGATTCGAGCTGGTATTTCTACCGCTACACCGACGCGAAAGATACGAAGGCGCCGTTCGACTCCGCCATTGCGCAGTACTGGTTTCCCATTGATCAATACATCGGCGGCGTGGAGCATGCGATTCTGCACCTGATCTACTCGCGCTTCTGGACCAAGGTGATGCGCGACCTGGGCATGGTGACGAATGACGAGCCTGCCGAGCGGCTTTTCACGCAAGGCATGGTCATCAAGGATGGCGCGAAGATGTCGAAGTCGAAGGGCAACGTGGTGTCGCCCGATGACATGGTTGCCCGCTACGGCGCCGATGCAACGCGGATGTACGCGCTCTTTGCCGCACCGCCCGACCGCGATCTCGACTGGCAGGAAGACGGCGTCGCCGGTGTGAGCCGCTTTTTGGGCCGCGTGTGGCGTCTCGCGACGAAGTACGCTCCGGTGGCACGTTCTGAGGCCGCGAAGCCATCGATCGCAGCAAATGGAAGCGCTGTGCAACTGCGGCGGAAGCTGCACCAGACGATCGCCAAGATCACGCTCGATTTTGAAGGCCGCTGGCACTTCAACACGTGCGTGGCTGCGATCATGGAGCTCGTGAACGAACTGCAGGCTGCCGATGCACAACTGGCGGCAGGTGAGATTCCGGCTCCGGTCGTGCGCGAACTGTTGCGGACGCTGGCCCTGCTGCTGGCACCCTTCGCTCCATTTCTTGCGGCGGAGCTATGGGAGCAGTTGGGCGGGGAAGGCGCAATATTGCGCGCATCCTGGCCCAGGAGCGATCCCAGCCTCGCCAAAGAAGACGAGATTGAGATTCCTGTGCAGATCAACGGCAAGCTCATCTCGGTCGTACGAGTTGCCGCCGGAGCCGACGCCAAAACTATCGAAGCCGCGGCACTGGCCGATGAAAAAGTGCGCCTCCGCGCGGCCACCAAGACCGTTGCCAAAGTTATCGTGGTGCCGGGCAGGGCTGTCAACCTGGTTGTGAAGTGAGGTCTGCTTTGATGGCAGACGTTCGCGCCAGGCCTGTCCGCGGGACGCAGTTGCTGGTTGAGCACATTAGCGACGTGTTCCGCCGGCCCTCTCTCCTCGGCATTGAGCTTGCATGGCGCTGGCTCTTTGGGATCCCGTTTCTTTTCGTGTGCTGGCAGCAGATACAGCGTCTGCTCACTGTCTATCCTCTCGATACCTCAGGATTCGACGCCGTGAGTTTGCAGGATCCCTGGGCATCGTCATTGCAGATCGCCAACGTCATTTCGTATTACCAGCCCCATGTTTTGGCCGTGATGCAATGGCTGCTACCAGCAGCAGCGCTGGCATGGGTCGTGCTCTCCGGCCTGGGGCGCAATTGGCTGTTGGTGCGGCTTTCCGGGCAAGATGCGCCGTCTGCGGTAGGCAAGGTGCCGTTCCGGCCGCTGACGATGATGGCTCTTCAGGCGGGTTGGCTTATTCTGCTGGGGCTCACGTATTGGGGATGGTTTCGCTCGATGCAATGGGCGGCCGCTACACATATCTTGGTCGGCGCCGAACCGGATCTGGTCGGCTATTTCGTCTGGGCGATCTTTCTCTCTCTGGGATTCTTCACAGCATTTGCGCTGTTGAGCTGGCCATTCTCAATCGCTGCATTCGTGGCTTTGCTGGAGCACCGCTCAGTTTTTTCCGCGCTTGGTCAAAGCCTGAGGCTGGGAAAACAATTCACTGGCAAGCTCGCCGAGGTGAACCTCGTGATGGGCATCGTCAAGCTGGCGCTCCTGGTGCTGACCATGGTGTTTTCGTCCGCGCCAGTCCCATTTGTAGAGGAGGTGGGGCCGGGCGCGCTGCACGTAGCCATGGCCGTCTCTCTTATCGTCTATTGCATCGCCAACGACTTCTTCCAGGCGGTTCGGCTCAAGGCGTTCCTTGAATTCTGGATGGTTTATCGCTGCGCCAATGCAAATTAGTCAGTTCGGCTGCGCTTGCGCTGCCTCGTCCTTCAGATACGCTTCGCTCAGCGTCTTCTTCAGTTCGGCGATCGGCAGCAGCGTCGGATAGAACTGCACGAACGTCGTGTCCACTGCAGCGTGTGCCGCGTGGCACGAGTAGCACGGGGCGCCTTGCGGAATCAGAGTGCCATTCTTTGTTGGCGAATCGAAGTCGAAAAACGCCCACTTGCCCGGGAACCGCGCCTGATCCTTGACATGCACCTCGAATCCCATCAGCTCTTCGCCCTGGAAATGGCCGTGCTGGTTGATCGACCCTTTGCTCTTTGCCTCGCGGACCTCAAGGACCAGAACCGTCTTGTCGGGCCATGTGCCCGTGGCCAGAAAGCTGCGGTACGCTTCAGGATTGACGAACACATTATCGAACATGGTCATATCCGCGGGCTTGGCGTTGTAACTCATGTCGATGCCGGATGTCAGGTAGATCCATTCCCGGTAATTTCCCACGGGCAGCAGTTCCCCGTTAGCCGCATAGGCGGGAACACCGCTTGAGGCGGCATTTGCTGTGGGAGCGAAACGAATGAGGAAGGGAATTGAAACTGCTAGCGCAGACACAAAGGCCGCCACTGCTGGGTTCAGGCGCATCGAACCTCCATTGAGCCTCTATGCGCTGCGCCGAGTCCAGCGGTTCACTTATTTTGGGTAATCGGGGTCGATTTCATTGCAATGGGCCTCGGGCAGGACCCACAAGCGCGACCGATCTGCCCAAACCCCAAGTCAATTTCTCAAAACAGCTTCAACTGGATCACAAGGTACTTCTTTGGATCCTCGCGCATGCCTTTGACCAGCTGCTGCGCCTGGTCCAAAGTCTGGTCCGCGTGATTGTAAAGCGAACGATTCTTCAGGAACTGCCCAGCCGACCCTTCGCCCTCATTCAGATTCTTCAAAATGCTATCGAGGTTTGCGATCAAATCGGTTAGCTTTTTGGCAGTTTCGGGATCTTTTGTCATCTTGCCGATTGCGCCATTGCCGGCGTTGATCGAAGCAAGGATCTGGTTCAAGTTCGACATGGCGGAGTTGAAGTTGTTAAACGCCGTCTCGTCATTGAGAAACTTGCCCGCGGTGCCTTTGCCGGCATTCAGATTGGCTGTGAGTGTATTGAGCTGGTCTACCGCCGTATTCAGTTTTGTAGCAAGCGTATTGTCACTGATCAATTCGCCCAGCGAACCCTTCCCCTGTGCGACAGTTGCCGTGATCGTCTGGAGATCCGATGCGATCGACACCACCTTTTTCTTCATTCCGGGATCGTTGAGAAGTTCGCCAACGGTGCCTCGGCTGCTATTCAGGGTGTCAGTCAGTACCTCAATCTTGCGGATCAGTCGATTGATCTCCTGGATGGAGACCTGGCTGGTGTTGATGACCGACTGGATCGTCGGCGCGCCTGACTGCTGGAGTTCGCCATTGTTCAACGGCGGGGGGCCTGTCGCGTCTTTGGAGTCAATATCGACGAAGCTGTCGCCCAGGACTCCGGCGGTGGTGATCTGTGCAGTGGAATCGGTGTGCAGGTCGCGCAGCGACACGGCGCTCACCCGCATCACCACCTCGACCGGGTTGGGATTGTGCGACTGGTCGATCCGCATGTGTGCGACATTGCCGATGGTGACGCCTTCCAGCGTAACCGGAGCTCCAACTTTTAATCCGGAGGCATTGGGGAAGTAACACCGCAAGACGACCTGGTGCGCGAAGAGCCCGCCCGAGGCTCCGGTCATGAGGAAAATGAGTGCGACGAGGACGGCGGTGGCGACCAGAACCAGCATCCCCACCTTCAGTTGCGACCACTGGATCTCTTTGCGGCTTGGCACTTGACTCCTCTTACATCATCGAGCGGGTCGACGCCTACCAGTCCCGGAAAGGGTATAAGAGCGCTCAAGGTATTGCAGTCTGGTCAACCCGAGGCCCAAAACGACTGGTATTTGTCGCTGGGGTCGAAGCAAAAGGGTGCAGCAACCGGAACCAAAAACCATACCCTGCCGAGTTTCCTAAACTGTTCTAGAGCATAGCAGAACCGGCGGATTTACCGCTCGTCCTCGAATACCACGCTGGCCATGGCAACCGCGGTGGTGTGGGTGAGCGAAAGGGAGGTGCGAACCACGCCCAAGCGCTCGGCGATCTGCGCGGCGCGGCCATGAAGCCGGAGGACGGGCCTCCCGCTCGGCTCCCGCGCCACCTCAATTTCAAGCCAGTTCACGCCGTAGCTGATCCCGGTTCCGAGCGCTTTGGCTGCGGCCTCCTTGGCAGCAAAGCGGGCAGCAAAGCTCTCGGCCGATTTGCGCTTGCGTTGGCAGTATGTTTGCTCTGTGGCAAGATAGACCCGATCGAGAAAGCGCTTGCCGAAGCGATCGACGGCGTGCTGAATCCGGTCAATCTCCACAACGTCGATTCCTGTGCCAAGGATCATCTGGCGTCACGTCCTTCCTTTCAACTTACAGCATTCGGCTTTTGCCGGGTTCCGGCGGATTCGCAGAGAATCCACTCACAACGAATCCTGCGGTCAAAATCTATCCCGCGGTCGGACGGCTCAATTACCCTCACCCGATCTTTTCGAAGTGCTGCAAGGCGAATGTGTTTCAAACGCGGTCAGGCATCGTTCGGGTCCGCAACAACTTTCATCCGGTTTGGCGGGCCTCCGATAAAGCGTTTGTGAGGTTGCGGATGCCCGATCAAAGCGCAATGCGTGCAGCGACCATCCCCTGGGCAATTCAAATGAGGGCGACGTCGGCGGAAGAGCCTTCACGGCTGGTGCAGTCTCTCACCGGTGCAATCCTGGGTTGTGGAGGATGGGTATTGAGCCGCGGCGCAAACGACATGGGAAGAATCAGCATGCTGTTTGAGTTCGAACGGCGATCGTGTGTCGACATTTACGGACTGCTGATCGCCGCAGGGCTGGAACTGAGCCATAGCGGTCATATCCGCTTCACCGAACTCTGCCAGTGCACCCGCAGCCAGCCACCGGACTGCGGCGTCGAAATCGCCAGTGTGGATCTCGACATCCAGACTCTTCCGGTGGAAATGGCCGGCGGCGTGCAGATGCCCGGAACAATGTAGGCCGATCACTTAGCATTTTGGGGCGACTGGTTTAACCTGCTTCGACCAGCCCATATCGTCGCTGCCATGCCTCTTTCAGCCTCGCCCATACACGCGTGCGCTCTGGCTCAGTAACCGTAGCGTCCGGCTGAGTGGCAAATCGCGCGGCCTCCTGCTTGGCGAGCTCGAGCAGTTGCCGGTCGCGCAGCAGGTTGGCCACGCGAAACTCGGGAAGACCCGCCTGGCGGGTGCCGAAAAATTCGCCGGGGCCGCGCATGGTGAGATCCAACTCGGCCAGTTCGAATCCATCCTGAGAACGCACCATGGCATCGAGCCGCTGCTCGCCGAGCTCGGAGACATGTTCGCCGGTCATCAAAACGCAGTAGCTTTTTGCCGCACCGCGGCCGACGCGACCGCGCAACTGGTGCAGCTGCGCCAGCCCGAATCGCTCGGCGTGGTCGACCACCATCACCGAGGCATTGGCGACATCGACGCCGACTTCGATCACGGTTGTCGACACCAGCACGTCAATCTCGCCGCGCTGAAAGCGGCGCATGATGACCTCTTTCTCGTCTGCGTCGAGGCGGCCGTGAAGGAGCCCCATGCGAAGCCCGGCCAACGGCCCTGAGCGAAGCTTTTCGTACATCTCCGTCGCAGATCTGAGACCTGATTTAGCGGCTGGGCCGGCCACCTGTGCTGCGGCCGGGAACAGATTGCCCGCCTTTCCTTTTGCTGCGCGTTTGGGTGGGGCTGGTGAGCCGGCATTTGTGGCCGCTTCCGGCTCGTCCTGTGGAAAATCCAGCTCCGGTTGTTCGTCTTTCGCGCCCTCGATCACCGGGTAGACAATGTAAGCCTGCCGCCCTTGTTTGACCTGCTTACGCACAAAATTCCAAACCTCGGCGGCCCGTTCGCCTGGAACGCGTCGCGTGACAATGGGCAACCGCCCCGGCGGCATCTCGTCGAGCACGCTCAGGTCCAGATCGCCATAAAGCGAGAGCGCCAGCGTGCGCGGGATGGGAGTGGCAGTCATGACCAGTACATCGGGCTCGGGCTGGTTCGGCTTTTTCATCAACTTGAAACGCTGCATGACGCCGAAACGGTGCTGCTCGTCGACCACAACCAATCCGAGGCGGTCGAACTCGACTTTCTCTTCGATCAGGGCATGCGTCCCAATCACCAGGTTGGCGTCGCCGCGGTTGATCAGTCCGCGGTTGGTCCGCTTGCGGTCGTTATCGAGCGAACCGGTGAGCAGCACGATGCGCGGTTTGCGCGTCGAACGTTCGAGTAACTTGCGGGCCGCGAGGTAGTGCTGGGTGGCCAGGATCTCTGTCGGCGCCATCAGAGCTGCCTGATAGCCGTTTTCCATGGCCACTAGCATGGCCTGAAACGCGACAATCGTCTTGCCTGAACCAACGTCGCCTTGCAGCAGGCGCCGCATGGGCGTGGGCTCGCGCATGTCAGTCACAATCTCGCCCAGCGCTCGCTTCTGCGCTGTCGTGGGATGAAAGGGAAGCACCTCGCGGATCGCCTCGCGCACTTTGTCGCTGGTGGCAAACGCGACGCCCTTGCGCTCTTTCATGCGGCGCCTCTTCAGCTCGAGACCGAGTTCCAGGAAAAACAATTCTTCAAAGATCAGGCGGCGATGCGCCGGAGTCGATGCGCTCTGCAACTGCGCGAGCGGTGTCCCGAGTGCGGCAAGCATTCGGCCACTGCTCCGCGCATGTTCTCAAGGAGGTTGAAGATCACCTTACGCTGCCAGCGCGATGCCAGACGGCTGCCGCCGAGCGATTCGTAGACCGGCGTGATGCGGCCCACCTCAAGCAACCTAGTTTCGGCGTCGTCGCTCGCGTCGGGCAGAATCTCGAACTGCGGCTGAATCATTTTGAAGTTGCTTGTGGAGCGCGATGGCTCAACCTTGCCGTAGACCGCAACGGTCTGGCCGGACTGAAATTTCCCGTTCAGATAGGGTGCGTTGAACCAGGTGCATTTGAGCGCGTGGCGGCCTTGTCCAATGGTCAACTCGAAGAGCGGCATGCGGCGCGTGCGCAGCAGGATGGATCCGCGCACCTCGCCGATCACGCTGGCCATTTCGCCGGGCTTCAGTTCGTCGAGGCTGCGCGGATGTTGCCGGTCTTCGTAACGGAAGGGAAGATGATAAAGCAGATCTTCCGCCGTCTGGATGCTTTTTTCGGCAAGCATCTCCGCGACGTGCGGTCCAACGCCGCGCACAAACTGCACCTGATCGCCGAGGCTAAGCACAACTGGATGCTATCTCATTCGCGTGTTTCGCGTGCCGGCTTGCATTGCGGAAATTCGCGTGATGCGAGAGCGATTGCGACCCCAATATGCGAACGCCGCCGTAAGATGAGGGGGTGCACTGCATCCTGATTTACAATCCGGCCTCGGGCCGCAGACGGAACCTGCGCCTGCGGAAGGTGGACGAGGTGGCTGGGGCGCTGACCGCTGAAGGTCATCGCGTCGAGATCGCGTGCACTGCGGGGCCCGGTTCGGCCGCGGCCCAGGCGCAGGAAGCCGCAGCTTTTGCGGATGTGATCTTTGCCTGCGGAGGAGACGGGACCGTGCATGAGGTGCTGCAAGGCCTCGTCACTGAAGCGGGAGTGCCCTTATGTGCGCTCGGAATCATTCCGATGGGAAGCGCGAATGCGCTTGCCCGGCATCTGCGAATTTCACATAATCCTGTGGTCGCGGCTCTCGAGCAGTTAAAGGGCAGCCCATGCGCTGTTACCGTGGGCAGAGTGGAATGCGCCGGCGCTGTTCGATACTTTGCTTTCATTGCCGGTGCCGGCCCTGACGGCGCGCTTGTCTATCGCCTTGTGGCGCAACAGAAGGCCCAACTGGGCAGGTTGGCCTACTACCTTCGCGCTGCACGCCTCTTCGCAACTGGCCGTTTTTCTGCATTTGAGGTTCAGTTCACACCTGCGGCCTCCGCCTCGCCGGTCACGCGCAAGGTGGTCAGCGTGATGGCGACGCGTATCGGGAATCTCGGCGGAATCTTTCGAGGCCTAACGGATGGGCATGCGTCGATTCAGGATTCCGATCTTTGCCTTCATCTGCTCCATGCGCCTGCGCTGGTGTCGTTACCACTATGGTTTCTGTCCGGCTGGCTCGGCCTGCGCCGCCTCAATCCGTTCCATCAATGTGTTCGAGTGTCTGCCTTCTCCTGCCGCGCATTGAGCAGCCCGGCACCTTATGTCGAGGCCGACGGCGAGTCGCTCGGCCGGCTGCCGATGCAGGTGTCACTCCTTCAGAATGCTCTGCGCATTCTCGTTCCGCGCCACTAGCATCACAATTTTCGCTCCGGTTGATTCGCGGCCGGTTCTCCCGACCCTATTGCGCTTAACGACGACCAACCTCAGCGTTGTATTGTTGTATGCGGCTGAAATCCTGCTTCGTGGAGCTGTCTCAATGCCCGAATTGAATCGCAGATCGTTTCTGAGAGCGGCAAGCGCTGCATCGGCGACAACACTTCTTGGTGCGCGAATCCACGCGCTGACTGCGGCGCAAGCCGAACCCGCGGCAGCTGTCGCCGCCAACGATCGCATCCAGATCGCTCTGATCGGCGCCGGCGGCCAAGGGCAGGGCGACACACGCACGGCGTTGCAGGTCCTCGGGGTCAAGCTGGTTGCCGTGGCTGACTGCTACAGCGGCCGTCTCGATCATTGCAAGGAAGTTTGGGGTGACGATCTCTTCACCACCCGCGACTACAGCGAAATTCTCGCCCGCAAAGACATTGATGCCGTAATCATTGCCACGCCTGACCACTGGCACAAGCAGGCCGCGGTGGACGCGATGAAGGCCGGCAAGGACGTCTATTGCGAGAAGCCGATGATTCATCTGTATGCCGATGGGCCGGAGATGATCGAGGCAGCGCGCGCGAGCGGGCGCATTCTCCAGATTGGCAGCCAGCGTGTCAGCTCGATCATCTACGCCAAGGCGAAGGAGTTGCTGGC
This sequence comes from Candidatus Sulfuritelmatomonas gaucii, assembly GCA_900290245.1. Lineage (GTDB taxonomy): Bacteria > Acidobacteriota > Terriglobia > Terriglobales > Acidobacteriaceae > Telmatobacter > Telmatobacter gaucii. Next base: position 150,095 of record OKRB01000078.1, on the reverse strand, counting down.
TTCGGGCGCCATCGGGCAGCTCAACATGGTCACCGCGCGCTGGGATCGCAATTCGGCCATCGGCGCGTGGGACTATACCGTGCCGCCGGATGCGTCGCCGGAGACGTGCGACTGGCCGCGATTTCTCGGCACTGCGCCAAAGATCCCCTTCAACGCCGAGCAGTTTTTCCAGTGGCGAAAATGGAAGGCCTACGGAAGCGGGGTGGCCGGCGATCTATTCGTGCATCTCTTCAGTGGAACGCACTTTATTACCGGATCCAACGGGCCCACGCGCGGCATGGCGACGGGCGGGCTGCGCTTCTGGAAGGATGGCCGCGACGTACCCGACGTGATGCTCGGGCTATTCGATTATCGCGAGGGATTCAACCTGAGCCTGCATGTGAATTTTGTCGACGGTGGCGAGGAGAGCGAAGGCCTCATCTTTACCGGCTCCGAGGGCACAATGGAGATCGCGGGCAACACGGTGACCGTGAATCGCGTGCCGCGCGAAAGGGAACCTGGTTACACCATCAACACGTTCACCCGGGCCACGCAGAAGGCATTTCTGGAGAAGTACCGGGAAAAGTATTCGGTTACATATCCTGATGGCCCGCCGGCGGTGGGAATGGAGAGGTATGTGGCGCCGGCTGGCTACAGCGACAGCTACGATCACTTCGAGAATTTCTTCAACTCTGTGCGCAAACGCAAACAGCCGGTTGAAGACGCGACCTTCGGATTCCGTGCCGCGGGCGCCGCGCTCTTGAGCAATCTCAGCATGGATCGCGGCGCGATTGTGAATTGGGACCCGGACGCGATGAAACTTGCGTAATCGGCGCACCCGCCTTTCACACATCGATGTCGAAGGAACGCTTAGCTGAACCCCAGCACGGGGTGCGGCATATACGGCTCTTCGAGCGCTTTCATCTCTTCCGGAGTGAGTTGAGCTGAAAGCGCAGCAGCGGCATCTTCAAGGTGATGCGGCTTGCTCGCTCCCACGATCGGAGCAGTCACGGCCGGTTTCGCCAGCAGCCATGCCAGCGCGACCTGCGCGCGGGGAATGCCGCGCTTTTCGGCGATCTCGCCCAGCCGGTCAACAACTTTGCGATCCGCCTCTTCCGTCTGCGAGTACATCCTGTTCCCGAACGCATCTGTCTCTGTCCTGCTCGTCGTCTCGGCCTTCCATGCGCGCGTGAGCCGGCCTCGCGCCAATGGGCTCCACGGTATGACGGCCACACCCTCCGCCCGGCATAGCCCGATCATCTCGCGCTCTTCCTCGCGATAGAGAAGGTTGTAGTGATTCTGCATGGAGACGAAGCGTGTCCAGCCGTGCCGGTCGGACAGATAGAGCGCCTTGGCGAACTGCCACGCATACATCGATGGCGCCCCGATGTAGCGCACCTTTCCCGCCTTCACAACGTCGTGCAGGCTTTCGAGCGTCTCCTCGATGGGAGTCTCGTAGTCCCAGCGATGAATTTGATAAAGATCGACGTAATCGGTTTCGAGGCGCTTCAGGCTCTGGTCGAGCTCGAACAGGATCGCTTTTCGCGAGAGCCCGCGCCCGTTCGGCTCCTCGCGCATCACGCCGTGCACCTTGGTTGCGATCACCACCGATTCCCGGCGGACGTTGGCTTTGAGGAATCGCCCGACGACGGCCTCGCTTTCGCCGCCAGAATACACGTTGGCGGTATCAAAAAAGTTAATGCCCAAATCGAGTGCCTGCCGGAGCAAAGGCTGGCTCTCTGCTTCGTTGAGCGCCCAGGCCTGGCGGCCGGGCAGGATTTTGCCCCTGGACGGGCTTCCGTAAGTCATGCAGCCCAGACAAATGCGAGAGACTTTCAAACCGGTGTGGCCAAGATTGAGGTATTCCATCGCTGCTCCTGCTTTGAGTTTAAAATGCCGCTCGGCTGCGGCCATGCGCAGACACGCGCAACACCTGAGCACGTTGGGAAACGGTGTAAGCTCCGTCAAAGAATTCACGTCTGAACACCAGGGCGAGTTCCGAGTAAGGGATTGCCCCTCCCCGGGCGAGGCCGGCTCCCATCTGTAATGAAACTGCACGAAGGCCTCGACCGTCGTCTTGAGCCTATATTGTGCCCAAAACTGTCCTAAGTACTTTCGTAGCATTGCGCTGAGTACATCTAAAGTGATTGGATTCTCTGTGTGCGCACCTTGTGAGACAACTCTCCATGTCGAGTGCGGGTCTAATATGGCATTGCGAAGGGGAGAGTGCGTCCGGTTGAACTCTTACGGAGGTACCGGCGCTTACTGCGAGGTCGCAGGATTGTCTAAATGGAAGCAAGCGAATAACAAGAATTAGAAAGGCGCCCGACCATTTGAGTGAGACCGCGGCACAGACGACAGCATGGCGGCGCACCAAGCGCGCCGGGTGTGACGCGCTGATGGCCCATGCAATTAAGGCGTGGCCATCGCGGCTTCTAGCGATGATGGGCCTGCCGGCCCTGATCCTGTTTGTGGGTTGCGGCGGCGGGACCCCATCGACAAGTTCCTCCAACAGCACGTTCTCAATTTCGCCGGGAACGCTGGCCATCGATACCAACTGCACGGGCTGCAACGCCACAAATAGCTCGGGCTCGGCGGTTGAGCAATTTACGGCCACGTTGAGCAGTGGAGGCGCAGCAACTGTGAACTGGGCGGTCAGCCCGAGCACTGGAGCAGGATCCATCGACCCAACCAGCGGCCAATACACACCTCCGCCTTATGTGACCAAGGACAGTGTGCAGGTCACCGTGACGGCGACGATCACTGCCGGAACCGGCATGGGCGCGACCGCCAGCTCTACCGTCACCGTGACTCCCGGATTTTTGCAGCCGCTCTCGCCCGAGAATGTTGCACTCGGCAACAGCGGAACCGTGACCATCACCGGCTACATTGCCGAAGCCGGCGGCAGCACCGGCATCAACTACGCGGTTTCGAGCACAGCAAACGGTTCAAGCGGCGGGCAGGGTTCCCTGGGCACACCGACTTGCACGCGCAACGCGAATGCATTTACCTCCTGCGCGGTGGCCTACACCGCTCCGAGCACGTTTTTGTCGAATGCTTCAACATTTGTCGTCGCTACCGTGGGCACATCCTCATCAAAGACTGCGACTGCCGTGCTTTTGAACACCGCAGGGATCTCGAGCAATCCAGACAATCACCAGAATGAGCAGGGCTCGCCAATCAATTTGGGAACATCTGGCGGTAACAATAACGATTACGACACTCAGGGCAATCAGATTCTGGATTGCTGCGGCGGCACGCTGGGCTCGATGATTCAGAACTCCTCCGGAACACAATTTCTCCTCAGCAACAACCACGTTCTGGCGCGCAGCGACCAGGCCACGACCGGTGAAATGATTGTCCAGCCTGGCCTGATTGACAACGGCTGCACGCCCAATGGCGTCGGGTCCGGTACCACGCCGGTCGGCGTTTTGACAGCCTGGCTGCCGCTCAACTCGGCGACAACCAACGCGGACGCGGCCATCGCCCAGGTGGATTCCGGCGCGGTGAATACAAGCGGCGCAATCGAAGAATTGGGCCCGTTGCAGAGCGGCTCGCTGGCTGCGGCTCCGCCGGGCACTTCATCTACAGACGGCAAGGGCGAGAATCCAGCAATCGGGATGGTCGTAGCGAAAAGCGGCCGCACTACAGGGCTTACCTGCGCCAGCATTTCTGCGATCAACGCAGATGTGCAGGTGGCCTATTTCAAGAACTGTGAAGAGTCTGAGCCGTACTTCACCAAGACTTACACGAATCAGATTGAAATTGCCGGCAACGAGTTCAGCGATGCTGGCGACTCCGGCTCGCTGGTGGTGGATACGAGTGACGCCGAACCCGTGGGTCTGTTCTTCGCCGGAGGCGTGGATCAGACGGGTACGAGTGAAGGCGTGGCGAACCCCGTGAGTACCGTGCTGGCGGAACTGGGTTCGCAGCAGGGAACGACATTCACCTTCGTGGGCACAACGGATCATCCAGTGAGCTGCCTCAACTACGCAACAGGGACGGTGACAGCGGCGCAGGCCGTCACACTTTCGAGCGCGCAGACGAGCCGCGCCCAGCAGGCGCTTACACAGGCGCGCATGCTCGTGAATCCGTCGGCGGGCACCCTGGGGACAGCGACAGGGAAGAGCAGCGATCACTCCGGCGAGGCTGCGGTCATCCTCTATGTCGACCAGAACATGAATTTCACCGCGCCGCAGGCACTGAACGGCGTGAGGACAGAAGTGATCGCGACCACTGCGGAGGCCGTTGCCGCGGGCACTGCTCCGCAATCTATGTTGCAATCCGGCGGACCGCATCCACTGGCGGCGAGCGTGATTACACAGGCCATCGCCGCCAAACAGCAGGTATCGCAGAGCCTGATGAAACAGTATCCCGCTTTCTTTGGCGTGGGCGTTGGGCAGAGCCTCGACAATCCCAAGGAAGCAGCGCTGGTGATCTACGTCGATCGCAAGCAGGTTCCCGCCGCGCTTCCGGCCACCGTCAACGGCCTGCGCACGCGATACATTATCATGGACCGCCTGCACGTGACTCGTTCGTACTTGACGGGGCCCATCCGCCAGCAGAGTCACTGCATAACCCATGCTGCTGCAGGCCAGGCGTCGCACACGTTCGATCACCTCCCCTCGCATGAGCTTCGCGGCCTGAACCTGTTCTGATGTTCGGCAGCGGGTTCGTTTCCTCGAAATCACCCATCAAGAACTTCGCGGGGATGAGCTCTATTTTCCAGGATTGCTCAGGAACCCATCGGCTCTGCCGGTAAGGCTTTGGGCATCGACGACAGCCTCAGCCTCGTTGACCACTGCCTCTGCCGATGCCGCCGCCTCGAATTGGCCCGTCGAACGCAGAAAGCGAGCGTACTGTCTCATCGCATTTAGATAGATGCTCCGGTTCCATCCGAAGTCTGCCTTCATGCGAGTCGTCCCCCGCTCGAGCCAAAGTGCCGCGTTGCCTTGATCGTCGCAGTGCCAATAGCCGAACCCCAAAACGTACTCGGCATATCCGAGCTGCAGGCTATCTTCTACATGATGGCTCTGCGCGATGGCGAGCCCTTCCTCCAGAATAGGGATCCCGCGTGCGCAATCTCTGGCGCCGGTCAGCGCAAATCCGAGCGCTTCCCGAACTGAAATTCTGTCGCCTGCGCTCACATCAGGCCGGTCGCCAAGGACCTCATAGGCTCGCTCAGCGAAATGCACGGCTTGTTTGAACTTTTGCTGCTCATCATACAGGCCGGCAAGTTCGTTCCAGGCGAGGGCAGTGGTCACAGGATCGCCAATCTCCTGGCGAATGCGCAGCACCTGTAGCTCATCGTGCTCGGCCTGCCTGGGGTTTCCCAATTCGAGATCCACCACCGCTAATTGTCCGATCTCATTTGCCAGTTCCCGCTGTGATCCGTTTTTCAAATAAGCAATTGCCCGCCGCATGGCGTCTTCTGACTTCAGATACAGAGCCGCGTCTGCATACAAGCCTCCGAGGTTTTCGTAGATCTGCGCTATGCGCGCCGGAGCTTCGTGCGCGGCTTTAGCGCTGCGAACCGCAGCTTCATTGAGCGCAATCAGGCGCAGCAAGTGCGGATTGCTCAGCTGCCCGATCGTGAATGCCGTGGCCGTTGCCTTTGCCTGTGGGTTAGAAGGTATGTTTGGTTGAGCGGCCGCGATGGGTGCGATCAAAATCAGGACAAGGATTCCCTGCAGGAGTCGAATCATCGTTTCCTCCCGAATGTTCAATTTTGTTTTCGCTTACACGTGCGGCGGGCTGGTTGTGCCGGGCATCGATGCGCCAAGGCCGATTTTCGGGTCAAGGCGTGTGCCAGAAACAGCCGGCAATTTGAGGGGCCCTGATAATTCCTGTGACAACAGCTTCGTGCTTCCAAGTTGATGAGCGGTTCCTGTCAGGATCTGGTGAAGCGGATCGCGAAGAACCGGTCAGAAGATTTCCGAATGGGGAAGCAGCACTTGCATTTCGACTGCACACGCCACGAGCATTGCAGCCAAAAGCAAAACGAAGAGGCAACGCTCCCGGTTAACAACTTACTTCGCGCAGCACCCTCACGATTCCCTAATTTCCAATCCGCAAGAAACCGCAATTGCGGATGCGGGATCTCTGCGAAGGGTGAAGAAATCCGGATGTTTCGCTACGCGGAGCGAAAAACTTTCAGCCTCGAGGTAAGCACACTAAGAGCGTTTGCGCAAAAGAGCGCTTTGGTCGTTCGTTTCAGAAGGCGACGCTGCTTTCGCGCAAGGGTTCCGGAACGGTTGACGTTCGATGTTTGCGAATCGCGATACGAATGCGAATCAATTCACCGGCCGCGCCTTGCCTTCCTTCAGGCTTTCGTCGATGATCGATCGGATTTTGTCGTTGTTTTCGCGCACAGTCTGGCCCATCTGCGCACCCAGCTTTCCCATCTGCTCGCCGTACTTGCCTTGTTCCTCGCCAAATTTCGCCATGTCGCCGCTGAACTCTTTCATGTTCATGTTGCCGAACTCCGCCTGGAACACGCGGCGCTGGAGCTCCCCAATCTCGCGCTGCAACTCCTGGAGCTGCTGGCGGCTCACCGTGCCGCCCTGCTTATCTTTCAGGCTTGCGGCGGTCGCATCCAGCGCGGCAATCTCCTTTGACAAGTCGGGCGCGGGAAGATTGTCGGCTGTTTCGCGCGCCTTGCGCGCCGCCTCACGCGCCTGCTGGCCGGCATCGCGCATCTGTTTGCTCAGCGCGCGCATCTGGTCGCTCAAATCCTGTCTTGCCATGTCCATGGCCTCGAGCTGGGTCACGGTGGCAGGATCGTCGACGATGTAGAGCTTTCCTTCATGGCGGAACAGCAGGAAGTGTCCGTGCGCGGCGCTTCGCGCTTTGTCGACGTCTCTCGAACCTTCATCGTCCCAGTCACCACAAAATCGGGTTTTGGTCCCGGGGTCGCCCACGATCGCGTAGCTGTCACCATCCCCGAAGCAGCGCCCCCGGCCGGCATCGTCATACATCTCCGCTTTGAACGCTAGTTCCGGAATGTTGACGTCGACATGAATGCGGGGCATGGGCGGCATTTGAGGCATTACCGGCAGCGGTTCTTGCATGCCGGCTTCAGGGGCTTGCGGGCCCGCGGGAGCAGGCGATGCCTCGGGGGCCGTGTTGGGAGCGGCGGCTGGCATCGGCGGTGCGGGAGCAGGCTCCCGGCTCGCTGCAGGCGCCGGCGCCTGTCCTGCCGCCGAATCGGTTACCTGCGCCGGCTCGGGAGTGGACTGGCCCGTCACGGCCGCTGAAGAGGGTGCCTGATTCTGCAGCAGTGCGGCCTGCGAGGAGCTCGCCTGTTGCGGAGCTGAAGCAGCCTCGACACGAACCATCGCCGTCGCGGCGATCAGCACAAAAGAGATCAGCACGGTGAGTAGAGCGCGACGCCTGCCGGTAAAGGCAAGACGAAAGCTCGCTTCGTTGAGCAGGCGCTCAATGCGATGAGAGAGGTTCCGAGAGTGTGCCATGGCGACTCCATTCAGGGTTGGGCGCGGAAGAGCCGCGAACTCAAGAAGCAGTCCGGCATAGGCCGACGGACTCTTAGCCACCGCGAGGCCGGCGCGGTCGCTGATGGCCTCGCCCAGATCGGAGAGCTTGCGCTTCAGCCACCAGCCCAGCGGGCTGAACCAGGTGAGGGCCGCGTAGAAGCCGGCCAGGAACTGCAGATAAAAGTCGCGCTGGCGGATGTGGGAGAGCTCGTGGGCTAACACCACGCGCAGTTTCTCTTCGTCCCATTCCGCGTAGTCCGCGGGCAGAAGGATCCCCGAACCAATATTGACCGGTGAGCCGATCAGGGAGCTCGAGCGCACGCGGATGGGAGCAGGGAAGTCAAGCTCGAGTGGAGTGTCGACGGGTTTTGCTCGTTTCCAGAGCGAGAACGAAAGCGCCAAGCCCCAAAGCAACCGCACAAGCAGGAAGGCGCAGACGCCGAGATAAAGATTCCAGGCGGCGGCCAGCATGCGCTCGGGAGTGAGCAGCGAGGTAAGCGTTGGGGATGAATGAGTTCCAGGTTGCTGCAGCGTCGGCGCCGTTGATGTGGGCGTGCTCTCAGGCTCGTAATCTGACGGCGCACCTGGCTTGGCAATCGAAGCTGGCGGTGCGGGCTGAAGGCTTGATGCCTCGTCCGCGACTTGCTCCCGCATTTCAGCCTCGAGAGTATCCAGCTCTGACGCGGTGCGAGATACGACTGCGGCTGTTGCGGCGTGCGACGTTCTTGCCGACAGCAACGACGCAGGCAATTTGACCGAGGCCCAAGCCGGAAGCCACGAGGGACGCATCATCAGCGGCATGGCGAGAGCTGCCATCAGCATCAGTCCCCAGGCAGACTTCTGTGCCGGCACGTTCCTGACGCGAAAGACACGCAGACCCGCCCAGATGGCAGCGGCAGCAATCAACGCGCGCATCGCCGATTCAAGCAAGATGGGCAACAGCGAACCAGTCATGGCTTAACCTCCTTCTTGCGAGCGGATTTTCGCTCCGTGTGAGTTGCCTGAGGAGCAGCAATGCGATTTGCCAGGCGCTGCAGCTCCCGCCTGTCCAGGACCTTTGAGTCGACCATGCCAACGAGCAGGGCCTCCACCGATCCTGCGCAAAACCAGTCGACGATACGCTTGACGGCGCGACCCGCGACGAGTTGCGGTGATTCTGCAGGACGATAGACGAACGCACGATTCTCCAGCGAATGCGCCAGATAGCCTTTCTCTTCGAGGCGCCGCAAAACAGTTCGGATCGTCGAGTCTTTCAGAGGACGGCCGAGTGCCTCGCGAACCTGGTCGGCGGTGGTGCTGCCAAGCCGCCAGACAAGGAGCAGAAGGTCGCGCTCCAGTTCGCCAAGATCGGCAGGGTCGTGTTCGAGGTTGGTGTTACCGGTCATAGTGTTACTGTATGTAACACATCAAATCCGCCGTTGTCAAGCTCCGGCAGGAGGAAAATTTTCATTCAAATGGAGCTGCATCATGGACGGGGCGTACCGCTGCCAAGTCGCCGGAACTGGCCGCCAGCGGTTCCGGCGAGTCGCCCGTACAATCCACTGTCGAACTTAGCGCGCCGGCCAGATTCGGGTTGTCCGGAATAAACAGCTGGAACACCGTCCCGAATGGCTTTGACGCCTGCTCGGAATCAGAAGACGCTGCCCGGCTGCGTACGCGCACCAGGCCATTGTGCTTGAGGATGATCTCATGACTCACCCAAAGGCCGAGCCCAGTTCCAGTTACTTCCTTTGTGGTGAAAAAGGCCTCGAAGATATGCTCGCGGACCTCCGGCTCCATGCCGCAGCCTGTGTCCGCAATGGCAAATCGGACTCCTGTCTGCCCGAGGTTCTTCCAATCATGCGAACGCCGCGCGCGCACCAGTAAACGGCCGCCCGCAGTGCTCGCGTCGATGGCGTTCCCGACCAGGTTCGCGAACACCTGGCGGATTTCGCCGGCAAAGCAGAACAAAGTCATCTCGCGGTCGTAGTCCCGCTCGACGCGCAGGTCGAGAGTGTTGATGCGGCCCTGGTAAAGGCCCAGCACCGAATCGAGCAGCTCGGCCAGTGCAGTGCGCGCGGGCTGCGTCGGTTGCCGGTAGAAGCGAAGGGTCTGCTGCGTGATCTCAGCAATGCGCCGCACCTCGTATTCGGTCATGGTCACGTACTCCTGCGCCGCCTCGGGAAGTTCGCTGAAATTGCGCAGGAGGAAAAGGAGGTTGGTAATTGCTTCGAGAGGGTTGTTGATTTCGTGAGCAATCGACGCGGCAAGGCGCCCGGTCACGGCCAGCTTTTCGCTTCGACGCAGGGCTTCCTCGCTGCGTTTGCGCTCGCTTGCGTCGAGCACGATGATTCCCACCCAACGCACCTGGTTCGGCATGGTTCTGACCGGGTAAGCATTCATTAGCCAGGTCCACGGGCGGCTCGGCTTGGCACCTGCGCCATTGAGTTCGAGGTTGCGGACGGGTTCCTCGGTTGAAAAGACACGCTGCACCGCGGCTTCCATCTCGCTTGCCACCGGTTGCGGCAGCAGGTCGCGCAGAGTTCGCCCCAGATGGCGGCTCACGGAAACTCCAGTAAAGTCCCCGAAGACGCGGTTAACGCGCACAAATCGCGCACCATGGTCGACGAACGCCAGGCCGATGGGAGCATTCGCCAACATGGAGTCGAGAAGGGAAAGCGTGTCATTCAACCCGGCACGCTGCTCGGCCAGCGACGCCACCATGCGATTGAAGGTTTCGATCAGGTCGCCGATTTCGTTGTGAACGGTCACTGGAAGCGGGAAGTGGCCTTGATCCCCCTCCGAGGTCATCAGTGCAGTGGCGCCGCGATGGAGAACAGCCAGCGGACGCGTAATGGCGCGCGCCAGCAAGAGCACCAACAGCACGGACGCCACAACCCAGATGACACCGAAGATCGCCGTGTCGCCCAGGAGAGAATCCAGCTGCTGCCGGGCCGCGCTCTGGTCGAAGGTCACAAAGGCGTAACCGCGCAGATGGTTTCCGGTAACGATGGCCCGGACCGCCTCCCACTTGCCGCCTGTTGTCGTGAAGACTCTGGACTCTCCGGACTTAACAAGGGAGACTTGCGCGCGTTCAACCGGGCTGAGCTCTCCCGACTCCGGACGGTCGCCATGAGCAAAAAGGACTTCACCCGACGGGCTGACAATTTTGGCCGACTGCACGATGGGCGACTCCACAATCGTTCGCACCGCCAGATCCACCCACTCGGGTCTTTGCTGCTCGAGCGCCTCGGCGGATTGATCAGCCAGGGCAGTCGATTCGTACTCCAGCCAGTACTGCGCGCGTTCTCTGGTTCGATGAATTTGCTGCCGCGCCAGCACGGCCGCGAAAAGGCCGATCGAAAGCACCTCCAGCACGACCAGGCTGGCCAGCATTTGCCAGCGAATGGATCGCGGCCACCAGCGCATGCGCAAGACCCTACCCCCCGCTGAAAAAATGAATAGGTTCAGTCTATAAAACGAGTAACGTCAATCTATCGGGTCGCCCGCGGCGACGGCATCGCGCGTCTCCTCCCGCGGCTTGATTTTCGAAACCAGCGAAGCGGCAATCTGTCGGCCGTGAAACCTGCCGTTTTCAATGAAGATCTCGTTCGTACGAGAGCCGGCGACGATGACGCCAGCCAGGTAGATACCCGGGACATTGCTTTCCAAGGTCTGGGAGTTGCACGCGGGGCACCGGTCCTTGCCCTCGAAGCGGACACCCAGGCGCTCAAGGAAGGTGAAATCTGGGTGATATCCCGTCATGGCGAAGACAAAGTCGTTGTGCAGCACCTCGCGGCTCGCGGGAGTATCGACCACAACCGTGTCCGGCGTGATCTCCGCAACCTTCGAGGAAAAATATGCCATCACATCGCCGTTCTTGATGCGGTTTTCAATGTCCGGCTTGATCCAGTACTTTACGTGGGGGTGCATGCCCGCGCCGCGATGAATAAGCGTCACGCGCGCGCCATGCCGCCACAATTCCAACGCCGCAATCGCCGCCGAGTTTTTGCCTCCAATCACGGCCACGTCCATGCCGAAGTAGGGGTGCGGATCATGGTAATAGTGGCGTACTTTGCTCAAGGTCTCGCCGGGAATGCCCATCCAATTGGGCAGATCGTAATAGCCGATGGCAAGCGCGAGCTTTCGGGCTTTCAGATCCCTGTGACGGCCAAATCGGTCGGTTGTGTGCACGATGAAATCGCCGTCGGCTCCGGTGATGCTTTCCACCTTGTGATATTGGCGTACGTCGAGCCGGTAATATGCCGTGACCTGCCGGTAGTATTCGAGCGCTTCGTTGCGCGTCGGCTTGGCGTTTGGGCTGGGGAAGGGGATTCCTCCAATCTCCAGGAGTTCTGAAGTCGTAAAAAACGTCATGTGCGCGGGGTAGTCAAAGATGGAATTGCAGATACAGCCCTTATCAACCAGCGCCACGCGAAATCCAGCTTTTTGCGCTTCGATGGCGCAAGCCAGGCCGGTTGGCCCTGCCCCGACCACCAGAAGATCGAAGACGGTATCGCGTGCCGGATCCACCACCTGATCGTTCATGCTTCTAGATTAGGACATTGCGGCGGCGTTGCGAGAGACGAAGAACAATCGAAAGAAAAGCTCCAGCCGTGGCCGGAGCTTGTCTGTTTGGAATTGCGGAGAGTTGGTGATGCTAAGCCAGCGCCACGGCCGGCTCCATGAGAGGGAGAGCCGAGGCGTCAGCAGAAATCGCAGCCGGAATGGGCGCTGCCGCTGCCGCTTGAGCCTGCGTATGCACCGTACGGGTGAGGCGGTGCACAAAATGATACGGTGGCCAGGGGCCCGAGAGCTGCATCTGGCAGTCGCGCATCATGGCGCTGGTGGTGACAAATTTATTATGGTACCGCTCGACGCATTTGCGGTCGATGAGATGAGCAATGTCGAGCATCATCTTGCCGTTGTCCATCAGCCGGCAGCTCACCTCTTCGTCGAGAGGCAGGAACAACCGGTGCATCTGGAAGCTGACTGCGCGAGCCCGCGTCTGGCGCTCCCGCGCGCGCGAGGCGCTTTCACGCAGATTGCTCAGATATTCGCGGCCCACGCCCTCGCCGCCCAGGTGGCGTTCGATTTCGCGTGCGCAGCAATCGTCGACAAAGATCTTCAAATGCATCTCCGTCTTGCCGCGCAGCTTGTCGATATGGCCGAGAAACTGGCGCTGATTGGAGCGGATGGACTTCCGCAATGACTCATCGTCACTGAAGACGGTGCCGAAGCGGAATGGAAGTATGGTGGAGTGTTGAAAGCAGTCGGCGATCACACGGGCGTGATCAACGCCGGACTTTTGATTGAGGCTTTCCTGAGGGTTGTGCTCGCTGACGATGACTGCGAGATCACTGGCCGGGTAAAGAAAAACTTGATTGCCACTGACTCCAAGGACCGATTCCATGGGAACCGGTTTACGATGACGCGCTAATGCCGGAAAAGCTTGTTTTTCGCCGATGCAGTAGGCATACCATGCCATGACGAGACACTCCGTCCGCGCGCGCCTAAACTGTCATGCGCCGCTGGTTGATGAAGCTCTGTGAACTTGAGAACAACTGCATGCATATTGAAGCGAATGCAAGGGCCGTGGTTGCGGCCTCAGAAACTAGCGCCAATACTAGTCCTCGAAAAATACGACTGGCAACACCCTTGTGGGAAAAAGTGGAGCATGCCTCGCGAGTTGTGCAAAAGTCGTATTGATAAAACAGGATTGGCAATTCACCACATGAAGTTTGTGCGATGGCTCACACTCTTTGGCCGAAAATGAGCCTCTTCCGGCCTCCGTCCTCGCCTGGCCTCAATCACGGTTCGGTGCTCACGCTTCGGGCAGAGTTGCGTCGTCGTTTTCACGAATCGGAGGGCCAGCGAGCGGATGCCGAGCCGGGCATCGGAATCGGCCAAACGACGGCATGCTGAATGCGCCAAAGTCTAGTAGACTCAACGGAAGAATGCTTGGTTCTCTCCGCTTCGTTCGCCGTCCGCTGCCTATTCTCTATTGCAACGTGATCTTTGCCGCCTTGGCGGCAGGGGCCATCTCAACCGCCTCCTTGGCAGCGGCCCAGGGCACCCACCTGTGGCTGCAATCACAGATGGAGGAGTACGAGAAGGGCACGCCCGAAGGCGTTGCGATTGAGAGCGATGGCCATTTGCGGCCGAGCCCCGGCCTGACCGAATTGGCCACAACCCCTTCAAGTTTCGTTTGGTCGCTGGCTGAAGGCAGAGAAGGCCGCATCTTAGCCGGCACCGGTTCGCCTGCAACAGTATTGCGCCTGAGCGTGCGGCAACGCGAAAAGCCATTCACTCTTTTTGAAACCAGAGACCTGACCGTCCAGGCCTTGTGCATCGGACCCGATGGCGCGGTCTACGCAGCCACGGTGCCAAGCGGCAAGGTCTACAAGTTGAACTCTGACGCAACCACGAAGCTGGATGAAAGCAGCGCCACGGTCGTTTTTGACGCCGCCAAGGCGGACGACACGGCAACGGGCGCAGCCAAGCCGGCGGCTGCGTCGAGTTCCCAGACCCATTACATCTGGGCGCTGACCTTCGACAAGGAAGGACGGCTCTATATTGCCACGGGGAGTCCGGGGGCCATTTATCGCGTCGACCCTGCCAAAGCGGGTTCAACACCGGAGCTGTTTTTCAAGAGCGATGACGCGCATATTCGGACGCTGGCGTGGGACGCAAACGGGAACCTGATCGCCGGTTCCGACGGCTCAGGACTGGTGTATCGCATTGATGCGCACGGCAAGGGCTACGTTTTGTTCGAAGCTCCGCGGAGGGAGATCACGAGCGTCGCCGTCGGTGCCAAAGGAACCATCTACGTCGCCAGCGTAGGCGACAAGAGCCACAATCCGCTTCCGCCGCTGCCAGTGCAGGGAATGGCTTCGATCACTATCACGGTTGTGCAGCCGGAATCGATGCAGGCCGCCAATGCCAGCGCTTCGGTGCCCGAGGGTACTGAAATCTATGCTCTGACCGAGGGCCAGGCGCCGCGGTCGCTGTGGACCAGCAAGGACGACATCGTCTACGCGCTAGCGGCGGGCCCTGACGGGGTGCTGGCGATCAGTGGAAACCGCGGGCACATCTTCCGCATTCGAGACGACGGCAGCTACGCCGACATTGGTCACCTGCAAGCGCAGCAGGGACTGAGCCTGGCTTCTAACCAGGGTTCGACAACGTCGTTCATCGGCACAGGGAATACGGGCCGCGTGTATTCACTGGGCGCGACGCAGACGCACGAATATGCCAGCGACGTTCTGGATGCCGGAGCCTTTGCGCGTTTTGGCCATATCGAAATTGAGCCAGGTTCCTCGGGATACGAGATTCTTACCCGCACAGGGAATGTGGAGCAGCCGGTGCGGGGCTGGAGCGACTGGCAGGCTCTTCAGGGTGAATCAGTGATTTCGCCGCCAGGACGCTTTTTGCAGTGGAAAGCCGTGCTCCACACTGAGGGCGACCTTGGCAGCGTCGGTGTCGACTATTTACCGGTAAACTCGGCGCCCGTCATGGACGACCTGGTGGTGGTCCCCGGAGCCCGCCTGAATCCGCAAACTTCCACATCCCAGAGCCAGACCGTCAATATCAACTTCCCGTCGGCCGGCCAGACCTCTGGAGGAGTTTCCTACGACACCAGCAGCGCCACAGCGCTGCAGGCGACAAAGGACCGAACCGCAATCACGGCTCGATGGGCTGCACATGATGCCGACGGCGACAAGCTGGTTTATTCCGTTTATCTCCGGGGCGACGGCGATGCCGGATGGTGGCTGCTCAAGAAGGGAATTGAGGATCAAGCATACAGCTTTGACGCGACGCAGATTCCTGACGGCGGTTACGAACTAAAGGTAGTGGCTTCTGACGCGCCTTCGCACACGCCGGGCGGCGCGCTGACCGGCGAAAAAATCAGCGATCGTTTCGTGGTCGACACCACGCCGCCGGCGATCACCGATTTCAAAGCAGCCGGGCAGCCGGCAAACTGCGCGCAGTCGCACTGCCGCAAGCCCTTCGTCATCAGCTTCAGCGCTGTGGATACGACGTCGCCGGTCGCGCATGCCGAGTACTCCCTCGACGCCGGCCCCTGGCAATACGTCGATCCGGTGGGCATGCTCTCCGACTCCAAGAGCGAGCATTACGAATTTCACATCGCAGTGGATGCAGAGGATGGCAAGATCGGCGAGCATCTGATCACGGTGCGTGCTTATGACCGCTATGACAACGTGGGCGTGGCCAAAACCGTGATTCCTGCCCAGGAGCAATAAACCCGATGCGGTTTGAGCTTTACGTCGCGGCGCGGTACCTGAAGGCCAAAAGGCGGCAGGCTGTAGTCGGCGTGGTGACCGGCATCTCCGTCGCAGGCGTCACCGCGGGAGTGGCGGCGCTGATCATTGCCCTGGCCATCACCACGGGCATGCAGCGGGACCTGCAGGACAAGCTGCTGGGCTTTACCGCACACATTCAGCTCATGCAGGTTGAAGCACGCGGAATCCGCGATTGGGAACCCCTTGTAAAGCGCTTGAGTCATCTGCCGCATGTGGTGGCCGCGTCGCCGGGCCTGTTCGAACCGGTGCTGGCGGCCCGCGGCGCACGCAGCGGAGGCGCAATGATCGAAGGCGTCCTGCCGGACGACGAACGAAACGTCAGCGACCTTCTTTCGACGGCTTCACCCGGCGCGGTGAATATTCTCGAACCGCAACCCGCGTCCGCGTCAACGCAAAGCGAAGAGCTTCCGCCCATCATCCTGGGCAGCGATCTGGCCCAAACCATCGGCGCCGCCGCAGGCGATTCGGTCCTTGTTGTGAGTCCACAGGGCGAGATGACGCCTCTCGGAGAGGTCCCCAAGTACGTCCGCTTCCGCCTCGCCGGCACATTCCACTCTGGCTTTTACCAGTACGACGACGAAATGGGTTTCCTGCGGCTCGCCGACGCGCAGAGGCTCTTCGATGAACCCGATCTGGTGTCGATCATCAGCTTCAAAGTCGACGATCCCAATCGTGCGCCCGAGATCGCTCACACCATTGAGCAAGCTGCCGGCCCCGGCTACATGACCAACAACTGGATGGAGCAGAACCGCGAGCTCTTCAGCGCACTCAAAGAAGAACAGATCGTCACCTTCATCATCATCGCGCTGATTGTGATTGTGGCCGCGCTCAACATTCTCATCGCACTCACCATGATGGTGATGGAAAAGACCCGCGATATCGCCGTGATGATGAGCTTCGGCGTGTCGCCGGACCAGGTGCGCCGCATCTTTCTCTTTCAGGGCATTCTGATCAGCGTAGTCGGCACGGCGCTGGGACTCGTTCTCGGGTATATCGCGTCATGGGCCGGCGGACACTATCACTTTATCCATCTCTCAGCCGAGGTCTATTCCATCGATACGCTGCCCTTCGCTCCGCGTGCCATTCACGGGGTGATCGTCGCGGCAGCCTCGATCGGCATTTCGCTCCTGGCCACCTTGTACCCATCTTCGTCAGCCGCCCGGGTGCTGCCGGCCGAAGCCCTGCGGTACGAATAGGCAACGCTACTGGGGGGTAATAATCCCGCCCAAGGCGTGACGCCGCGGCAGCACAATGCCGCGATGATCGATCTCCGCCGGCCCGTTCGCGCTCCGCAGGGTCTCGGAAACTTCACGCTCCACAATCGCGCCGCCACACGCCGGGCACCAATCGCCCTGAGTTTCCTCACCCATCACCGCATGACACTGGCTGCAGATCCGTTCCATTCATCAAAGATTACCGGATCATGCGGTTCCTCGTCTTTCTGATCCCTGTTAGCTATTGGCTGCCCCCGGTTCTCTGGTCCCTGTGTCCCCGGTCCCGTACACTGAGCCTATGCATCCCCCACTTCGCCTGGTGGCGATCGACCTGGATGGCACGCTGCTGCCAGCGCACTCCCATACCATCAGCGAGCGCAATGTGCGAGCGCTGCGCGCTGCTCAGGAAGCGGGAATCACTGTGGTCTTTGCCACGGGCCGGCGCGCCGCCTATGCCGCGCCATTGCTTGTCGGCCTGGGATTGCGAGCGGACACGCCCGTTATCGCGTCAAATGGTGCAGTGACCTGCACGCTGACTGGCGAAGTGATGGAGTGTTGCCATATGCAGTCGCGTGTTGCCCGGGGCTTGTGTGGCGTACTGCGACCGTTTGGAATCGTTGTGTTTACCTTCAACCGGCCGGGACGCGGCGAGCTTGTTCTCGAAGACCTGGAACAGGCGCATGGCCGGATCGCCATGTGGGTCGAGGCCAATCGCAATGCTATCGAGATCGTGAAGCCGTTGGAACTTGCGCTGATCGATGGCGACGATCCGATCCAGGGAATGGCGGCGGGAAGCATCGACAAAATGAAAGACGCCGAGAAAGCATTGCAGGCGAGCGAGTGGCGCGATGAATGCGGGTGCGCGCGGACCGAGTATCCGGCGCGCGACCTCTCGATCCTCGATCTGCTTCCGCCCGGCGTCACCAAGGGATGGGCGCTGCAACGTCTGGCCGCAGAGTTGGGCGTCGAGCGCAAGGAAACCATGGCCATTGGCGACAATTGGAACGATGTGGGTATGCTGGAGTGGGCAGGGCAGGGAATTGTGATGGCAAATGCGGCTGCCGAATTGCGAACCATGGCGAAGACGCGCGGCTGGAAGCAGGCGCCATCAAACGACGACGAAGGCGTCGCAGTCGTGTTGGAATCGGCGCTGGCGAAATTGGCAGAAGCAAGAGCATGAGTGATGAGTTTCATCGAATTCGAAGCGCGCGCAGACATTTTCTAGCTGGGTCTGCGGCACTCTTGGCCGTTACGGGCCTCGCACTCCAGGTGCGCGCTGCGGAGCAGGTGACCCTGCGTAATGGATTTGCTCTGCGTTGCGATCATCATGCGCAGGTGGATGGGCGCATCCGCGTTTACTTGAGCGCCGGCGAAGATAACTACATGGAATTCGCTCCCGGCGAGATCTCCGCATTCGAAACGATTCCGGATCCGACTGCGCCAGCTGTGCCAGCACCGGCGCCAACGCCCGGCCCGCAACGCCAAGCAAATTTAACCACGGCCGACCTGCGCGAAATGCTGGGGAGGGCAGGGGCGGTGCATAACCTGGACGTCGACCTGCTGGCCAGCGTGGTGAAGGCCGAAAGCGATGGCAATGCTCATGCAGTGAGCTCCGCCGGTGCGCAGGGACTGATGCAACTTATGCCCGAGACCGCTGCGGGAATGGGCGTGCGCGACAGTTTTCAGCCCTCCGAGAATGTGCGCGGGGGTTCGACCTATCTTGACTCGCTGCTCACCAGGTATCACGACAACCTGGCGCTGGCGTTGGCTGCCTATAACGCGGGCCCTGAGGCAGTCGACAAATATCACGGCATTCCGCCGTATCACGAGACGCGCACCTACGTCGCTCGGGTCATTCATGAATTCAATCGTCGCGTGCTGGCTCGAGAAGCCGTTACCGGAAAAGCCGCGGTGAACGCTCCCGCCCCAGTGGCAAGTCAAGCTGCATCCCACTAAAAACTGCGCGTATTTTCGGCCATCCAATCTCGTTCATTCAGCATTGACAACTATTGACTCCGCATGTGCGGGGCTCAACATTTGATGCGACAAGTAAGTGCGCGTGAGAACATACGCATAGACGTGTATGGCAAGTTTTCGAACGGAGATCGCGTGAAAAAAAGCCAATGGATTCTGGGCCTTGTTGCGCTGTTGGCACTGGCTGCCCTGGCCTTTTGGGCCCGCTCGCGAATTCATTTCGATTTCCACGTTTTTGATGAACAGGTGGCTCGCGCCGATTGGGGCAAAATCGTCCTTGCGGTCGTCTTCATCGCCGTCTCCTATCTTTTTCGTGGAGCGCGCTGGGCCTTGCTGATGCGGCACAACAAAAAGATCCCGCTTTTTTCGCTCATCGGAGTCCAGGTCATTGGCTTTACCGCTGTGTCGCTGATTGGCCGCGTCGCCGACCCGGTCAGGCCATACCTTGTCGCTAAGAAGACAAACGAACCGCTGGGCTCGCAAGTGGCCGTTTACATCGTCGAACGCCTCTTCGATTTTGGTACCTTGGCGCTTTTTACTTCGCTTGCTCTTCTGTCGATTCCGCAGCAGGGTTTGGCCGCCGTCCCCGGCCAGGCGGGACTCATCTCCCATCTTTTCGCGCCGCTCTTCCATCGCTTTCCCATTCTTTCTCAAGTCTTCGCCCGCTTTGGGGCCCTGCTGGCCACCTTGGCCGGGGTTCTGGTTTTGGTGGTGGTGAGACTATCCGGAGCCGCGGTGGCCAGCTTCTTTGAGGCGTCTTTTGGCCTTATTTCCAAGAACATCGGCCGCGCCATCGCGCACAAGATTCGGACATTTCACGCCGACCTCGACGTGTTGCGCAGCTTTTCCGACTTTGGCATCTCCGCCTCGCTCTCAATCGGCATGTGGATCCTGATCGGGCTCTCTTATGCGGAGACGGTACATGCCTTCACCGCAAGTCCAGCGCTGGCGCCGATGAGCCTTCCGAAATGCGTTTTGATCATGATGATCAGCGGAGGCGTCAGCGTGCTTCAACTCCCGTTCGTGGGGTGGTTTTCGCAGATAGCCTTTGTCGCCGCGGCGCTCTCCAGCTTTTTCGGAGCCGCTCCTGAGGCGTCGACCGCTTGCGCAGCCATGTTGCTTGTCACGACGTCTCTCAGCGTGATTCCAGCGGGTTTGATCTGGGCCCGCTTTGACCATGTGAGCCTTCGCAAGGTGACGGTCGAGAGCGAGCATGCGGAGGAGAACCTGGTTGCGGCCGAAAAAACTGACTCCACCGTAGCGCCTTAATCAGTCGCTTGAATTAGGTATGCGGCGCTTGCGGCTCGGCGATTTCGGACTTGGCAGTTGCTTTCGAATACTGAATCGTCTCCGGCCCTACGGCGCCTCCCGTCATCACCATGCTCATCGCCTGCTCCATGCTCAGGTCGGTTTCGATCACCCGTTCCATGGGAAGGATCTGCAAAAAGGCCGATGTGGGGTTGATGGCATTGGGAATCAGCACTGCCGCCAGCGGACGTCCGCTTCCAGCGTCGCTCAAGGTGCGCGTCAAAAAGCCGATGCTTTTCTGGCCGGGAATGGGAAAATCCACCAGCACCACGCGTTGGCTTGCGCCTTTCTTGGCCATCATGGAATCAATGAGCTGACGAACCGATGTGTACACCTTGGCGACAAACGGCAGCCGCTCCAGCAACGACTCGAACAGCCCGAAGGCCTCGCGTCCCACGACCAGGGAAGTGACGCGGCCAACCACGTATAGCACGACCAGCGTGAGCAGAATCGCCAGGAGCCATTGCAGCCACGGAGAGTCGAACCAGTCGAAGGGAAAGATGACGGCAAACAGATGTACGATCGGCAATCCCGCTTTGGCCAGCGTTTCCAGCAGGAAGCTGAAGATCCGGTAAGTAACAAAGAGCGGGCCGATGGTGATAATTCCAGCCAGGATATTTCGCTGCACGCTGCCGAGCGTGCGGCTCAAATGTGGATTCACATTCCTCTCCTGGTTACGAGCATACCGTGGCTCGCTTGAGTGCTTCATTTGCCCCGGAGAAGCACATAGACTTTTCCTTTCCGTCGCGGGGATCAGCTATATATTGGGGTTGCCGCTTATATTAGTGATTGCAGAGGAAAGCCGATGAGCGAACCCCAGAGCGTTGAATCCATTGATCGCAGTCCGTTTACACCTGGAGCTACTGAGGCGCACCCTAGAATCATCGGAGCTCCGCTGCCCATGGGCGCAAGCACGCGTTCGCCCGTTCCATCCAATGAAGGCAACGGCAAGCGTCTTCCCGCGGGTCCCCCGGGCCGCGCGCTGCCCGCCCCGGCCGCAGCAGATGGGCCCTCCGGCCTGACGCGCGCGATTAGCGCTGTTCGCGCAGCTCTTCCGCTGGTACAACGGCTTCTGCCCTTGTTAGACGGCAACGTCGCGACGGCCATCGCCAATCTCTTCACTCCTCACCCACATCCTGCGCCTCCTCCGCCGAAGGTGGACCTGGCGCCGGTCGAGAATGGATTGGCCGAGCTTCAGACGCAGCACCGCAGCCTGCGCGACCAGGTGATGGAGCAGAACACTTCGCTCAAACGGGTGGAAGATCAGTTGGGGATGGTGCGCGAAGCTACTGATCGCAATACGTTGGAACAGCAGGAGCTGCTCGAGGATCTGAAGTCGTTCACCAAGAAGGTCAAGATCGGCGCCGCCATAATGATCGGGCTGCTTTGCATCGGCCTTCTACTCAACTTGATCCTCTTCCTGCACATCAAGCGCGTGCTGCCCTGAACGTCTGAGGAAATTCGATCTCATTTCGGGGAATGAGAAAGGATTCGTCTTAGGCGCCTTGGTTTTTCACATTCAGATGAGACATGAACGCGAAGGCACTGCGGCTGGGCAGGGAAGTGGCCTTTTTAGATCAGGCTCGAACAGGAGCCTCCGGCTAGAGTTCCAAGACCGTGTCTTCGATCGCCAGGCGCACATTGCCGTCTGATTTCGCAAGCCGACGCACTGCCTCGGGTTTATCCACCCTGGCTTTCAGCATCACCAGTGCCACGGGCACGCTGCGCCCCGCGCTTTTGATGGTCTCCACGGCAGTCGCGCGGTCGATATTGCACGCACACATCAGGATGCGAATACCGCGTTCCACAAGCTTGGAGTTCTGCATGTGCACGTTCACCATGAGGTTTTCGTACACATAACCGAGGCGCGCCATTGCACCGGTGGTGATGGTATTGAGCATCATCTTCTGGGCGGTTGCTGCCTTCATGCGCGTGGAGCCCGCCACGACCTCAGGCCCGACATCAGCCACCATCGTGATATCGGCGGCATCGGCGAGCGGCGTTCCGTGATTGCAAGTGACGGCTGCGGTTTTCGCGCCGCGGGCACGCGCATAGGCCACGGCTGCCACGACGTAGGGCGTGCGGCCGGACGCGGAGACACCAATCACCACATCTTTGCGTGTCGGGCGCCGGCGCGCGATATCCCGCTGGCCCAGCTCCTCGGAATCTTCGTTCACTTCGACAGCCGACGCCAATGCCTTGGGTCCGCCTGCCATGATGTATTGCACCTGTCCCGGGGCGGTGGAATAGGTGGGAGGGCACTCGGAAGAGTCGAGCGCCGCAATTCTCCCGCTGGAGCCTGCCCCGATGTAGATCAACCGGCCGCCGTCACGCAAACTCCGAGCGACAAGGTCAATAACTTCGGCAATCTCCGGGATAGCTTTCTTCACCGCTCCCGCAATCCTTGCGTCCTCGTGGTTGATGATGCGGGCAATTTCAAGTGCGGATTTGGTGTCGAATCCTTGTGAGGCCTCGTTCTGGCTCTCCGTGATGAGTTGTTGGAGGAGGGTGGCATGATCGTGATTGTTATTTTTAGTATGGGAGCCAGCCGTCTCCTGCAACGTTATGCCTGGTAGCATCGCGTCACTCCCCAGCTTTTATTGTATCTGTAAAAACGCGCAACCCCCTACAACAAAATTGTCAGCACATTGTCGCTGGTTCCGTAACCGTTACCGCGCCCTACAAGGCTCTGCGGACGGCGTCGTGGAACGCAGGCCGTACTTCGCGAATCAACTGATTTTGGCGGTCAGGCCACGTGCGATTGGCCAGCAGTACGACGGCGATCGCGGCATCCAGATCGATCCAGAGGGAACAACCACTGTAGGCGAGATGTCCGATCGAATTCTGCGAAAACTGCGTGCCGGAGGAAGATGGTTGCGATGGCGTATCCCATCCAAGCGCGCACGAACTGCCGGCCGGTTCCTGTCGCATAGCGAATCGATTTACCGTCGTTCTTTCGAATAAAACCGGCGCGCCGCCGGCGTCCTTTCGCGGGGAACCCAGGATCGCTCCGGTGAATCGCAGCAGGTCAGGAACGTTGGAGAAAATGCCTGCGTGGCCGGCCACTCCTCCGAGCACAAACGCATTTTCATCCTGAACTTCGCCTTGAATGCGGCGATGGCGAAACGTCGTGTCTTCTTCCGTTGGCGGAATTGAGGGTCGCGCAGCCTGCGCGGGACAGAATCCGGTGGACTTCATGCCGAGCGGTTGAAAGATCTCCCGGTCCGCGAAGGAATCGAGACTTTCGCCGATCATAGTCTCAAGCGCCTTGCCCAATAGGATGAAGCCTGGATCGGAGTATTCGGCCCGCGCGCCTGGCTCGGCCTGCAATGGCAACGCAAGGCACGCTTGTAAAAGCGCATCCGGGGTAATTGCGTATCGAAACAATTCCAAATATCCAGGCAGGCCTGAGTTGTGAGCAAGCAAGTGCTGCAGCTCAACGCGCCGGGCAGGGTCACCGGTTGCCCGTTTTGCCACAAAACCCGGCAGCACCTCGCCCAGCGGAGTGTCCAGGTTGAGCATGCCGCGCTCGACAAGCAGCATGGCGGCAGCAGTTGTGCCAACAACCTTCGTCACGCTGGCAATGTCATATACGGTTCCGGCCGCAACAGGCGATGCGTCCGGTTCATACGTAAAGCGCCCCAGAGCATCGTTCAGAACCACTTCGCCACCTGCCAGCATGCCGAACGCGCAACCCGGGAAGGCACGCGCCTCAATCGCCGACTCCAGCACCTGATAGGCCGTTCCGAACCGGCCTGTTGACTCACCGTTGCCGGAAACCTGGGATTGGTCCTCAAATTTCATCGCTTTCTGGCATGGTAACGCGTCTTGCGCCCGAGCCATGAAGTGTGGCACGATTCATCGCCGGTCGGGGAATGGTCGCGCTACCTTGTGGGCAACAGTTTCGTCTATTCTTCCAGGTGCAGGAGGATCGCATGTTTCTGCCGCAGAGTTGGTTGCGGGCTGCAGGTTTTGCCGCCGTTTTCGCAGCGGGCTCCATTTTTTGCGCGGCTCAAACGCCCGCGCAGCCGGAATCGGCCGGAAATGACTCCACGGCTTCCACAGCCCATGCGCCAGCCGCCGGCTCATCGTCGCCGGCAACCGCCTCGGCAACACCCGCAGCCGCGCAGCCTGCCTCCGATGCGGTCGGCATCGCTCCTGAGAAGAAGATTTATACAGTTCCTGCGGGCACAAAAGTTCTGCTTGAGCTGCGCAGCGCCATCAACACCAAAAGCGCCAAGGCCGGCGACGGCGTCTACCTGTCTTCGACCTTTCCGGTCGTAGTCGGCAACCGCGTCATGATCCCGACAGGGGTGTACGTGCAAGGGATGGTAGATCGCGTCCAACGGGGCGGGCGCGTCAAAGGGAAAGCGCAACTCGACATGCACTTCACGTCCATCATCTTTCCCAACGGCACTGTCGTTGAAATTCCCGGCGTGGTTGACAGCTTGCCCGGCGCCAAAAAGCAGACAGTAAAGAACGATGGCGAGGGAACAATCCAGCAGGACGGCGACAAAGGCCGCAATGCGGGCCGGACTGTCGAGATCGCGCTACCCTCGGGGGCCGGCGTCGGGACCATTGGCGGAGCGGCGTCCGGGCATCCTATCGAGGGCGGCCTGGCTGGATTGGGTGCCGGCCTGGCCACGGTCGGAATCGTCTCGCTTTTCACGCGCAACGCCGATGTCGATATTCCGGCTGGAACACAGCTTGAAATGATTCTGCAACGGCCTTTACTGCTTGAGGAAGATAACCTGGCCGGCGTAGCCCAACCAGGTGCTGCTCCTGTTCTGGTGCCCGCTGCCAATCAGCCCAAGCCGATTGAGAGACGGCGACCGCGGATTCTTTGCCCGGCCGGGGGGCTGGGTTGCGAGTGAACAGAATTCGATGGCAGAAGTATCAGAACCTGCAGTAAGCCCTTGATCGTAAACGAACCTTTCCTAGATGAGCCTTGCGTTCGATGCCAACACGCCCGGACGCATCAGCGTGCAGCTTCCATTCGAGGCGCAACGGTAATGTACGTCGGAATGGTAATCGCTCCAAGGCGTTGCCGTGCTGAGACTTACGGTAGAACCAATCAAAAAAGTCCGGCCGTCGCTGCTCTGAATCGTTCCGGATGATGCGTCGTAGGCAGCGACCGTCAGATCTCCTTCGGTGTAGAAAGCCGAAGAAGGAGCGGCGCTGTCCATGCTGGGCTGCTCGCTGAGCGGCTCAGGCGAATCTAGAGTCGCGCTTGCCAGGACTGTGCGAGCAGGTCTGGTCACTGGGTGGGCCACGGGCCTCGATGGGTGATCTTCAGGCGTGACACGGAATTCCGGTCGCCTTTCGGCTGCGGGAGCTCTTGCTGGACGAACTTGTGAGGCCGGAACGTGCCTGGCCTTCACGGGGTGATGCGATTGCCGGATGCCCGATGCAAGTGGGCTCGCAGCTGGGTGGCCGAAAGTGAAAGATGGTTTGATGAACCCTGCGGCCGGCCGTACAAGGACAGCCGACAGAACGCTCTGTATCGGAGCCGGGGCTGAGCTGACCATCGACTGGATCGGACCTGAACTCATGATGGGAAGCGCGACGGCTTGAGTCACACTGGACCTGGCCGGCGAGCTAGCCGCGGTGGAGTGGTAATAGGCCATCGAGTTACCGGTCGGCACAGTGGAGAGAGCTAGCGAAGCACCCGCCAGGGTTCCGAGCGAAATGCCCACGATTGCATAAAGCATCGGGAGCACCAGCCGGGAGAGATCATTCTGTGACGCACCGGATGGCTTGTGTTCGTAGACGACAAGTGGTTTGGGGGATTCGATGCAAGTCGACATAGTCTCCAATTCGGGTGAAGGGTACCGCCTCACTTTCACTGAAGTTACATACAAATGATTACTAACTCGATGCCTCGTAATCGAACAATCCTCCGAAAGGGCTATTACTTTCCCGTCATAGAGAATCCTCACGCCCAAAAATTACGATCATCACAAAAGCTGATCAAGAGAAAAACTGCCCGGCCCGTTGAGTACAGCCGGCAAAGCTTCGCAATCTCTGTTCCTCTAGCCGCTCCGGAGGTAATCTAGAGATGGATGTACACTTTTTCTCAAGACACCCCAGGATCTGATTCCGGCGAAAGCGCACGGCCTGCCCCCGATGGAACGGTCGGTGGCCGAGCAGCGCGTTCGAACGGAAAACCGGCGGGCGTGATTCTTTGGCTGCGCGACCTCGTGATTTCGGCAACCGCGTCGATCCTCATCATCATCTTTCTTTACCAGCCGGTGCGAG
This sequence comes from Candidatus Sulfuritelmatomonas gaucii, assembly GCA_900290245.1. Lineage (GTDB taxonomy): Bacteria > Acidobacteriota > Terriglobia > Terriglobales > Acidobacteriaceae > Telmatobacter > Telmatobacter gaucii. Next base: position 123,566 of record OKRB01000078.1, on the reverse strand, counting down.
TTGAAGGCACCAGCATGCTGCCTCGGCTCGAGGACAGTGACCGTCTCTTCATCAACAAATTCGTTTACCATGTCTCCGCGATCGAGCGCGGCGACGTCGTCGTCTTTCATTACCCGCGCGATCCCGAAAAGAGCTATATCAAGCGCGTGATTGGCCTGCCCGGCGACCAGATCCGCATTGATCGCGGCCGTGTGTGGGTGAATGGCAGGAGCCTGCGCGAGCCTTACGTTCCTGCGGATTACCGCGATACACGCTCCATGACCGAGATTACCGTTCCACCGGGTTGTTATTTCATGATGGGCGACCACCGTTCGATCTCGTCTGACAGCCGTGACTTCGGACCGGTGGAACACTCGCTGATCTACGGCAAGGCGGTCTTCATTTACTGGCCCGCACGTGATCTCGGCGTCGTTCACTAATGGGCAGTGGCGACAGCAAGCTCACCGTTTCATCAAATCTCTCGGAATCCCGGCGCCGGTTCAAGACCGGCTGCCTTGCTTTTCTCCCGATTCGCAACTGCTGAAGTGAAAGCAAACCACCTTCACGCAATATCGATGTCCGTGGAAAAACCGGACAAAATGACTCCGGATAACCTGCTAAAATCGATTGAATCCACTCCTCGGAGAGGCGATGCAGGCGATCCTCGCGCTCGAAGACGGGCGCATCTTCCGTGGGCACGGCCATGGACACCCGGGCGAATGCCGGGGCGAAGTCGTTTTCAATACTTCCCTTACCGGATACCAGGAAATTGCGACGGACCCCTCGTACGCAGGGCAGATTGTTGTCCTCACGAACCCCCAGATCGGTAATTACGGCACGAATCGGGCTGACAATGAGGCCGCCCGGCCTTACATCGAAGGCCTGATTGTCCGCGAATTCTCCCAGATCAGCTCGAACTGGCGCTCCGAACAGGTGACCGACGAGTACATGGAGCGCTACAGCGTGCCGGTTTTGGCCGAAATCGACACCCGCGCCCTGGTTCGCCATCTGCGCGATCGCGGCGTCATGCGCGGTGTGATCTCGACCGAGGCTTCGGACCCCGATGCACTCGTCCAAAAGGCCAGAGGAATCCGCAAGATGGAGGGAACCGACCTGGCTCGCGTGGTCTCTACCAAGGCGGCCTACAACTTTGACGCTTCCGACCCGCGCAGCCAGATGGGGGAGTCGCTGCTGACCGAAGGATTCGTACCCCAAGAAAGTACTCTGAGGAAAATACTTCACGTTGTAGCTTATGATTTTGGCATTAAACAGAACATTTTGCGCATGTTAGCGCGTGAAGACTGCCGGGTGACTGTGGTTCCGGCTGAAACCACCGCCGAAGAGGTCCTTGCCCTCAAGCCCGATGGAGTCTTCCTTTCGAACGGTCCCGGCGATCCGGAGCCGGTCGACTACGCGGTTCGCGCCATTCGCGGCATGATGGGCCGCGTGCCCGTTTTTGGAATTTGCCTGGGCCACCAGCTTTGCGGGTTGGCCCTCGGCGGCCGCACCTACAAGCTCAAGTTCGGCCACCACGGCGGCAATCATCCCGTGCGCAACAACGCGACCGGCAAAGTGGAGATCACAGCGCACAACCACAACTTCGCCGTCGATCCGGATTCGATCAACGCCAACGAGGTAGAACTGACGCACGTTGACCTGAACGACCAGACGCTCGAAGGACTGCGCCACAAGACGCTGCCGCTCTTCAGCGTGCAATATCATCCAGAAGCAGCGCCCGGCCCGCATGATTCGCACTACCTGTTCCGCGATTTCCGCAAGATGATGGAGGAGTGGAAGGGATGAGCTTCTTGACGGGCAAAAGAATCGGTATTTCAAACCAGCGGGGCTTTTGGCTCCGCTATTTTTTGGAAAGTATGAACCCCGAATAAACATGCCACGCAGAAATGACATTCAGAAGATTCTCGTAATCGGCTCCGGGCCGATCATCATCGGCCAGTCGGCGGAGTTCGACTATTCCGGCACGCAGGCCTGCAAGGCCCTCAAGCAGGAGGGCTACGAGGTCGTGCTCGTCAACTCGAACCCGGCCACCATCATGACCGATCCCGAGCTGGCCGATCGCACCTACATCGAGCCGCTCAGCCACGAATACCTTGAAGAGATCATCCGCATTGAAGCAGAGATGCTTGCTTCGCAGCCGAAGCCGGGCAAGTTTGCTCTGCTGCCGACGGTGGGCGGCCAAACCGCACTCAATCTCGCCGTCGATCTGGCCGACACCGGCGTTCTCGATCGCTACAATGTCGAGCTGATCGGCGCCAAACTCGAAGCCATCAAGAAAGCCGAAGACCGCCTGCTCTTCAAAGACGCGATGATCCGCATCGGCCTCGAGGTTGCACGTTCCGCCCTGGTGAACAACCTGCGCGACGGCCTCGACTTCTCAAGCAAACTCGGCTTCCCGGTCCTCATCCGTCCCAGTTTTACGCTCGGCGGCACGGGCGGCGGCATCGCTTACAACCGCGAAGAGCTGATGGAGATTCTTTCGCGCGGCCTTGATCTCTCTCCGGTTCACGAGTGCCTGGTGGAAGAAAGCGTGCTCGGCTGGAAGGAATTCGAGCTCGAAGTGATGCGCGACCTCGCCGACAACGTCATCATCATTTGCTCCATTGAGAACTTCGATCCCATGGGCGTGCACACCGGCGACTCCATCACTGTTGCGCCGGCGCAGACGCTCACCGATCGCGAATACCAGAAGATGCGCGATGCGGCCATCGCCTGCATTCGCGAGATTGGCGTTGAGACCGGCGGCTCCAACGTGCAATTCGCCATCAATCCGCAAGATGGCCGCATGGTCGTCATCGAGATGAACCCGCGCGTCTCGCGCTCCTCGGCGCTCGCGTCCAAGGCCACGGGCTTTCCCATCGCCAAGATCGCCGCCAAGCTTGCCGTCGGCTACACACTCGACGAAATTCCCAACGACATTACGCGCAAGACGCCTGCCTGTTTTGAGCCGACCATCGACTACGTCGTGGTCAAAATTCCCAAGTGGCAGTTCGAGAAATTTCCCGGCGCAGACGAAACCCTCGGGCCGCAAATGAAATCCGTCGGCGAAGTGATGGCCATCGGCCGCACCTTCAAGGAAGCGCTGATGAAGGCCTGGCGATCGCTCGAAACCGGCAAGAAGACCGGCGCGGAGATCCTCGATCCACGCCGCCTCACGCAGATGCTCGTGACGCCGCGCCCGGAGCGCCTCGGCTATCTTCGCTACGCATTTGAGCGTGGCATGAGTGTTCGCGAGGTCGCGCGCCTGACCAAAATGGACCCGTGGTTCCTGCACCAACTGCGCGAGATTACTCTCGAGCAGATGACGATTGCGCAAACGACCCCGAAAGCGATAAGCCCGGAGGCCATGCGCCGCTTGAAGCGCTTGGGGCTGAGCGACGAACGAATTGCGACGGAGTGGAAGCTCGAAGGACACGACGGCATCAAGCAGGTGAGGGAACTGCGCGAAGCACAGGGCATTCGCCCGGTCTTCAAGCTCGTCGATACCTGCGCCGCCGAATTCGAGTCGATGACCCCCTACCTCTACTCCACCTATGAGGAAGAGGATGAGGCGCCACCGACCAAAACGCCCAAGATCATCATTCTCGGCTCCGGCCCCAATCGCATCGGCCAGGGCATCGAGTTCGACTACTGCTGCTGCCATGCTGCTTTCGCACTCAAGGATGACGGCTACGAGACGATCATGGTGAACTGCAATCCTGAGACCGTCTCCACCGACTACGACACCAGCGACCGCCTCTACTTTGAGCCGTTGGTGCTTGAAGATGTGCTGGCCATCTACCATCACGAAGCGCAATCGAACGCAAAGATCGGCATGATCGTGCAGTTCGGCGGCCAGACTCCGCTGAACCTCGCGCAGCGGCTCCTAGCAGCCGGCGTGCCCATCATCGGCACCTCGCCCGACTCGATTGATCTCGCAGAGGACCGCAAGCGCTTCGGTAAATTGCTTGAAGATCTCGAGATTCCGCAGCCCCGCGGAGGCACGGCGACCAGCGTCGAGCAGGCGCTGGCTGTTGCCGAGCAGATCGGCTATCCCGTCCTGGTGCGGCCCAGCTACGTGCTCGGCGGCCGGGCCATGGTGATTGCGTACGACGCCGATGCGGTCACGCGCTACATGCGCCAGGCCGTGGAATATTCCCAGGAACGGCCTGTCCTCGTCGACCACTTCCTTGAAAATGCCGTCGAGGTTGACGTCGATGCGCTGTGCGATTCGAAGGATGTGATCATCGCCGGCATCATGCAACACATCGAAGAAGCCGGCATTCACTCCGGTGATTCTTCGTGCGTGCTGCCCGCGGTCAGCATCCGCACTGAGACGCTTGCAACCCTTCGCGCTTACACCCGCAAGCTGGCCCTCGCGCTCAAAGTTGTTGGCCTCGTCAACCTGCAGTTTGCCATCCAGCGCGATGACGAAGGCAACGACCACGTCTACGTGATCGAAGTGAATCCCCGCGCTTCGCGCACCGTTCCTTACGTCTCGAAGGCCACGGGTATACCGTTGGCCAAGATCGCCGCGCGGCTCATGACCGGACGCAAGCTCTGCGAATTGCTCCCCGCTGAAGTGGCCTCCGGCAACGACCTTGGCACGGGCGAGCACTACTACGTCAAATCCCCGGTCTTCCCCTGGTCGAAGTTCGCCGGAGTCGATACGGTTCTTGGCCCGGAGATGAAGTCCACGGGCGAAGTGATGGGTGTCGCGTCGAGTTTCGGCGAAGCGTTTGCCAAGGCGCAGCTTTCCGCTGGCCAGCTCCTCCCCACCGGTGGCACCGTCTTCTTTACCGTCAACGACCATGACAAGCAGGCCGCGATTCCGCTGGTGCGCCGCTACGTCGACCTCGGCTTTAAAATCGTCGCCACCGAAGGCACGGCTAACGTGCTTGAAAGCGCCGGATTGATCGTCGAGCGTGTCTTCAAAGTGGAGGAGGGCCGACCCAACGCCGTGGACCTCATCAAGGAAGGCCGCATTCAGCTTGTTGTGAATACACCTCGCGGCCAGGATGCGCTCTTTGACGAGAAGGCGATTCGCCGCGCCGCCGTGACCGCCCGAGTGCCCACCATTACCACGCTTGCCGCCGCGCAGGCCGCCGCCGAGGGCATTGCCGCAATGCAGAAACACAGCGTGACGGTCTACGCACTTCAGGCGCTGCATATGGCCAACGGGCGATAAATAAGCCCGTTCTCCTACCGGCTGGCGCAAAAACTGCACTATCATTCGTTCAAGTCATTCCGTTTCTTTATAGTACGGACACAACCTCATCCGTGGAATCCTTCGCGACTCGACTTGAAGCACAGCGCGCCGTACATTGTCACCTGTCAGGCGGCTTTTTTCCGCGGCCGGCGAACTCGGCCACCCGGAACAAGGAATCGCACTCTTACTTCCCCTCTCTGTGGAAAAACCCGGTAAAACTCGTGAATACACGTATAAATTCGCGTTCCGCGTGGAACATTTTTCCGAAAATGTACATGAAAAGCTATTGCACACCCGAGAGAGATCGACTTAAAATGCGCGACTTTTCCCGCCAATAGCCATCGCAAAGATCCTCCCGGACCTTCCGCCTGGCTCAAGAAACGCGATCCGCGTCTACAATAAGCCCATGCTGATGGAAGGCATCTTTGCTGCTCTCACCACGCCCTTTTATCCGGACGAGCGCATCTATTTCCGCAAAATTGAGGCCAACATGGCTCGCTACTCGCGCAGCCTGCTCGCGGGAATGATCGTTCTCGGCTCAACCGGCGAGGCGGTCACGCTCGACGATGCAGAGACGCGCGAGGTCCTGCGGGCTTTTGTCGAGGCGGCGACTCCCGAAAAGGTTCTCATCGCCGGCGTAGGCAGGGAATCCGTCAAAGGCACGGTCGCGCTGGCCGAAGCGGCCGCAGAACTCCAGTACGATGCCGTTCTGGTCCGTCCGCCGAACTATTACGCAACCAATCTGCCGGCGCCGGCCATGCTTCACTACTTCCGCAGCGTGGCAGATCGGTCACCGCTGCCGGTAATTCTCTACAACATTCCCAAGTGCGTGCCGTACCAGATTCCTATTGAATTGATCTCAGAACTCGCTCAGCACCACAACATCATCGCCATCAAGGATTCAAGCGGCAGTGTTGACCGCATCCGGGACACCGTTGCCGCCACGAAAGACGCTCCGCGGCGAACCGTGCCGGTCACGCAGGTCTTTGAGGCCGTCACCGCGCGCATGATGAACGCGCCCTCCGAGCCATCCGGCTCCTTTGTTCCAGCTACCGATCTTTCCGGCGGCGTAGCTGTCGCCACGCCACCCCCAGCCGCGCCCGTCAAGACCCGCAGCAGGGAAGTCGGCTTCCAGGTTCTTTGCGGCTCGGCCAGCGCCCTCTTCGAATCCCTCCAGGCGGGAGCCACTGGAGGCATCCTTGCCTTCGCCGCGTGCGCTCCACAGGCCAGCCAGGAGATTCATCTCGCGTGGAAGGATCACGATCTCGCGCTTGCTGCCGAAAAGCAGAAGCGCATCGCCGCCGTGAACAAGCGCGTTGTCAGCGAGCTCGGCATTGCGGGCGTGAAATACGCATGCGACTTCAATGGCTACTTCGGAGGGCGGCCCCGGGCCCCGCTGCTGGGGCTCTCGGCGGACGAAAAGGCCGAAGTGGAGAATCTTCTTGCGGAAATCCGGAACTGATCCAGGCAATCCTATGTATCCTCTTCGGTAGTTCAGTCATCGGCGCGGCCGGATTTGCCCCTCATAATTCGCGCGAGGAGCCCAAGGCCAAAACCAGATCACTGGAATGTTCCTTTGCCGTGATCACTTCTGATCGCACCGGGCAAGATCCCGCCTGAAGGTCCGCATAGGCAAGGACGATCATGCCTCGATCCGTGCGGCGCTGGCTGATGAGCCGCTGGGATGGATCTTGCGGCGGTAATGCATTTGCTGAAAAGATGAACGCAAATGGGCTGCTCTTTATGAGGTTCGGGAGCTCCGATCAAGAATTCCAGCACAGGAGCAGACAAAAGGCATAGCATCTGAAGGGGGCAAATTATGAAGGCAATGTGCATCTCCGTTGCAGTGATCGCTGCAGCGGTTGGCTTCGCATCGTGTGCGGCGCAGGCGCAGGACTCTTTGAGCGGTGGCGCCCAAGCATCTTCGAGCGTCAAACCAGCAGCGGGGAATTCGGCCGGCAACGCGTCGTTCGCCGATGGCACGGATACGATTTATCCCCAGATTGCCCGCGTCAGCTACCTCGAAGGCGACGTGCGCGTTTCGCGCGGCGAGCAGAGCAAACACGGCAAAACCTCGGACTGGGAGCAGGCCGTAGCAAACCTCCCGCTTCAGACCGGTTATAGCCTGGTCACGGGAAATGGCCGCGCGGAAATTGAGTTCGAAGATGACTCGACGCTCTATCTCGGAGAGGACTCGGTTCTGCTTTTCAACGATCTTCATACAACGGCCGGTGTTCCTCGCACCGAGGTTGCCTTGCTCTCAGGCACGGTTACGCTGCACGTCATGCCGTCCGTTCCCGGCGAGTGGTTCGTGCTGAGAACACCCACCGACATGCTGTCCACGCGGTATCCCAACATCAACAACCTCAGGGTCAATAGCTACATCGATGGCATCGCGTTGACGCCGCTGGATACGACAGGCCTCAGGATGGTTGGACAAGGAGATGAGACCCTTACCGCCGGCAAGACGCTCTACTTCAAAGAAGGCAAGCCGATCGTTGAGGCCGGACCCATTCACCCGCTTGACTTCACCGCGTGGGACAAGTGGGTTGCGGCCCGATACGCGGAACGGCAGAACGAGACCGCTGCAGCGCTGAGAGCGTCTGGACTGGCAACGCCGATTCCCGGCATGGCAGATTTGGCGCAGAAGGGGACATTTTTTTCTTGCGAACCCTACGGAACCTGCTGGCGACCAAACCCCCAGCAAAACGCGGGTGCAGGGAATGCGCCGGCGGCTTCAACCGCACAACAAAACATGCCAGTCAACCAGGCAAATATCTCTCCGGCTGATGTGCAACCTGCGGCGCCCGGCTCGAAGATCGGGTTTCTTGGCAAGCCCATGCCGACGTCCGCTCCAGATTCTTCTGCCGATCTTGCTGATCTGTACGGTATGTACTCCTTCTTTCCATGTATGGCGGGTGAGGTGCGCTTTCTGCTCATGAACAATATGTATGCAGGCCCTAAGATGCTCAATCCGGCTATGTCGTACTACGGAGAACCATGGGAATGGGCCGTTTGCCACTCCGGAAGCTGGATCTACGGAAACAATGGCTATGTCTGGGTGGCGGGCAAGCCTATTCATCAACTTCCCGTGCGCTGGTTCAAAAACGGGAACAGGATCGGCTTTGTCCCAATCCATCCGCGCGATGTCAAGGGCCAGCCTCCGGTCAATGGCAAGAATGGATTTTTTGCCGTAGATTCCAAAGGCTCCCATCCGATCGAGCGAGTCACGCTGCAACCGGATCGCAGGATCGAGATGCTCAAAGAGCCGCCCAGATCGTTTCGAACAGAGTTTATGCCTCCCTTGGCGCGGGCCGAGGAGCCGCACGTTATGGCCCACGAGGTCAGGGATCTCGCGCAGGCCAGGAACAGCATGGGCAAATCGGCCGGTATCCCCATCACCTTCGATCACAAGTCGCAGACCTTTATGATGTCCCGCGAAGTGATGCAGGGCAGCAGGAGCGTCACAGTCCGGGCTCCAGTCGGAAACCGCGATGGAAGTTTGCAGTCACGCGGGTTTAATGGTGGCGGAGGGGCATCGTCCGGTGGAGCGGGTTGGCGCGGAGGATCGAACTCAGGTTCCTATACAGGCGGTGCCAGGGGCGGCGGCGGAGGATCCTATTCCGGTGGTGGCGCAAGTGGTGGATCTCAAGGCGGTGCGAGTGCAAGCGGAGGCGGATTCCACGGCGGCGGGGGCGGTGTGAGTTCCGGCGGCGGGAGCGTTGGCCAATCCGGCGGCGGCGGTTCATCGGCCGGTGCGGGCGCGCCTTCGGGCGGGGGCGGACACCACTAGAGCATCGCCCTGTTTGGATAGACACTCCAGAGTCAGGGTCAGAGGCCACGTCAGGCGTGGCCGATGTCGAAGTCTACCTTTCGATGATGAACGAGCTTCCCAAGTTGACGATCGCTACAGACGCCGACGTGCCGGCTGTCGTGTCTCTCATCAATACCGCCTTTCGGGGTGCCGGCGACGACACGGGATGGAGCACCAGGGAGCAGTACATCGAAGGCACCCGGATCACCGAGGATTTGCTGAGAGAAGACATTGCGGCGAAACCGCATGCGACGATGCTCCTTTGGCGCCGCGCCGACAACTCATTGCGCGGCTGCGTCTGGCTCGAACCGGTCAACGACAGTGTCTGGTATCTCGGCAAGCTTGCCATCCCGCCCCGCGATCAAAACGCAGGCCTCGGACGCAAGCTGCTTCAGGCGGCAGAGAACTGGGCGCAGCAGCGCGGAGCTACCGAGATCCGAATGACCACCGTGAATCTTCGCGCCGCGCTCATCGATTGGTACAAACGGCGCGGCTATGCGCTGACCGGGGAAACCAAACCGTTTCCGTATGGCGATAGCCGGTTCGGCAGACCGAAACGCGATGATCTGCATTTCGTGGTGCTTCGGAGGCAACTGGCGGGCTGAAGGCCCCTATCTGCCGCGAGATACCGCACGTCTGATAACAGATATTCTGTTAACTAAAGCTGCCCGACCGCTCAGGTGGCCTGAATCTATGCCGGTCCATGCCCTAAAGGCTGTCGTTTTCACCCACCTTCCCTTCGAGGATCTCGGTTCGTTGCGGCCAGTACTGGACCGGCGCGGCTTTGCGATCGAGACCGTCGACCTGGCGACTGCGCGTTTTCCCCTGCCGCAGGCCGAGCACTCCGATCTGCTCGTCGTCATGGGCGGACCCATCGGCGTTTATGACGCCGGCGATTACCCTTACGTGGCCGCAGAAATCGAATCTCTTCGCCGGCGCCTCTCTGCGCACAGGCCGACTCTGGGCATCTGCCTTGGAGCCCAGCTCATGGTCGCGGCTCTCGGTGCAAGAGTCTACCCCGGGTCTAACGGCTCGGAAATCGGCTGGTTCCCGATCCAGCCCGGCTCTCAACCAGCCTCCGCCTGGTTTGCCCCGCTCCTCGTCCGGGATCTCCATGTGTTCCATTGGCACGGCGACACCTTCGACCTCCCCGCTGGAGCTCTCCATCTTGCTCGCACCGAGCTCTATGAAAATCAGGCATTCGCAGTGGGTAGGCACGCCCTCGCCCTTAAGTTCCACCCAGAGGTCACCGAACTGGGCCTTGAGCAATGGTATGTCGGCCACGCCTGCGAGTTGCGGGAGAAAGGCATCTCGGTGCCGCAGCTCCGCGCCAACGCGCACAGATACGCCCCCGCATTGGCTCAAGCGGCAGGACAATTCTGGAATCTCTGGTTGGATTACATCTTGTAGCGGCCCAGGTCCTCGTCATTGAGTCCTTCGAGCCAGCCACGCAGTTGTTCCGCCGTGGGGCCTTCCGGCGGACCTGAAGTATTGAGTTTCGCGCTATCCATCACCTTTTCTGCCACGAAGATCGGGCAATCGGCGCGAAGCGCGAGCGCAATCGCATCAGAGGGGCGTGCATCCACCGCAAGCTGCTCATTTCCCTGCCGCAACCACAGGACTGCATAGAATGTATCGTCTTTAAGCTCTGTTATAACAACGCGTTCCAACTCACCATTCAAGTGTCGCAGCAGGTTTCGAGCCAGGTCATGGGTCATCGGGCGCGAGGGCGGGGTTTTCTCAATCTCCAATGCAATCGCGTTCGCTTCGAAGATCCCCACCCAAATCGGCATCACCGCTTCGGATTTCACATCCTTCAGGACCACGATCGGCATGTCTTCTTTTGACGCGCCTCTCACCCCGGCTTTGCACGATCGCATTACTTTTCTTGACGCCCCACTTCAGTTCCCTGATCTCTGTTCTCTGATCTCTGTTCTTATACACTCTCACCGACCAGGCTGTTTGGATAAGCTCCCGTAATCATCACCCGCAAGTAACTTCCCGGCGCCGGCGCGATGGGATGCGGGCTCGTAAAGTTGACGGGCTTGTTCTGGCTGCTCCTTCCCGCGATCTGCCCGCGCGCGGGATTCGTCCCCTCCACCATTACCTCAATGATCTCACCGATCTGTTTCGAATAATTCACTCTTTGAATCTCTCGCTGGCGGTCGAGCAATGCCTGCAAGCGTTTCGCCGTTTCCGCTTCGGGTATGGAATCGATCATCACCAGTGCAGGCGTATTGGGCCGCGCGGAGTACTTGAATGCGAAAACGCAATCGTATTCGACTTCGGCCAGCAGGTCCATCGTCTGGATAAAATCGTCCTCGGTTTCTCCGGGAAATCCAACAATGATATCGGTCGAAATCGAGATCTGCCGCCGCGATGCTTTGATCCACGCCACCCGCTCCAGATACCACTCCGGCGAGTACTCGCGCGCCATCGCTTTCAGGATCCGCGCCGAACCCGATTGCACCGGCAAATGCACGTGATCGCACAGCGTGGGGACGCGGTCAATCGCGTCCACAATGTCGCGCGTAAAATCGCGCGGGTGGCTGGTCGTGAAGCGCACACGCCGGATGCCGGCCACCTCACCCACCGCCGCCAGCAACTCCGCGAAGCTCATCTTCCCTTCCGGATCGCGGTAGCTGTTCACGTTCTGGCCCAGCAACTGAATCTCGGTGTAGCCCAGGTCGGCAATGCGCCTCGCTTCATGCAGAACGGATGTCGAAGTCCTGCTGCGCTCCTTGCCACGCGTGTATGGCACCACGCAATAGGAGCAGAACTTGTCGCAACCTTCAATGATCGTGATGTATCCGCGGTACTGATTCTGCCGCGCCGTGAACTCGGTTTCGAAGGTCTCATCTGTCTGCCGGTCATCGAGCCCGGTGATGCGTCCTTCGCCTGCTTCCAACCGCGTCAGCATCTCCGGCAATTTCCGGTATGATGCCGACCCCGAGACGAGAGACACATACGGCGCGCGCTCGAAGATCTTCTCGCCTTCCTGCTGCGCCACGCAGCCGAGAACGCCGAAGCGCTTCCCTTGCTTGTGCAGCTTCTTGTAGTCGTTCAGGCGATTGAAGACCTTCTGTTCCGCCTTGTCGCGGATCGAGCATGTGTTGTAGAGGATGAGGCCCGCTTCTTCTTCCGACTCCACCTGCCGGTAGCCCTGCTGCTCGAGCGTGCCGATGACCTTTTCGGAGTCATGGGCGTTCATCTGGCAGCCGAAGGTTTCTAAATAAAATGTTTTGTCGGTTGCCATAGACCCCCAGTATACGGCGAATGCTTTTTCGGCCGCTCTAAGCCTAAACGCGCGCATCGTGCTTGAATTCCAGCGCGCCTGGCGCGCGGCTACTCGTGGAGCAATTTGAAGGCGTGCGTCCATTCATTTTTCGTGAATCCGAGAATGCACCACAAGATGCACAGAGGCTCAATGGCGCGCGCCGCTTCCACTTTTCCCATGTCGGCAACTTCCCAGCCGAACTGCTCCAGGATCTGCGCAACTTCGGCCTTTGCGCCGTCATCGTTGCCGCAGATAAACATGGTCGGCTTGCCACTCTTGAACTGGGGATTCACCATTCGTGGAGCTCCGACAGAGCTAAACACCTTCACCAGGTGCGCCTTGGGGAATTCGCGCTGGAGCCGGTCCATCAGCGATTCCTCCAGCGTGGTGAAGAACCTGAGAACGCCATTGACGGGCGGCGCATCGGCGATTGGGTTGCAAGCATCCATCACCAGTTTGCCGTCCAGGTTGCCGGCGCCCGCAGCGCGCAATACGTCGGCCGCAGCCGATCCTTTAACGGCCAGCACCACGGCTTCGCCAAACGCCGCCGCGTCTTTTGTGGAGCCGATCTGCGCCTTCGGATTCGCCCCGCGCCACTTTTCCAGCTTTGCAGCGTCGCGCGTCCCGAGCATGACCTGGTGGCCATGCTTGATCAACCCGGCTGCGAGTGTCTGGGCTACGTCGCCCGAACCGAGAACTCCGATCTTCATGTTGTTTTCTCCCTCCTAAGGACTTTGTTCATCCCGCATCCCCGTATGCAAATATGCCAGCAGCGCATCCATCTGCTCTTTGGTTAGCTGGTATGCAAACGACGGCATCATTCCCTTGCCCGTCATCAATAAATGCCCAACCTCGCCATCTGTCGCCGGCTCACCGTCCGGCAGCACCTTATGGTTGAAGAGGCCATGCAGATTCGGCGGCACTTTCTTCAGGTGCAGATCGTTCTCCTCATGGCAATGAGCGCAACCGGCGTCGTACACGTGCTTTCCTTCAGCCTGCTCCGGCGTCAGATTCGGCGCCTTCCTGCAGCCAGTGAAACCAATCGCCAGGCAACCAATGATTCCTGCCCAAATGGCAACACATCTATTCGTATCTCGGGATTCTCTTCCGCGGCGCGCCAGGCATTCGCGGCACTCTTGAATTGAAATGGGGAAATCCTCCGGGAGGCCCCGCAATAGCAACCCGAAATCAGCGGACGCCTTTCCGCAACCCGCTTCTTCAGTCTGAGGGGGCGCGGTTCGCGAGGTCAAGTCGCCGGGAACCGTATCGCAAAATGGCGGTTTCACCTGCGGCATTTCCGCAATGTGAGCCGGTATGCTGGTTTCATGGCGCTTCCATCGCTCGATCAAATCCGCTCCGCGCAGGACCTGATCTATTGCTATATGCCGGCCACGCCGCAATACAGTTGGCCGCTGATTAACCAGCGACTGGAAACTGAGGCGTGGATCAAGCATGAAAACCACACGCCGGTGGGTGCATTCAAATTGCGCGGAGCACTTGTCTATGCATCGTGGCTGAAGCAAACGCATCCTGATTTGGCCGGCGTGGTGGCGGCGACGCGCGGCAACTTCGGCCTGGGCGGCGGCATGGCCGCGCGCCTTCTGGGAATGAAGGCTGTCATCGTCGTGCCTCATGGCAACAGCGCCGAGAAGAACCGCGGCATGCTGGCTCAGTGCGTGGAACTGGTCGAGCATGGACCGGATTTCCAGGATTCTCTCGAATTTGCGCGGGCCCTGGCCCAGAAGCGCGGCTTCGTCATGTTCGAATCGTTTCACGAGCGCTTGGTGTGGGGCACAGCCACCTGCGCGCTCGAGCTGTTTGTGGGCGCGCCCAACCTCGATATCGTCTATGCTCCAATCGGCATGGGCTCATCGATCTGCGGAATGGCCGCAGCGCGCGACGCTCTGCATCTCTCCACCGAGATCGTGGGCGTCACAGCCGCTGCATCGCCTGCCAGCGCTATCAGCTTCAGGGAGCGCAGGCTCACCGAGGCGCCGGCTCAGTCGGTCATTGCAGACGGCCTGGCATGCCGCAGGCCGAGCCCTGAGGCACTTAAAATCATCTGGAATCATGTCGCCCGTATTGTCGAAATCTCTGAGAGCGAAATTGCCGTTGCGATGCGCATTTACTACGAGGACACCCACAACATCGCCGAGGGTGCCGGTGCGGCCGCGCTGGCCGCGGCGCTCAAGGAGAAAGGTGCGCTGCGCGGCAAACGCGTCGGCATCCTTCTAACTGGCGGAAATGTCGACCGCGAAATGTTTCTCGCTGCGCTCGATGGCTCTTTTTCATCCGTGAGGCCGGCATGACTCGACACGAAGAACATCTCACTCCCTTTGCCCACGCAGCCAGCAACCGCTGCTTCGGCTGCGGCCCTGCCAACCCAACCGGTCTCCACCTCGAGTTCTTTCTTGCGCCCGATGGGTCGGTCGTGAGCCTGCCTGTCGTCGCCGATACTTTTGAAGGCCATCCCGGCTACCTGCATGGCGGAATTATTGCCACGCTGCTGGATGAAGCCATGAGCAAAGCAGTGCGTACAACGGGCAGGCGATCGATGACGCGCAAGATGGAGATCGAGTATCTCCGCCCGGTTCCCAGCGGCGCTCCCCTCCGCATTGAGGGCCGAATCCTTCGTGCCGAGGAGCGCAAGGTCTGGGTCGAAGCCCGCATTCTGAATGCGGAAGACAAGCTGCTGGCCCATGCCAAAGGACTCTTCATCGAAGTGCCGACGGAGTCAAGAAAGCATGGACGGCCCGAAGACCGCCCCGCTGCGGGAAACGCAACCTAGCTCAGTGCACGATTTAGTGCACCATGTTGATCGTGTCCTGCGTAACCGTGTCGAATGTGGCCACCGACTTGGCATTCGCCTCGAACGCTCTCTGCGCAATGATCAGATCGGAAAACTCCGTCGAGATGTTCACGTTCGATGCCTCCAGCGCATCGTCCTGCAAAGTCGCCAGGCCTGACGTGCCCGAGGCCCCGAACGAGATCGGCCCGCTCGCCCGCGTAGTTGTATAGTTTCCGTTGCCCATCAATTCCAGGCCCTGGAGATTGGTCACATTGCCGAGCGCCAATTGACCCACATTCTGCTTCTGTCCATTCGAATAAGTAATCGTGACCGTCCCGTCGGAGCCGATCGCGAAACTTGAATACTGACCGCTGGCATATCCGCTTCGGTGCGGAGAAGGGATAACGCTTCTTTCGGCGCGGTAATCGCCGCAGCTGGAGAGCGAAATTCCGACCGTAGGCCCTCCTTGGGCGACGCAGGCGATGCGCACGTGGGGGCAGAGGCCGGAGTCGCGTCCCATGCGGCCGTATCGACTTCCTGCGACTGGCGCAACGCATAAAGCAGCTCCTGCCGGTGCGGCCCGCGTGAGCCGTCCTCGGCGCCTGATCCCGCTGCGGTCACCAGATCCACGCCGGGAAAGCTTCCCCGGAAGTCGCGCACAAACTCGTTCAGCTCAAGATCCGGCAGCCACGCATCGAGGATCATCGCCTCGGGAACGGCCGCTTCGGCCTCGGCCCATGCCTGCGCACCGCCTTCGGCCTCGCGAACCTGCCAGCGCAAACCGCAAAGAACGTGGGTAAGCCGTTGCCGAAAGCTGCGGTCGGCGCTGGCCACGAGCGCAGTGCGCGGCTTCATGCGTGGATGCGATGGAAGAACTGGAACCGGGAACGCCTGCATGTCATGCCTCCTGACGAACAATCAACCACTCCAATGCGGGCACTAATTTGCGGCGACCGCCGCGCCCGCGCTGACTTCCTCTGAATGCATTGCCACCACACCGTTGGGCGCGTTCAGATTCAGTTCGCTCTCCAATGGAACGATGTATCCCCGTCCGCGCACGGTGCGGATGAGGCGCCCCGGCGCCGGGTCGGCAATCTTGCGCCGAAGATAGTTCACATACACATCCACGATGTTGGTGGTCTGCGCCGGCTCCAGGTTCCACACCGAGTCGAGCAGCTCAATCCGCGAAACGCATTGGCCGCGGTTCAGCAGCAGAAACTCCAGTAAGGCAAATTCCTTGTTCGTCAGATCGATCTTGCGTCCGGCGCGCCGCGCGCTGTGGTCGAGCCGGTCCAGTTCCAGGTCCGCGATGCGCAATTGAAGCCGCGTCTCTCTCTTCCGCCTCAGCAGGGCCCTGCAGCGCGCACGCAGCTCGTGCAGGCTGAAGGGTTTGATCATCAGATCGTCCGCTCCCCGATCGAGACAGCGCACCCGTGTGTCCACCTCCTGGCGCGCGGTGAGCACCAGGACCGGCAGATCGGCATCGAGCGCGCGCAGTTCGACCAGCACCTGCTCGCCGTCTTTCACTGGCATATTTAGATCGAGAATCGTCAAGTCCGGCATCTCCTGCCGAAAGGCCTCCACTGCGGCGTCGCCATCACATGCCAGACGAACCCTATGCCCGTCGGCCTCCAGGCCGCGGCTCAAAAACTGGCCGAGCGCCCTGTCGTCTTCGGCTATGAGCAATCTCATGAGTCCCTTTCTCTTTTGCCTGCCCCACACAACGCCCGAGGCAGCATGTCCTTAAGAGGAGCCCCGGCCTTTTCCCGCCGGGGCGCATCGCTTAGGAGTTTCTAAAGCGCGCGCATCTCCACCTTCCCGCTTAGCGAAAAGGAACTCAATGGGCATGAGAAAAAAAACGAAGAAGCGATTGCATGATTGGGTTCGGCGGGAAACTGAGTGCCAATGTGGGTAAGTGAACGCTGGCCTGTGATGGTCGGTACAGAAAAAGTGGAGTGCGTAAAACCAGATGGCCGATGGCGCATGATCGACGCGACTGCATCCGCCGCCCTAATGCCCCGCCCGGCAACCCTCTCCTCCCAAAACCGCATCCACTCTCTCGAAAGCTCTAAATTTTCTCCCCCAGCAAGAAGAGAACCACGCAAAATTCGCAGACAACTAACATAGTGCGTCGAGATCTTTAAGTTACTTTGGTGTAATCTAGCGCTAAAGCGCATTCAACTAAAGCGCTATCGCAGTTTTCCAAAAATAACCGATCCTATCTTTAGCACGTATTGCAGCGTTCTGATATTTGAAATGCAGTCTTCAGGTGCGCCTTGGTTGATTGGAGCAAGCTTCCCGACATAGCAGCCGTCGCTTTCCTCACCGCCGCATTCGCATCCGTAGCGCGGCGCGGGCAAAGTGCGTTGTCAGGCCTTTGGCTCCTTGGCTGGGTCATGATCATGCTCCATTTTGCCGCATTTCTTTTTCTGCCGGCTCCCAGCCCCTGGACTGAAATCGCCTCTTTTGTTGGGCTTGCAACGCTTGCTTGCGCCGGGGTGCTTTTCATGTGGGCTGCGGTGCCATTTCGCCAGCGAACCTCAAGCCGGTGGATGCTTCTTGTCCTGCTCGGCACCAATACTCTCTATTTGGGTCTTCTGGTCATCGATCCAGTTGCATCCTGGGCCCTGGCGCCGGCAGCGATTCTCTTCGGCGCCCTGCCGCTGGCCATCGCTCTGCTTACCCTCTCGGGATTCACCCATCCGCTGCGCTGGTGGATCGTCGGCCTCTACTGCTCTCTTTCCGTCTTCCTTTTGATCGTTGAGCGGCGGCCTGGTAACGGAGCAGCGCTCGCATTGAACGCCATCTTCTTTACCGTCTATCTCGGCTGCTCCATTCACTTCTGGTATGCTTACCGGCGCGCCACGGCGGGAGCCTTCATCACCATTGCGGGCTTCTTTGCGTGGGCCGCGGTTTTTGTCGTAGGTCCCTGGTTCCAGACAGCCTTCCCGAACCTTCATCTTGAAAATGAGGTTTGGAACCTCCCCAAGTACGTCGTCGCTGTGGGTATGATCCTCCTGCTTCTCGAAAACCAGATAGAAGAATCCAAGTATCTGGCCCTGCACGACGAATTAACCGGTCTTCCCAATCGCCGCCTGTTTCAGGACCGCCTGAATAGCGCACTGACCCGCGCCCGCCGCACCGGATCGCAAGTGGCACTGATGCTTGTTGACCTGGACGACTTCAAACAAGTGAACGACACCGTGGGCCATCATGTCGGCGATGAACTGCTCAAGCATGTGGGCGAACTTTTCACAGGACGGGTACGCCGCTCCGACACCGTGGCACGAACTGGCGGTGATGAGTTTTCCGTGATCCTGGAAGAGCCCATGACCCGCGCGGATGCTCTGCGAGTTGCAAAGCTGCTAACCGATCTCCTCAACAATCCCTTTGAAGTAGACGGGCATAGCGTGCACGTCGGCGCCAGCGTCGGAATCGCCGTTTTCCCTGATGATGCTCCCAACGCGGAAGCCCTTTGCATCGCGGCCGATCTTCGTATGTATGCGGGCAAGAATGCAGGCAAGGTCATTGTTGCAGAGCAATCTCAACCCGTGTTCCTCCCGACACCTCATCCGGTCAGAAAAGGACGGCCCAACCTGCAGACTGCGGAGTAACCGCATTCCAGGGCGCAAGAAGCCCGACGACCTTACACTAAAACCTAGCTAGAAACACGAAGACCCGGACATCCCGTCCGGGTCTTCTTTATGCTTCGCCTTCGGCTATCGTTGTCCGCCACCGGGCCCCCGCCCGCCGCCGCCTCCGCCACGACGCCGACGGCGCCGGCCTCCGCCTCCGCTTCCAGTTCCGCCTCCACCGGGCCGCCCTCCTCCCCCGAATTGCTGGCCTGCGGGAACGGCTGGTCGATCGACACGGTTGAAATTCGGTTCATTCTCTTCATCGAACTCGACCCCGTTCTCGCCCTCGAACTCCTCGCCGCCTTCGATGAGGATGGTGCTCTGATTGGAACTCGGCTGGCGCTCATCGAATTCGTGGCGTGGCCGCACAGGCGCCGCGACCGGTGGCGCTGGAGGAGCCTCGCTGTATTCGGTCTCCGCTGGTGCGGAGTGCGCCAGTTTCGCCTTCTGCTCTTTGATCAACGCCTTGCGGCTAAGCTTGATGCGATTGCCTTCGATGGCCAGAACCTTCACCATCACCTGGTCGCCTTCGCGCAGCTCGTCTTTGACTTCCTTCACGCGATGTTCCGCGATCTCAGAGATATGCAGGAGGCCGTCTGTGCCCGGGAACAACTCCACAAAGGCGCCGAACTCCGCGATGCGCACCACCTTGCCCAGGTAAGTCTTGCCCACCTCAGGAACCGCGGTCAGGTCGCTGATGATCGCCAGCGCCTTCCTCAGCCCGTCGGCATCGCTCGACGCCACGCTCACTTTGCCCGTGTCGTCCACGTCGATCTTTGCGCCCGTCTGCTCCACGATGCCGCGGATGGTCGCTCCACCCTTGCCGATCAGGTCGCGGATCTTGTCGGTCGGAATCATCACTGTCTCGATGCGCGGCGCATACTTCGAGCGCTCCACGCGCGGGCCGTCCAGCACAGCATCCATCTTGTCCAGGATGAACAGCCGACCGCGCCTCGCCTGCTCCATCGCCTGTTCGAGGATTTCCCGCGTCAGGCCGCCGATCTTGATGTCCATCTGCAGAGCCGTGATGCCCTTGCGCGTTCCGGCGACTTTGAAATCCATATCGCCGTAGTGATCTTCGGCCCCGGCAATGTCGGTCAGGATGGCGTAATCGTCGCCTTCCTTCACCAGGCCCATGGCCACTCCAGCTACCGCGCCTTTCATCTGGATGCCTGCGTCAAACAGCGCCAGGCTCGCCCCGCATACCGATGCCATCGAGGACGATCCGTTCGACTCCAGAATGTCGCTCACGATGCGGATCGAGTACGGCGACTCATCGGCGCCTGGCAGAATTGCGGAAATCGCCCGCTCAGCCAGTGCCCCATGACCCACCTCGCGGCGACCGACGCCTGTCATACGTCCTGTTTCACCAACGCTGAAGGGCGGAAAGTTGTAGTGGAGCATGAAGGCCTTCCTCTGCTCTCCCTCGTACGATTCCAGCCTCTGGCTGTCGTCCATGGTGCCCAGCGTTGCCGTCACAAGCGCCTGCGTCTCGCCGCGCGTAAACAGCGCCGAACCGTGGGTGCGCGGAAGCACACCGGTTTCGATGCTGATCGGACGGATCTCGTCGAATGCGCGGCGGTCCGGCCGGATGCGCTCCTTCGTCACCTGCTCGCGGAACAGTCGCTCGCGCAAGATTTCGTAATAGTGCCCGAGCTTCTTCTTCGCTTCAGGATCTTCGGCGGGCAGTCCGGCAGCCAGTTCTTTCTTGATCCCGTCGATCAGAGCGTAGCTCTCAATCTTGCCGTGAGTCTTGGTATCGAGCGCGTCCTTCAGCCGGTCGCCGATCTTCGCTTTCAGATCGTTGTAATAGGCTTCGTCGAACTCAGGCGGCGTAAAGGCACGCTTTGGCTTTCCGGCCTTGGCTACAAGCTCATCAATCGCGGCAACGATCTTCTTGATCTCATCGTGCGCAAATGCAATGGCGCCGAGCACCACCTCTTCCGTCTCTTCCTTTGCGCCCGATTCGATCATCACGATGCCGTCTTTGTGACCGACTACCATGATGTTTACCGTCGTCGCCGCACGCTCGGCGTAAGTGGGATTCACCACAAACTCGCCGTTCACGCGCCCTACGCGCACCGCGGCCACCGTCGCGCCAAATGGAATGTCGGAGAGCGCCACTGCTGCAGCGGCGGCGTTAATTCCCACGACATCCGGATCATTTTCTTTGTCCGCAGAAAAAACCAGCGCAATCACCTGCGTCTCGTTCCGGAATCCGTCGGGGAACAACGGCCGGATGGGCCGGTCGATCTGGCGCGCGGTCAGGATTTCCTTCTCGCTCGGCCGTCCTTCGCGCTTGATAAAGCCGCCGGGAATGCGCCCGCCGGCATAGGTGTATTCGCGGTAATCCACCGTGAGGGGGAAGAAATCGATCCCTTCCCTGGCCTCTTGAGAAGCCACTGCGGTCGCCAGCACAACGGTCTCGCCCGTTGACACCAGCGCTGCGCCGGAAGCCTGCTTTGCCATACGTCCGGTTTCGAAAACCAGCCGTTTGCCGCCAGCAAGCTCGACGGCTACTTCATGCTTAGTAGACATAATGTCCTCGTTTCGTTTTTTCGCTTGGGAAACTTGTGTGGGGAAGTCGCCACCGGCGCAGAAGGAATACCTCCTCGAAGCCCTCGGCAGCGCTCTCACGCCGCCAGGTCTGCTTGGGTCCGGTATTCCGTCTCGAATGATGACCGTGACCACGGTCCGGTCTGGGTGCTTCCGGTTCAATGTTGGCTCTGATTACTTGCGGATACCGAGTTTGGCGATCACGTCGCGATAGCGGTCCGTGTCGTGAGTCTTCAGGTAATCCAGCAGACGGCGGCGCTTGCTGACCAGCATGAGCAGACCACGCCGGGAAGCATGATCCTTCTTATGTGTCTTGAAATGCTCGGTCAGGTCGCTGATCCGCTCGCTCAGAATCGCGATTTGCACTTCCGGCGACCCGGTATCAGTTTCATGGGTGCGGAAGCGTTTGATCAGGTCAGTCTTTTTTTCGGTCGCCAGCACGGCGTCAGTTACTCCTCATTCACTCTCAGATTCACTATTCAGTGTCTACTAGAAGATTAACATGAACGACCCGCCATTGGAAAAACAGACGATGCCTGTCACCATCGTGGCCGAATCGACTGGGAAATCTCTCTTCTCGGGCGGTCAATAATTAAAGGTCCGCGACCAGCCTTTCCCGGTGTATAGTGTTGCCCTCGCCCTGATTCACCGGCCTCGGCAATCAGCCGGGTCAGGCGCTGTGTTTGTCTGGACCGACCCCCCAAGCAAGTTGAAGGTTCGAACCTGGAGGAACAAATGGCCGATTCATCCCCGATCGGGATCGTGAAACTATCCGCAGGCTGGGCCATCGTGCTCAGTATTCTGTTGATCCTCGCCGGCATTCTTGCCATCGTCATTCCACCTGCCGCAGGCATCGCGGTGGACATTCTCATCGCATGGCTGTTGCTTCTCGGCGGTGTTGCGCACCTAGCCTTTGCCTGGCATGTGCGCTCACCTGGAGGCCTCTTCTGGGAAGGCCTCCTGGGCCTGCTTTACCTCGCTCTAGGAATTTACCTGCTGGTAAGGCCGATCGCAGGCCTCGCATCGCTCACGCTCCTTCTGGAGGGCTATCTCTTTGCCAAGGGCATTTTAGTGCTGATTCTGGCCTTCCGCATTCGCCAGATGTCAGGCTCCGGCTGGCTCTTCTTCGATGGCATCATCTCCCTGATTCTGTGTGCAATGATCAGTCTGAGCTGGCCATCGAGCAGCGAGTGGGCAATCGGGACTCTCATCGGCGTCAGCATGCTCTTCGCAGGGTTCACGCGTCTTCCCATGGCGATGGCGGCCCGCCGGCTCATTGCGAAGACCGCGTGACCGTCCCAGTTCGTCCTTAGACTCGCCACTTGGCCGCGCTCCGTGATCTTGCGCTGCGCGCCAGCGATGCCGAAGCCACAGTGAACCGCCTGTGGCCCATTCTTTCTGTCTCCGCGGCGACCGAGAGGATGGAATCGCACTCCCTGTGCTATGCTGACCGCGCAATTCAATCCGCTGAGAAA
This sequence comes from Candidatus Sulfuritelmatomonas gaucii, assembly GCA_900290245.1. Classification (GTDB taxonomy): domain Bacteria; phylum Acidobacteriota; class Terriglobia; order Terriglobales; family Acidobacteriaceae; genus Telmatobacter; species Telmatobacter gaucii. Next base: position 100,836 of record OKRB01000078.1, on the reverse strand, counting down.
ATGAACGGAATCGCCATGATCTTATCGCCCGTCTCTCGCCGCCGCTTCTTAGCCACTGCCGGAGCTGCCGCCGCGCTTGCCTCAAGCCGGCATCTGCGCGCCACCCGCGTATCCGCGAATAACCGCATCAACATCGGCATTTTCGGCTGGGGCATGATCGGGCCCACCAACACCAAAGCCTTCCTGGGCTACGACGACTGCAGGGTTGTGGCCGCTTGCGACATCGACAAGAATCGCCTGCAGATGGCGCTCGACGCCGTCAACGGCAAATACGGCAACAAGGACTGCGCCTCATACCACGACTACCGCGAGCTTCTTGCCCGCGACGATATCGACGCCGTCATGATCGCCGTTCCCGACCACTGGCACGAAATCATCGCCACAGAAGCCGCCGCCCGCAAAAAAGACATCTACGGCGAAAAGCCACTCGCGCGCACCATCCACGAGCAACAAGCCATCGTCCGCGCCGTCGAGCAGAACAACTTGATCTGGCAGACCGGATCGTGGCAGCGTTCCCTGCCCACCTTCCACAAGGCCGCGGAGATTGTCCGCAACGGCCTCATCGGTAACGTGACTCACGTTGAGGTCGGCCTGCCCGGAGGCCCTCACGACTTTCCGCACACGCTGCCCGCGTTTGTCGCGCGACTCTCTTCCCTTCCCGAAAAAATCACTGACCCCGCAACCATCGTTCCTGGCACGCCGGCATGGAATCTCGCCGTCACCGATCCTCCGCCCACACTCGACTACGACACCTGGATCGGCCCCTCCAAAATGGAGCCATACATTGACGTACGCGTGTTTCAGAACTGGCGCTGGAACTACAACACCGGCGGCGGCCAGTTAATGGATTGGATCGGGCACCACGGCGACATCGCGCACTGGGGTCTCGGCTTCGATTCCACAGGTCCGTCCGAGGTGGAAGGCTTTGGTGAATTCCCGCCGGCGAACGCCATCTGGAACGCCGCGACTAAATACACCATCGAGTGCCTCTATCGCAAAGAAGTCACCGGCTACCCGAACGACGTTCACATGACCATCGCCGGCGGCAGCCCCGCCATCGCCATGGGCGCCAAATGGATCGGCCCCGACGGCTGGGTCTGGGTTGACCGCAGCGGCTTCGACAGCTCCAATCCCGAGTGGGCCAAGATGGATTCCCTTCCCGAATCCGAGCGCAAGATCCAGCTCTATGTCTCCACCGAGCATCGCCGCAACTTCCTCGACTGCGTGCGCTCGCGCAAGCCGACCATTGCGCCTGTCGAGACCGGGCACCATTCCACGATTCCCGGCCACCTTGGCCTGATCTCAATGCTCGTCGGCCGCAAGATTCACTGGGACGTCGCGAAGGAAGAAATCCTCAACGACACCGAAGCCAGCGAGCTGCTCTCACGCGCCTATCGCGCGCCCTGGCATCTCGCCTTAACGTGTCCGATCGCGCACATGTTGGGTGACCCATCCTAAACGCGCTTTTTGCGTTTTGGGTGGGAATGAAAACATGCCACTCCGGGGCGGTTGCATACGCAGTCTTCTCGCAGCACTTGCTAGAAGAACAAGCCCGGCCGCTGTACCACCGATTGTGCAGCGATGGTGGGAGGCTTCCCGCTCGTCGGAGACGCGAATAGCCATCCATTCACTGAGACGAGTTCACCCTTCGCGATTCCGCTGAAGCTGTCGGGATTGAAGCCCGTGTAGGTCGTCTGGCTTGTCGTATCCACGTTGAACATGGAAATTGCGGCGGGCATGGGCCATGGAGCAAAGAACGGACCGCCTCCCACACCGAGAGTAAAGCTGGTTGTGCTGGAATCGGTAGCAGTAATTAATCCCGTCATCTGGCTCGGCTCAAGCTCGACGGCCGATGCAGTAAAGGCGATCGAGCGCGGCGGCGCCCAGGCGCTGGAAGGAGGCGCTCCGCCGGTATTGCTCAACGAACCCGGCACGACGGTCACTGTTACATTTTGTCCGACGATCACATCTGCTGTTCCCTTGAAGCTCAGGCCCGATGGAATCGTGAAGCCTTTGTTGTCGATCGAATACGTTGCAGTGCTTGCAAACGTGACTTGTGCCACTCCGCCCAGGGGAACGCTGCTCGTTGCCATCGGGCTGTTATGAAGAAGCATCTGGACGATCTCTTCACCTGCGAGCGTCGGGTACGGAAGGATCTTGATGATGGTTCCCTCAACGGTCTGTGCGGTCGCCTCCTGCACGTAGGTCACCTGGCTGGCCGTCAGCGTGCCGTCCTTCCCTACGCTGGAGATCTGCACCTGAACGATCTGGCCCTGTGCCAGGCAGGCGATGCCCGGCGTTTTGCATGCGCTTGCGGGGAAATTATTGAACGCGGTGCTGCTGGTGGTGTTGATGGTGAAGCTCCTGCCCCACGGCGTTTGCAGCGTGAACTGATTGCTGCTGGCGGTCACCATTCCCACTGTGCCTCTGAGAAAGCCGAACTGCGGAGGAGTTGGAGCTGGCGGCAGCTCCGAGATTGTGACGCCGTTGGTCACGCTGAGATTTACCGACAGGTCGGTCTGAATCACGGTATTGAGATGGAAGTCGATCAGGAATCCGAGCGGCGAACTCGCGCTGACCGTGGCCGGGAATGGCGATGAAGTAAACGACAGCGTGGAGGAATTGTTGTCGAACGCCGGAGTGAGCTGGCAAACAGTGCCTACCGCGCACGTGCTGCCCAGCGCCGTATCAGACTGGTTGAAGATCACCAGTTGCGGATTGGCAAACGTGAGGCTCAAGCTCTTGTACGTTCCCGCGGCCACGTTGGCCGTGCTCAAGAATGCCGAGAGCGCCTGAAGTTGTGTCACGTCGATCTGGACGGGAGTGTTGTTGCTGAGCAGCGAGACCGGAGAGCCCGTTGTGGGCGTCAGGGTGGCATCGGTCAGGCTCACCTGGAAGAAGAGGACGGAAACACCCGCGGGCGGGTCGTCAGTCATGGTGATTGAAACCGGAACGGTGCCCGCCGATTGCGTCACGGCGGTGGTGTTCACCATGTTGGAGCTGCATCCCGCCAGCAGGGCCGTCATCATGGCGGAAACGAAAAGATAAGGCAAAGTCCTGCGCATCATGATTCCTCCTCCTTGCGAGAGGCCAAGGCAACTTTGCGCCCGCGTTTCACTGAGCGCGCTTACAGTACAGCAATCTCTTCCGAGCCCCTTGCCGAAGCACCTGAGCCGGTAGATACACACCTACCCAACTAATTCTGATCCGGAATTATAGACGGGAATCTCGTATGCAGATTACAGCTCCAGAACCATTTTGATAGCCCCCTGTGACGAACGTACTACGCGAAGGTCATGCTGATACATGACTGATGCGCAATGAGGTTATAGTCACTTGGGTGTGCGCGGCAGGGTACGGCACCGTGAAAGGACGTAGCCAGTCAAGGGAAAAGACCGTTGGCGCGTTCGCGGTGGAATGGCAGGCTTTCGACTCCGTTCCGGCAGCCAGGCACGCACCGGCCGGTGACGATGACACGAATGATGAACGGAGTTGAAGCGAGTTGGACTGACTTTACTCTTCCATTGTGGTCAGGCGCGCGCGGGCCTTGGCGCGCAGCCATTGACGGATCCAGACGGCAAGCAGAAAAGCGAGAAAAACAACAATAAGCGCGGCCAGCCACGGAACCTGCGTGAACCAAAGCGTCAGCTTCGTCCACCAGGGCAACACTCCCACATGATAGACCGCTGCTCCGATGCGGAAAGACTGGAATTGATCGCCATGAAGAACGGCCACCGAGCCGGAGATGTCGCTCGCCTGCTCGACGGCGAGAAACGTGCTCATGAACGGCTCGAAGGTGGTCGAGTCTTTCAGGTGAATGGCCACGATGCTGCGGCTTGCGGCCAGATCGTAGGGTGATTCAATCCCCTCGATCACCGCGTCAGGAGTTCCACCCGCGGTAAGCTCGCCCGATTCGGTGTGCGGTTTCGATTGAAGGTTCCACCACGCAGTGTGAAGAGCACGGTCAAAGAAGCCCTGCGTATCGTGCACCTGGACCTGCCCGCTGCTCAGCGTGAACGGCAGGTGGCTGGCGAGCGAGTTGAATGCCGGCTGGTCGTCTCCTGCGCCGATGATCAGGAAGTCCGTGTCGACGCCATTGCGCAGCGCATCAGGGCCGGCAACGGTAACACGCAATCCCGGAAAACCGGTTTGACGGCCAAAGTGCCCCATCAGCGTGACGTACGTCTCAATCTCCTGCCCGGTAGGCGCAAGCGGCAGCACGACTGTGGTCTCGCTCAGATCCGCAAGGCGCGTGAACGGAAAGCCTGCGTTTGAAAAGAGTTCAAGATTGGGCAACGCCGCCCAGTGAGGATAACCCCGCAGATCCAGGTAGGAGTCGCGCAGGATCGCGCCTTCCATGTTGATGGGAGTCGTATCCTGGCAATTTTGCTTTTTGAGCAGTTGGAATGCGAAATCAAACGAAAGCGTGTTCGAGAACGGCCTAAGGTTTGCGATGGGAACCGGAATGAGGGTCTCCGTTTTGCGCGAAGCCTCCTGCCCCGGAATGAGCGGCGTAGACCCGAGGAACGCACTGTTCAGTCGCACCTGCATGCTGGAGATGGGGCCAATGGGAACTGAATTGTAGCGGTAGGCAAGATGCAGCGGGGCGTTCTGTCCGCCGGTTTCGTAGTAAAGGTCGGGCGGGATGCGGAAGTAGGCATTGAGCGGCGCAGTTCCATCGCCCTGGAGCTCGTCGGTAGTCGAAAAATCCCACAGTGGAATTTTCTGGTCGGTGCTTGCCCACCGCGGAGCGGCATCCGGAGCCTGCTTGTCCGGCAGCTTTAGATTCTGGATCGTCGTCTGGGCGCCGCTGAGTACGTCGCTATTCTCCGCGACTGCCTGCGCAGCCGTCACCACGTCATCGGCGGTGGGACCAGTCACGATCAGAAGTTTTCCGTAAGGATCATTCGGATTAGTGCGCATGGCCACTGTCGGTCCGGCGAGATTGGAGAGGTTCACCGTAGCAGGAAGGCTCGCGGGATTCTCGGCGACGACAATCACGTCGCCTGGCGGGATGGCTCCGATGTGCACCGGAAAGCGAATTGCGCGGTTCGCCGAGACAAGACCAAAGTAGCTCGCAACAATGCCAGCGGCCTGGATCGCTTTGTACGAGGGCTGCGTAAGAAAGACCACCGGAAGATTGATGGACTGGGCGACCGCCGGATCTACGAACGGCATCGGCAGGGCCTTGAGATCATCTGCCATTGGCAGCAGATCGCCGCGGATGTCGAAATACGTATTGCGCTCAACGCGGGCCCAAAGAGCCGTGCTGCCGGGATCTTCGCAGCTCATCGTGTAGTGGCCGATGAACTCGATGGTGAGCGTGTTGTTGTGCACCAGCAGTTCGGGCGGAATATTGAACTCGCCTTCCTGATCGCTGCTGTCAGAGCCCCCAAGCTTTCCGGGCGCCGGTTGAACGGTCGCAAAAAGCGTTCCATTCAGAATGAGCTTGAGATGGCTTAACTGCGGGATCAGCGCTGGAGAAAACGCATAGTACATATGAATCTTCGCAGTGCGCGGCACATGCGTTTGCGGCAGCGTGAAATTGAAATTGTGCGTCCGGTCTGCGCCGTGCATCTCAAACTGCGGCGGCCCGATTTCGGCGAGCCTGAAGCTGTCGTGATATTGGTCTGGAGGAACAAGGGGATTGGCGGGGCTGGCGGAGCTAACGGTGTTAGCAGAGTTTGCGGGGTTAGCAGCAACGGAGGCAGTGGGGTTAGGGGTCGTAATTGGGGCTTGCCTCACAATGGGAGTGGGTTGCGTTTGCGCCAGCGATTTGGCGCCGCCGGCTGCGAAAGCCATTGCCAAAAACAGAATCGATGCGGAGCGCGCGATCGAGAGAGGATTGGACTTCCCGTCTGAATGGTTACTTCCCTTCACAACGCTCAGGAAGGTCAACTTCAAACCGCGCATGGAGACCCTGAAGATGTGGCCGAGACTGCGTAAAACATGGTCGGGGTCGCGGGCTTCGCCCCAGCCGAGCCACGAGTCGGCTCGCGAATACAAGGCG
>OKRB01000078.1:0-94816 GCA_900290245.1 Candidatus Sulfuritelmatomonas gaucii | reverse complement strand
CCGAGCCACGAGTCGGCTCGCGAATACAAGGCGATCGTCAGGACTTCCTGTTCAGCGATCGACAACTCCTCAAATCGAACGCGTAAAACCGAGTCCTCCAGTGAGACCACGGCCGCAGGCAGACCGCCGCCTCCTGGTGGAAGCGGAAACGCCACGCGCACCTGCGAGGGAAGCTCGCCTTTGAGAGCCTCGCTGAGCCGTATGCCGGCGCCGCCGTGCGACAGGTCGATGGTCTTGCCGGTGATCGACCTCCCATCCGGCAGCTTGACCGCCAGAGGTGTCATGATCCGGATGCGTACCGCTGCGCGGCGCTGCTGCAACTCACGCGCCACAGCCGTGCAGACGCCCAGAATGATCACGTTGAAGAGGCACCAGGCTACATTCATGAGCACCGTACCGCGCCGGGTGGCATCCCAGATCAAGAAGCGGGGGATCGCCATGGCGAGCCCCGCAACGTTCAAGAGAAGCAACACCAGAAACGGCTGCGCGATGCGTGAATCGAAAAATGTCCGCTTCACCACCCCGCCCTTCGTCGTCACATTGAATCTGCCCAGTTTGGGATTGATCAGCGCCATCACCGTTGGCAACAGGATGTAGGGCGACAGCACGGTTTCGTATATCTCGTTCCAGAACGAGTGCCGGTGTTCCCCTTGAATGCGCGAGTTGGCCAGGTTTGAGAGTGCGAGATGAGGCAGCGCGTAGGCGAGGATGGCGAGCCAGTAGCCGGGAATGTTGGTGTGGTTGAAGAGCAAATAGATGAGGGGTGCGGTCAGAAAAATGAGCCGCGGTATCGCATACAGGAAATGCCCCATCGCATTGAAGTAGCAGAGGCGCTGCGGAAGCTTGAGCCCCGAAGCGAAGAGCGGATTCTCCACCCGCATCACCTGGATCATGCCGCGCGCCCAGCGGATGCGCTGCCCGATATGGGCCGACAACCGTTCTGTGGCCAGGCCTGCCGCTTGGGGAATGTTGATGTAGGCCGAGTTCCAGCCGTTCATCTGCAGGCGCAGCGAAGTGTGCGCATCCTCAGTCACCGTCTCCGTTGCGATGCCGCCGATATCGTCGAGCGCCTCGCGTCGAAGGACTGCACAGGATCCGCAGAAGAACGAGGAGTTCCAAAAGTCGTTGCCGTCCTGCACCACACCGTAGAACAACTCGCCTTCGTTGGGAATGATCCGAAACTGCTGAAGGTTCCGCTCGAATGGGTCGGGCGAATAAAAATGATGCGGCGTTTGCAGCACAGCCAGCTTGGAATCGCGCAAAAACCATCCCACGGTCATCTGCAAAAAGCTTCGTGTTGGAACGTGGTCCGAATCGAACACCGCGATCAGCGGCGACGAAGTCGATGTGAGAGCGGCGTTGATATTCCCCGCCTTGGCGTATTGGTTGTTGGGCCGCGTCCTGTAGCCGATGCCGGCCTCGCGCGCGAACTCCTCGAACTCCGTCCGGCGGCCGTCGTCGAGCAGATAGATGTGCAGTTTGTCGACCGGCCAATCCATATTCAGCGCGCCCAAGGCGGTGTAGCGCACCACGTCAAGCGGCTCATTAAACGTGGGAATCAGAACGTCGATGTCCGGCCAGTCGTCGGGGTTTTCAGGCAGGGCAACCGGAGCCCGGCGCAGCGGCCAGATGGTTTGAAAGTAGCCAAGAAAGAGGATGACAAAGGCGTAAGTTTCAGCAAGGAGCAGGCACAGAATAAAGAAAATATCGAGTGCACCCCAATGATTGGCTGGGTCTTGAAAATACTGAACAACCTGCGTCACGCGCCAGTATCCGTACCGGAGAGTGCTGAACATCGACAGCATCATCATAGTCAGCGTGATCAGGTACGAGTCGGAACTGCGCACCAAAATCATCGCCACCACGAGGCTCAGCAGCCCCAGCACCGCCTGTTGCATCCAGTTGAGCGGAAGAACGGCGAGAAAACACAGAATCGATGCGGCTACGAGGAGAAAAAGCAGGCGCAGAACTTTTGTGAAAAAATTCTCTCCTGCCCCAATATCCTGCCAGAGTCCCGCTGGCGTCATCGCTCGCTCCAGCGAACGCCGCGAAAGCCGGTACTCGCGGGAGCAGACAGGCTCTTGACCCAACCGGCAAGACTCAGGAAATCCTCGGCCACTGGAGAATTCGGCGCATAGTCCATCACCGTCATTCCCTCGGCCAGCGCTTCACTCACGGCCGGAGCGCGGCGCAGGACGAAGGGCAGCAGCCGATCGCCCAGCTGTTCGCGCAGCACCTCGCGCACGTCGAGATGAAGCGGAAGCGTTGCGTCAAACTGGTTCAGTACATAATGAGGAAGCAAGGGCTTGCCTGGCCCGCCGCCATTGTGATCGAAGAACGCATCAATCGAACTGACGCTCACCACCGAGTTCATATCCGGCATCAGCGGCACCAGGATCTGCGGAGACAAACGCATAATGCGGCGCGTCGTTGCGCCGGAGGCTGTGGCCAGATCGATGAGGACGCGGCCAACTCCGCGTGCGAGCTTGGAGATCTCCGCCGTGAGCGCTTCTGCGGCGGACGCCTCCGGACCGAGAGCCTCAGGATCAATCGTGATCATCTGGATCGGCGCATCGCCGCTCGAGGATGGCGGGGTGAAGGTCCGCAGCATTCCTGGTCGCTGATCGCATGCGCCGAAGAAAAACGGCAATAGCCCATAGTCGGCAGTGTCGACGAGCAAAACGCGCTCTCCGCGCGCAGAGAGAGCCCGCCCCAGCGTGGCGACGAGACTGGTTTTGCCGACGCCGCCGGCAAGCGAAAAGACGGCCATGACCGGAGCGCGAGCGGCAGGCGCCGGCGCTGCCTGAGCAGGCGGTGCGCCCCCTTCATAAATTCCGCGCAGCGCGAACCAGCGTGTGGCGAGGCGCTCGCGCGATCCCTGCAGCGTATCTTCCGGCGTGGTTGAAGCACTGGGCTGCGCAGCCGGCTCTGGCCGATCTGGCATCAGCCATGCGGGACGCCCGGCGGCCTCATTCGGATCCGGCGCCGGCCATGGATTCCGTGGCGGAACTTGGCTTTCTTCGCGCATGGTCAAGGGCGGAGTTCGAGGCAGCGTTGAGCGGTAATGCGGCGGCGCAGAAAAACCGCGCGAGATGGCGGCGAGATCGTCGAGATGTGAGGATTCTGAAAGCGGCGGAGCGGGCGGCGCACCTTGAGTTGGTGGCGATCCCTCCCTCATGTTCGCGTTCTCAGACGTTCGCTGCGATTCGGTCTGCTGGCGAGCACGGAGACGTTCTTCTTCCATCGCCTGCTCCAGGCGTTGCCGCGCCTTCTCGCGAGTTTGCGCGCGCGACGCGGAAAAGTCGCGGTATTTCGCGCCATGCAGATTCGCCCAGGAGTACAGTGACGCCACGTCCTCTGGGGTCTCGCTCTCGTCGAACTGCCCTTTGCGCTCCGTCATGGGGTTTCCCGGCAACTTCCGCCATCGCACGAGTTCCCAGGCTTACAGAGCCCTGACGCGGCTGTTGCTATATGGAACACCGGGAACGCGCACCCGGATGGCGGGTATTCTCTCCGATAATCCTAGTGGCTTCGTAGATACCTGAACAATAACACTTGCAAGGTTCTCTCGCTAACACTTTTCAGTCATTCGGCGAGTGTGAAATTCCTCATTTTCTGCGCGATGCGGGTCGCATGCCCAGTCAGTAATCTATGCGTTGATACGTCATGAGTACCATTGTACCAAGTGCACAGATTACCGTGTTTGAAGAGCCCAAGGGAGATTATCGCGAACCTTCTCGTGTCGTGATTCAAGGCACGTTCAGCACCGCGTGGAATAGTCCAGCCGTGCAGCCTTGCCGGTCGCGTGCACTGCGGAACGGCGTCTCTCACACTGTGGTAGTTTTGAAATAGCGGTATTTCCGAGCTCGTAGCTCAGTTGGTAGAGCAACGCCCTTTTAAGGCGTGGGTCGTGGGTTCGATTCCCACCGAGCTCACCAGACTTGCGTGCTGTGATTTCGGTATCCAGTCACACTGGTTTCACCGCAGGCAATCCGACTTTGCGAACCAGTTCGGTGAAGCGTCGGTCGGCGCGGAGATTGTCCATCTCAAAAGCAGTGTTCAGCTCTTTGAGCAGGAAATCGTGCTTGCGATAAGCCGTGTCCAGCCACTCGAAGGCCCTCCCCTTATCGCCCAGGTCGGCATACAAACAGGCGATCTTGTACGGCGACGCTTTGCGCCGCGAGATCGATCGGCGAATCCCAGGTTGCGAGCCACTTGCGTTTGCGCTCAATGGAGATTCCATTGTGCGCGAGCGGCGGTTCAAGATCGTAGATGACCGCTTGCGGAGCATAAGGCGCAGCGATCCCTTCCGGATCCTTGTTGGCGTGCGCTGCGCGAAGAGCGCTGCCGAGGGCGAGAATCTCTGCCTCGTCGGTTGAAGCGGGAGCGTGCAGGTCTGTGGTTGCCATGGTGAATTCTCCTTCGCTTGGGATGTTGGCTTGCCGGCTGAATGGTTTGGGCTCGACGATCCAAAGTCAGCGCGCGCAATTGCTCCGCAGGGGGAAGAGATCAAGCAGACGCTGCTCTCGCAGAAGGACCCCCGCCCATCCCAGGATGCCGAAAAGCACAGGAAAGATCGTTTCGAACATCGGGCTCCCAGCGCGCATCTGGATGGTAACGGCGCCCCCGAGAAATCCGGTGAGCAGGATGGCGCCCAGAATGGCCGTTCGTGGAATGGCGTAGACGGCTGTGCAAACCAGCAAGAGGAAGCCGATGCTGGGGACAAGCGCCAGGGGAAATCCGAGCCGAGCACATGCCTCAGTCACGGGCGGCGGCATGACGAACTTGCCCACGGCGTCGAAAAGCAGGAAGAGCACGGCGATGGACGAGAGAACGCGGCCTGTCCACAACTTGCCGCGCGAATTGGCGCGAGGACGAGCCAATGACGTTGTGGCGTCGGCAGGGGAGCCAGCAAAAGACGATGAAGGATCGGTAGAGGGTGTGAATGACATGAATAACCTCCGGGGAGATGAGTTTAGGGTTGAAGTATTCACGCGGGTTGAGCGCGGTAGACGTTTGCGACGGGTCCTCCGACGAAACCATCAACTGAGACAGACATTTTGAGCACGAGTTTTCGCATCGTCGACCTCCTTGCTCTTGCTGCTTACGGCTCCAAATCAGAATCGAAGAAGCGGTTTTCAGGCCGTGGGGACGAGGATGTGCGTAGTGGTTTGATCCTCGGGTGTAGTACGCGGATCGGTGACGTAATTCTCGATGCAGAAGTCATCGCGGAGGGAGATGTTTTTCTCCGCAACAATTTCAAAGACTCGACCGGAGGCAGCGGCCAGATCAGAATAAGGGCCGACGAGGACAAACCGCGCGTATTTACCGCCGTGAAAGTGCGTGTATTCGAGGCCGGCGGGGAGATTCTCGGGCGCTTCGGCGAATGCGAAGCCGGCGCGATAGACCTGCGGCCCACGTTGATAGAGGCTCATGTATTTGGTGACGGTGTTGTGTTCAGAGATCGCAGGAACCAGGATATGCGCGGTCTGCCAAGCCGGGCCGGCAGTATCCATGAACGGTCCAATTTTCTCGACATACACGTAGTGAGTTTCAGGCCATTCGACGACTTCGGGATTCTCAGTGAGATTCAATGTGGTTGTCATGGTGCTTGCTCCTATGAGATTTGTGTTGCCGGTTGCGGTTGCGTGCGATCGCGTGAATTGCGGCAGGTGAAGAGTAATTGGAGATATCGGTGGAGATGATCGAGGCAATCCGAAGCGACCAGTGAGCTCTGCTGTGCCTTGGCCAGGATGAACGAGCCCTGGATCACAGACTGCATGTAGTAGGCGAGGCTTTCCACGGTCCATTCGGGGGAGAGGCCGTATTTTTCGACCGCAGCTTCTATGTCGCCGACGAGCGTGGCGGCATGCGCGCCGATACAGCGGTCGCAGGCCTTGCGGATGGCGGGATGGGTTTCGTACGTTTCCTGCACCATGGTGCCGAGCAGGCAGGTGTACTCCGGCAGCTCGCCCTGCAGGATGGCCTTGCGGAAGTCGACATAGCCAAGAAGGCGGTCGAGTGGGTCGGCCAGGAAATGGTACGGGGCAACGGAGAAGATGCTCTCGGCAAAGGCGGAAAAGTGCTCCGCAGCGGCGAGCGCGAGGTCTTCCTTGCTGGCAAAGTGATGGAAGAAGCTGCCCTTGGTCAATCCGGCTGCCTCGCATACGTCCTCCACGCGGGCGGCAGAATAGCCTTTGGCTCGAATTACATAGAGGGCGGCATCAAGGAGTTTGGAACGGGAATCGTGAGGTGATTCGGTCATTGTCGGCATAGTGTACCTACCAGTTGGTATGACGATACCGACTAGTAGGTATATTGTCAAGCGCTATTTTTCCACGGGCTATCCTCCCTTGCCCTAGGCACTTGCGCGCAACGCAGTGTTTTGAACCGCGCCCAGCCGCGTTCTACCATGGAGCCTGCAGCTACGGAAGTTGTGCTGTATAAAGGACGCTGGAAATGCTCTCCGCAACAGAGATTGTCGCCCTGCAGGATCAGTTGACGAAGGATTGGCATGAGCGGCCAGCAGCGGCGCTCGACGGCCTCCCACCCCTCGCCGGCGCAGAAAACCCCGTCGACAAAGCGCGCGAAGATTGGCTCCAGACGGTAGCGCGCCTGCATCGCGCCAACTTCGATTTGTGGCATATCGAAGACGAAGCCCGCGCACCAGGCGCAAGCGATACCGAGATTGCAGCCGTAAAGCGCCGCATCGATCGCACCAACCAGCTCCGCAACGATCTGATTGAGAAGCTGGACGCCATGTTGCTCGCCTGGCTTGAGGCGCAACGCTTGCTCAATCTTGCCGCGCCGCTCAACTCCGAACCGCCGGGGATGATCATTGACCGCCTCTCCATTCTTGCCCTGAAGATCTACCACACGAGCGAAGAAGCCGGGCGAACCGATGCGCCGCCGGGGCATGGAACGCGCAACCAGGAGCGTCTTGCCATCCTCGAAGAGCAACGGGCCAGCCTCGCAGGCTGCCTTGATGCACTGTGGCGGGAGATCATGAATGGAAAGCGCAGGTTCAAGGTCTATCATCAACTGAAGATGTACAACGACCCTTCGCTGAATCCGGCGATTTATGGCAAGACGGTCGCCGGGCGGGACCAGTAGCGCACCCTTGAGACCCCCATTGACGGAATGCCGGGTTCTGCGTATAAACATGGCCTAAGTAGAGTTCCCTTTGGAAAGCTCCCCGCCCGGCACACGCACGGCGCATGGGGGAAAGGAATGTGCTCCTCCGTTACAACCATGACGCAAGAGGCTCGATCCGCAACGCCAAGCCGCAAGAAGACACCCGTGGTCGGCAAACCCGATGGCCGCGCACGCACTGGCACGGAGCCCGTGTTCCAGCACTATCAGGCCGCCGTGCAGTTGTTGCAGCAAGGGAAATATGAGAAGGCTCTCGGCATGCTGGAAAAGCTCCTTCCCGATGCTCCGCCCGAGATTCAGGACCGTTGCCGCGTGTACATTGCCACGTGCCGCCGGCAAATCGGAAAGTCCAGCCTTTCATTCCCGACGCCCGAGGAACACTACGATTACTCCATTTCCCTGCTGAACACCGGCTATTACGAGGAAGCGCGCGACCAGTTCAATCAAATTCTCACAACGCATCCTCACGCCGACTATGCGTTTTACGGGCTCGCGGTTCTTGAAGCCATCACCGGCCATGCACAGGACTGCCTTACCAGCCTGTCGCGAGCGATTGAGCTTAATCCCAAGAACCGGCTGCAGGCGCGCGCAGATAACGATTTCCAAAACATGGTCGACGATCCGCGCTTCACCGAATTGCTTTATCCTGAGATTCCGTAGGGCTGTTTTGGACTCCGCCATCCTCGTCAACCGTCACCTCGCGCCGACCCCGAATCCCGGCGGTTCGGATTCGACCGCCTCGCGCCCGCTGCGCGTCGTTGCCATCGGCGGCGGAACGGGGCTCTCCACTTTGCTGCGCGGGCTTCGCCGGCACGTTCCTGCGCTCGGCGAAACAGCCACTGCGGGCAACGCAATCGGCGACCTGGCCGCCGTGGTCACCGTGACTGACGACGGCGGCTCGTCGGGCCGCCTGCGCCAGGACTTCAACATGCTGCCGCCCGGCGACATCCGCAATTGCATGGTTGCGCTCAGCAAGGAAGAGGACCTGCTTTCGAAACTCTTCACGCACCGGTTCAAAAGTGGAAACGGGTTGAAAGGACACAGTTTTGGAAATCTCTTTGTCGCCGCCCTGACCGAGATCACCGGCGATTTTGCCCAGGCCGTGCAACTAGCCTCGAAAATTCTGGCCACACGCGGCCATATTTACCCTGCGACGACAGCCAACGCCACGCTGGTCGCCAATATGGATGACGGCTCCGTGGTGCGGGGTGAGACAAAGATCACCGCCAGCAAGCGACGCATCGTTGAGTTGACGCTTGATCCCCCCGATCCGGCTCCAATGCCAGAAACGCTGGAAGCCATTGAGCGCGCGGACCTGATTACGGTGGGGCCCGGTTCCCTGTACACCTCGCTGATTACCAACCTTCTCGTGAATGGCATCCCCACTGCGCTGGGCGCGGCGCTTGGCCTGCGTGTTTATATCTGCAACCTGATGACCCAGGCCAATGAAAGTCTGAACCTGACCGCCTCACAGCACATCGAGCGCATTTACGACCACACGCGCACGCGAATATTCGACTATGCGATTGTAAACACGGGGCGCTTTTCTCCTGAAACACTTGCGCGCTACGCCGCTGAAGGTGCTTCCGCTATCGTGCCGGATATTGAACGGATCGAGGCGCTGGGAGTCCGCTGCATCGCCAGAGATTTCGCGAGCGAAGGCGCCTTCGTCCGACACGCGGCGGACCGCGTAACCGATGCGCTGCTGGAGTTGGCTGCCGGCAGCCCTCGAAAAAGAACCTGATGTCTCAACGGGCCCGCAAATTGCATCGAAAGATTTGGCAAGCTGCCTCACCGAAACAAATGCTACCCCGAAATGGAGATCCATCTTGAAACTCGAACGATTGCTGCCTCTCCTGTGTCTCGCATACGTTGTGACTCCCTGCTTCGCGCAGACCACGTCTCCAGCCGAGCCCGACGCAACCCGCGCGACGCTTGCCAATGGAATGCATGTCGTCATCGTTCCCAACAAGCTTGCTCCGGTTGTCACAGTTCAGGCGAACTTCATGGTGGGCGGCAATGAAACCCCCGACGGTTTTCCCGGGACCGCCCACGCCCAGGAACACATGGCGTTCCGCGGCTGCGCCGGGATGTCGGCTGACCAGACCTCGGCGATCTACGCTTTGCTGGGCGGCGAAAATAATGCAGACACGCAGCAAAACATCACGCAGTACTTCGCAACCGTCCCGGCAGCGGACGTGGATGTGGCGCTCGAGGCGCAGGCCGCGTGCGTGCGTGGCGTTGATGATTCACAGGCGCAATGGGAACAGGAACGTGGGGCCATTGAGCAGGAAGTGCAGCGCGACCTGTCGAATCCAACCTACAAGTTCGTCGACCGGCTCAATACCGCGATGTTTGCCGGCACTCCGTACGCGCATGATCCGCTGGGCACGAAAAGTTCCTTCGACGCCACGACAGGCACGATGTTGAAGTCGTTTTACGACAAATGGTATTCCCCCTCAAACATGATCCTCGTGGTCGTGGGTGATGTGGATGCGGCGGCGACGCTCGCTAAGATTAAAGGGCTTTTCGAGAGCATCCCGGGCCATCCCACTCCCCAGCCGCCAACAATCAACCTGCAGCCGTTCCAGTCCCAGAGCTTCACCATCGACAGCAACCTTCCGTACGTTCTGGGATTCATCGCCTATCGCATGCCTGGCACCGATTCACCCGACTATGCTGCGGTGCAGATTCTCGCCGACGTGCTGGCCAGCCAACGCGCTGACCTATATGGAATGGTTCCGGCGGGCAAGGCGTTGGCTGCCGAATTCGGGGTTGCGGAGAACTACCGCAAAGCTAGCGTTGGGTACGGCGTGGTGGCGCTGCCCTCGGGCGTCGACGCCGACGCGGCGATCGCCGAGATGCGCCAGATCGTGACGAAGTATGCAACTGACGGCGTGCCGCAAGATCTGGTGGACGCGTCCAAGCAGAGCGAAATTGCGCAGGCCGAGTTTCAGCGCAACTCCATTCCCGGCCTTGCCGACGTGTGGTCTGGCGCGCTTGCTGCTGAAGGCCGCAATTCTCCGGAAGAAGACATCGATGCCATCCGCAAAGTCACGCTTGCTGACGTCAATCGCGTGGCCAAACAATATTTGCTGAACACGAGCACCATCACAGCGATTCTCAAGCCCGTGCCCAGCGGTGAAGCAGTTGCCGAAAAGGGCTTCGGAGGCGCCGAAAAGGTGACTTCACAGCCCACAAAATCGGTGGAATTGCCGGAGTGGGCAAAGGGGTCACTCGAGGAAATCAAGCCGCCTGCAAGTTACGTTCCCGTCTCCGACACCAGGCTGGCCAACGGGATCAGGCTGATTGTGCGTACCGACACCACCAGCCCGACTGTAACGGTAGTTGGTGAAGTAGACCACAACTCTGATCTGCAGACACCAGCCGGAGAAGATGGGCTGTCCAGCGTTCTCGATCAGCTCTATTCCTACGGCACCCAAACGCTCGACCGGCTCACCTTTCAGAAGGCGCTTGACGATATTGCCGCCAACGAAAGCGCCGGCTATCGTTTTTCCCTCACCGTCTTGAAGCAATATTTCTCGCGAGGCGTGGAATTGCTGGCCGATAACGAATTGCATCCCGCGCTTCCCGAACAGGCATTCCAGATCACGCGTGGCCAAACGGCCCAGTTCGTTGCCGGAAATCTGCAGAGCCCCGGTTACCGCACCTCCCGCGCACTCGATAAGGCGTTGGTTCCCCTGGGCGATCCGATCCTGCGCGAAACCACGCCGGCCACGCTTGGGAACGTGACTCTCGATGAAGTGAAGCAATATCACGACGCCACCGTCCGCCCCGATCTCACCACGATTGTCATCATCGGGGACGTGACCCCCGAAGAGGCGCGCACCGTGATCGAGAAGTGGTTTGGCGACTGGAAAGCTACGGGCACGAAGCCCAACACTACGCTGCCCCCGGTTCAGGAGAACAAGCCGTCAGCAGTCAATGTGCCTGACCAGCAGAGTGTCCAGGACCAGGTCACGCTGGCCGAGCAGATCAATCTGAATCGCTTCGATCCTGAGTATTATCCGCTCGAACTCGGCAATCATGTGCTCGGCGGCGGATTCTACGCCACGCGCCTCTACCACGATCTGCGCCAGGTCGCAGGGTATGTCTACAACGTGGACGTGAGTTTGAACGCCTCCAAAACTCGGGCAACCTATTCGGTTCAGTATGGCTGCGATGCGCAGAATGTGTCGAAGGCGCGCGCCCTGATTGTTCGCGATCTCGACCAGATGCGGACCGCAGATGTTTCGCCTGACGAATTGCACCAGGCAAAGGCTCTGCTCCTGCGCCAGATTCCGCTGAGCGCGTCGAGCGAGGATGCGCTGGCAGGAGGGTTGCTGGGCCGCGCCATCATTGGCCTGCCGCTGGATGAGCCTGTGTTGGCAGCAAAGAAGTACATGGCGCTCACCGCTGATGACGTGAAGAACGCGCTTGCCAAGGAGATCAACACCAGCAACCTGGTGCAAGTGGTGCGCGGACCTGCGCCGCAATAAGCGCCTGCCCGCCGAAGACAACCGGCATCTGCGCAAGCCCGCGCCTGGCACCTGACTCGACTCTGGAAAAGTGGGTCTTCCTCGCGCCGAGGAATTGGCGTAAAGTCGATGCACGCACCCACCTGCTTTAAACATGGACGATAAGGCTGCGCGGAGGATGTATGAGCAAGACCCGGATTTGGACGATCATAGCCTGTTGTTTGATTGCTCTTGCGCCACTCGCGCAGGGACAGAGGAAGGCCGGCCTTTGGGAAATCACCAGCAGCATGAGCATGAGCGGGATGCCCGCTATGCCGAACATGGGGTCGCAGACGCAGCAGGTTTGCGTGACGCAGGCGATGATCGATAAATATGGCGGCCCATATACTAATCCGCAATCGGCGCAGTGCCAGGTGACCAATGTTTCGCTTACTGCGAGCGGCATGACCGCGAATCTGACCTGCTCCGGCCGGACGAACATGACCGGCACCATACAGACCACATTCGTGGATGCGAATACAACAAAGACGACCATGAATTTGTCAATGGCGATGCCGACCGGCCAGGCAATGACCATGACGATGAATTCGACTTCGGTCTACAAGGGCGCTGACTGCGGAAGTGTGAAGCCGCTGCCGATGCCGAGCAATTAGGCACACGCCTTCTACATTCATATCGCATTCATCCGCCGGCATCGAGTTTTCGACCGGCAATCAGCTTGATGAGGGTTGGGCCGCCGTTGACGACTCCACGGTGCGCTTGAGCTGTCCGCAGGCGGCGAAGATGTCGCGCCCGCGCGGCTGGCGCAGGTAAACGGGAATTCCCTCCCCTGCCATCAGCGCCCGAAACGCTTCAACGTCTGCAACACTCGGCGTCGTGTAAGCGATGCCGGGCCCCGGGTTCCATGCGATTAAATTGACCTTCGCGGCCAATCCTGTACTGCGCACGAGGCGCGCAAGCTCGCGCGCATGTCCCGGCTGATCTGTGACGCCGCCCAGCAGCACGTACTCGAATGTGATGCGCTCACGCGGGCGCAGCGAGACCTTGCGCACGGCATCGACAACCGCGGCAATGGGCCACTTGCGATTGATCGGCATCACCTCGGCGCGGATCGCGTCATTCGGCGCGTTCAGGCTGATAGCCAGCTTCGGGCGCACCTCCGGCGGTTCCTGCGCAAAGCGCTCAATGCCGGGAACGATTCCCGAAGTGGAAACCGTCATGCGCAGCGGGCTCAGGCCAACCTCGCGCACCAGCAGGCGCACTGCGGCCATGAAGTTGTCGTAGTTCAGAAACGGCTCGCCCATGCCCATGAAGACCAGGTTCACGCGGTCGCGGCCGACACGAACGGCATGGCGCTCGAGTACTGCCACTACCTGCCCCGCAATTTCTCCCGCGTTGAGGTTTCGCTGCAGTCCGAGCTTCGCAGTAAGGCAAAACTGGCAATTGACCGCGCAACCTATCTGGCTTGAAACGCAAACTGTGGCGCGGCGCCAATTCTTTGAATGATCATCGCTTCCATCGCCGGCCTCACCGCCATCGCCCTCGGGCATCCAGACAGCCTCGGTTGTCTCATTTTTGGGGCCAGAACCTTCAAATTCAATCAGGTAGCGCTCGGTGCCGTCAGCAGACTGGAAGGCCCTGGAGATGCCCGGGCGACCGATTTGCCACCCTTGATCGGCGAGCCGTCGGCGCAAAGGCTTAGGCAATGTAGTGATTTCGTGAAGTTCTTTAAGCCATTGACTATACATGGCTTCAGCAATCTGCCTCCCGCGGAAAGCCGGCTCCCCAAGGTCCACCATGCGCGCCGCGAGCGCTTCTGCATCCAACCCAAACAGCGGCGGTTTGCATCCGCCCGGCAGGTTCGAGGCGTCTAATAGGGTGAGTTGATTTGATTGTTTAGGCATCGCGGGGCTCGGAAAAGATTATCTTAGCCGTTGGCTGGCCCCGGCGCAGTTTGACCTGTTCCCTCGAATCTCCTGAATTACATGCACGGGCTCTGAGCGTCCGCAATTGCCCTACAATCGAGTTCAACCGGATATCGATGAACGCTGAGCGAAATCTTCGCCGCACCGTACTGCCGAACGGCCTGATCGTGCTGACCGAGCGCATGGATCATCTCCGCTCGGTGGCCATGGGCGTGTGGGTCAAGTCCGGCTCGCGCTGCGAAACCGCGGAGGTGAACGGGATCTCGCACTTTGTGGAGCACATGCTCTTCAAAGGCACGCGTTCACGGTCAGCGCAGCGCATCGCGCGCGAGATGGATTCCATCGGTGGCAACCTCGACGCCTTCACCAGCAAGGAAACCATCTGCTTCAACGTCAAGTCGCTCGCTGACCACGTGCCCATCGCGCTGGACGTCCTTACCGATATGGTGCTGAACCCCACCTTCGCCGAGACGGAGATCGAGCGCGAGCGCGGCGTGATTCTGGAAGAGATCAAAATCGACGAAGACAATCCCGACGTGCTGGTGCACGAACTGTTCACACAAAGTTTCTGGAAAGGGCATCCGCTGGGCAAGCCGATCCTGGGCACCACCGAGACGGTGGGGCGGCTGGGCCAGCAACATCTCTTTACCTACCACGGCGCCCGGTTTCACGGGGAGAACATGGTCTTTTCCGCGGCCGGAAACCTGGACCACGACCGGTTCACTGCCGCTGTTGCAGAAAAGTTCTCTGCCCTGCCGAGCGGTGCGCCGCCGCAGGAGCTTTCCGCGCCCGAGCCAAGCGCGCGCATTATCCTGCGCAACAAAAAGGCTCTTGAGCAGGTGCAGATCTGCCTGGGCGTGCCCGCGCCTTCCATCACAGACGATAATCGGTACGCCACCCTGATTCTGAATACGGTTCTTGGCAGCGGCATGAGCTCCCGGCTCTTTCAAACCATCCGTGAGGAGCGCGGCCTGGCGTATTCGGTGTATTCCGATCTGAGCCCCTATCGCGACACGGGAAACCTGTGCGTCTATGCCGGCACTTCGGCAAGCAAGGCGGTCGAAGTCGTGGATCTGATCCTTGCCGAATTTCGCAATTTGAAGGAGACTCCCGTCGGCGAAGAGGAACTGACACGCGCCAAGGATCAAGTGAGGGGCAACATCCTGCTCGGTCTCGAAAGTTCCAACTCGCGGATGGCAAACCTGGCCCGGCAGGAGATGTACTTCCACCAGTTCTTCACCGCCGACGAGATCATCGCCCGCATTGATGAGGTAAATGCCGAACAAGTGCGAACGATGGCGCAGCGGCTCTTCCAGCCGGAGCGCATCGCTGTCACGTTGCTCGGCCGCCTCGACAGCGTGAAGCTGAGCCGCGCCATGCTGGTGTGCTGAAAAGTAGCTTTTTCCTGCTAGCTCCTGGCTTCTAGCCCTTCGGTCCGCATACGCCTGTCTCGCAAACCTGTCTGCAGGCAAAGGTACCTCTCCGCGGCAAGGGGTTTGCGCCGGCGGTTGAACGTAAGGGAAATGAGCTAGCAGCTAGAAGCTAATGGCTAAAAGCTGTCTTTCGAGCGTCGCATTTCCCTTTCGCGTCTTTACGTTGTAGCATTTTCTCGGACGGCCTGCTTCTGAGCGGCCTGCTCCACGAGGGACAGGAATCCCATGACTTGCAAGTTTTCGCTCTCCCGCCGCAATCGCGTGCGCCGTTTTCATGCGCCCAATGGTTTCACTCTGATGGAACTGCTGATCGTCATCGCCATCATTCTGATTCTGATGTTGATGGCCATCCCGACGATTGGCGTGATGAAGAAACACGCCAATGAAGTGTCGGCGATCAACTCCTTGCGCGCTCTTACACAGGCCGAAATTCAGTACGAATCCACCTATCCCGCAAACGGGTACGCCTGCGCGCTGACATCCCTCGGCGGCGAACCCGGCTCCGGAGCTCCCTCACCCACTTCGGCGCAGCTGATCGGCGCGGATCTGGCCTCCGGTTACAAATCCGGTTATCTCTTCAGCATCACCAATTGCCAGAAGGTCACGATCAACGGCACCGACAAGATCACAGCCTATACCATCACTGCGGTTCCGCAGGCGGTGGGCAAAACCGGCGATCGTGGATTCTGCACCGATCAATTCGGCGGCGCGGCCAAGTATGATCCGGCCGGCGGCACCAATTGCACGCAGTTGTTGCAATGACGCTCGGCGCCCTGTTTCACCGCGACAATCGCTTCTACTTCTGGGGTGCCGGTGTCTCACTGCTTCTTTGCGCCGCTGCGAATTGCGGATTCGCGCAGAGCCCGTCGCCTCCAACCGCGCACGAGCTGGCGCAGCGCGTCGATCGCCATTATGACCAACTGCATTCGCTGAAAGCCGGATTTAGCGAGAATTATTCCGGACTGGGCATGGATCGCACCGAGAGCGGCACGCTGTTCTTGCGTAAACCGGGCCGCATGCTTTGGCAGTACAGCTCGCCGCCAGGAAAGATCTTCCTGCTCGATGGCAAATTTGCGTGGTTCTACTCCAAAGGCGACGCCCAGGTGCAGCGCATTCCAGCAAAAGAGGTGGACGACCTGCGTTCGCCGCTTCGCTTTCTGCTCGGACACACCGAGCTTGAAAAAGAAGTCACCGGCCTGAAGCTGACGGCCGCTTCTAACGGCTCTTTCACGCTGACCGGAGAACCCAAAGGCCAGGAAAACCGCGTCACACGGCTCTCGTTGACGGTGACCGTCGAAGGAGACATCACCGCCATTGAAGTGGACGAGCCTGACGGCGCAATCACGCGATTCACGTTCACCAACGAACAGACGAACGCGACGATTCCTGCAGGGGTCTTTCAGTTCACTCCGCCGCCTGGGGTGCCAGTGGTCGAAGCGATGCCGCCTGTGTAGAAATCCGGCGGCCGTGGCGCCTACAAGACGGCAGAGCGTTACCGCAATCCCTGAGTCACTGCATCCGGAAGCCGGTACACCCGAGTCGATGCAACCCCTGACATCTCCAACGATGTGTCTTCGTCGTTGAGCTGGAAGATCCGGGGAGCTGCGTCCTTGCGCGAAAACCAGAAAGGCCACAGCAAGTCAGGAATTGCTGTAGTCACCTCCTACGGTGATCCCGCGCACCGACGTCGTCTCGTAAAAGACTATCCTTCGCTTGTCGGAAAACCGGTCCCGGGTCCCCTTTCAGATTCCCTGGCTTGAGGAGAGGCACGACTATGCGAGGAGACTTGCCATGAAGAAACTGAGTTACGTGCTCGCGGCGTTCATGCCACTGGCGCTCGCCCTGCCCGCAATGAGCGAATCATACAAAACAACCTATCCCGACACTTGCGATGTGATGTGGGGCGCAGTGAAGGACACGCTGAGCCATAAGGACAACTACAACGTCAAGAACTCCGACGACGCCCACATGAAGGCCGACTTCCAACCCAAACATGAAGTGCATTTCGACGTGAGCGGTGTGCTCCTGCAGCGGGAGAATCACGTGAGGCTCGTGGAAAAGGGCCCGGGCTGCGAGATGCAGGTTATCTCGAACTACAGCGGCTGGGGCCACAATGACCAGTCGGACTTCAAGAAGCGGGTGGATGCGGCCCTGAAGCGACTGAAGGGCGAAAGCGCATCACCGCCCGAAGTGCCGGTCGGTGCAGGAACTGCCGGTTATGTAAAGGCAAGGACCGAGTGAAAAAGCAATCGAAGCGACGACTACCCAAATCGATTGGATTACATCTTCTCCACCGAATCATGAATCGTTGGCGTGCAGGCTATCTCAAATCAGGGCCCCGGTGCAATTCCCAGCCTCTGAGGGACCAAAAAGAGTGCTCAAATGCGTAGTAACTTTATGCCTGATCCAGTTGCCCGTGTTTGCCGCGCCGAGAGCGCATTTCACATTCTCGCAACAAACCTTCTTGTCTTCTTCGCATTGCTGTTCCTTGGCGGCATGACGCCGGCTTCGGCCCAGGACGCCAAACCGGCGCCCCCGCCAGCCGCTCCATCGGCGGGCAAGGCTCTTGTCTTCATCTACCGGCGCCCCCGCCAGCCGCTCCATCGGCGGGCAAGGCTCTTGTCTTCATCTACCGCGTGGGCAGGTTTACCGGTTCCGCCTCCCATGATCACCTCTACGTCAACGGAGTTTACCTCGCCTATCTCAAAAACAATGAATATGCGGGAACAGAGGTGGATCCGGGAACAGTGGTCGTAACCGGACTGCCGGAGATGTACACTGTCGACGTTTTCACGGCAGCGGGCGCCGCCGTCAATGACGCCACAAAGAAAATGAATGAGCGGATTCGGTTCGTGGCGGAAGCGGGTAAGACCTACTATTTGAAATGGACATCGTCAACGATGGCCACAGGCATCAAAGTCACGCAAATGGACCCCGCGGTTGGAGCTAAGGAAATGAGCAAGCTGCATCTCTCCAAGCCGGTCGAGCAGCCAAGCGACACGCAGAAGGAAGCGCCGAAGTAAGTTCCCGTTCTTCGTCACGAGTGGGCTGAATTGTGGCAAAGCCCGTTGCGCAGCGCTAAACCCGCAATGGAGGGACGGAAGCTTTTTGCTCGTTTCCTCGACCCCTTGTTCCCTCGGTCCCTGCTCTACTTCCCGGGCTTGGCAGGCGCGCTTGCAGGAGCGGGATGAGTGCTCTCAAGTACGGAGTGCGATCCCGTGGAGCGCTGAAACAGAACCACCAGGCCGATTGAGGTGAACATGAAGATAATCGCCGCCCAGGTGGTTAGGCGCGTGAGCACATTGGCAGCGGCACGCGGGCCAAAGGCGGTTTGCGACCCCTGGCCGCCAAAGGCGCCGGCGAGGTCTGCGGAACGGCCCTGTTGAACCAGCACAACGCCGATCAGGAAGAAGCACACAATTACGTGCACGACGATGACGAAATAGAACAGAATCTGCATTTGTTAAGCTGCTTTCCAAACTGCCCTGGGCAACAGGACGTGAAGATCGATGGTGCGGAAGGCGGGACTTGAACCCGCATGCCTGACGGCGCCACCCCCTCAAGATGGTGTGTCTGCCAATTCCACCACTTCCGCTCGCAAACGTCAGTATACCAAATGCTGAATTGCGTAAGGAAGATCGTAGCGCCGGTTTCTAGGCCGGCTGTCCTGAAACCCTCTTGGCCCTTAGAGGTCTCACTAGACCTTGATTTCCTCTTGGTCGCTCCGCCTGCGACAAATGCCGGCTAGCCCTTTACGGTTCCAGCGCCCTTTGCCTCCTCATGGTCGCGCGGATTCAGCCCTGGATCTGCCAGGCGCTGCATCCAGCGGGCAAGCTCCTGCTGATCGGGAGTGCCTGCGGCGTGGGCTGTAAGCACGTTGCGTCGCTCTTCGGGAGTCCGGTTCTGGCTCAGTTTGAATTTGCCTTCGATGCGCTCAATGGGGATGCGGAATCCCTTTATGCCGGCCAGCATGGTGCGCCGGAAACCGTCGGAAAATTCGCGCCAGCGGTCGAGGAAGCCAGGCTCATGAATGACAATCAGTTCAGTGACCAGGCGTTCTTTGTCTTGAGAGCCCTCAACCAGCGAGAGAATGCCGTAGGCGTGAACTGCAATGTAGTTCCAGGTCGGCACTGAGAGCGCCTCAGTGTAGCAGGTGGGCGAAACATAACTGTGCGCCCCGGCAAAAACCACCAGTGTCTTTCGGCCGGCGAGCGCCTTCCAATGGGGATTGGCCGCAGCGAAATGTCCCTCGATCAGGCCGTGTTCACCCTCGTCTTTGATCATCAGCGGCAGATGCGTCGCCGCGTGCGCGCCAGGGGTACTGCTTGTGCCGAGTGGGCCGAACAAGATGGCGAACGAATTCTCACGCATCGCCTCGAGAAGGATGGCGTGATCGGATACCCGATTGAACTTTGGTGTGTACATAATGATCAGAAGGCGGAAGCCAACGCGACATCAAAGCCGCGGGATTCGAGTGAACTGGAACACTGTGGGAGTAAGGATATCAAAATTGCTGCGCCTCCGATTGACGTCAATTGCGGAGGCCGCGCCACAGCGTGCGCCACCGTGGTATAGACTCATGCCAAGTCCATGCGCATCCGATTCCTGACGACAATTCTTCTTGCATCCGTTCCTGCCCTTATCCTGGGCCAGAACTCACCCACCACCTCTCGACCTATGGCTAAGTCCAAAACGCCCACGCCTGCTGAAGTCCACCGCTCGGCGCTGATTATCGATACGCATGCCGATACACCGCAGCGCTTTCTCGACGACCACTTTGATTTAGGCGACCCGCTCAACGGCGGCGACTTCAACCTGGAGACGGCGCGCCAGGGAAACCTGGGCGCGGAGTTCTTCTCGATCTGGGTCGATCCCCTCGTCTACAAGGGCCAGTACGCGCGCCGCACGCTCGAATTGATCGACGCTGTGAAGCAACAGGTTGCGAAGCACCCGGATCAGATGGAGCCGGCCACTTCTCCCGAGGAAATCGAGCGGGCGCATCGCGATCATAAGCTCGCCGCGTTGATGGGCATTGAGGGCGGTCATTCCATCGAGGATTCCCTCGGGCTGTTGCGGCAGTACTACGCGCTGGGCGTGCGTTATATGACGCTCACCTGGAGTAATTCGAATGGATGGGCCGACAGCTCCGGCGACTTCGACGACCCGAATGTGCCGCACACTAAGGAGGGTTTGACCGAGTTCGGCAAAGACGTGGTCTATGAGATGAACCGGCTGGGAATGATGATTGACGTTTCGCATGTCTCCGACAAGACCTTCTACCGGACGCTCGTCATCTCGCGCGCGCCGGTCATTGCCTCGCACTCGGGAGCACGCGCTCTTTGTGATGCGCCACGCAACATGACCGACGACATGCTGCGCGCCATTGCCAACGCCGGCGGGCCTGACTCGAAGGGTGGCGTGGTGCAGGTGAACTTTTATTCAGGATTCGTTTCGCAGGAATATCGCGATGCGCAAAAGGCCATGGCGCTGAAGGCGGACAAGGCAACTGCAGAGCTAAAGGCAAAAGCGGCGGCAGACGGAAGCGATCAGACAGCGGAAGGGCGTGCCGCGCTGCAAACTGCGATTGACAAGCTCCAGCGTGCGTATGCGGACAAAATTCCACGGCCGCCGTTATCGGAACTCATTGACCAGATCGACCACATCGCAAAGGTGGCCGGAGTGGACCACGTCGGCCTGGGATCGGATTTTGACGGAATCCAGGGCCAGCTTCCCGAGGGGCTCAACTCGCCTTCCGACTTGCCTAAAATTACTGCGGGGCTCATGGCTCGCGGCTATTCGCCTGAGGATTGCCGGAAGATTCTCGGCGGCAACCTGCTGCGCGTCTTTCGCGAGGTCGAGGCGGTTTCAAAACAGCTTCAGGCGGAAAATCGGCCGAGGATCACGGTGAAACAGCCGTTTGAGAAACAGCCGGAGTAATGAAAAGCGATCTGAGCTCAGTTTCAGAGGTCAGTGACCAGAGACAAGTGTCAGACGGAGGAGACGCAAGGTTTGGATTGATGATCTGAACCCGGGAGATCCACCGTATACTAGCGATTCCTCAATTCCCTATCCGGAGAATGCGATGAAATCCCTTTACGTTCGCTTGGTTGTCCTGGTTGCCGCTGCCTTGCTGGGTGTTGCCGTCGCGGCCAGCGCGCAGGAGGACAAGTCTCCAACTAAATCGGAAGCCGGGACCACCGAAAAGAACACGAAAGCGGCCGAGCCCGCACCACCAGCCGACTCCACCACGCAGGGTTCAATCACTGCCGGTGGGCAGCACGTCGATTACACCGCGATTGCCGGCATCATCACCGTGGGCGCCACCGACACAGAAGATGCGCAGCTTGGCCCGGATGGAAAACCGCAGCCCGGCTCGCAGCTTGCGCTCTCGGCGCCCAAAGATCCGGCCGAAGCGCAACCGCTGGCGCACATGTTTTACGTGGCGTATTTCAAGACCGGCGCCAAAGCTGAGGACCGGCCCATCACGTTCTTCTACAACGGCGGTCCGGGCAGCTCGACCATGTGGCTGCACATGGGCTCGCTGGGTCCGAAGTACGTAGAAACCGCCGGCGATACCCATCTGCCCGCGGCCCCGTACAAGCTGGTTGATAATGCTGACTGCCTGCTCGACGTGAGCGATGAAGTTTTTATCGACATGCCGGGAACAGGTTTTGGCCAGCTTACCGGCAAGGATGCCGGAAAGGCTTTCTGGGGCGTGGACCAGGACGCGGGGGCATTCGCGCGGTTCATCGCGCGGTTCGTGACGAAGTACAACCGCTGGAATTCCCCGAAGTTTCTTTTCGGCGAGAGCTATGGGACAACACGCTCGGCGGTGCTGGCGAACCTGCTGGAAAACGAGAAAAACATCGACCTGAACGGCGTGATGCTGCTGGGGGAGATCTTCAACTTTCCCGTCGGGATTGGCGTGGGCGGTGGACGGCCCGGCGTGGATCTGCCCTTTGAGCTTGCGCTGCCCACCTACGCGGCGACGGCCTGGTACCACAAGAAGCTCCCCACTCAACCGGCGGCGCTGGAGCCCTTCCTGAAAGAAGTTGAGGACTTCGCCATGGGCGAGTATATGCACGCGTTGGCTAAAGGAACTGATTTGAGCGATGCGGAAAAACAGCAGGTGGCGGAGAAGCTGCACGAGTATACCGGGCTGCCGATCGCTTACCTCATCAAGGCCAACCTGCGCGTGAACGGCGGCGAGTTCGAGAAAACATTTGCCGACGACGCGGATCTGACGACTGGCCGATACGACACGCGTTTTCTTGGTCCCACGCTCGACCCGTTGAGTGAGGGTTCAGAGTACGATCCGCAAAGTGCGGCAATTTCGTCGGCCTACTTTTCGCTGGTGAATCTGTATCTGCGGCAGGACCTGAAGTACGGAGCGGGTGAGACCTACATACCCAGCGCATTGTTTGAAGGCGCGCGCTGGGATATGTCGCATGGCGGCGGCCGCACCTTCACGAGCGCGGGCGGGCTCAACGTGAGCGCAGACCTGGCCCAGGCAATGAAGACGAATCCGCGCTTGAAGGTTATGGTGAATGATGGCTACTACGACATGGCCACGCCCTTCTTTGCCGCGGAATACGAAGAGAAGCATCTACCCATCCCGCAGTCGCTGACCAAGAACATCGAATATGACTGGTACGAATCGGGCCACATGGCGTACGTGCGCGACGAATGCCGCAAACTACTCCACGACCGCGTAGCAGCGTTCATCAAAAGCGCGGATAGCAGCGCGCAGTAATGCGCGCTCAATTCGACTCAACAACTCGTCAGTGATTTCCCGTAGACAAACGCAGCGCGGTACCGTGCGTAGTAATGCTCTTCCCTGCGCTGACGCACATATCCGCGACTCTCATAAAGGCGGATAGCGGCGGAGTTTTCCGCGTCGACATGCAACCAGATCGCGCCTGCGCCTGCAGCTACCGCGGAATCTTCGACCCGCCGCAACAGCTCGCCGCCGATGCCGAGGCCACGCTGCGACGGAGTTACTTCAATCGTCTGGATGTACGCACTATTCTCCTCCGCTCCCTGCCCCCATTCGACAATTGCGAACCCAATCAGTTCTCCGCCCTCTTCCGCGATCCAGGTTGAGCAATTTGCGCTCCGCACAAGTCGCCGCATGTAGGCGCGACTGAAGCGGTAGGGCGGCGCGAAGCAAAGCTCCTCCACGGCGTAGAGCGCAGCGAAGTCGGCGGATTGGTACAGGCGGTAGCGCATCGAGATCCTCATACTATGTCGACAGCAAAAAGCCATCCCCAGAAAGAGGATGGCTTTCGTGCGCCGTGAAGCAAGATCGCTCTATACCTTCGCTTCAAGATCCGAGATCACATCGAAAAAGCGCTGATCAAGCTTGCGGTTGGTGGAGATGGCTTCTTTGATCGGGATGTCGGTAATGTCAGTGCCGTGCAGGACTGCAATGCGGCCCCATTTTTGCTGGTGCACCATGTCGATCGCATGCAGTCCGTAGCGCTGGGCCAGCAGCCGATCGTAGGCCGTGGGAACGCCTCCGCGCTGTGTGTGACCCAGGTTCACCGACCGCGTTTCGAATCCCGTCTTCTTCTCGATCAAGTCGGCAAGCGCTTCACCGATGCCTGACAGGCGCACGTGACCGAACGAGTCTACCTGCTGCGAGCCCATCACCTGGCCCACATCAGGAAGATGACAGCCCTCGGCAACCACGACGACGCCGTGATGCTTGCCGTGGTCGTAGTTGTATTTCAGCAGCGCGCATACGTGGTCGATATCGATCGGCTTCTCGGGCACAAGAACGACGTGCGCGCCGCCGGCAATCCCTGACGCGTAGGCGATCCAGCCTGCGTCGCGGCCCATCACTTCAATTACGATCACGCGATTGTGCGAGTCGGCCGTGGTGTGGATGCGATCGACGGCTTCGGTGGCGATGGAAACGGCAGTGTCGTACCCGAATGTGGCGTCGGTGCCATTAATATCGTTGTCGATGGTCTTGGGAACGCCAACGCCCTTTACGCCGTTCTCGCAAAGAAACTGGGTCACCGACTGCGTGTCGTCGCCGCCCAGTGCAATCAGAGCGTCGACCTTGCTGCTCTTCAGAACTTCCTGTACTTTGTCGATGCCGCCGGGAATCTTCTTCACGTTGGTGCGCGAGGAGTGCAGGATCGTGCCGCCTCTCAACTGGATGCCATCGATATTCTCCAGTGTGAGCGGAATGAAGTTGTTATCCAACACTCCGCGCCAGCCGTTGAGAAAACCGATGAACTCGTCTCCGTAACGGTTGATCCCTTTTCTGACGGCTGCATAAATCACTGCATTCAATCCGGGGCAGTCGCCGCCACCGGTCAATAAAGCAATTCGCATCGTGGAATCTCCTCGAAATGTCGCCGCGGCTTATTGAACCGGGCTGAACCTCGCGCATCAAATCCCCGCCGGAAATGGGGACAATCCCCGGCCTCAACGCCTTAAACAGTGTATCGCGCCCCTGTCAACGGTAATCGTGATGGAGAATACAGGGATCAGGTTTCGGGGTCGGGGATCAGAGACTCCTCTCTGGTCCCTAGTCCCTGCTCCCCAATCCCTTGTCCCTAATCCCTGCTCTTAAATGATTCAATAAGGTATGCCCGGAATCGGCGCACTCTATCTGCTCCTGTTTATCGGCCTCGTCGTCGCTGTACTCCTCGTCTTGCTGGAGTTGACGCGGCTGGGCTATCTCATCCGCGCCACAATTCCCGACCGTCCCCGGCAACGGATGTTTATTGCTTCGGTTTCGTTTCTCATCACTTTTGTGGGCGTGCGGATTCTTGTTCACCGCATCGTGAATCACCTGGGACATCTGCAATGGGTCGTGGTGCGCGGTGTCCATATTCATCACCTCGTTTGGGGCATCTTGATTCTGCTGCTGGTGGGATATGGCTGGCTCCTCGATCTGGGGTGGTCGAATTCGCCGACATCCATTTTTTTTGGCCGGCTCATGGCAGTGTTTTACGGCGTGGGCGCGGCGCTTACGCTCGACGAGTTTGCGCTATGGCTCAGCATGGAGCCCGACGCCTACTGGACGCATGAGGGCCGTCTCAGCATTGACGCCGTGGTGATCTTCGGAGCGCTGCTTGCAGTCGGAGCATGGGGCGCGCCGTTCTTTCGCGCACTCCAGCGCATGTGGGGCAAGCACGTGATCGATCGTCGTGCTATCGGTCGCCCTGGCTCGCCTATTCACCGCGGGCGGTGGCTTCGTCGGCGTAAAGTTCGGCGATCACCTTCTCATATCTCGCGTTGAGGACACGCCGCTTGATCTTCATTGAAGGTGTCAGCTCACCCGAGTCCTGCGTCCACTCTTCGGCTACGATGCGGAAGCGCTTGACGGTCTCAAAGTTCGCCAGCCCGATATTCGCTTCGCGGATCGCCTCGGCGTAAAGCGCGATCACTCGCGCGTCGGCCACCAACTCGGTTCGCGATCGCGCCTGCACACCGTGATGCCCGGCCCACTCTTCCAGCGCGGTGAAGTTGGGCACAATCAGCGCCGAGATGAACTTGTGCCGGTCGCCCACCAATGCGGCATTTGCAACAAGCAGGTTGTTCTTGAGCTTGTTCTCGATCGGCTGCGGCGCCACAAGCTTCCCGCCCGAGGTTTTCAGCAGTTCTTTTTTCCGATCCGTGATGTAGAGAAATCCGTCCGCGTCAATATGGGCAATGTCGCCGGTCCTGAACCATCCGTGGCTGTCGAGGCATTCAGCCGTGGCCGCGGGCTTGTGCCAGTAGCCGTGGAAGACTGAAGGCCCGCGAACCAGCAATTCGCCATCCTCTGCGAGCTTCAGCTCCACATTGCTCAGCGGCATCCCCGCCGAACCCATCCGGTGCTGCTTGGGAGTGTTGAGAGAGATCACCGGCGAGGTTTCTGTCAGGCCGTATCCTTCCCAAAGCGCGATGCCCGCCGAGGCAAACCAGCGCGCGGTGTCGATGCCCAGCGGCGCGCCGCCGGAAACGAAAATGCGCACACGGCCGCCAAAGGCCTCACGGACCTTGGAGTAGACGAGCTTGTTTGCCAGCTTCCACAAGAGCGCATTGGGCCCGCTGCCGTCATAGACCGTATCGGCATGTTTCGCGCCGTGGCGAATGGCCCATTCCAGCATCCGCCTTTTGACGGGTGACAGACCAGCCTTTTGTTCCACCGCCTGGCGGATCTTTTCAAAAACCCGCGGCACGCCGACGATGACGGTCGGCCGCACCTCCCGCATGGCTTGCGGCAGCCGGTCGAATTGCGAGCAGTACGCGACCTGTGCGCCAGAGTTGAACATCACGTAATCGAGGGCTCGCGCCGTGACATGTGAGAGCGGCAGAAAGGAGATGCACGCGTCGCTGGAACCGAAACCAAAGTCCATCGCGGCCAGGTTCTGGTTGGCGGCTATGTTGCCGTGGGTGAGAGCGACACCCTTCGGTTCCCCGGTCGTCCCAGAGGTGTAAATCAGTGTGGCCAGATCACGCGGGTCTACGGAGTGCGCGACCGCATCGAAGACCGGGTCGCGCTCCGATCCGCGCTCGTCGGCGCCGGCCAGCAGCGCGCTCATGGCTATGGCGCCGTCGGCTGCAGGTGAATCCATCATGATGATGTGTTCCAACTGCGTCTGCCCGCGGACCGAGTTGAGCTTGTCGGACTGCATCCGTGAGGAAACAACAGCAATACGGCAACCCGCGTCGCGCACCAGCTCGGCCAGCTGTTCGGCAGTCAGCGTGGGATAAATGGGCACATCGGCCGAGCCAATGGCTAACACCGCAAAGTCGGTCACCGCCCATTCCCAGCGATTTTCACTGATCAGCGCGATGCGGTCGCCTTTCTTCGCCCCCATGTGTAAAAACGCGCTCCCAAGGGCCCTCACGCGCTGATACATCTGGTCGGAAGAGATGGGGTGCCATTCGTCGGAAGCATTTTGCCACAGGGCAGCACGCGGATTGCCTGCCGCGGCAATGCGAAAGAAAAGGTCATTGACCGTCGAGATCGGAGAAACAGCTGTCATTGCGATGTCAATGGAATCGGGGACTATCCTATCACCCGGGCCTTGGAGAGTGTACCAAACAACAGGCGCCAGCAAACAAATCGCAGTGAACCGCCATCAGCACTCCAGTGCACACCGCGTCTGTTGCGCAATGTTCTCGAGGGATTGCGTCAGGTGGTCAGGTGCGTTGGGCAGCTTGTAGATGGGCGTCGAAGGGTTGGCAAATTCGAACGAGAAGCACGGCAGTGCGCGAGGAGCCCAGCGGGCGCCGGGCTCCTCGCACAGCGTTACGGCAGGGAGTAGACGGTTTGCAGCACTTTTTGCGCCAGGTTTTCTGGAAGCGGCGCGTAGGAGAGAGCCGAAGTTTCACTCTCGCCTGACTTGATGCACCAGCTCAGCATGTCCTTGATCATCTTCTCGTTCGCCGCATTCTTCGGCTGTGTGGGAATAAGCAGATAAGTGAAGCTCGAGATGGGGTAGGCCTCGGGTCCCGGCGCATTTGTGATGGAGACGCGATAGTCGGGAGGTATTTTGGCTGTAGCCGCTGCGGCCGTCACGCCATCGATCGATCCCTTGACCCAATTGCCCGCGGCGTTGCGCAGCGCGCCGAAGTTGATATGGTTTTGCAGAGCGTAAATCAGCTCGACGTAGCCGATTGCGCCCGGATACTGGCGCACTGACGACGCCACGTTCTCGTTGCCCTTGCCGCCCACCCCAGTTGGCCAATTGATCGACGTGCCGCTACCGGGGCCGCTCTTCCATTCAGAGCTCACTTTGCTGAGATAGTCCGTAAAGATGAACGTGGTTCCGCTGCCGTCGGAGCGGTGTACCACGATGATCTTCTGGTCCGGCAGATGGACACCAGGGTTGTCTTTCGCGATGGCCGGGTCGTTCCAGTTGGTGATCTTGGCGAGGTAGATGTTGGCCAGGGTGTCAGGGCTGAAGCGAAGGTCGCTGACGCCCTGAACGTTGTAGATGGGTACAACCGCGCCC
Source organism: Candidatus Sulfuritelmatomonas gaucii (assembly GCA_900290245.1). Taxonomy (GTDB): domain Bacteria; phylum Acidobacteriota; class Terriglobia; order Terriglobales; family Acidobacteriaceae; genus Telmatobacter; species Telmatobacter gaucii. Next base: position 66,863 of record OKRB01000078.1, on the reverse strand, counting down.
AGTACGGTGGGAATGTGAATCAGCTTGACGCCGCAGGACTTGAGCAGATCGTCGGTCATCGGCATGTCTGAAGCGCCGAAATCAACGACGCCCGAACAAACCTGCTTGATGCCGCCGCCCGATCCGATCGATTGATAGTTGATCTCAACGCCGGGGTGCGCGGCGCCGTATTCATTGAACCACTTGGAGTAGATGGGATATGGGAACGTGGCGCCCGCAGCGGTGATCTGTTGAGCGTGAGCATCGCTGAAGGCCCACACGAACAACGCGATGACAAGCAAAGACTTTTTCACAATAAGCTCCCTCTTTTTTGAGTTCCTGCCGCATTCATTCTCCACGTCGAATGTTACGGGGAGTTGAAAAAACAGGGGCAAGGCGGCAGGGACCAGCAGTCAGGGATCACTCATTTGGGATTCCGCTTCCGGCTATTCACCTTGACCGGGCTTGGCTCCAGAGATTGCGGACGTCGGACAAGTGAGTTTATGCCGGAACCGGAGCCGGCAGCTTTCTCGGGAAAGCCTTGCCCAGTGCCGCAAGCTGCTCCAAAAACGGATCGACGATGGTCCCGTCCAGCGCGACCGGCACATCCCAGGTAACCGAACCGTCGTGGTCGCGGATTCTCCCGGTGTAGTCGACAACCTGTTCAGCGCTGAAGCGCGGCGCTCCCATGCCCCAGGTTTCGCCGAGAAAACTCAGCATGTGGAGCTGCGTTCCGTCCATGCGGCCATCAGCGGCGCGGCGTACCGTCGCGAGATCCGGTTTGTCGATCTCTCCGGCGGTGAAATCTTCATCGGGGCTCACCGAGATCAGCCGGTAAATCACGCCGGGATTGAACGCAACCGCAGAATCCGGATTGCCCACGCGCGCAGCGGCCGCAAAGCTCGCGAAGTTGGGCGAATCGGCCGACCGGTACATGGAGTTGGGAAAATAGCAGCCATCAAACCACCAGCCGCAGACCTTAGCCCCCCAACGGCGCGACCACTCGGCGATCACCTGCTCCCATTTGCGCTGGAAATTGCTGTTCCGGTATGGCCCGTTCTGCCATTCAAGCGCCTCATGCGCGACGCGGTCTCCGCCGGGCGCGCCAGAGGGCAGGTAGACCATCAGCTTGATGTCGCGTCGATGCAGGGGCTTATAGAAATCGGCGACAAGATCACGCCGCGAACACTGGCTCGGTGAGACTCCAACGAATCTGTCGTACACAGCGTTGGGCGAAAGATAATAACCGGAGTTCTGGCCGATGCTGAGCTGGTAGTGCCCTGCCCCCGCCTCCTCGAGGCGCTTTGCCATGCCTTCCGCGTCGAATCCGTCGACCATCTTGTTCCACTGATCGACAGTCATATCGAGCTTGTTGAGGTGCGCCTGCCAGTCGGCCAGGTAGTGCGTCATCACACCCCACGCATAGCGTGCATCCTGCATCCACAGCGCGCGGCCCGAGCCAACATTGGGCTGCTGCGATTCGCCGTCGCCGGCTTGCTGAGGCTGCGCCAGGCCGCGCATTGGCAATGCGGCTGCAATCGCGGCCTCGGCTGCGCCTGCGATCAGGCTTCGTCGTGAGAGCTTCCCAATACCCATGACATCAACACTCCTTGCCGCGCGAGCGGCATCTCCGCGCGACATTCTCACTCTAATCGCTGACCGCGAGCCGGATCGAGCCCTTTGGGCCGTCCCAATGACCTCCTCCCTTTGATTTCTCCAATGATCCCCACACCCCGATGGCTCGGCGACTGCACCGCAGTGTTCCGGGCACAGGGGTCAGATGCGTGCAATGCAGCTTGCTCGATGCGTCATTCTGGTGGTCGTCGTGGCCACCTCAACGGCCATTCGTCCCCAGCAGAGTTTTGTGCCAGGGAAACCCGCTCCGGCAGCAAAAGCCTCGCTCGTTCTCGTCGCAGCAAGCAATGATGCGTCTGCAGCCGAAGCCGCTGAAACCTCCGTCGTCAACGGCAGCCGTCTGCCGGCGTCGCCCGTGACTCGTGCACCAGCCGCAGCCGGCGCGCGACTGCCCGAGATCCTGCGTGCCCCGGCCGCTCCCCCCTCTCTCTTCGACGGCCTGCCCGGCTTGCCCAGTACCCTTGTAACCACGGTCGAGGTTCAGGGGGTGCCGGAAGAGCAGGACAGCAGCCAGCCGCAGCCTTTCGTGGCAGGGGGCGCCGAGGTGGTCTCGTCAGCTGGCACCTATGGCGATCTTTCACGATTTCTGCAAATCCTCCCGGGCGTTGTTGCCACCAGTGACATGAGCAATGAGTTCCTGGTTCGCGGCGGGCACCCCATGGAGAATCTCTTCCTTGTCGACGGGATCGAGGTGCCGAACATCAACCATATCGCAACGCTGGGAACCACCGGAGGCTTTGCTCCAATGATCGACAGTGGAATGGTCCAGAGCCTGAAACTGTCGACAGGCGGATACGACGCCTCGTTTCCCGAACGCCTTTCGTCTGTCACCGAGATTCGAACACTCGATGAAGGCAAGGCGAAAGGACATGTGGAAGGTGACGTCGGCATTGAAGGGTTTGGAGGACTTCGCGAGCAGGAGATTGCCGGTGGAGATCTGCTGGCCTCGGCACACCACGGCATCATGGACACTGTTGGCAACAACGTGGGCCTGAACGGAATTCCGGACTACACCAACGAGTTCTCCCGTTTCCGGCATCGCGATCCCTCCGGCGGCCAGTTCTCTCTCCTCAATGTGTCCGGCTGGGACTCGATCTCTGTGACCCCGTGTCGGGACGACATTGCTGAGACCAGCACCATCAATTCGCAGTACAGCGCGTGGCGCGAGACGACCGGGGCCGAGTGGCGGCACGCCAACTCGCCGCACTCCTTCGCCGTGGTGGATGCGAGCGACTCCGAGCAGTTGGAGCATATCCACCAGCAGGACCAGATCCTCGATCCGGGCAATCTCGCCGAATCAGCCGTCGTCCAGGGAACCTGCCCCGACCCCGCGACTATCAGCCAGTCTGTCCCGATCTACTCAGAACATTCGAATTCGGCATTCACTACCGTGGGTTACCGCTTCGAGCAGGAAAAGTCGCGCGTCACGATCTCGGCCGGAAGCGCCCTGTGGCTCCAACGGCCGCACTACAACATCGATCAACCGATCGGCGCCTATTCGCCCTATTCCGCCACACCGTACCGATCCGATTCCACATCCTTCGCATCGGATTTCTCGACTGCGGAAACTGGCTCTTACCTGCAGCTCTCCGCACGTCCGACCCATGCCCTCTCGTTCAGCGCTGGAACACGCCTGCAGACCTTTGCCTTCGGTAGTCATACCACTTTGACTCCGCGCGTGAGCATGAGATTCCAGCCCACAGAATCTTTGGATCTTCATCTTGCGTTTGCGCAGTACGCGCAGATGCCCCCTTACGTGTACCTCGTGGCTTATCCGGGTAACCACTCGATGCAGCCAATGCGTGCGACTCATGAAGTCGCCGGCTTCGACTTCTCGCTTGTGCCGGGATCGCAGATTCGCGTGGAAGCTTACAACAAGCAATATCGCGACACACCGGCCTCCACCGAATATCCCTCGGTGACTCTGCACGACATGGTCGACATGCTCGGGCAGCAGTTCGTGTGGCTGCCGATGAACAGCGCAGGCCGCGGCAGTTCTGCTGGAATCGAGGTCTCAGACATCACGCGCATTCGATCGCGTTTCACTATGCGCGCGTCGGCAGCCTATGCGCGCGCTAAATTCGCCGGGCTAGATGGAATCCCCAGGCCAAGCAACTTCGACTACCCGTGGATTGTGAATGCGGCAGCGCTCGAGCGCCTTGGGCACGGCTACGAAATCTCTGGCCGCTACGGATACACAACCGGCCGTCCCTACACGCCCTTCGACCTTCCCGATTCCATGGCCCAGAACCGTCCCATCTACGACGTTGTGCAAATGAACGCGCTTCGCGCCCCCTACTACAGCCGGCTCGACGCGCAGATCAACAAGGACGTCGCGCTGCACGGGTTCCGCCTCGAATTCTGCGGCGGAGTCGAGAATCTCCTCAATCGGTCGAATTTCCTCTCCTACGTGTGGATGCCGCGCTTCAACACCTGGCACACCTCCGTTCCGGTGCAGGAGTTGTACCAGATCTCCATCTTTCCCAACTTTGGCGTGCGCCTCGTGATTCGTTAGCCTTCGCGGAAGCGGCGTAGCCTTCTGACCAGGTCCTGGAGCGCTGACACCTCCGGCGCCCGGTCACACGCCGGAGGTCGCTGGCGTTTGCTGCGCGGGCTGCGGCTGTGGCGCGCTTTGCGGAGCAGGCGCCAGCGGCAGCGTGAAGTGGAAGCTGGCTCCATTGCCAAGCTCACTTTCAGCCCAGATGCGCCCGCCATGGGCCTGCACGATGTGCTTAACGATGGCCAAGCCGAGTCCCGTGCCTCCAGATTCACGCGAACGCGCCTTGTCGACGCGGTAGAAGCGCTCGAAGATGCGCTCGAGATGCTCTGATGCGATGCCGGGGCCGAAATCTTGAATGGTGAACTGCACTTCAGATGCAAGCTGGCGCGCGCCGGTGCGGATGCGCTGGCCGGATTGCGCGTATTTGAGCGCGTTCTCCATCAGGTTGCCGAAAACCTGGTGCATGGCGTCGGGATCGGCCATCACCAGCGAGTCGGGCGCGCCGGCCGACTGCAGCTTCACGCCGGAATCCACGACCATGCCGCCGAGCGAATCAATGGCGTCCTGCAGCAGAACGCTGGCGCGCACAGGCTGGAGCGAGAGCTTGTAATCCGGGCTCTCCACGCTGGCCAGGGCCAGCAGATCTTCAGTGAGCCGGTTCATGCGGCTGGCGTTCTTCAGGATCACGCCGAGAAATTCCAAAGTAGTTTCGGGGCTCGGGTTGGGATCTTCGATAAGGGTTTCAACATAGCCCTGGATCGAAGTGAGCGGCGTGCGCAGTTCGTGACTGACGTTGGCCACGAATTCGCGCCGTGATTTTTGCGCAATCTCGATGCTGGTCACGTCGTGAAGGACAACCAGCGCGCCGCCGGAGGGCAGCGGGGCGGCATTGATCTCGAAGACGCGCCCGGGAGCGAGCAGGCTGGCGCGGCCAACGCAGAGTTCGCGCCGTTCAAGCACGCCGCGGACGCATGCGAGTAGCTCCGGATCGCGAACGGAGTGAACCAGTGGCCGGCCGGCGACCAGGCGTGGGCCGGCGATACTCTGCATCACGGCGTTTGACCACCGGATGTATCCCGATGGAGTGATCGCAACCACGGCCTCCTGCATCGAGTCGAGCATCACCGCCAGTTCGTCGCGCCCGCTTTCGAGCTCGGTGAAGTTGTTGCCGAGGCGCTCGGCGGTCTGATTGAGGGCCGACTCCATCAGCGAGAGTTCGTCCTTGCCTTCGGCGGGAAGGCGCGCGGAGAGTTCCCCACCCGCGATGCGGCGGGCAAAATCCACGACGCGCTGCAGGCGATGGGAGAGCCGGCTCGCCACCCAGGCTGCCAGCGGAATGGCAATGGCCAGTGCGATGCAGCCGGCCCACAAAGCTTCACGTCCAATCGAACGCATCGTGCCTGACTCCGCATGCTCCACAAAGCTGTGAAAAATGAATTCCATCACCACCGTTTGCGCAACGAGGAGGAGGATGAAAAGCCCGAGCAGCTTGGTGAATACTTTGGAGGTCATAGAAAACAGCTTCTAGCTTCTAGCTGCTAGCTCCTTTTCTGCCCTTGCGATGATTGCGGGTTTCATGCGACGACTGATCCCAGCGTTCACTGGCTAGAAGCTGGAGGCTAGCGTCTTGCTTTTATTCGCCTTTGGGTAGTTCGAAGCGATACCCGGCCCCGCGCACGGTCTTCAGATAGCGCGGATTTTCTGGGTCGATCTCGATTTTCTCACGGATACGGCGTACATACACGTCCACAGACCGGGGAGTGACGAAGCGGGCGTCGCCCCACACCGCGTCAAGAAGATGATCGCGGCTGAAGACGCGCCCGGGATGCCGTGCAAGATAGTCGAGCAGGCGAAACTCCGTCGCTGTAGTTGTAGTAAGCTCGCCGCGAACCTTAAGCTGCATCGCGCCCGCGTCGATGATGACCTCTTCAAAACTGATGATGGAGGGCGTGGTGGGTCGCTCAAAACGGCGCAGGACAGCTTTGACCCGGGCAACCAGTTCGCGCGTCGAAAAAGGCTTGGTAATGTAATCGTCGGCGCCCAGCTCAAGACCGAGAACGCGGTCGTTTTCACCCGCGCGCGCGGTCAGAAAAATAATCGGAATCGTGGAGAGGCCGGCGTGATTGCGCAAACGCCGGCACACATCCAGCCCGTCCCCGCCGGGGACCATGATGTCGAGAAGAAACAAGGCGGGTGGTTTACGTTCAGCGTCGGGTATCACGCTAGTCGGGGTGTAATAGAGGCGGGCCTCGAATCCTGCCGCTTCAAGGTGATGTTGCACCAGCCGCGCGATATCGGCGTCATCTTCCAGAACAAATACGGATTGGCTCAAACTGTCAGTCCTCGTCCCGCGGCCTTTCAATGCTCGGGATGCGTCGACCGCAGGGAACCAAGAACAGAGTAATGCAACGAGGCAAATAGAATGCAAACGTTTGATGAATTTGGGGCCCGTAAGCCTCGATAAATGGGATCGAACTTGAAACGAACGTGACTCCGCCGTTGCACATCATGATCGGGCAACCGCTAGGCGCCGAAGATCAGGCAGCCGAATCCGTTGCCGTGAGTTCTGCACAGCTCTGAGGTTCGCCGGCTTCAGGCTCACTTGTCGATTCCGGAGTCTTACTCTGCGGTGGAGGGCCCCGGCGGCTGGACCGCCGCTTGCGGACCTGGCGGATGGCGACCAGGATCAATCCTGTGAACGTGACCAGCAGCAGGATGGCGGCAGAAGCGCCGTGAAGCTGCTCGGCGGGGGCGGAGACGTCCTGGCCAACATCGCGAACCAGGAAAGCGAGGCCGATGAAGACGAAAACGACGTGCGTGCAAAAAACATGGAGCGACGCCTTGCCCAGCGTAAGAAACGGCTCTGTCGCCACCCATTGCAGCAGGTACTTCCGCATCCAGTAAAGAACGATCGCGAACGACACCATGTTGACCATCCGCAACGGCCCGAGCTGCCACTTGTCGAGCTGGATACCGAAAGCCTGTTGTGTGAGATGGGGGCCCAGCCAACTGTAACGAACCCCAATGAAGAACAGGCAGATGAAGCAACAACACGCAGCCACCCAGCCGGGAACTTTGCGCAGGATCGGTTTATGAAAGGCTAACCGGGCGCCGAGCCAGAGTCCCGCAATCCAGATCGCTTGCCATGCGAACAGATTGAAGGAGCCAGTCTCCTGCAGCGGAATCTGGAGATGCGTGAGATGGACGATCCAGTTGTGAACCAGGTCGCGCAGGCCGAACTGGGCAAGCGTCCATACAACTCCGCTGGCCAGAAGAATGCGCCGCCACCCGAAGCGAACCGCGGCCGTAAGCAGCACCAGCGTGAAAAAGAGGAATGTCACGTACATCGGCAGAATATCCAGCAGAGGCGGGCAATAGAGAAGCAGCACGGAGCCCACGATCGCTACCACCGGATGTACCAGATAGAAGTTGAGTAAATTGCTGATGGCCGCCCTGTGCGTGTGAACCGCGAACGCCGCTGCGACGGTGAACGCCAGCGCAAGCATCAACAGGTGATAGCCGTAGATTTGGAGTGTACGCTTCCACAGGCGGAGGCGGACTCCGGTCGCATTCTCGTGCGTTTCGCGAATCGTAAGCCGGCCCACCAGCACCGCCGAAATAATGACGAACCCCTCCGCCGATGAAAAAACCCGAAAGGATTGTTCATCAAATCGCTGAAATGCGTAGGCAGATGAGTCAGTGTCATCCACACAAGAAAAAGCCCACGCAAGGCGTCGAGCTCAGGGCGGCGTTCGGGACGTGTAGGTTGCATCCAGTAATTTGCCGACGACGCGGCACTTCTGGATTAGACGCCGGACCCGGCGGTGCGTTGCCCAAATTGCGAGCCCGTCCCTATCGCATTTCACACAACAGGATGGTGGTATCGCCAGGTCATTGAATTGTGATTGTTTCAGCGCTTCTTTGACACTCGCGCCGCGGGTTTAGACGGTTTGGCGTGCGCCTTTTTCGCCGGTTTCGCGTGCGGGCGCGATGGCTTGAGTTTGCCGGTCGGCTTGGCAGCTATTTTCGCAATCGCCTTGGCCGCAGGCTTCGGCTTCGCGGCGGGCTTACTCCCCTTCGCGGTTTTTGCTGCAATGGGTGTCGGCTTTTTGGTCGGAACGGTCCGTGGTTTCGGAGCAGCGGGTTTTGCCTTCGTGGGAGCCACAGCGGGTTTCGCTGCGGCTGCCTTTTGCGCGACGACTGGTGCAGCCTTCATGGGAGCCACAGCGGGTTTGGCCGCTGCCGTCTTTGGCGCAGCCGCTGGTAAGGACTTCGCGTTTGCTGCCGGTGTAACACGAGCGGTCTCCACCTTTGCGGTTTGCGGCTTTGCCCCTTTGCCGGCGGAAGCCTTTTGGCCTTTCGTCTCAGCCGCCGGAGCTGCGCCGCGCTTCTTCCCTGCGCCGGCCGCTTTTTCCTCTTCGCCCTCCAGGTCGTCCTCGTCCTCGCCCTCTTCTTCGTCCTCAATGTCCACGGCCAGCGCGCCCTTGGGCAGTACCATATCGAGTTCTTCGTCGTCGGCGCCGATCGGTTCCAGATCTTCTTCTGCTGCCATACCCTCCTCGGCCTCCGATTCTTCCTCGAATGCCGGTTCTTTCACCCGCGCCTCGGAGCGCCGCGCCCTCGTTCGCTTGATGGTCACCTGGGGCGGAGGTGCGGGCGGAGAGAACGATTCCAGGAAAGCTCGCATCTGTTCCGGTGTTGTCAGGTGCCCGTCGATCAACTGGAGAAAGATCTTCTGGACAACTTCCGAATAGCTGGGCAGTTCAGGCGTGATGCGCATCTCCTGCATGAGCAAATAGGGAATCCGCTGGCGGAATTCAGGCCAGACCTTGAGGAACTGATTAAAGCGCTCCTGCACTGCTTTATCTTTGCTGGTAAAACCAAGCCATAGAATTGCTTCTGGATCATAGCTCATGAACAGCTTGTAACTCGCGGAAGGCTTCGCATTCTGCTTGGAAAGCAGCACCTTGGCAAAGCCTGATGCCTGCCGGTCCAATTCGTTCCATTCCGAGACGAAGCCGGGACGTAACAGCGCCTTCTTGAGTGCAGACAGATCTTTCGATTGCATCTTGGCGGTCAGCAATTGCATTTGCGCCGCCGACATATCAGGGTGAACCCCCTGCACCAGTAGTTCCACCGCAAGGTCGTGGAGCGCGGTAAGCTTCGCTTCATCCGCTTTGGCCGAGGTCCACGCCGGAAATAGCACCTTCATCCAACCCTCGGCCTCGAGCGCGCGCAATACCTTTAGCCCTTCCTCCTCGTGGCCGATCTGTTCCAGTTCCTGGCTGCGGGCATGGGTCGACAGGAATTCGATTGTTCCCTCGGTTTTGGCGTTGTCATAACGAGCCTGCGTCCGGGCATCCATCTCCCAGCTCAACCGGGCGCGATATCGAATCGCGCGGATCATCAGAGACGGGTCCTCAATGAACCCATAGTTCGACACCAGACGCAGAATCCGCGCCTCAACGTCCGCTGCGCCGTTCAACGGGTCCATCAGCAGGCCGTACGAACCCTCGTTCAGCGAGATGGCCATGGAATTTACCGTAAAATCCCGACGGCGCAGGTCTTCCTGGATGGATGCAAACCGATAGACGGGCTTGCCCGGCTTGGGATACTCAACGGCGTGCGTGCTCACCAGGTCAACGCGAACCGTGCCCGGAAAGCAGAGATACAGGCTGCGCGTAGCCTCTTCTTCTCCCCAGACTTTTCCGCCCATTTTTTCTAATGGTTTCTTGAGCTTAAGGGCATTTCCGTGAATCGCAAGCTCAAGGTCTCTGACGGCGTGACCACTGGTGAGATCCCGGACCGCGTCCCCGGTGAGGAAAAGAATGCTTCCCGCATCGCGGGCGGCAGCACGCAACTGACTGAGAGCGTTGCGCTGATCGGCAGAAAGCCGATTTTCCAGCAAGTAAACAAAATCAGGCATGCACTATCCTGTCATTCGTCGTTTCAACCCTGCGCCAAGTCTCTGATGATGCTGGCCTTACGACGCACTTGCGAACTATGGCAAACCAGTACATTAACACAAGTCGCGGTGGAAGACTAGGTTTGTTGCACCGGAATTGCAACTTTTTCTGCTGTGGGACCGCATGGAATGTATGAGTTACCAGAATCCTGGGAGCCAAACAAAGCAATAGAGGTTGGCCGCACGTCTAGCGCGCCGCGTGCGACAATCCAGAGCGATGGCCTCGGCACGCAAACCCGTCATTGTGAGTAAGTTTTCCCGTGACTGGTTCGCCGGACACGCCGGCTCCGACTTTGGCCAGCAGGAGCCTGAGCTCGAGATCCTGGATCTCACCGGAAAAGTGGTGCGCGTACATTGGGGGCAGGTCAAATGGGTCTGTTACGTGCGCGACCTGCCCACCGGTTCGTCCGATCAGGCGAACCCCGAGCGGCTCCTCCGCAAACGATTCTCGATTCGTCCGCGCACCGCAGGACTGTGGTTGCGCCTCACGTTGAACGACGGCGACGAGTTGGAGGGCCTGGCGGCGAATGATCGGTCGCTCATCGACGGCGCAGGACTGCTTCTAACCCCACCAGATACCCGCTCCAATACCCAGAGGATTTATGTGCCGCGATCGGCGATTCAGTCCCTCGAGGTCTTGAGCCTGATTGGAGCCGCAAGCCGCAAGCGTGCCGAATCATCAAAACCGGGCGGCGAGCAGCCCGATCTGTTTGGCGGGCAGAACGAGTCGGATCAAGCGCGCTGAAGCTCGACCAATGGCGGCATCTCAAGCAGTTCGCGGTAGTAGTCCGCTGCGAAGTTCACAACCAGTTTTTCCGGGTAGTGCTCAAGTACCCAGGCGCGCGCGGCTTGCCCCATGCATCGGCTGCGCTGTGGATTGCGAACAATCTTCAGCACTGCTTCACAGATGGCTTCAGAGTGGCCGGGCTGGATGAGCAGACCCGTGACTTCGGGGACAACAGAATCGCGAGCACCGGTACAGACCGTGGTCACGACGGGAATTCCTGTCGCTGCGGCCTCAAGGACGACATTCGGGAACCCCTCGCGCCATGTGGGCAACACCAGCACATCCATCGCGCGGTAGTATGGTGCTGTGTCGCGGACCATTCCCGTGCAGTGCATGCGCGGGTGACTTTGGATGCGGGCGCGAAGATTGCTGCCGAGTGTATCTTCTGACGCATCGAACCACCCCACAAGCAGCAAGTGCGCGGAGGGTTCGGCCCGCAAGATCAGATCAAAAGCCGTCACGAGTTCAGGAAGGCCTTTGTCCCGGGTCAATCTCCCCACGAAACCAACAACCGAAGCCTCCTGCGCGATCCTCATTTGCGCGCGAACCTGGCTGAGCCCAGGCGAAAACCGTTCACTATCCACACCATGGCTACTTCCCTCACCCAGCAGGTGCAGTTTGTTCACTGGAGCCAGCCGCAGAGCCGCCGCTTCAGCACGCAGGCTCTCGCTGTTGCACAATACTACGTGCGCGCAGGCCGCTGCCAGGCGCTCAGCCCAAACAAGAATGTGACGCTTGAGGCCGGTGCAGGTCTCCAGCTTAAGGCCGCGCAACATGTAAACGCGCCGGGGCACACCGTGCAGTTTGGCGGCCAGCATTCCCAGCAGTCCCGCTTTGGGCGTGCTGAACTCGACCAGGTCTGGTTTGCGGTCGCCGAGGAGCCGCCAGAGGCGCAGTAAGGCTACCATGTCCGCGAATGGCGATATCGCGCGTCGCATGGGAATTGCAATCGGTTCCACATGTTCCCGGGCGGAAGTGCTCCAAAGCAGATCGCCGGGGCTTGAAACCAGCAACACGCGAAAGCCCGCTTCGCGCAGCGTGCGGAGGCGCGCGCTCATGACGAGACACGTCTGCGAATGCGTTACACCCACGAGGATCGTGGGAGGTTTGCCTGCGCGCGGTGGCAAAGAATGAAGGGAACAGGGCCCGGAATTCCACATAAGGCGTTAGCGCTGGCTCAGATTCTACGAATCACCAAGAGAAGATTGGCGTCACCTTATCATCCGCCTGTGCAGCTCGAATGTGATGAAAGACACCTCTTGGTGACTAGTGACTGTGAGCACAAGAGAAACACCGGCGGCGGTGACACAATCAGCAGTGACACAATCAAATGAATTGGTCAGGGCTCCGCTTACCCGCAACCCGGGGGAATCCGTGGTACAGCGCGTTCGACTCCTGCTGCTGATCCCGCGCCTCGGTGGAGGCGGCGCCCAGCATGTGATCGCTCTGCTGGGAAAGAACCTGTCGCAGGAAAAATATGAAATCCACCTGGGCCTGGTGGCGGCTGATGAAGCTGACTCGGCCACTTTGCCGCCGTGGCTCAAGGTGCACGCGCTCGGCGCCCGGCGCGTCCGCAACGGAGCCGTGCCGCTGCTGCGCCTGGTGTGGCGGCTTCGGCCTCATGTGATTCTATCGGGAGCAGCCGAAGTCAATTTCCTGGCGTTGCTGCTTCGGCCGCTTTTCCCTCCAGGAACCTCCGTTCTCGTGCGCCAGAATGGCACGGTTTCATTAGCTTTGATCTATGGCGGTGTGCCTCGTTACACGCGCTGGGGTTACCGTTTGCTTTACCCGCACGCGAACCGCGTGATCTGCCAGTCGCGCGCCATGGCCGATGATCTGACCCGGACGCTCAAGCTGGACGGAGAAAAGATTACAGTGTTGCCCAATCCCGTCGATCTGGAGCAAATCCGCGCGGCGATGCAGGCTCCTTCGGCCCGCATGGGGCCGGGCCCGCATCTGCTGGCCGTGGGAAGGTTGTCGCACGAGAAAGGATTCGATCTGCTCCTCAATGCTCTTGCGACAGTGCGCAAAGTGCATCCGGGAGCCGACCTGATCATTGCCGGCGAAGGCCGCGACGAGCCCGAACTCAAGGAGCTTTGCCGGGCGCTTTTTCTTGAATCGGCGGTCAGTTTCGTCGGATACGTAGTTCCCGTGTACGCGTTTTTTCCGGGCGCCACGCTCTTTGTGCATTCTTCGCGCTACGAGGGCATGCCCAATTCGCTTCTGGAAGCAGCCGCAGCAGGTCTGCCTCTGGTGGCGACGCCGGCCTCTGAAGGAATTGTGGATTTGCTGCGCGGACAGCCCGGCGCATGGCTCGCCCCCGAGATTACTGCGGAGTCTCTTGCTGCGACATTGCTTACTGCACTTGAAACTCTCGAGCCCGGTAAGCGTTATCGTCGTTCGTTTTTCCCCTCTTTCGACGACGCACCCGCACGGGAGGACGCTTGCTCACTCGAGAGCGACACACCCGCAACTGATTCGCAAATGAGCCGGTGATGATCATCACCCCTGCAAGTTCCACAACTTGACATGCGCTCCGCAGGAGTGTTTCATTTGTGTACAGATTCCACTCCAGCAAAGGCTGCTTCCTAAGAGCTCCTCTTGCGTTGTAAGAGGAAAGAGCGCATAGGCGAACAAAGAACGGGTGTGCCGGGCCACTGTCTTATCGAAAGGCTTTTACCTCATAGAGCATTTCACCCGCTTAGCCGCATAAGCCTTTTTCCAAAAGATGTTTCAGTTTGTCTGTTCCGTTTGCTGCGTGCGGCACTGCCGCAGCGGCCCTGGTTCGCCTGGTTACTGTTGCGATGATTCGGAGCATGGCATTCGTGAAACGCATCGACGCCTCATTCGCCGCCGGCTCTGGCCCCGCGTCAGGATAGGCGTTGCTGGAGGGCCCTGTGTTCCGCTGGTTTCGTTTCGGCTTTGCCGGATTGACTGTTGCCGGCTCTCTTCCGCTTGTTGCCATTTCACTCCTGATCGCGTGCCTGGGCGTAGTCGTCGTTGCACTGTTGCCGCCGTTTGTGGCCCGCAGGGGAACCGGCGGCATCGAATTCCAAAAGCAATGGGCCGAAGAGGAGTTCCGGTTTGAAGATTCCATCCGCTCCTACGAGGACGTAATCGACGCGCACGTGCGGAAACGCCTGTGAGACACGCAGCCATCGCAATTCCCGGCCTCGACCGGATCGGCGGCGCAGAGCGGCAGGCAATGCTGCTGGCAAAAGGGTTGCGCATGCGCGGTTGGCGCGTGACTGTCGTTGCACTTTCGGGCTCAGGAGGTTCGGCCGCTGCCGAATTGAGAGATGCGGGCGTGGCCTTTCTGAGTCTCAGGATGCGCAAGGGGCTCGCCGATCCTCGGGGATGGATTCGCCTGAACCTGTGGCTCTGGCGTGCCCGGCCCGACGTGATCCATTCGCATCTTCCGCATGCGTCATGGCTGGTTCGATGGTCACGCCTGGCTGCGCCAGCGACTGTCGTCGTCGATACGCTGCACAGTTCGTACGCGGGACGCCTTGGCAGAAAGATCGGCTACCTTTGTAGCCGCTGGCTGCCCGACCATGTCACAGCAGTTAGCCGGGCGACAGCTGCCTCGCATCTTGCTGCACGCATGGTGAGTACAGACTCACTGTCTTGCAAAACGGAATTGACGTGGACGCTTGGCGGTCGGACGGCCAGGCCAAAGCGAGGCCGCGACACGGGTTGAGAATCGCGGACGAGTTTCTATGGCTTGCCGTCGCCAGGCTCGATGCCCTGAAGGACTTCCCTACTTTACTGGCGGCGATGGAGCGCATGCCTCAAAACGCGAGGCTCGCGATCCTGGGTGATGGGCCGCTGCGTGCTGAGCTAACCGCGCTTGCGGGGCGGCTCGGTCTTGCGCGACGAGTCCGGTTCGTGGGCTTCGAGCCGGATGTGAGGCGCTGGATGCAGGCCGCAGATGGATTTGTGCTCGCATCGCGCTTCGAAGGGTTGCCCATGGTCCTGCTTGAGGCCGGAGCTTGCGCGCTCCCCTCTGTCGCAACCGACGTTCCGGGAACCCGCGAAGTGATTGTGAATGGGAAAACGGGATTTTTGTCGCGCCCTGGCGATCCCGATACATTGGCCGCCGCAATGACCCGGCTGATGGCCGCGCCTCTGCCAGCCCGCCAAGCGATGGGCAAGCAGGCGCGCAGACATGTGCTCGAGCATTTCAGCATCGAGCGCGTGCTCGACAAATGGGAGCAGCTCTATTTTGAGTTGCTCAGTCGCGATCCGGCAACCTGGTGGGCTCGTCTGGCGGCGCGAAAGAGTTTGAATCGGCAGAGTGCCGCTTCTGCTTGAAGGTGTTCTGCCAGGGTCAAGGTGGTGTGAGGAAATTCGCCGAGAAGGCGATCGACGGAAGTGAACTGGCCGGCGTGAGCGCGAAGGAAGGCGCGCAACCCGGCGACATCGGCATCGCTGGCGGTGTTGGGATGCATGCAGATGGTCCACACGCCGCTTGCCTTCTCTTCAGCAGCCCACAGTTGTTGCGGAATCCAGGTGATCTCGCCGCAGAGGAACGGCCTGCGCGCAAATCCGTCAGAAATCAGGGGAATGCCTTCTGACCGGAGAGCCGAAAGCGTGTTTGCTTCGAAGCCATGACGCGGTGCGACAAAAATACGGGGATTGAGCCCGTGTCTGCGCAGCAGATTCAGCCCCTCGCCGATCCACTCGCGCTGCATCTCCGCAGGCACTCCGGCAAATTCCGACGCGCGATCGAGTCCCAGGCGGCTGCGCCCGCTGCTGTGGCACAGATGCCGGTAGCCGTGCAACCCGATCACACTGCCGCCGTATTCGAGAGCACGCATCTGATTCCAGAACAACGGGTCCGCCGCCGAGACTGCCAAACCGGGGTCCCTGTTGTCGGGAACCACGGCGAGAATGGCCTGCAGCCGGAATTCTTCAATGAGTGCGCGGGAAAGTTGCCAGCGTTCGTGCGAAACCGTGGGACAGCTATCAACAATGCGCAGCAGATATTGCGCCGGCGCCGGCCTCATGCAGCGACCTCCGCCGCGGAAGCTCGTGCGAGAATCCTTCTGCTCCAAAACCAGCAATAGAAAAGCGTGCTCACTGTCCAAAGCGAAGTGGCTAGAGCGATTCCGCCAACACCCATCCAGCGCATGAGCACAAGATTCAGCACGATATCGAGGCCGAGATTCAGAATCCCGCAATAAAGAATCAGGTCGGTGCGGCGCATGGCGACAAGGAAGCGGTAGTACACGCGACTGATCGCGAAAAACGGAATCTGGATGGCATACATGGCAAGTACCGGCGCCACGACGCTGGTGTCTAGCGCGCCAAAGCGGCCGTGCTCGAACGCGGCGCGGATCAACGGGTGCGCGCAGGCGATGAGCAATGCCGCGATCGGGACCGATATGAGCGCTGAAAGGCGCGTCCAGGTGCGGAGCGTTTGCCGGCAGCCGCGCCAGTCGCAATGGGCGATCATGCGCGAAAAGTGAGGAACAATTGCCGTGGACACAGCGCCTGCCGACAACGAAAGCACCACAGCGACAAAGCGATTGGCGTAGGCGAACGTCGAAACACTGCCTGAGGGCAGCATGGCGGCCATAGATTGATCGACACGCAGACCGCCCGATGCTACGACTCCGCTGAGTAGCATGGGGCCATACTGACCGGTGACCTGGCGCGTGGCTTCGGTCATTCCATGCCAGCGAAGATGGAGCCGATAGCCGCGAGCCTCCATCATCACGCCGACGATGATGACATGAAGCAGTGAGCCGGCAAGCGTGGAGTAGACGATGGCCCAGATGCCGAGCCGGCCGCCGAACAACAGGGCGCCGCAAAGAACCGAGATGGAAATGATCACGGGCGCGAGAGCGGGAAGCGCAAAGCGGTCGAGCGTATTCAGAACTGCCGTGCAGTTTGTGGCGATGCCCGTAATGAGCACGATGGGCAACAGTCCGTAAAAGAGGTGGATGGCGAGCTGCAGCTTGTCAGGCGGAAAATGCGAGGCGATCAGCGGAACGAACCCGTGGGCCAGGAGCGCCGCGGCAGCCGAGGCCGCTCCAAGCAGCAGGCAAACGCCGAGCATCGCGCTCGACACCAGTTGCTGAGCGCGCTCGTGGCCCTCCCGCTCCCTTACCCGGATAAGCGTGGGCACGAGTGCCTGGTTCATCGATTCAGAGATCAGGTTGACCAGCAGGCTGGGAACGAGCGCTGCCACTAAAAATGCGTCCATGGCGTCCGAGCGCCCATAGACTGACGCAACCCCCATTTCCTTGCAGGCGGCGACGAGTTTGACGATGATGCCAGCGGCGCCCACCGACAAAACGGCGCGCAGGACACTGCGATGGTCGGCAATGAACTTGGCCGGCTTTGAAGCACGAATCGTTACTTGCGATACCGTGGACATCAGGCGAACCAAATTGCAGGCCGGGGCATCATTCGAGAACTACAGGCAATTGGTGTACATACTCACGATGACTGGATCGGATATGACCGTTCCATTTTCATCCACGTCGACTCTGACACCGATCAGTGCGGAATCGTCGCCGCATGCAACGTTGGCGCACTCCGGGATACCGGCCACATAGACTTCACCGCTGGCAACGTCGTGGCCGGCAACCTGATTGAACGACACCGGAATGTTCTCCGACGCGAAGAATCGGGCGACATCATTCTTCTTTGCTCCGATTTTTAGGAAGCTTTTGGCGTCTTGCCGGATCCGTTCCACGCGAGCATTGAATTGGGCCGTCCTGTTTTTGCAAACGCGCGGGACCGGACGAACGTAGTAATAAGCTTCCCCTATCCAAAAACGAAAGGACGGAACCGCTGACCAACAGACGATCCCCAATGTAAACAGGACGATTGGAATCGTGATCTTGAGTTTCCATTTGAGTGTCATCCCTACTTAACTCCCCAATCTAAGAATGTCTATTTGCGCTGCCAACCACTCGGTCTTTTTGCGTTCTGACGCGGTCCGTTCCAGCCACAAATCTGCCGCACCTGGCCATTTTTGCGGCAAAACATCATCTGTTGCACCTTCACCCCACGCTTGCAGAGCTCCTTGCGGAACGAACGAAGAGAACTCGCGCGGATCGAAGAAGTATCTGGCGAGCTCTCGTGGATCCTCCTTCGCCAGCCGCCCTGCAGTCACAATCAGCGCGAAAAGCAGCCACGTCGTGCGATTCTCCTCGACAGTCGCGACTAGCGACGTTACAGCCCACACAATGAGCGCTGTCAACAGCGCCAACCGCAGCGGGCCGTGCGTTTGAAACACCGAGCGCACAGCAAGTCGCTTGCGTGAACGCGCGCCAGCCTGCAGACCAGATGTTGAGGCGCTGGTTCAAATCACCGCCGCGAAGCTGCTCGGGAATCGTAGCCACGCGGCCAAGCGTGCCGCTGGGAATAATGAACCAGAGCGCGGCCAGGAACGGCGGCAGCGCTAAGACGGCTGCGACAACGCGGCGCGCGTGCCCCCGGGCCAGCAGAGCAGCGGAACCGCCAAGTGCAACGATTGCGGCGATGAATCCACCACGCGAGGCGGTCAGCAGAACAGCCACAAGGCCCAGAGGCAAAAATCCAAGCGCCATGAGCCGCCACGCCAAGCGGCGTTCACAATTCACCAGCAGTGCCGCCAGCGGAAAACCAAGATCGAGAAAACGTGCGACCTCGTTCGCATCCTGGCCGTAGGCGACAAAGCGAATTTGTCCGGCCGCAATGGCCTCAGGCGAGTGAAACGCCGCGATCGTGAGAATGGCCAGCACCCACGAGCCGCCAACCGTCGCGCGCAGCAGGCTTCGCAGATCTGCGGGACTATCGGCAAACTCCCACACCAGCCAGACGATCATTATCTCCTGGAAATAGCCGCGCATCCTCGCCAAGGTGGCCGCAGCGTCGATGGTCCAGAGATAGGAACAGCAGAGCCAGAGATACAGGGCAAGTGTGAACCACCAGAATGCGCCGGGAGTCCGCATCCGTCCGGCCTGCAGCATAGCTGGAATAGCCGCCAGAAGCACAAGCAGGCCGGCGATACGCGCCGCATTGCCCAGCGGATGGCCGAGGTCGAGCGAATACTCCCAGGGGATGGCGAACACGAAAATCAACAAGAGGGCCCACGCGGCGGTTCGCATCGCTAATACCTTTGCGAATACACGAGACCGGAGTAGATGCTGACCCCGATCGTTGATTGAATCGCCGACTCCATGGTGCGGTTCAGCAGGTTCTTCGCCATGGAGTCGGGAACAAAGATGATGTCGCGGTCCTGCACTGCCTGGTCGGGTTCCTTGCCGCGCAACATGCGCTTCAGGTCAAGAGAAATCATGGTGCGGCCGTCTTTCTGCTCGCGAATCAGCACGGCGTTGCCCACAGCCGCGTTTTGCGATGGACCCCAGGCCAACGCCACCGCCTGAACGATCGTCAACCCCCGCACCGGGTCAACCGGGAATCCTCCGGGCCGGATGACATCACCAACCACGTAGACCAGCCCCGCGCGGCTCACCTCGACTGTGTCGCCCGCGCCCAATTCAGGATTGTGCTCGCCGGTGGTGTCGGTTCCATTCGGGTCGAGTGCAACAGGGTGAGGCGTCTTCGGATTATCCTGATGAATGATGTTCACCAAGCGCCCCGCGCTGGGCGTCAGTCCGGATGCTGCGGAAATGAGATCGAGCAAACGATGGTGGACGGAGTAGGGATAAACGCCCGGCCGCGTAACTTCTCCGAGCACGCTCACGTCCTGTCCCGCGTAAACCGTCACCAGCACGGAAACGAGCGGATGCAGAAGCATTCCTTTCGCCACCAGCGCTGCCTCAACCGCGTGCGCTGCGGGGATCTCGTCCATTCCCGCTATCTTCACTTCCCCGATCATGGGCAGCGTAACAGTCCCTGCAACAGAAACACGCACCGTCGATCGGAATTCCGGCATGTGGTACTCGCTGATTTCAAGAAGATCGCCTGGAGCGATGAGCGCCGGCATGGGCGCGGTCGTCTGCACCGCGTCAAGCGGAGGTATGCCTGCATTCACGGAAGCAGCGCCGCCATTCCACACCGCCGGTGCTTCCTTGGGGTTGGGCAAACTTTTCATTTCCTGCGTCTGCGGAAAACTGGCGACTCCTGTGGGCAGGCCTGACGTGCTGGGCGTGGGAGCCTGCGCGTGCAGCCCCGCGCCGCCCATCAGTAGAATGAAGAGCACCACGCTCGCGCCCGCCACCGCTTTCTGAGACTGCTCCCTCACCAGCGCGGCACCCAAAGCCACCCACAGTCCCGCGAAGAACGTGACCGCGAGATAAAGCGGCAGGTCCGGCGCCACAGGCTTCACCGGCTGGCGTGCCTCATCAACGACCGAAATGTTCGATTCATGAACTCCGGCGGCGAGCCCCGCCTCTTCTGCCTTCTCGTGCACGCGCATGTAAAGATCGTGGCTGGCGTTGGCCTCTTGGCGCATGATCGCGTCCTCAGTTTCGGCCTCGTTGAGCTTCATGCCCTCGCTCGTGGCCTGCTCCAGGCTCTTGCGCACCAATTCTTCGCGATCGAGAGCGGTCTGCCAGCTGCCGTGAAAGCGCTCGATGAGTTTGGTATCCTCTGCCTTCTTCTGCCGGTCAATGTCCTCGAGTTGTCGCCCGATTTCAACTACGCGCGGAAAACTGGCGCCATGTTCGACGCTGAGCTGCGCCTGCTCCTGCTCCAGATCACTGCGGCGAGCGTGAATCTGCTCGAGGAGCGCGGTGGCGAAGTTGCCTGCTGCCTGCAGGCGCGCATCGGAGGCGATCACTTGCTCCGGATCTCCTTGCGCAGCAGCGCGGTACTCGGCCTCGGCAACGATGCGGTCGGTTGTCGCGGTCACGAGCTGGCGGCTGAATTCGTCCATCGCGAGCTGCTCTGCCGTGTGTTCGGTTTCGCCGGCGTCTCCGTTCGAATCAATCTCGGGTTCACCCACAATTTTGTGCTGTGCTTCGAAAGCAGCCAGCCGCCGCTGGTCGGCGTCGACCCGTTCCTTCAATTCAGCCAGTTGGGCGCTGAGCCAGTTCGACGCTTGCGCCGTAGCCTGAATCTGCGATTCGGTTTCCTGCGCGCGATACTCGCCGATAAGAGCGTTGACCACCGCGGCCGAAAGTGCCGCGTCGCGACAGCGGAACCGGACCTTAACCAGAAGGGTGCGCGGCATCGCTTCCACATGCAGCCGCCGCGAGAATCGTTCGAGCAGCCATGCTTGTGCATCAGGCGATGGCTTCGCGGGATTGAAGCCGGGAAACTTGCTGCCGAATCTGCCGCGAAATGCGGGCGCCTGGTAGAGCTTGAGGTCTGTGATCACTCGCCACGCTAGGCGGTCGCTGCGCAATACGTCGGCCAATGTCTCTTGTGCAACTGGAGCGGAGAGGATCGAGGAGGATGCGGACGTCTCTGCCGGGTCGAGGCTCAGCGAGGAGGTCGGCGCCGTGCGCAATTCCACGCGGGCGGCAGCTTCAAATTGATTAGGGGCAATCAGGCAGTAAAGCAAGCAGGCCAGCAGAAGCGATCCTTCAACCGCAGCGATGAACTTCCGCCGCCGCCAAATGATTCCCCAAAGTTCGCGGAACGAAGTCGAGGCGTGGCGAGTGGCTTCTGAAGAAGCCTGCGGCGCTGTGCTGTTTTGAAGGTCTTCCTGGATAAGCGAGTGGCCCCGCAACGAACGAAACCTCGATCCCAAAAACACGTGACGCAGACCCGTGGGGTCAGAGAAAGCACAGCAAAGTTGCAGAGTATTCCCTGCCAGTGTCTACGATTCAAATGGGATTGTTAGTGTTTTGTGTCACATAAGAGAGCGGGGCCTGAAATGGCTGCTCTGGCAGGCCGAAACCCTACGCGACGACTTCACGCACCCTGGCGATACCACTCCACCGTGCGGCGCAGCCCTTCGCGGAAGTCCACCTCGGGCGCGTAGCCAAGCAGCTCGCCGGCCAGTCGAATATCGGCGAGCGAGTTGCGGATATCGCCTTGTCGCGGCTCAGCATAGGCCGGCTTGCCACGATAGCCGGTGAGGCCACTGAGCATCTCAAATGTCTGATTCAGCGTGATCGCCGATCCGGTAGCCGTATTCATCACACGCCCTGAGACCTTGTCCGCAGGCGCTGCCGCAGCCAGCAGGTTGCCTTGGACCACATTCTCGATGTATGTGAAATCGCGGCTCTGTTCACCATCTCCAAAGATGGTCGGCTGCTCGCCCGCAAGCATCTTGCGGCAGAAGATCGCCAGCACTCCCGAATAATGTGACGTCGGGTCCTGGTACGGGCCAAAGACATTGAAGTATCGTAGTGTGACCGTCTCAAGCCCGTAGACACGCGTAAAGGAGCGCATGTAGTGCTCGCCCGCCAGCTTGGCCACGGCATAGGGGCTCACGGGATTCGGCGACATCTCTTCATGTTTGGGCAGCGTCGGTGTATCGCCGTAAACCGAAGAAGAGCCGGCATAGATCACGCGGCGCACTCCAGCGGCGCGAGCAGCCACCAGAAGATTCAGCGTCGCATCCACGCAGTTGCGATTGGTGTTCACAGGATCGGCTACGGAGCGTGGCACTGATGCCAGCGCCGCCTCGTGAAAGACAATCTCGACGCCGGCGCTTGCTCGCTCGCACACCGCGGGATCAGTCAGGTCACCGACGATGAAGTCCATCGCTTCAAGACCGGCCAGGTTCGCGCGCTTTCCGGTGATGAAGCTGTCGACGCCGCGGACCGATTCGCCCCGCGCCAGGAGCGCCGCAGCAATCGAGCGGCCAATAAAGCCGGCCACTCCGGTGACAAGATATTGGGTCACGAAAAGTCCTTTAGGACACATCCAGCAAGAGTTGAAGATAAAAGAGCAATCATTGTGTCCCGCAACTTCTAGAATACGCGAGCGACGCCGGCCCTCGGCTTCGCACCGCTTCTGGAAACTTCACCCCCGCCAGACCGCCGCCACTAGCGCTGCCACAAAAACAATCTGGATCAGCAGCCTCAGCCGCCATCCCGGCACCGGCCTGCCGCTGATCGTCAGCCCTCTCGCGCCGCCTTCAGATTCGCAGGAAATAGGCACACCAGCATCACGACCGCCGCAACAGCAACCGGCAGCGCAGTTTGGGAAAACTGCAACCCAGCCGCGATCAACACCTCGGCGATCCCGGTCATCGTCACCCACACCCCGGCGTTGCCAAAGCCGCGCGGCACCATCCGAACCAGGTCAGGCCGTCGCTTTCCCCAGTGCGCCGACGCCGTAAGCAGAAACATCACGCCCAGGGCGGCCCGCAGTGCATGTTGCCATTCGGCAAAATAGGCAACGCCGAATCCCGCCAGCCGAAATACGGCAAACGAAGCCAGCAAAACAATCAATGGAATCACAGCGGCTCCTTGCCTGCCCTTTTTATATAGGACCGCCTCCCAGGGTCGCGTGGCGAGGAAATCAGTTCGGCCCCCTCGCTCACAGCCTGCAATGCGGCCTATCGTGTATCGTTGGTTCGTTCGACAATGATGGCCTCCCTCCCAACTCTGGCTGAGCCCCGGCACTTCGCGATCTGGGAGAGCGCGCTTTTTGCGGCGCTGATTGTTGCATCGGTCTGGGCCTTCTGGCGGCCGTTTGGAACCATTCTCCGCAAGATTCTCGCATCCAAAAGCGACGCGGATTTTCACCTCTTCCCCATTGGCAGACGCATTCGCGATTTCGTTTGGGAAGTCATGCTCCAGGCCAAGGTCATTCGCGAGCGGCCTCTCCCCGGCCTCGCTCACGCATTCGTCTTCTGGGCGTTTTGTGCTTTCGCTTTGGTCACGCTGAACCACTGCGCTACGGCTTTCGGAGCCGCCTTTCTCGATCCGGCTGAGCCCGTGAGCCGAATCTACTACTACATCGCGGCAGTATTTGCGGCAGCCTGCGCCATCGGCATCTTTGGTCTCTTCGTGCGCCGTTTTTTCGCGCGGCCCAAATGGCTCGGCGAGCTCTCATGGGGATCGGGCCTGGTCGCCCTGCTGATTTTTCTGCTGATGGTCACCTATCTGGCCGCATTTTTCGTGCAGCCCGACAGTCTCGCAGCCCGCGCGCTCTGGTGGGCGCACACGCTCACTTTGCTCGCCTTCCTTCCCGTCATTCCCCATACCAAGCATCTGCACCTGGTTCTGAGCCCGTTCACCATCTTCCTGTCGCGCGGCGGATTCAGCCGCATTCCCCCACTCAGCGGTGACGAAGACTTCGGGTTGGTCGCCGGCAAGGATCTCACGCGCCTCGCGAGCCTGCAGGCCTACTCCTGTGTAGAGTGCGGGCGCTGCACCGAGCATTGCCCCGCCAACAACACCGGCAAGCTCCTGAACCCGAAACAAATCGTCCTCGGTCTGCGCGGTTATCTCAACGAATATAGTCCGGCATCGGAGGAACCGCTGCTCGGCAAGTACAACGCGCAAGAGGCGGCATTCCAGTGCACCACGTGCGGTGCATGCGAGTTTCAGTGTCCCGTGGGTATCGAGCACCTGCCTATCATCATCGGCCTCAGGCGGGGCGCAGTGAACACCGGCGCGTGGGAAGACGATTACGGGGCCAAACTTTTTCTGGCATTGGAGCGCGGCAGCAATGCGCTGGGCATGAGCGCCACCGAGCGCGACAAGTTTGTGGAGAAGAATACCCTTCCCATCTTCGACGGCACGCAGGAATACTGCCTCTGGCTCGGCTGCATGGGCGCATACGATCCGCGCGGGCGTGAGATTGTACTGGCGCTCGTACGCGTCATGCGCCATCTCGGCGCATCCTTCGGCGTGCTGCGCAAGGAAAAATGCACTGGCGATCCCGTGCGTCGCCTAGGCAACGATCTCGTCTTCCAGCAATTGGCTGAAGCCAACCTTGAATCCATGGCGCAGAACAAGGTCAAAAAGATCGTATCGATCTGCCCGCATTGCGTGCGCACCATCCAGGAAGATTGGAAGGAGTTTGGCGCGCCGCCCGCGGTCGAGCATCACAGCGAATTTCTTGCGCGTTTCGCATCACAGCTACAACCGGTTCAAGACCAGAAAAGAATCGTCTTCCACGATCCCTGCTACCTCGGCCGCTATCGCGGCGTCTACGACCAGCCTCGCCAGGTCGCAGCGCTCGCTGGCGATCTGGTCGAAGCACCACGCTCGCGCGAGCGCAGCTTCTGTTGCGGAGCCGGCGGCGGCCTTTCCTTCCTCGGCGAGGAGAAAGGCGACCGCGTGAGCCACGTGCGTGCGGCGGAGCTGGCCGCAACGGGAGCAAACGTCGTCGCCGCCGCCTGCCCCTTCTGCAATACGATGTTCCAGGACGCGTTCGCAGCGCGCGGCGAAGGCGCGCCGGAATTAATGGACATTGCGCAGTTGGTTGCGCGCGGACTGCCGGAATGACATCTAATTAGCTCGGGAGCAAAGCACGATGAAGATCGTTGTAGCCATCAAACAAGTGCCCGATCGCGATGCGCCCGTCCGCATCGCCCCCGGCGGCAAGTGGATCGACGAAACCGACCTGCAATGGGCCATGAACGAGCCCGACGCTTACGCCCTTGAAGAGGCGCTGCAGCTCAAAGAGAAGAACGGCGGCGAAGTCGTGGCGCTGAGCGCGGGGCCGGAGCGCACAGGCCAGACCATTCGAGAGGCGCTCGCCAAGGGCGCAGACCGCGCAATTCAAGTGGTCTGCGACGATCTCGGCACACGGGATGCGCTGGGCGTGGCGAAGCTTCTGGCAGCCGCCATCAAACCCGAAAACCCCGACCTCGTGCTCACCGGGTTGCAGTCGGAAGACATCGGGCTGGGCCAAACCGGCGTGATCGCCGCCGAGTTGCTTGGCCTTCCCCACGCCACGCTCATTCTCCACGTAGAAAAGACCGATGCCGGCGTTACCGTGAAGCGCGAGCTCGAAGAGGGATGGTTCCAGTCGATCGAGATGCCCTTGCCTGCAGTGCTGACCATGCAATCGGGCGGCACCAAGCTGCGCTACGCCACGCTGATGGGCATCAAGCGCGCCAAGACAAAGGAGCTTAAATCCGTGACTGCGGCAGAGCTCGGCGCCGACGCCGCGCCAGTGGTTGTGCTGGAGCAGATCGCCTTGCCAAAGAAGCAGAAGTCTACGCAAATCCTGCCCGGCTCGCCGAAAGAAGCTGCGGCGGCCCTGATCGAAAAACTGAAGACGGAGGCGCGGGTATTATGAGCGGCATTTTGGTCATCCTTGAAGAGCGAGGCGGACGAATCAGAAGCTCAAGCTGGGAGGCACTGGCTGCTGCGCTGAAGCTTGGCCCCGCGCAGGACATCACGGCAGTCGTGATCGGCGCGCAGACCGCGGCACTCGCCGCCGAAGCCGCGGCCAAAGGCGTGGGTAAAGTCGTCCGCGTGGAGCATCCGCTGCTTGCGCCGTACACAGCGGACGGCTATTGCGCGGCCCTCGAACAGCTCCTCCAAAACCAGGGCCCCACGCAAGTGGTATTTCCGCACACCTACCAGGTGCGCGATTATGCGCCGGCACTCGCAGCACGCATGGGCCAATCCCTCATCGGCGATGTGGTCGCCATCGAAGACGGGGCCGTATTTACAAGACAGCTCATGCAGGGGCGGTTGAACGCGAACTACCGGCACAGCGGCAACGGGCCTTGCTTCGTTTCGACGCAGGCCGGGGCATTCCGCGCGGACGCGGTCGATGCCCTCGCCGGCGCTTCCCCGGCAACCATCACGACATTTACTCCAAATCTTGACGCCTCGCAGATTCGCACCGAACCCGGCGAGCCTTTCCGCGAGGCGGCACAGACCGTCGACCTCGGCTCGGCGCAGCGCATTGTCAGTGTTGGACGCGGCATCAAGGAGGAACAGAACCTCGGCCTCGTAAAAGATCTCGCGGCCGCACTGGGCGCAGAGCTAGCCGCATCCCGCCCCATCTGCGACAATGGCTGGTTGCCCATGGAGCGGCAGGTGGGCAGCTCCGGCCAGACCGTCGCGCCCAAGCTGTATCTCGCCGTCGGCATCTCGGGAGCCATCCAGCACCTCGTCGGCATGAAGGGCTCGCAGTGCATCGTCGCCATCAACAAGGACCCTGACGCGCCCATCTTCGAAGTGGCCGATTACGGAATCGTCGGCGATCTTTTTGAGGTGGTTCCAGCGCTGACCGAGACCGTGAAGGCGGCGAAATAGCACTCGGTCTTCTCGCTCGGCTGGGAAACGCGCACTTGCCTTCATCTCTCCAGCCGGGCCATTGCAGAGTGCGGCGCTTCGATGCGCGGACACCCCCTAGCCGCAAGATCGCATCGTTGTAAAGGTGGCTCGTTTGAGGATCTCTTCCGCGACAGGCAGAATTGCCGGCCTCATCAACCGGCGAAAGACGACCCTCGCCGTCATTCTGTGGATCGCCGGATGCTGCATCTTTGTCCTCGGTTGCTTTACCGCCATTCATTGGCCGTACCGCTATCGCGAAATTCATCCTCTGCTCATCCAGGTCTTCGGCAGCCAGGTAAAGGTGACGCACTACCGGCGCGTATATCTGCCGCATCCGGGTTTCATCGCTACCGGCATCACCGTTACCCGCTCCTCGGCTCCAAGTCTGCCCCCTCTCGGCACGGTTGAAACGCTTTATGTCCAGGGTGAATGGAATGACCTGTTGCTGTTGCGGCGCCGGGTCCACATGGTCGAGATGACCGGCGTGCACATCATCATTCCGGCCGCCGGCAGCCGCGCCCGCCGCGAGGAATTCCCGACGGGAAGCGCCAGTGGATTCAGCGGGCCGAGCACTGCCATCGAGTTGTTGCGCCTGCACAACTCCATCCTCGAAGTGCAGTACGATCGAGAAAAATCTCTGCGATTTGCCATTCGCTCCCTTGAACTCAAGAATCTCGAAAAAGACCACGCGATCCACTACGTTCTCGACATGGAGAATCCACGGCCCGCCGGCCATATCTCGGCGACCGGAACCTTCGGTCCACTGAATACCCAGGATGTTGGCGCTACGCAAGTTTCAGGAAAGTTCACATTTGGCCAGGTGAGACTAAGCGATATGGGCGAACTTCAAGGGACGCTGGCTTCTACCGGCAGTTTCAGCGGCCCGCTGCGGGCAATCGAGGCAAACGCCGTCTCAGATACTCCAGGCTTCGCAGTCGCTGACGGCCAGCCCACGCATGTTCAAGGATCGGTCCAGTGCACGGTAAATGGAACCAACGGCGATGTCATCCTCAACGCCGTTGAAGTGAAAAGCGGGAACACAACGATTCGCGCCCACGGCCAGGTAACCGGTTC
The DNA here is from genome assembly GCA_900290245.1 of Candidatus Sulfuritelmatomonas gaucii. Lineage (GTDB taxonomy): Bacteria > Acidobacteriota > Terriglobia > Terriglobales > Acidobacteriaceae > Telmatobacter > Telmatobacter gaucii. The sequence continues at coordinate 38,814 of OKRB01000078.1, read as the reverse complement.
GCCCAAAATCACCACACTTGAACTTGAGATGGATCGCGGCCGCGCCGAAGAGATCCTGCGGCTATTTATGCACCAGAATGTACCCGTGACCGGCGTCGCGTCGCTGCATAGTCTCGCGTGGATCGGCCCCACCGGCAAACCCTTTCTCCAGCGGCTGCGCGTAGAAGGCCAGTTTGACCTGCCCGCAACTGAGGCTACCAATCCCCACATTGAGCGCAGCCTCTCTGCGTTCAGCGCCCGCGAACAGAATCCAAGCGCGAAACCCCCTGTCGACCTCCGCTCCAATCATTCTTCCGATCAATCTGCCGATCCCGCCGATGCGCTCTCTTCGCTTGCCGGCCCGGTCACGATTCGCAATGGTGTGATTGCCACGCCCGGACTGATGTTTCAAATTCCCGGTGCGCACGTTCAATTGCATGGAACCTTCAATCTGAACGGCCAATCCGTTCATCTCGTTGGCACCCTCAAGATGAACTCCGGAATCTCGCACGCGGCGACGGGATGGAAATCCGTGCTGATCAAGCCCTTCTCGCCACTCTTCAAGCGCAAGAACCACCTCGGCTCAAAGATTCCGATTGCCATCACCGGCACGCCTGGGAATTACCACGTAACGCAGGACATTTCCCGGACCAAGTAACTTCCGCCTGTACATATCGGCAGACGATGCGATAACGTACATGGGTTCCGCAAATTGCATCGCACGCGAGGCATTACGCCATGTTGCTTCCGCAAACGTATGGAGCTGCCCTCGCCCTGACCATCCTCACCATGCTGTCTTGGGGATCGTGGGCCAACACGCTCAAGCTGTGCCCCGGCTTTCGTTTTCAGCTTTTTTATTGGGATTACGCCATCGGCATGGCAGTGGGCGCGCTGTTTTGGGGGATCACGGCGGGCAGCATGGGCCATGCGGGACTTCCCTTCCTAGACGACTTGCGCCAGACCCCCATCGTGCCCATGCTTTACGCGATGATCGGCGGCGCAATTTTCAATGTGGCGAATCTGTTGCTTGTAGCCGCCATCGACGTGGCGGGAATGGCAGTCGCCTTCCCCGTGGGCATCGGCCTAGCTCTCGTCATCGGCGCCATTTCGAATTACGTGATCAAGCCCGTCGGCAATCCGCTGCTCCTCTTTGGCGGGGTAGCGCTGGTGGTCGTAGCCATTGTGCTGGACGCGGCGGCCTACAAGAAGCGCGAAAGTACGGCCCGATCAGCCACGGTCCGTGGCATCGTCATCAGCCTCGCGTGCGGTGTTCTTATGGGCTGCTTCTATCCGTTTGTGGCCAAGGCGCTGAACGGCGAACCCGGCAGTCAGGCTCCCGGCCCGTATGCCGTCACGATGTTCTTCACCATCGGCCTGCTCATCTCAACCATCCCGGCAAACTGGCTCCTGATGAAAAAGCCCCTCGACGGCAAAGAACCGGTTGCTGGCGCGGAGTACTGGAAGGCGCCCGTCGGCTGGCATCTGGCCGGTACGCTCGGCGGCGCCATCTGGTGCACCGGCGGCGTAGCGAATTTTCTCGCCTCGGGCACGCACCTCGTGGGACCTGCCGTCTCGTATAGCATTGGTCAGGGCGCCACCATGGTCTCAGCATGTTGGGGCGTGTTTGTATGGCGCGAGTTCTCCGGCGCACCGCGCGTCGCGACCCTCCTGCTGGTGCTGATGTTTCTGTTTTTCCTTGCGGGGCTGGGAATGATCGCTGTCGCCCCGCTGCATTGAGGCCCGGTCCTAGGCACGATCCTATGCCCATCCGATGACTGATCACCGCAAACCAATCGTGATTGTCGGCAGCATCACCATGGACCTGGTGACGCGCACGCCGCGCATTCCCGCCATCGGGCAAACGCTCATCGGCACCGGCTTCGAAACCACGCCCGGCGGCAAAGGCGCCAACCAGGCCGTGGCCGCGGCGCGCCTCGGTTATCCCGTCGCCATGGTCGCCAAGGTGGGCAACGACGCCTACGGGCCCGCTCTGCTCGAAAACCTGCGCCGCTCCGGCGTCGACACGGCGGGCATGTCGCAAGTCCCCGGCTCCTCCGGCCTCGCGCCCATGTTCGTTGCAGACGACGGCCTGAACGCCATCGTCGTCGTTCCGGGCGCGAACGGCAAAATGAATCGCGCCGCGGTCGACAATCATGCCGCCTTGATCCGCTCCGCCGGCATGGTCCTCTGCCAGCTCGAAATTCCCATGGACACGCTTAGCTACACGCTCGAATTCTGCGCGCGCTCCGGTGTCCCCGTCATGCTCGACCCCGCGCCCGCAGCCGACTTGCCCAGTTCCGTCTGGGAACAGGTCGCGTGGTTCACGCCCAACGAAACCGAAGCCGCGCATTACGTCGGCAATGAATCAGACGCCGAGCAATGCGCAATGCGTCTGTTGGCCAAAGGCCTGCGCGGCGTCGTCCTCAAGCGAGGCGGCGAGGGTGCATATGTCGCAGTTGCAGGTGGACACGCCTCCTGGGTCGAGCCCTTCCACGTTGACGCCATCGATACCGTCGCAGCCGGTGACTGCTTCAACGGCGCCTTCGCCGTAGCGCTCCTTGAAGGCAAAGATCCCTGGTCGGCTGCGCGATTTGCCAACGCGGCCGCAGCCATCTGCGTTACGCGCAAGGGCGCTGCAGCTTCCATGCCCTCGCGGCCCGATGTCGACGCCTTTCTGGCAAAATATGCATAAGCGGCGGAGTTCTGCTTGAAACCTTTCTCCACTTCCCTTTTCGTCTTTCTTTTTCTTTCTGCGCTCGCCGTCGCCACATCGGCCCGCGCACAGGAGAACTACGAAATTCAGGTCTACCCTTCTGAAACCATGTCTCCCGGCGTCCTGTTGACAGAGCTTCACAGCAACTACACGGTCGAAGGCAGCACAGACACCGAATACGGGATGCTTCCCACCCAGGGCCAGGAACATGAAACTGTCGAGTTCACGCAAGGCATCAACGACTGGTCTGAGGTGGGGTTATACATTTTCACCGAAGAGAAAAACGGAACCGGCATTCAATGGGTCGGCGACCATATCCGCCCCCGGGTGCGCGTCCCGCCGTCATGGCACTGGCCTGTGGGCGTCAGCCTCTCCGACGAAATCGGCTATGCGCGCGCCGCGTATGCAAACCCGACGTGGTCCTGGCAGATCATGCCCATCGTTGATCAGACCGTCGGCAAGTGGTACTGGTCCGTGAACACAACCATGAACTGGGGCATTCACCCCACTGGCCTGCCACCCGGAACCACTGCATCAGAGAAGCAGTATTACTACCGCGATGTCTCGCCGCGCGGCCTTACCTTCGGCCCGGCGGCCACCGTCACCTACCAGCCCGCAAAGACCTTCAACTTTGGCGTTGAGTATTACGGATACTTCGGTGAATTTGGACACTTTGTCAATCTCCACAACCAGCAGCACCAGGTCTTCCCGGTCGTGAATCTCTTCGTCTCTCCCCGGTGGGAAATCAACTTCGGCGCGGGTTGGGGCGCCACCGCGTCAACCGAACATCTCATCGTCAAAGGCATCCTGGGTTACTACTTCAACTGGGGCCATCAGAAAAAATAGGCCCAGTCTCGCGCCAGCGAGCTGCGCATTGTGCCCGCTCTACCAAACGTGGCAGGCCGGGTTGCCCCAGGTCTCGCTTTTGAGACCTGGGATTGAGGGGCGCTTGTCTTGGGTGTAAGTGTTCGTCCTCACCAAACGTGGCAGGCATCCGCCGGCATCATCGGCTGGCCCACTTTGCATCCGAATGCTTTCCCAAACTCCGGCATATTCTCGACCACTCCGTTGGCGCGGAACTCGTCCAGCGAATGCGGATCGGTTTGCACCTGCAACCGCATCTGCTCAGGCCGCAACACTCCGCACCAATTCTGGCCGAATGACAGGAAAAACTGCTGTATGGGCGCAAATCCGTCCTGCTTCGCATTCAGATCGATGCCTTTGCGCTTTGCGTCTGCCAGAAACGCGTCGTAAGCAATGCGCAGGCCGCCATTGTCCGCCGTATTCTCTCCCAGCGTAAGTTTCCCGTTCAACTTCACGTCGTCAACAGCGGTGAAGTTCCCATATTCCTTCACTTCGCAATCCGTCATGTCGTCGAACTTCTTGCGATCGTCCGCCGTCCACCAGTCCGAAAGGTTGCCATTGCCGTCAAATTGGCTTCCCTGGTCGTCGAATCCGTGTGTCAGCTCGTGTCCCACAATCGACCCGATATGCCCGTAGTTCTCCGCATCGGTGCCCTGCGGATCATACAGGGGCGCCTGCAGAATTCCCGCCGGAAAATTGATGTCGTTCATCAGCGGGTTGTAGTACGCATTTACCGTTGGCGGGCTCATTCCCCACTCCCCGCGATCCACGGGCTTGCCGATCTTGTTGAGTTCCCTCTTGTTCTCAAAATCCGCAGCCCGCCATGCGTTGCCGATGGCATCGCCGCGCACCACGTCGAGCTTGGAGTAGTCGCGCCAGTGATCCGGATACCCGATTTTGTCCGCCACCATGTGCAGCTTGGCATCTGCCCGCTGCTTGGTTTCAGCGCTCATCCACGCCTGGTCGCTGATCTCCTCGCCCATTCCGCCTTCGATATCATGGACCATCTGCACCGTAAAAGCCTTGCTTGCCGCTGGGAAGTTTGCGGCAACATACACTTGGCCAAGCGCCTCACCGAGCGCGCCGTCGGTGGCTGCCACGCATCGCTTCCAGCGTGGCTTCTGCTGCGGCTGGCCGCTCAACTCGTGGTTGTTGAAATTGAAATCCTCTTCGCTCATCGCCTTGGGCAGCGCATATTCGGGGATCGAGTCGATCAATTGCCACCGCAGATAGGTCTTTATCGTGTCCAGATCGGTATTGGTTAAGACATCCTGCAGTCCCTTGAAAAAGTCTGGATTGCCCACATTCAAATCCGCAATGCCCGGTTCCCCGGTATCGATGAACAATTTGTGCCAATCAATTTTCGGGATAAGCAGCGCCAGCTTTGCCGTCGACATCGGGTGATAGATATTGTTCGGATCGCGTCGCGAAGTGACATCCATTGAGACCTTGGCCAGCGCCGTCTCCAGCGCCATCACCTTTTGCGCGTCCGCTGTGGCTTTATCTTGCGGTTCCCCCATCAGGTGCAGCATGTTTGCCACGTGCTCCACATATTCCTTGCGCGTTTTCTCTGCCGCGTCGCCGGCCCTGAAGTAATAATCCCGCTCCGGCAACCCCAGCCCCGCCTGGTCGACAATCGCAATCTGCTTTTGCGCGTCTTTGAAATCCTGCTGCTCGCCGTAGCCGAAAAATGCATTCACGTTGACCATCTGGTAGTGCGCCAGCAGGTCAGTCAACTCGTTCTTGTCCTTGAGCGCGGCGATGCGATCGAGTTCCGCCTGCAATGGCTTCAGCCCCTCCGCTTCAATTGCGTTTTCATCCATGCAGCTCGCGTAATAATCGCCGATCTTTTGTTCATTGGCGTTGTGCTGGGCGCTTGGCGCCGCGACCTGTTCCAGTAGTTCGTGCAGCGCGTCCTGCGTGTGATCGAAGACAATCGTCGTCGATCCGTAGCCTGACTTATCAGGAGGAATCGGATAGAGCTTGCTGAAGTTGCCGCAGGCGTACTGCCAGAAGTTCACGCATGGGTCTGCGTTGGTATTCATGATCTGCTTGTCGAGAGCGGGCAGCAGCGGGACTGGCTTTTCCGTGTTGCTCGACGCTTCGCTCTGCGCATGCGTTATCTGCACCTGCGCGGCAAGCGCCGCGCCGGCGAGAAAGAACAGGACTCCAATTCGGCCAAGTCGACTCATTCCGTTCGCCTCCTCAATTGTCCAATTGTAATCGGCCCGCAGACAGAAATGGGCCGGAATTAGATACGCGGGGCAGGCGAAAAGAGTTCCGCTCGACACGCGAACGTGCCATTGGTCCCACAAATTGTATGTTTGGTCTTGCTGAGCGCGCCGCACGACACTTTTCTGCGTGCGGCGTGAAAGTTTCAGGACTTCAAGCGGCCTACGCCACCAGCGCCATCGCGCGAATGGTCTCCTTGCGCACGGTCAGCCTCTCGATCAGATCGGTGCGCACCTCGTAGCCGCGGCCCGGCGAGTCTGGAATCGCAATCTCGCCTTGCGCCGAAACCGTCACATGGGGCTCGATGATGTCGTCGGCAAAGTAGCGGGCCGAGGCGGAGACGTCTCCAGGCAAGCTGAAGCCCTCAAGCGTCGAAAGCGCGATGTTGTGCGAGCGGCCCACGCCCGACTCGAGCATGCCGCCGCACCACACGGGAATCCCCCGCTCCATTGCCGCATTGTGCACTGCAATCGCCTCGGAGAATCCGCCCACGCGCCCCAGCTTGATGTTGATGATCTTGCACGACTCCATCTCGATCGCCGCTAAAGCATCGCGACGGTTGTGAATCGATTCGTCGAGGCAGATGGGCGTCTCCAGCCGTTTTTGCAGCACGGAATGGAAGTAGAAGTCGTCGTGCCACAGGGGCTGCTCAATCATGAGCAGATCGAACGCGTCGAATGACACGATGTGATCCTCGTCGCGGAGCCGGTAGGCCGAGTTGGCATCGCAGCTCAGCATGATACTGGGCCAGCGGTTGCGAACGCGCTCAAACACCTCAACGTCCCAGCCCGGCTTGCACTTGAGCTTGATGCGCTGGTAGCCCGTGGCCAGCTCGCGCTCGATAATCGACAGCAATTCAGCGATCGAGGATTGAATGCCGAGCGACACGCCGCAGGGGATGGTGTCGCGTACCCCGCCGAGCAGGCGCGACAACGACACACCTTCGCGCTGCGCTTCAAGATCCCAGATGGCGTTTTCGAGCGTAGCTCTCGCCATGGGGTTGCCGCGCACCGAGCGGAAGATCTTCGGGCACTCGCCGCCATGCTCGGGCGACTCGGCTGCCAGCATGGGCGCCAGCTCGTTGATGAGCACCTGCCACGCCGTGTCGGTGGATTCGCTCGAAAATGTCGGGCGCTCGCCGGCTGTGCACTCGCCCCAGCCCGTCAGTCCTTCTGAGTGGACTTCGGCAAGCACGATCCTTCGGTTGCGGGTGACGCCAAAACTGGTTTCAAACGGGCGAACCAGTGGAATATGAAGCTCACGCAGGACGATTGCATCAATTTGCATAAAAATCCTCGTCTTGGAACAGTTGCTGCTTCAGCGAGGCGAGGGAACCAAGCTCAAAAACTCCGTTTCCTTCCGCGTCCCGTGAGAAGCCCAAAACCGCCAGCCCGCGGGAAAATGCCTCTTGAAATCTCTGCCGATTCTCAATCTGCACAGCGAGAGCCCGACTTCTGCTTGCTTCATTGGTCTTCCACTGGTCGATGGAGGCCGGAACACAAATCCGTTCTTCAATCTTGGTTGCGGCTGCCTGGCGTTGAGCGCAAATGGCCTTCACTCTCGGGGAATCCAGCTCCCACTCTGCCAACAATCGATCCGTTGGAAGCCCACCCTGCAGTCGAGAAGAGGATACACCATAGAAATCCACACGATACTCACGGGCAATCGCTCCCAGCCTGTGGATATTTAAAAAGGCGTTTTTGATTTCCAGAGGATCGAAGGTCCACTCCATGTGCCTTATGCCGCGGGAGAGTGCTTCACGTCGTTGCTCCCATTTGAGTTGCGTGCCAAGACCGAGATTGCGGTGCGACTCCAGAACGGCCAGCATGTGAGAGTGGAGGTAGGGGTAGGGTCGGCTTTCGATCGTTTTGATCCCAGGCAAAGACATGGCGAAACCACAGAGGCTTCCAGCGATCCCGCTTGCTAAACCGTTTGAGAAGCCGGTCACGAAGGCGCCGAGTACCTGCCCACCAATTCTTTGTGCCAACAAAAAGGTTTTGCGCGGAATTGCGTCGGATTCGTCGTAGCCCCAGGTAGCAACCTGGATCTTGACACATGCCTCGAGTTCGTCAAGACCTTTGCAGGCGCGGACCTGAATGTTCATGGCTGCGCCTGCTCTGGCGCTTGAGACGCTGCGGCATCGGCTGCCAGCTTTCGCTTCGCATGCTCCCAAAGCGCTTCCAACTCGGCCGAAGAAAGTTCCTCGAGCGGGCGCGTCGCCGTCCGCTCCATCTCTCTGAAGCGTTGCCGGAATCTCAGGTTGCAGTTGCGCAATGCCATCTCCGCATCCACGCCCAGGTGCCGGCCCAGGTTGACCACGGTGAAAAGCAGGTCGCCCAGCTCAGCTTCGATTGCCTGCCCACGCGCAGGGTCAGCCGATTCAGCTTCGGCCTTGAGCTCCGCCGTCTCTTCCGCGACTTTCGGCATCAGCTCGCGCCAGCTCGGCCAGTCAAAGCCCGATTTCTGCGCTTTGCCGCCGAGTTTCGCGGCCTCTGCCAGCGCGGGCAGCACGCGCAACACGCTGTCGAGCCGCGAGGCAGGGGGCCTTTGCGCCGAAGGCGCGTCTGCTGCATGCAATGCCTCGGCTGCCTTGATCTCTTCCCAGTTGCGCAGAACGGCGGCTGCGGAGCCCTCAACGTTCGCGTCCACGTGTGCTTTATTTCCTGCCGCGCGCGAAGCCTCGTCGCCGAAGACGTGCGGATGCCGCCGCACCAGCTTGCGGTTCAGCTCGTCGATCACATCGGCAATGGTGAAGTGGCCCTCATTGGCAGCCATCTCGGCGTAAAACAGCACCTGCAGAAGCAGATCGCCGAGCTCCTCGGGCAAGTGTGCAAAGTCGCGGCGCTCAATCGCGTCGAACACTTCGTAGGCTTCTTCCAGCGTGTACTTGCGGATGGAATCGAAAGATTGTTCCCGGTCCCAGGGGCAGCCGCCGGGGGCGCGCAGGCGAGCCATGATGGCCACGGACTCTTTAAAAAATGCTGCCGCGCGCGCCGGATCAGTGACCTTCACCGGCGCCGAATCTTTTGCATTGGAGCTCACGGGCGGAAGATCCATGCAATTCCAGTTTAGCGTGGCGGGATTGGGGACCGTCTCACAGCCGTATACTCATCCTCTGAATGATCCGCATTCTGGGAACCGTCTTTGCCGGCCTTCTGGGGCTGGCCTTCGGCAGTTTTCTGAACGTGTGCGTAAGTCGCTGGCCCGCAGGCGAGAGCGTCGCCCGTCCGCGTTCGCATTGCCGAAGCTGCGGGCGGACGCTGGCGTGGTGGGAAAACCTCCCGCTCATAAGCTGGCTGGCGCTCCGCGGCCACTGCCGGAGCTGCAAAGCGAAGATCGGCTGGCGATATCCGCTGGTAGAGCTTGCAGTGGGCGGGCTCTGGGCTTCGATCGGATGGCGGTTTTTCGAATCGAACTTTGTCGCCGGAATCCCCGCTGAGGCATTCTTGAGAGGTTTGGCCGCTGCATTCGGTCATATGTTTTTCTATTGGCTCCTAGTGGCCCTCGCCGCTCTCGACGCTGAGCATCTTTGGCTGCCGGATTGGCTGACTTGGCCTGGAGTCGCGGTCGGATTCGTCTACAGCATCATTCCGATCCCATTTGGAAGCACTTTCGCTTCGGCCCACATTGGAAATGACGTACATATCCAAGCCGCGATCGCTTCACTGATAGGCATTCTGGTTGCCGCCGGCCTTATCCTGCTCATCCGCTGGATCTATAAGCTGATTCGCCACCGCGAGGGCATCGGCCTGGGAGACGCGAAACTGATGGCGCTGCTGGCTGCGTGGCTCGGCCTGCCCGGTGCGCTGTGCGCTTTCGCCCTGGGTGTGGTGTTGGGCGCACTGGCCGCGATCGCCGTGCTGGCAGTTCCGTCATCACGCAAAAAGGGCGAGGTCTGGGCGCTCACCAAGCTGCCTCTCGGCACATTTCTTTGCCTGGGCGGAATCATCAGCGGCTTGTGGGGGCAGCAAATTCTCGCAGGCTATCTGCGCTGGGCAGGGTTTTAAGCTCACTGCTCACAGGTCGCCGCGAAGCGCAGCGCCGGTCTCTGACCGGCTGTCGTGCGGGCGTCCACGCCCGCGCAAGTCATGAGTTGATTACGAAATCACGAGATCCGAACACTCGCGCTCAGGGCAAGCGAGCTTCATTGCTGCGGCTTCGCTGCGGTCGGCGCGGACGAATCCGGCTTCGCGTTGGCAATCTCAGGATCCTCAAGTGCCTTTCGCGCATCTTTCGCGTGGCGACTCCCAGGATCGTACTCCATCACCTTCTGGTAATTCGCGCGGGCCTCGGCAAAGTTACCCAGGTGGCGCTGGCACTCCGCGAGCCCCCAATACACATCTGGATTGTCAGGGTCCAGCACCAGTGCGGATTCGAAGCGCGAAAGCGCGCCCTTGAAATCCTTGTTATCGAGATAGTAGTTGCCGACGTTTTCGTCTTCCTGCGCACTCTCGTGGTGCTCCGGTTCAATCACGGAGTCCTTGCGATGCTTCTTCCCCGGCTGTGTCGTGTCGTCGTCGGCGGGCGGCAGCAAGTCGCTCATTCCGGCCTGGCTTGAACTGTACTTCTGTTGGCCCGCCTCCGCAGCGTTTCCAGCCTCTTCGGGGCTGCGCACCGGATCGAAATCTGCTGCAGGCATCGGAATGTGCGTGGCTTCATCGTCCGGGACCGGCACCGAACCCTCTGAGTCTCTCGACGGCATCACCGGAACTGAGTTCGTATCCTCCGGAAACGGATTCTGATTGTTCTGCTGCTGCGGGCGGGAAGGCGATTGCGCAGGCGTGCTTTGCGAATTCGCGGCCGGTTGGCTTTGGCCGGAACCGTTGTTTTGACCCGCGCCCGCGGGCTTGTTGCTATTTGAAGTCTGCGCTCGCAGCGCTGGCGCCATCGCCACCAGGCAACCCAAAGCAAGCGCTGCGCCGAATCCCCGTTTCAATTGAAAGTCCCTCTTCGCGAAAATAAACTCACTCCAATCGAGCAACCACCGCGCGCTTCCGTACTGCAAACTTGTACAGCCACGGGGCGATTCATTCTGCTCCTGGAACGAGCCCACCTTCCTCCTCTTATTAGACTCCAACCGTCGCTCGGTTGTCACAAAACGATGCGGCCCCATCGGAGCGGCCAATGCAAAGTGCTTTGCATACATCACGTTTTTCCACTCGGCAGCCGCCTGCCCCGGAACGATAGAATCCCTCTAGGTTGTTCGATTTCAAACAGCCGCACAGGAGTCGAGTTCGCATGTCCTACCAGGTTCTGGCCAGAAAATATCGCCCGCAGCGCTTTGCCGATGTGGCCGGCCAGGACCATGTGACGCGCACCCTGCTCAATGCGCTCGAACAGAATAGGATCGCGCACGGCTACATCTTTTCCGGCCATCGCGGCATCGGCAAAACCACAATCGCGCGCATTCTTGCCATGGCGCTGAACTGCCGTACCCAGATCGGCTCTGCACAACGGCCCACTCCCGAACCCTGCGGAGTGTGCGAGGCGTGCACTGAGATCCGCCAGGGCAATGCCGTCGACGTGATCGAAATCGACGCGGCCACTAACCGCGGCATCGACGAGATCCGCGAGTTGCGCGATGCTGCGCGCTACGCACCAGCGCGCGACCGGTATAAGGTTTACATCCTCGATGAGGCGCACCAGATCACCGAGGCGGCTTTCAATGCGCTGCTCAAAACGCTCGAGGAACCTCCGGCGCACGTCATCTTTATGATGGCGACCACCGAGCCCGAGAATATTCCGCAGACCATCCGTTCACGCTGCCAGCATTTCAGCTTTCACGCGGTCAAGTTTGACGACATCCGGACGCAATTGAAGATGATCGCCGCCGAGGAAAAGATCACTGCCGAAGACGACGCGCTGGCGCTGCTGGCCGAAGCCGGCGACGGGTCGATGCGCGACGCGCTCTCCATCATGGACCAGGCCATCGCCTCGGCACCGGTGGAGGCAGGCCGGCCAAAGCTCTCTGCCGAGCAAATTCGCGAGCTGATGGGCTCGGTGCCGAATACCGTCTTCGAAAAGCTGATGGAGTCTGTGGCCGCCGGCCAAAGCGCGGAACTGATGGAGCAGGCGAATACGTTGGTGAATGCCGGTCACAGTCCGCTCGCGCTGGCGCGCCAGTTGGCTCGTTACCTGCGCAACACCCTCATGGCGAAACTTGGCGGCGAGCAGACCGAGCTTCTTCAGATCTCGGCCGATGAGCGCTCGCGGTCAGCCCGCACTGCTTTGCTTTTTACCGAAGAGGAGCTGACACGCAACCTGCAGATTGTGTTGCGCACCTTTGACGATTTGAACTACCGCCAGGAACAGCGGTTCCATCTGGAGCTTGGACTGCTGAAACTCATCCACGCGCAGCGGCTGCTGCCCATTGAAGAGTTGCTCAGCGGCGCGGCAACCGGATCGGGTTCGCGGCTCGCGCCCGCAAGCAACACTCCTCGCGCAAGTTCAAGCGTCAGCGTACCGCGTCCCATCAGCGGGAATCCGTCATCGTCGAGCACCTCCGCGCGCGACGCGGTCAGTTGGAGCTCCGCATCAACCGCAAGGCGTCCCGAACCCAACAGGACGCCCGTCGTTCCGTCTGCGATTTTGGCAGACGCAACAGTTCCGGAGCCTTCGCCCTTCCCCGCCGTCGCCACCCACACAGTCGGCTTCGCATCACCCGAGACTCTTACCGAGGGCGCGCTGGCCAAAGTTCCCGAGCCCGCAGCTGCCACCGTAACCGCCGGGTCGAATATCGAACACCTGCGCGAAGCGATTGTCACAGCACTGGCCACGGCGGCCCACAGTTCCGCCGCACATCTTCTCGGCTCGGGCGCGTGGGCCTTCGAGGGTGGGGGCGTTCGCGTCACCGTGCCGGGAATGGGAAAGAAGATGCTCAGCCTGACCGTGAATACCGCTGCCGAGAAGATCATCCGGCAGGAACTGCAGCGGCAAGGAGCGCCTCCGCGATTCATGGTATTCGGCGGCACGGGAACCGCCGCAGCCGTTGTCACACCGCCCGTGATTCCTGCCGGCAGCGTCCAGGAGACCGCGCTTGCAAATCCATTGGTGAAGCGCGCGCAGGAGCTCTTCAACGCCGAAGTACGCAGCGTGCTTGATCTAAGGCAGAAGTGACGGAGGAGCGAAGAGGGTAAACCATCGATGATCAATCCACTGAAGATTACCGAGATGCTTTCGCAGGCAGGCCAGATGCAGGAGGAGTTTCAGCGCAAGCTGGGCGAGACCGTGGTGGAAGCGACAACCGGCGGCGGCGCAGTGACAGCAACCATAAACGGCAAAAAAGAGCTTCTGAAGTTAGTCATTGACCCCGCCGCAGTGGTGAGCTTGAGCGGCGGCCAAGCCGACGTCGAGATGCTCCAGGATCTGATTGTGGGCGCAGTCAACGAGGCCCGCCGCAAGGCCGATGAAGCCATCAAATCGAGCGTGCAGGGCATGCTCGGCGGGCTCAAGATTCCCGGGCTGGGCGGATAAATGGAGGCGTTTGCGTGGCACGTTATGCCGAGCCGATGGCCCGGCTCATTGAGGAATTGAAAAAACTGCCCGGCGTGGGCACCAAGAGCGCACAGCGCTATGCATTTCATCTTCTGCGCTCAAGCGACGAGGATGCCGCCGCGCTGGCCGACGCCGTGCGCGGGCTCAAAGCCAGCCTGCGCCTCTGTTCCATCTGCAATAACGTCACCGACGTCGATCCCTGCGCGTACTGCGCCAGCCCTGTCCGGAACCAGCGCCTGGTGTGCGTGGTGGAGGAGCCTACCAATATTGATACGGTGGAACGCACGCAGAAGTACCAGGGCGTCTATCACGTGCTCCACGGAACGCTTTCGCCGCTGCATGGCGTGGGTCCCGACCAGTTGCGTGCGGTCACGCTGATCAACCGCGTTGAGCGTGGTGAGGTCGACGAAGTGATTCTGGCAATGAGCCCCACGCTTGAAGGCGAGGCGACCGCCGATTGGCTCGCAACTGCATTGCGCAAGTTCCCAGTGCGCATTTCCCGCATCGCCACCGGAGTTCCAGCCGGCAGCGACATCGAATACGCCGACGAAGTGACCATGGCGCGAGCGCTAGAGGGCCGCAGAGAAATGTAGCACGGCGCCCGAAACTGCCCGCACTATCGCTATCAATTCGAAACGGCCAACATCCCGATCAAATTCCCCTCTCCACGCAAAAAAACGGGAAGAGCACGATGGCTCCTCCCGTATGCTCATGGCTCGGGAAGCCGCTGCGTTGAAACTTATTTGGAAATCTGATCGAGAGCGAGATTCAGTTCCAGCACGTTTACGCGCGGCTCGCCCAGAAGGCCAAGCTGCCGTTGCGTAGTATGCTGCGCGATCAAACTGCGAACTTGATCCATGGAAATTCCGCGCGCCTGCGCAACTCGCGGCGACTGATAATACGCATTGTCAGGCGTGATATCCGGATCGAGCCCCGATCCTGACGTCGTCACCATGTCGATGGGAACCGGCTTGCCGGGATTCTCTTTCTCCAGCTTGTCGATGTCTCCCTGAATGCGCGCGGCGAGCTTGGCGTTTGACTGCGCAAGGTTCGAGCCGCCCGACGATGTGGCGTCATACCCGTTTCCCGCAGCCGAAGGGCGCGGATGAAAGTAGCGATCCGAAGTGAAGCTCTGCGCGATCAGCTCAGAACCAATGATCTGGCCGTTGTTGAGAATCAGGCTTCCTGAGGCCTGGCGCGGAAAAAGGATGTGCGCGATGCCTGTCATCACCAGCGGGTACGCCAGGCCGAACAGCACCGCCGTGACCAGTGTGAAGAGAATGGACGTCTTCCACACAGAGTGCACGGCGGGCGCCTCTTGCGTCTTCGGTGGTGTCCAGTCAGACTGCGTAACAGGACTCTCCTGTGAAATCACTGTACTTGAGACGGAATGCACAATCAATCTCCTTGGAAATCAGCTTCTATTCCTCTGTTCTCTCTTCATCACGCCAGGTGCAGCGCCACCAGGCACAGATCGATGGCCTTGATCCCAATAAACGGGATGATGATGCCGCCCACGCCGTAGACCAGCAGGTTTTGCCGCAAAAGCACATCCGCCGCCTTTGGCACGTACTTCACGCCCTTCAAAGCCAGCGGAATCAGCGCCACGATAATCAGCGCGTTAAAAATAACCGCTGACAGAATCGCCGACTGCGGCGAATGCAGATACATAATGTTGAGCGCGTTGAGCACCGGAAACACCCCGGCAAACATCGCCGGGATGATGGCGAAATACTTGGCCACATCGTTGGCGATCGAGAAAGTGGTCAGCGCGCCGCGCGTCATCAACAACTGCTTGCCGATCTCCACGATCTCGATCAGCTTGGTGGGGTTCGAATCCAGATCCACCATGTTGCCGGCTTCCTTCGCGGCTTGCGTGCCGGTATTCATGGCGACGCCTACATCAGCCTGGGCCAGCGCGGGAGCATCATTGGTGCCGTCTCCGGTCATCGCCACAAGCTTGCCCTTGCCCTGCTCGCGCTTGATCAGGTCCATTTTGTCCTTCGGCTTGGCTTCCGCCAGAAAGTCGTCTACACCAGCCTCGCGCGCGATGACTGCGGCCGTGAGCGGATTGTCGCCCGTAATCATGATGGTGCGGATACCCATGGCACGCAGCCGCGCTAGCCGGTCTTTCAGCCCGCCTTTGACAATGTCTTTCAGATGAATCACGCCGAGCGCCGAAGCATTTTCAGCAACCACCAGCGGCGTTCCGCCCGCGCGCGCGATCTCCTCGACAGAATCGCGGACCTTCTGCGGCATTGTGGTTCCCTGTTCTTCGAGGAAACGCGCAATGGCGTCTGCCGAACCCTTGCGGATGCGCGTGCCCGGCAGGTTCACTCCGCTCATGCGGGTCTGCGCGGTAAATGGAACAAACTCGGCATGGATGCCGCCCAGGTCGCGCCCGCGCAAGTTGTACTTTTCTTTGGCCAGCACAACAATCGACCTGCCCTCTGGCGTCTCATCAGAAAGCGACGCGAGCTGCGCGGCATTTGCCAGCCGTTCCTGGCTCACATCCGGCGCGGGAATAAATTCTGTCGCCTGCCGGTTGCCAAGAGTCACCGTGCCGGTCTTATCGAGAAGCAGCGTGTTCACGTCGCCGGCAGCTTCCACGGCGCGCCCGCTCATGGCCAGCACGTTGTACTGCACCAGGCGGTCCATGCCGGCGATGCCGATCGCCGAAAGCAAGCCGCCAATCGTGGTGGGAATCAGGCAGACCAGCAGCGACACCAACACGAAGACTGTCTGCGGCGCGCTGGAGTAGATGGCGAAAGGCTGCAGCGTCACCACCGCCAGCAGGAAGATGATCGTAAGCCCGGAAAGCAGAATGCTGAGCGCAATCTCGTTTGGCGTCTTCTGGCGCGTAGCGCCTTCGACGAGCGCGATCATGCGGTCGAGAAACGTCTCGCCGGGATTCGAGGTGATGCGCACCTTAATCCAGTCCGACAACACTTTCGTGCCGCCCGTCACCGCCGACCGGTCGCCGCCCGCCTCACGAATGACCGGAGCGGATTCACCGGCGCCTCACGAATGACCGGAGCGGATTCACCGGTGATCGCCGACTCGTCCACCGACGCTACACCTTCGATCACTTCGCCGTCGCCCGCAATGTAATGACCGGCCTCGACGTAGATCACGTCGCCGGCGCGAAGCAATCCGCTGATGACTTCTTCAAAACTGCCGTCTGCCTTGTAGCGCTTGGCGATGGTCTCACCCTTGGCCTTGCGCAGGGTGTCGGCCTGAGCTTTCCCGCGGCCCTCCGCCATGGCCTCGGCAAAATTTGCGAACAACACCGTGAACCACAGCCAGAGCGTGATCTGCAGGTTGAAAGCGAAGGCCGCGCGATGATGCAGAAAGTTGTCGACGAGCAGCGCAGAGGTGAGCACGCTGCCTACTTCAACAACAAACATCACCGGGTTCTTGGCCATCCCGCGCGGGTCCAGCTTGCGAAAGCTGTCAAGCGTTGCCTGGCGAATGATCTGCGGGTTCCAAATGTTAATTCTCTCAGCCATAACAGTCCGTTTTGCCTTGTCCTGATAAAGTTCCTGCGGTTTAGAACAACTTCCCTGCCTGCAGCAGCAGGTGCTCCAGGATCGGTCCCAGGCTTAATGCCGGGAAGAATGTGAGCGCGCCCACGATGACCACCACGCCCACCAGCAGCACGGCAAACAATGGCGTATTCACCGGGAACGTGCCTGGCGACGGTGGAACACTCTTCTTCTGCGCCAGATTGCCTGCCAGGGCCAGCACCGGAATCATCATGAGGAACCTTCCGATGAGCATGTCAAAGCCCATCGCGACGTTGTACCACCAGTTGGGGGTAAGGCCTCCAAAGGCCGACCCGTTGTTGCCTGCGCCGGACACGAACGAGTAGAGGACCTCGCTAAACCCGTGCGGGCCGGAGTTGGCCATGGCGCCAAGACCCTGGGGGATCATCACGAAAATGGCCGTGAAAGTGAGAACGATAAAGCAGAAGATGAGCGCGTAAAGCATGGCCATCTTCACGTCATAGGCCTCGATTTTTTTGCCCAGGTATTCCGGTGTGCGGCCCACCATCAGCCCTGCAATGAAAACCGCCAGAACCACAAAGATCAACATGCCGTACAAGCCCGATCCCACGCCGCCGAAGATGACCTCGCCCATCATGATGTTGACCAGCGGAATCATTCCGCCCAATGGAGTGAAGCTGTCGTGCATACCGTTCACCGCGCCGCAACTGGCGTCGGTAGTGATGGTGGCAAACAGGCTGCTCTCCGCGATGCCGTTGCGAACTTCTTTTCCTTCCATGTTGCCGCCGGGCGAAGTCGCCGTGCGCGCCTGCACGGCCCCGTGAATCACGTTATAGGGATGCGCTTCAGCCCAGTAGCAAGCCGCGAACCCCGCGGCGAACAGCACAAACATCGCGCCAAAAACTGCCCACCCATGGCCAGGCGAGCCAGTCATTCGGCCCAACGTATACGTCAGGCCTGCGCCGATGCAGAAAATCGAGAGGATCTCAAGGAAATTTGACAGCGGCGTCGGGTTTTCGTAGGGATGGGCGCTGTTGGCGTTAAAGAATCCGCCGCCGTTGGTGCCCAGCATCTTGATGGCTTCCTGCGAAGCCACCGGACCTTGCCCTATGGTCTGCACCTGGGAAGGTGTCTCGAGCGAATGCGCGACTGTGTATGCATGCAGATTCTGGGGCACGCCCTGCCACACCAGCAACAATGCATAGATCACGCACATCGGTCCCAGGATGTAGAGCAGTGTCCGCGTCATATCGACCCAGAAGTTGCCGATGGTCGCAGACTGCGTGCGCTTGATTCCCCGAATCAGCGCCACCGCAACCACGATGCCCACCGCAGCCGACCAGAAGTTGTGCGTCGCCAGCCCAACCATCTCGGTCAGGTAGCTCATGGTCGACTCGGGCGTGTAGAACTGCCAGTTGGTATTGGTCGTGAAACTGGCGGCGGTGTTAAACGCCAGATCGGGTCCAACTGCGGCCAGGTGCTGCGGGTTCCACGGCAGGTATGCCTGAAGGCGTTCAACCGCGTAGGTGAGCACCATGGTCGCTGCCGAAAAGCCGAGCGCCGCGTACGCGTATTGGCGCCAGTTCATCTCCTTGTCGGCCTGCACGCCACAGAGCTTGTAGATGAGCCGTTCAAACGGACGCAGCACCGGGGCAAGCCACGTGCGCTCGCCTTCAAGGACGTGAGCGAGGTAGGTTCCCACCGGACGAACGAGCAGGAATAGAACGACACTGTAAACGGCAAATTGCAGCCAGCCATTGAACGACATTTCAGAACTTCTCCGGGAAGAGCATTGCCAGGGTGAGATAGACCAATAAGAGAACCGAGAGCGCCAGGCCGGTGGCCGAAATCCAATCCATGTGCATGGGCTACCTCAACTTCTGACATGCCTTGACGTAAAGAAACGCCACGGCGAAGAAAACTGCGGTCAAAAGCATCATGAGTGCATCAAGCATCCCGAAAACCCCCGGTTATAGCCGGCAAGCGCCGGCAAAGATCGAAGCGGATAAACGGTTTCTTAATCGACAGCCGTGCTCAACGTGCGGGGCGCAAGAACTCCCTGTGCCGATTCGCCAGCAGGGCTGCGCGAATCGGCCTGACCAAGCTCGATTCTGTCTCGTTCAAGATTTGAGTATCGAAAAGAATTCCTAAATAAACCGTAAAGAACGGCTCTGAGCGCGCGAAACTCCTGGCGAATCAGCTCGCCACCGGCAGAGCGCGCCTCGCAATGCGATGCCGGCGCACTCTATTCTTCGTTGCCTATCCAGCCTTCCGGAATAAACCGGTATCCGACCCATGGCTCCGTTTGAATGTACTGGCGGCCGGTTTCGTTTTCGAGCTTCTTGCGGACCTGGCCAATAAACACTCGCAGGTACTCGGGCTGATGTGCGGCCTGGGCACCCCACACAGCGCTCAGAAGCGCGCGGTGGGTCATTACCTTTCCTGGGTTTCGTGCGAGATGCACCAGGAGATCGAATTCTTTCGGAGTCAGGTGAACAGGCTTAGCCTGCACAGTGATCGTGTGGGCATTCGAGTCCACGACAAAATCTCCAGTCTCGATCGCGTTCGTAGTGCGTTCCGGCGCGCGACGCAGATGGGCCCGTACGCGGGCCAGCAGCTCCTGAATGCTGAACGGCTTCGTTACGTAGTCGTCGGCACCGGCGTCAAGGGCCTCCACCTTCGATCGCTCGTGCTCGCGAACCGAGAGGACGAGCACGGGCGTCGTGGCCCGCGAACGAATCACCCGGCACACTTCCACGCCGCTCATGCCCGGCATCATCAGGTCGGTGATCACCAGATCGGGCGGCCAGTCCCGAAAGACCCGCAACCCCTCCTCGGGATCGTTGGCCGTGCGCACATCGTATCCCTGGGCCGAGAGAGCGGCCCTGAGCACCCGCGTGATCTGCGATTCGTCGTCAATCACCAAAATTCTTCCTGGCATGTCGTTCTTCTTTCCAACGGAAGATTACATCATTGCGGCACGGCATTTCACAAAATGCGACGGACAGGTATCATTCGTGAGGGGAAGTCGATGGGCGCAAAGGCCTATTCATGGCAGGCTCTTCGCTGGTTCGCAGCCACGGCATCGGCCGCGCTGGCCACATTCCTGATGGTCTGGCTGGGCGCCAATTCCACCACGGCGGGGATGGTCTTCCTAGTCCTTGTGGTTTGGTGGGCCGCGCAAACCGGAATCGTCCTTTCCATCTACATCGCGACTCTCTGCGCCATCTGCTTCGACTTTTACTTTCTGCCCCCCGTGCGCACATTTCGCATCGAGGGTCCGCAAGCCTGGGTCGCCATGGTTTCTTTCGCGCTCAGCTGCGTTGTGGTCAGCCGGCTGTCGGAACGGGCACGGCAACAGGCGCGCCAGGCGGAACAGCGTCAGGCCGACGTCGAGCGGCTCTACGCCCTGAGCCAGGAGATGATGCTCTTTGAGGATGCCGAGCGCCTGCTTCACGATCTCCCCGGTGCAATCGGCCGCATCTTTGCTTTGCAGGGGGTAGTTCTTTACGTCAGCGACTATGACCGGTTCTACTCCTCCACTAGCGAAGTTGCAGCCAGCGTGAAGGCACACATGCAGGCGGTGACACTGGGCATGAGCCCAACCGTTTCGTTGTTTGGCGGCTACCAGACTGCGGCGCTGATGCTGGGACTGAAGCCTGTGGGCGCGTTGTCCTGGCAGCCCGATACACTTTCGCACGAGGTTGCCGCTGCGGTAAGGGCTCAAGTTTCCATTGCCGTGGCGCGATCCATCGCCATGGAAACCACAGCGCGCATCGAGGCAGCCCGTGAAGGAGAGCGTTTGCGCACGGCGCTGATCGACTCCCTGACGCACGAGCTGCGCACTCCCCTCACCTCGATCCGCGCAGCGGCAACCTCGCTTCTTGAAACCCAAGGGCTCGATGAAGCCGGCCGGCTCGAGATGGCGCGGATCATCGACGAGGAAGCGGCCCGCCTCGACATGCTCGTCGGCGAATCGGTCGAGATGGCTGAGATCGACGCCAATGTGGTGCAGGTGAAGATGTCGCAGCAGCATCCGCGCGCCCTGCTCGATCAGGCGGTGGAAGAGTCACGCAAGATTCTCGCTGCTCACAAAGTAACGATCGCGGTGGATGGTGCGGACGATTCCGGCCAGGGCAAGCCTGCCTGGTTTGATCCGCACCTGTTAGGCAGAGTGCTGCGCCACCTCCTCGAGAACGTTGCCGGCCACACGCCGCAGGGCAGCCGCGTGACGCTCAGCAGCAGGCGTACTGATGATCGCCTGGAATTTTGCGTGGAAGACAACGGCCCGGGTATCGATGCAAGGGACATGCCGCTGATCTTTGAAAAGTTTTATCGCGGCAAGCAAAGCGCAAGCATGCGCAAGGGATCCGGCATGGGTCTCGCCATCACACGCGCCATTCTGGCCGCGCACGGCGGCGGAATCGAGGTCTCGAACATTCCCGGCAGCGGCGCGCGCTTCCGCTTCTGGGTACCGCTCATCGAGAAGGAACCGAGCCGGCAATGATTCCTATGCAGTGGGGAACACGTACTGCTAAGCCGGTTCCTGGCTCCAGTCACACATAATCTCGCGGCGCTCGGCAGAGCTTTCCGCGGCCCACTCGAGCAGCTGCGCCACGCGCCAACCGTCAAGAGCCGCCACCGGTGTGGGCGCCTTCCCAAGCAGCGCGTCGCGCACTCCCGCGTAGAAGCGCCGATAATCTCCGGCGAGCGCAGCAACGGGCCGGCTGACGGTGGTGCAATCAACACTCACATGCAGCACACCCCACGACGTAGCTGCTTCCTGGCCCCATGTCGGATCGTCGATCCGCGTAACCTTGTTCAGCGCGGCCTCCTGCGGGTCGACGCCGTATTTCAAGTAGCCGCCGCCGGTCCCACGCAGATGAAACCGCGGCCCCGCGGGCAGCGAAAGGCCGTTGGCGCCGAGGGTGATCATGAGGCCGGGATAGCGCAGGCGGATGGTGATGCCATCGTTGACGCCCGGGCCGTCCTTCTCGCGCAGCACATCGGCGCTTACTGCCTCCGGTTTGCCAAACAGTACCAGCGCCTGGTCCGCAAGATGCGGTCCCAGGTCGAGCAGCGTGCCGCCTCCCGCATCGGCGCTTTCTTTCCACAAGCGCTCCGTCAGCGGACCAGGCCGCCATCGGTCAAAGCGCGATTCGAAAGAGACAAGCCGCCCGAGTGAACCCTCATCCAATAGTTTCTTTACGGTCAGAAAGTCACTGTCCCAGCGCCGGTTATGAAATGGCATGAGAAGCACATTGTGCTTTCTTGCGAGGCCAATCAGCTCGGCAGCTTCGGCCGGCGTAACCGCCATCGGCTTGTCGACCACCACATTCTTACCTGCGCTGAGGATCTCTTTGGCAACCGCGAAGTGCGTTCCATTCGGCGTAGCCACAACGAAAAGTTGCAGCGAAGCATCGGCCATCATGGCTTCGAGCGAGCGATAGACCGTAATCCCCGGATAACGTTCCACGGCCTTATTGCTTGTCCGCTCCATGACCGCGGCCAGTTCCAGCCCCTCCACCGAAGACAGCAGCGGCCCATGGAAAACGCGGCCTGCCATGCCGAATCCAACCAGCCCTACGCGAATCATCATCTGTCTCCTTCGCCCCCGGCACGAGTTACAAGGATTGTATTCAAGTTGCCGCAGGGAAACGCGAATCATCTATGCCGGATCGAACCGATCGACGAATTCAGTCGGCGTAATGATGGGAATCCCGCGCCAGACTTTGCGCGCAAGCAGGTCAGGCTCGCAGCTGACAATAAAATCGGCTTCGGCAACCGCAGCCAATGCAAGAATTACGTTGTTTCCACGGTCGCGGCACGAAGGTCGAATTTTGGAGACGTCATCCGCCGAAACTGTGCATGCCCATGCATTCCTGAGAAGCACTTCTGCGAACGCCAACCTTGCACGCTTCCCCATGTAGCGATCGAGCTTGCTTTTCCCCAGAACAAGCCCGCAGCCTTTCCAGGCTCTGCTCGCAGACGCAGACCACGCCGTGGCGCAGGGCGAGCGCAAATGCGCGATCCGCGGTCGCAGTAGCGCGCAGCGTGGCACTCACCAGCGTGCCGATGTCAAAGACAACCCGCCCACTCCCCTTCATCGCCGTGTGCGCACCATCTGGCTGATCTGCACATCAGTCAGCGAACCCGCCGCCCTCCGCGTGGTTTTCTTCGCCTGGCGCCTCCAGGCGGCAAATTCCCGCACAGCCTGCTTGCGCATGCGCTTCAGCTCGAGCAGATCGGCCATTTCACTCGACGAAACCACGAAAACCGCGGGCCGGCCATGCCGCGTGATTACGACAGCCTCCCGCTGCGCGGTTTCGAGCAGCTCGCCAAAGTGGTTTTGCGCCTCAACTGAGGTCATCGTTGCCATCACGGAACCTCCTGCCCCGACTGATTGACTTCTATCTATTCTGGATATTGTAGCTATTCTAGTAATTATAGCTACTTTCACATTTAGCGCGTCACAAGTCCCCCTTTGATAATCATCTCAAAATTGCCCTGGAACCAAAATAGGTAAGGGTGAAGGTCACCCTTCGAGCTTGAATCGCGTCTCGGCCAGCCGGTACAGTTTTCGCCAGACCAGACGGTTCATTGTAACCACCATGAGAGAGATCAAAATCGTGGCCAGCAGCAGCATTGCGAAGCGCCCGCTATCGGTAGCGGCGTCAATCTGGGCCCCCAGGCCGATGGTCTGCAGCGTCTGATCCTTCACGTGCGAGTATTCCGCCATTCCACCGTTGCCAGCGTGTGAATCGATAGAGCGAAGCCACCTCGCGCAAGTCCGATGGGATCGACATGGCGCCCGCGATCACGTTGAAAAGGATGTACCATTGCGTCCCGAGCAGCATGAGCGCGATGGAGCCAATGCCCAGTCCGCCGCCGATCTTCACTAGCCCGATCAGCAGAATGG
Organism: Candidatus Sulfuritelmatomonas gaucii; assembly: GCA_900290245.1. Classification (GTDB taxonomy): domain Bacteria; phylum Acidobacteriota; class Terriglobia; order Terriglobales; family Acidobacteriaceae; genus Telmatobacter; species Telmatobacter gaucii. The sequence continues at coordinate 15,107 of OKRB01000078.1, read as the reverse complement.
GGAAAAAGGCCGTTGCCGGAACCGACGCCAGGATCTGCGCCAGCGGCTGAACAATGCGAGCCAGCCGCGGATTCAGCCCGATGGCCACTCCAACTGGGATTGTCCATAGCGCCGAGATCACCAGCGAAGCATTCACGCGGAGAAACGTCGCCGCCGCACCCTCCAGCAACAAACGCAGGTCGGGCCAGCTGATGGTCCTGAGCATGAAAATGGCCTGCGCTGCCGCCCAGCACACGGCCACCGCCCCTGCAAACGCAAGCGCCCACAGGACCGGCGAGGCTTTGGCTTTCCTGGTGTCGTCCATCGGCTTCACGACCCGGCATTCCTCTGAGTGGGCGAGATGCCGATAGACTGGCTCTTCCACGCGGCTCAGGATTCGGCCCGGGAGCGTTTGCCAGACCTTCGACCGCCGCAGCAGTTCGAGAATCGGCGATTTGACCTGGTCGGCTGCCTCAACCTGCTCGAATTTGAACTTGTCGCTCCAGGCAATCAGCGGCCGCCAGATCAGCTGGTCGGTGGCCACCACGATTAGGACCACGGTCGCAATGCCGGCCATCAAGGCGCGCACGTTGCCGTCATTCGTCGCGGCCTGGATGTAGCTGCCCAACCCCGGCAGCTGAAAATTGCGATTACCCATGGTGAAGGTTTCGCAAAAAATGAGCGCAAACCAGCCGCCCGCCACAGAAACAATGGAATTCCATACCAGCCCGATTGCCGAGAATGGCATTTCCAGTTGCCAAAAACGCTGCCATCCGGAATATCGATAGATGCGCGAGGCCTCAAGCATCTCCCGCGGAATGGTTTTGAGCGAGGAATAGAAGCTGAAGGCAAGGTTCCAGACTTGCCCGGTAAAGATCAGCAGAATGACGGCCATCTCAATGCCAAGCTGATGCCCGGGGATGAGCGAGACCATGGCGAGCACCACGGGCGGCAAAAAGCTCAGCACAGGAATCGACTGCAGGATGTCCAGAACCGCAACCATCCATGGCTCAATGCGCGGGTTGTAAGCCGCAATGTAGCCGTAGCCGACGGCAAATGCCAGGCTGAGCGCATAAGCAATGGCCATTCGCACAATGGAGTAAAACGCGTACACCGGAAGCGCGCTGATTGAGCTGGAAATTGGCACCACCGGGATCGGCTTTTGAAACCAGTAAACCCCGGTACTCACGATGGGAAAAAACAACGCCAGCGCACAGGCGGCCAGCCCCAGATCAATAAAGAACGGCCAGCTTCGAACCGTAACCAGCGACCGGGCGAAAGGCTGCGACAGTTTCACTTGCTATCCTCGCCTTCAGCCACTTCCTCCTCCAGCGCATCGGGCATCACAAAGCGGCGGCGCGCGGCGTCAAAATCAAACAATTCGGCGTAGCGGCCCCAGTTCACCGCGGTCTCAATCTGGCGCTGGCTCTCTTCTTCGCTGAACTGCTCGTCCAGCATGTCGAGGAAGAAATCTTCAGGTACAGTGTGGTCGCTCTTGCTCTCAAGCGCTCGGCGAATCTGCCGCAGCAACAGCACATTGTCGATCGCTGCATTGCGGAAGAGCTCTTTCTGCCGCAGAATTTCGGAGTTGGCGAACTCATCACCGCTGGGCGTGATCGCGGCGTCTCCCTCTTCTACCTTGAGAAAGCCCAGCAATTGTCCGGCGTCCACAATCGGCAACAGGTCGTCGATTTCAAACGAAAGATCGTCGGCAAGCCGGTACATGTCGTCGCGTCCGCCCTTGTCGAGCAACAGTTCGAGCAAACCGGCAATGCCTCCAGGCCGTGCGTGTGGCAGCATCTGGTAGCGCATCTGGCGCTGGTCGCGCACGCGGGGTCCCCCCGGCTGGCCCGGCGCCTCCGCAGGCTCTGTGTCCGGCCGGGTAAGAACCTTGTATATGTAGTCCACCAACTGGGTAAAACCCTCAGACTTGCGGTCGCGCGGCTGCGGCAGCAGCACATGAAAATCGGTGCGGATGCGGCCCGGATTGCGCCCCAGCACAATAATGCGGTCGGCCAGCAGCACCGCCTCTTCAATGTTGTGGGTCACCAGAAATACGGCCTTCGTCGGCATCGTCTTCTTCGTCCACAGCTCCAGCAACTCGCTGCGCAGGTTCTCCGCTGTCAGCACGTCGAGTGCTGAAAACGGCTCATCCATGAACAGCACCTCCGGCTCAACCACCAGTGCCCGGGCAAAGCCTACGCGCTGCCTCATCCCGCCGGAGAGTTCCTTGGGATAAGCGGCTTCAAATCCATCCAGGCCCACCATGTCCAGCATCTTCATGCTGCGCTCGCGTCGTTCGGCCGGCGCCGCGCCGCGCGCTTGAAGTGGAGCTTCCACATTCTCCAAAACGGTGAGCCACGGGAAGAGTGCGAAGCTCTGGAAGACAATGGAGACGTTAATTTCGGCCTCGGCGATGGGCTTGCCATGCCAGTAAACCTGCCCGGCCGTCGGCTTCGAGAGCCCCGTCAACATGCGCAGCATGGTCGATTTGCCTGATCCCGAGGGGCCAAGCAGTGCCAGAATCTCGCCGGGAACGATGTTCAGGTCAGTCGCCGAGATCACCTGGATGCGATTCTGGCTTGGCTGCGCATAGTACTTTTCGATCTTCTCTGCGCGAATAATCGCATCCGCCGCCTGCGGGGCATCGAGGGACGGGTTCAGGGTGGCCGATTCCTGCATGTACGGTTCTCCGTGCCGGAGGTCTCAGAAAACTCTAATCCGTTGCTGCCAGTATAAGTTTCAAGGTTTGATGCGGAATGAATTGACCACGCAGGCTTCCAATAGGTAACGCCCTTGCCGCCGGCGCCCCGCCCTGACCAAAGGCTTTCCTGGCCCGGCCATGCAGCACGGCGCCATGCCAGCGTATCATTGAACAATAGGGATGCGCAGGACACAATATAGCCGCTTGGCGCATCGCTGCCGCTGGGCCTAGTATCATGGTTACGTCCATATTTCCCTGCCCCCGAGCAACCAAACTATGCCGAATAACCCAAAACCCAAAGTTCTTGTAGCTGATGACGAGCGAGTCATCGCCGACACCTTGGCCATGATCCTGAATCAGAGCGGCTTTCACGCTCGCGCTGTTTATTCAGGTGAGAAGGCTCTTGAGCTTGCCGAAAGTTTCCAGCCCGACATGCTGATTTCCGACGTGATCATGGCCGATCTGAACGGAATCGATGCGGCAATTCGCATTCGCACTTTGTTGCCTGAGATCAAGATCCTGCTCTTTTCCGGCCAGGCCGCCACCGCAGACCTGCTGGAAAAGGCGCGCGCCGACGGCTACGAATTTGAGATCCTGGCAAAGCCCGTCCACCCCCAGGACTTGTTGACCCGACTGCGCCGATAGAACAGCATGCGCGTTGAGAGAAATCGCATCGGCCAACCGGCTCGCGACAGAGACTCGTAAACGGATCGCGCGGCTGCCCGCGTTCCTGCGGTGCAACTTGAATTCGGGCTCTCCCCAACAGCGAGGGCAAACGAAAGATGGCAAAGGCGCTTCGCTCGACTCGTGTTTTGACGCCTCAGGGAATCGCGCCTGCCGTGGTGATGGTGGAGGCCGGACGGATCGCTGAGTTGCGCGAATGGGCTGAACCGCCCTCAGAAGCGAAACTCTTTGATTTCGGCGATCACCTGGTGTTGCCAGGCCTCGTTGAGACTCACGTGCACATCAACGATCCGGGCCGCAGCGACTGGGAAGGGTTTGAGACGGCCACGCAAGCCGCGGCTGCAGGCGGCGTCACCACCCTAGTTGACATGCCGCTGAATTGCGTCCCGGAAACCATCAATGTTGACGCGCTTGAAGCCAAGCGCGCAGCCGCGCTGGGCAAAGCCTGGGTGGACTGGGCCGCATGGGGCGGCATAGTACGCGGCAACGCTGAATCACTACTTCCGCTCAAGGAGGCGGGCGTCGCCGGCTTCAAGTGCTTTCTCATTCATTCCGGCATCGACGGCTTCACCTCGGTGGATGAAGCAGATCTGCGCGCGGCCCTCGAAACTCTGCGTGGTTCGGGACTGCCCTTGCTCGTACATGCCGAGGTGCCCGGCCCGGTGAATGCGAAAACCAACGCGCTGAATGCCAACAGTGCCGACTGGAACAACTACTTCACCTTTCTGGCCTCGCGGCCTCCGCTGGCTGAAGTTCAGGCCGTCGAGATGCTGATGCGGCTAGCCAGGGACTTTGATACGCCGATCCACATTGCGCATTTGTCCGCAATGCAAGCGTTGCCCTTGCTTGCCTCGGCGCGAGAATACAAGCTCCCCATCACCGTGGAAACCTGCGTGCATTATCTTTGGTTCGCCGCGGAAGAAATACCCGACGGCGCCATGGAGTACAAATGCGCTCCACCAATCCGCAATGCGGCAAACCGTGAAGCCCTTTGGAAAGCGCTTGACGAGGGGTTGATCGACATGGTCACGACCGACCACTCCCCTTGCCCACTCGCCATGAAGCGCCACGAAGAAGGTCGTTGGGACCGTGCATGGGGCGGCATCGCGAGCCTGGGACTCGCGCTTCCAGTCATGTGGACGGCGATCAGCGACCGCGGCCTGAGCCCTGAGCGGCTGGGTGAGTGGATGGCGTCAAAGCCCGCGCGCATGGCGGGCCTCCAAGACCGAAAAGGTGCGCTCGTCGCCGGCGCCGACGCTGATTTCGTTATCTTCGACACCGACGACAAATGGACAGTCACTCCCGCTGATCTGCACTTTCGCCACAGGCTCTCGCCGTACCTCGGCGCCCAATTACGCGGGCGCGTACGAGAAACGTGGCTCCGTGGCCACCCGATCTTCCGCGCAGGTCAATTCATCGGCGGCGCACAAGGCAAGGAGCAGGTGCGGCAATGAAAGAGCAGGCCGCTCGCGCCGTTTCGGAGTGCCGGCGCATCGCAAGAATGAGCGAGGAAACGGATCGCACAACGCGGCGGTATCTGACGCCGCCGGTGCGCGACGTGCACGCCCTGCTCCGCAACAGCATGGAAGCCCTCGGGATGGCGGTCAGCGTCGACGCCGTGGGCAATCTGCGTGGCCTCTGGCAGCCGCCGGGCGCTGGTGCCAGGCGCGTGATTCTCGGCTCGCATATTGACACCGTGCCCGACGCCGGAGCATTCGACGGCGTGCTCGGCGTAACCGTCGCTCTCGAACTGGCGGAACTGGCGCAGCAACTCGAGCACCCGCTGCCGGTCGAAGTCATCGCGTTCTCTGAGGAAGAAGGCGTGCGCTTCGGCGTGCCATTCATCGGCAGCCGCGCCGTTGCCGGGCGCTTCGATCCTGCTCTGCTCGCGCTGAAAGACGCGGACGGCGCGACCCTTGAAGATGCCATCCGTGCGTTTGGGCTCGATCCGGCGCGCATCCCCGAAGCCGCACTCGGCGCTGAAGTGCTCGGCTACTTTGAGACTCATATCGAACAGGGTCCGGTACTCGAATCCGAGGGGTTGCAGGTTGCGGCCGTCACGTCGATCGCGGGCCAATCGCGATTCAGCCTGCAATTCGTCGGCCATGCTGACCACGCCGGAACCACGCCGATGCGCTTGCGCCGCGATGCCTTGGCTGGCGCCGCCGAGTTCATCACCGCTATGGAGACCCGGGCGAAAAATACTGAGGGGCTTGTTGCCACCGTGGGCCGGTTGCAGCTCGAACCCAATGCAGGCAATGTGGTTCCGGGCACGGTCCGCATAGCCTGTGACGTGCGGCACGCCGAAGACCCCATCCGCCGCGAAGCCGCGGCAGCGCTGCTCGCCGAGGCGCAATCCATCGCCATTCGGCGCAATTTGAAGCTCGAATCCGCGCGCCAACTCGATCAGCCGGCTGTGTCCATGGACGAACGCCTCACGGCATATCTTTCTGAAGCGATTCAGGCCGCGGGGCTTTCTTTGAAGCTGATGCCGAGCGGCGCCGGCCACGACGCCATGGTCATGGCTGCCCGCGTTCCCGCGGCGATGCTGTTCGTGCGGAGCCCCGGCGGGATCAGCCATCATCCCGATGAGTCCGTGCTCGAAGAAGATGTTGAGGCGGCTCTCAAAGTCGGTCGAGAATTCCTCAGGCGCCTTGCCGCTGAAGTCAGCTAGAATCGGAAAGCGCATTTTTTCGAATCCCCCTCAACGAGGTCACCAGTGCACGAATTGGGATCAACGCGCAGCAGTCTCAAGTTCGATCATCTGCTGCAGACGCCGGACACATTTATCCGCTCTCCGCTGCCCGGCGCCCGCGGCGTGGAGTTTGTGATCCATGCAGCGCCGCCAATGGGCGCGCGGTTCACGCAGATGACCGCCGAATTCTCCGGCCGCGGGTCGCTCGGCCCAACCACAGCGCAACGCTTCATCTACGTCCTCGATGGCAAGCTGGAACTCAAGGCCGGCGGTAAACGCCGCATGCTCACGCCAGGCGGTTTTGCCTATCTGCCGGAAGGCGCGCCTCACTCCGTCTGCGCTCCCGGAATCGCTCGCGCCGTGGTCATTGAAAAGCCATATGAGCCTGCGCCCGGGGCACCCGCTCCTACACTCGTCATTGGCGATGAAGACGACGTTGCGTCCGTGCCGCTGATGGGCGACAGCGCTTTGCGCGTGCGCACGCTGCTCCCCAATGTTCCCGCCTACGACTTTGCGGTGAACACCATGACCTACAACCCCGGCGCATCGCTCAGCATGGTCGAAATCCACGTCATGGAACACGGTCTTCTGATGCTCGAGGGCGGCGGCATTTACCGGCTTGGCGATTCCTGGTATCCGGTTCATGCCGGCGATTTCATCTGGATGCGCGCCTATTGCCCGCAATGGTTCGGCGCGCTCGGCAAGCGCCCCGCCAAATATCTCATCTACAAGGATTGGCTCCGGCATCCTCTGGGAGCGTGAATAAGATGGCCACAGCTCGTCCGCAGCTCTCGATCGACCGGTTGATGGCCGAATTGATGGCTCTGGCGCAGATCTCCGAAGCCGAGCCTCCGGTGGTCACGCGCGTCGTCTTCGGCGAGGCGGACATGCGCGCCCGCGCCTACGTGAAGGGTCTCTGCGAGGCGGCAGGTTTGAGCGTGCGACACGATGCGATCGGAAATACGTTCGCGCGCTGGCAAGGCACCGACGACTCGCTCGCGCCCGTCGGCACTGGCTCTCATATTGACGCGATTCCCAACGCGGGCCTCTACGACGGATGTGTCGGCGTGCTGGGCGGGCTCGAAGCCATTCGCGTTTTGCAGCAGATGGGACTCAAGCCGCGGCGATCGATCGAACTTGTCATCTTCACGGCGGAAGAGCCCACCCGCTTTGGCATTGGTTGCCTGGGCAGCCGGATGATGGTCGGCGTGCTCAACCCGCAGCAAGCTCTCGCGCTGCGCGACAAGAAAGGCCGCTCTCTAGAAGAATGGCGCGCGCAGGCCGGATTTACCGGCCCGCTCGAATCGGTCGCAGTGAAGCCCGGTCGATTTCACCAGTTTGTCGAATTGCACATCGAGCAGGGCCCTTACCTCGAACAGGAATCGCTCGACGTCGGGCTGGTAACGCACATTGCCGCTCCGGCCAGCCAGCGCATCGTCATCGAAGGGGAAGGTGGCCACGCCGGTGGCAAGCTGATGCCTGGGCGGAAAGACGCGCTGGCCGCCGCCGCAGAGTTGATCCTGGCGCTTGAAGCGGCCGCTAAATCCACTGGAGCCATCGATACTGTTGGCACGGTTGGCATCTGCGAAGTTTTTCCCGGCGCCGTCAACAGCATTCCGTCGCGCGTAACCATGACCACCGACGTACGCGATATCGATCGCGCCCGCCGTGACGGCGTACTGGCAGCGCTAGCCACCGCTGCTCGCGAGGTAGAAGCCAGGCGTGGCGTCAGCATCACTATTGAATTCATCAACGCCGACCCCCCCACCACCTGCGACTCGGCCATTCTCGAGGTGCTCGAGGCCGCAGCCAAGGCCGCAGGAAAGAGCTACAAGAAAATGGTCGCGCGCGCCTATCATGACTCTTCGTTCGTTTCCTGCTTCGCGCCCACGGCCATGCTATTCATTCCCTGCCGCGGCGGCGTAAGCCACCATCCCGACGAATACGCCTCATCCGAGTGGATCGGCAGCGGTGTGCACGTTCTCGCGCGCACTCTCGCGCAACTCAGTGAGCAGTAGAACCTGTTCTCTATTCCCTAATCCCTAATCCCTGGTCCCTGGTTCCTGCCCTGCTGGCTATTCCCTGCCCTCTGTTCCCTGTTGTATGCTAAGCCTCAACCTGCATCGCGATGTCGGCTTTGGCAATCATGAGCACGCATGCGACAACCCGCATCGTTGGCGCCCCCGTTCCCCGCAAGGAAGGTGTGGACAAACTTACCGGCCGGGCGCTTTATGTCGACGACATTGAACGCGAAGGAATGTGGCACGGAGCCACGGTGCGCAGCACCATTCCCCGCGGGCTCATTCGGTCCACCACATTCGATCACCGCATCGACTGGAGGGAGTTTGCCATCGTCACCGCCGCGGATATTCCCGGCGAAAACTGCATCCAACTGATCGTCGCCGATCAGCCCTGCCTTGCCGACGGCAAAGTTAACCACTGCGAAGAGCCCATCCTCCTGCTTGCTCATCCTGACAAGCACAAGCTGCGCGAAGCCGTGGGCGCGGTGTACATTGAATACGAATCGCTGCCGCCCATCTTCACCATCGAAGAAAGCGAGCGCAGCGATGTGATCATCTGGGGTGCGGACAACCTGCTCAAGAGCTTCCTGCTCGAAAAGGGCGACGTCGATTCCGCGTGGAGCCGCGCCGCGCACATCATCGAGGGCGAATACCGCACCGGCGCGCAGGAACATCTTTACATCGAAAATCAGGGGATGATCGCCGAATACAGCGTGGACCGTGGCATCACCGTTTGGGGCTCGTTGCAATGCCCCTATTACGTCGTCAAGTCGCTAAAATCTGTCTTCGACCTGCCCGACGAAAAAGTCCGCGTCATCCAGACTGAAACCGGCGGCGCGTTTGGCGGCAAGGAGGACTTCCCTTCCAACGTCGCCTGCCATGCAGCGCTGCTTGCCATGAAGTGCGGTCACCCCGTGAAGATCATCTACGACCGAATCGAAGACCTGGCTGCAACCACCAAACGGCATCCTTCGCGCGTCCGTCACCGCACGGCGCTCGATGGCGACGGCAAGCTGATCGCGATCGAAATCAATCTCGACACCAACGGCGGAGCCTACGCAACGCTTTCCTCCACCGTGCTCTCGCGGGCCACGCTGCATGCAACCGGCCCGTATCTTTGTCCGAATGTTCGCGTGAACGCCCGTTCCTGGGCAACGAATCTGGTGCCGTACGGCGCGTTTCGCGGATTCGGCGCGCCCCAGGCCATCTTCGCCATGGAGCGCCACATGGACGAGATTGCCGCCGCCCTCGGCATCGATCCAGTGGAGTTGCGGCGCAGGAATTTTCTGCATCAGGGCGACACCAACGCCACTGAGCAGCTGATGCGCCAGCCGATCATCCTCGATCAACTGCTCGATCGCGCGCTCAGGGAGAGTGATTACTACGCCAGGCGGGCTCAATTCGCTCGCGAAAACGCCGGCTGCGCAATCAAGCGCGGAATGGGAATCGCCGCCTTTTATCATGGCTCCGGTTTCACTGGATCGGGCGAGGAGTATCTGAATTCGCTGGCCGGCATCGACGCGACCCCTGAAGGCAAAGTGCGCGTGCTCGTGTCGAATACCGAGTTCGGCCAGGGTACGAACACGATTCTCACGCAGGTTGCTGCAGAAGCGCTCGGCCTTGACTACCAGGACGTGACGATGGCTGCGCCCGACACCGGCATCGTTCCCAACAGCGGGCCGACTGTGGCTTCCCGCACTTCAATGGTCGTGGGTCGCATCATCGAGCGCGCTGGTCTGCAGCTTCTTAATTTGCTCCGCGAGCATGCAGGCCTAAGTAGCAGCCACACTCGCGAGGAATTCTTCGCGGCCTGCGACCGCTATCGCGCCGCGAAAGGCGAAGTCGTTTCACTGTGCCGTTACGAGGCGCCGCCGGGGATCCACTGGGATGATCAGACCTACCACGGCGAAGCTTACGGCGCGTATGCATGGGCACTTTACGTGGCGCAGGTTGCGGTCGATACCGTCACCTATTCCGCCGAAGTTGAAGAAATCTGGGCCGTGCAGGAGGCGGGCCGCGTACTCCATCCGGTACTGGCCGCAGGACAGATTGAAGGAGGCATCGCGCAGGCCATCGGTTTCGCACTCTACGAAAAAGTGGTTCTACAGGACGGCCGCATGGCCAACAACCAGATGACCAACTACATCATGCCTACGGCCGAAGATGTTCCCCCGATTCACGTCTACTTTGAGCAGAGTCACTTCCCGCACGGCGGATTCGGCGCCAAGGGTATCGGCGAACTGCCGCACGACGGGCCGGCGCCCGCCATTCTCAATGCAATTCGCGACGCTACGGGAGTCAGCTTCAATGCCATTCCGCTGCTGCCCGAGGATCTCTACGCTGGACTCGTTGAAACTCAGCCTGCAGAGGAGCCGGTGGCACGATGAGCAGGAAGCGAGACGAAAGCCCGAGCAGCCTCTGGCCCGCAATCCAATTCACGGTAAATGGGGGAAGTCGTACAGTGCGCGTGCCGCCGATGAAGCGCCTGCTCGACGTGCTGCGCGAGGACCTGCACCTGACGGGAACCAAGGAAGGATGCGGTGAGGGCGAATGCGGCTCGTGCTCAGTCCGCATGAACGATGAGCTCGTGAACAGCTGTCTGGTACCTGTGCTGCAGGCCGAGGGAGCCGACATTCAGACCGTTGAAGGCCTAGCCCTCAACGGCGATCTCCATCCATTGCAACAGGCGTTTCTTCATCATGGCGGCGCGCAGTGCGGCATCTGTACGCCCGGCATGTTGATGGCCGCTGCACAGCTTCTCGCTCATACCCCGCATCCCAGCGCCACCGAAATTCGCGAGGCGCTCGCCGGCAATCTCTGTCGCTGCACGGGATTCATGCACATCTTCGAGTCCGTTGCTGCCGCGGCCGACGCGCACGATGCACAGCAGGCGAACGAACACACGATGGAGCAGACACACCATGCGCGGTAATCCAGCCATGCACGATCTCGTCGCACCGGGCAGCCTGGGCGCGGTGCTCGATCTGCTCGCCGCGGAGCCGGGCATCTGGACACCGATCGCCGGCGGCACCGAGTTGATGGTTGCGTTCTCCGCGGGACGGCTGAACGCGCCAAAACTCGTCAGCCTTTGGGGCATCTCCGACCTGCGCACCATCCAGGCCAACTCAGACACGATGGCCATCGGCGCAGCGGCCACGTTCCTTGACCTTCGCAGAGATGCCGTCATTGCAACGGAGTTTCCGCTGCTCGCCCGGGCCGCAAGCTGGATCGGCTCCGTCGCCAACCAAAGCCGCGCCACGCTCGGAGGAAACCTCGTCAACGGCTCGCCCGCTGCCGACTCTTCGCCCGCGTTGTTCGCTTACGACGCCGAGATTGAGATGATTTCCGTACGCGGCACGCGGCGCGTTCCGTACTCTCAATTTCACACCGGCTACAAGCGCAACGTCCTCGCCCCCGACGAATTGCTCTACGCGATTCATCTTCCGCGACGTTTTGCCCGGCACAGGCAATACCTCCGCAAAGTGGGAACGCGGCGCGCCATGGCTATCGCCAAGGTTGCGCTCGGCGCAACCGCGCTGCTCGAGAAAAACACGGTCCAGGAGATTCGCATCAGTGCAGCAAGCCTCGCGCCCTATCCCACCCGGCTTTTCGACACAGAAGCGGCGCTGCTCGGCAAAGCCATCACCCGCGAAACAGTGCTGGCGGCGCGCAGTGCGCTCCTCGCCGAAGTAAAGCCCATCGACGATATCCGCTCCACGGCCGAGTACCGGCGTCGCGTGGCAGTCAACCTGCTTGAGGAGTTCCTGCTCGAGCTGCGCCGCGGAGAACTGCACGCGTGAACTCCGTTCTCCAAGCGTGGAACCAGGCAGACGAGGCCGCTGCCCTTGAAGCCATGCTCGAGTGTTGTGGATCAAAGCGCTGGGCAACCGCAATGGTGAACCAGCGGCCCATCGGCTCGGTGCTCCAAATCAGCGAAGTGGCCGACCGCATCTGGGGCGCGATGCAGGAGCCGGACTGGCTTGAGGCTTTCGCTTGTCATCCCCGCATCGGAGAGCGTAAAACAAGCGCGGCAGGTCAATCGGCGGCGTGGTCAAAACAGGAGCAGTCAAAGACAAGTACTGCCAGTGAGCGCGTGCTGACTGAGCTTGCCGGGGGAAATCTGCTCTACGAGCAGCGCTTCGGCTTCACCTACATCGTGTGCGCAACGGGCAAGAGCGCCGAAGAGATGCTCGCGATTCTCAACCGCCGACTGGCAAGCGAGCGCGGAAATGAGTTGCACGAGGCCGCCGAACAACAACGCCAAATCATGCAGATTCGTCTGGGAAAGTGGCTGGTGGAATGAGCACAATTTCAACTCATGTTCTTGACACGGTGCTTGGCAAACCCGCCTCAGATATATCCGTGCGGCTCGAGAAGCTGCAAGGCGGCTGGGTGCCAGAAGGTGCCGAGCGAGTGGAAGACACCAACTGGATTCAGATCGCCACCGGCGTCACCGACGCCAACGGCCGTTGCAGCGATCTGAAGCACGATGCCGCAGCGGGTGTCTATCGGCTGCGCTTTGAAACCGGCGCTTATTTCAGACGCGCCGGCCGCACCAGCATTTATCCTGAGTTAACAATCACCTTCACCTGCAGCGGCGAGGCGCATTATCACCTTCCCCTGCTGCTCAGCGACAACAGCTACACCACGTATCGAGGAAGTTAGGGCATGGCCACACTGGGAGCAAACCGCTACGGAAAATCAGGTGTCCGGTTGTCGCGCATCACGCGCTTCGACGATCGCAACGAGTTCAACGAGTGGACCGTAAACGTAATGTTGTACGGAGACTTTGGTGCAAGCTACACCGAGGCCGATAACAGCAAAGTGCTGCCCACCGACACCATGAAGAACACCGTGTATGTCGTCGCTCGTCTTTCCAGGGCCACGACGATTGAGGACTTCGCCAGGGAGCTCGGAAATTATTTCTTCGACAACAACGTGCAAGTCTCCAAAGTGAGCATCGTCGTGGAAGAAAAGCCGTGGCTGCGCATGATCGTGGACGGAAAGCCAGACCCCACAACGCTCAGGATGAGCGGACCCGAAGTGAGTACTGCGCTCGCGGTCCGCGAAAAGGGCGGTGACTGGGAGATCACCTCCGGCGTCGATGGCCTCACCATCCTGAAAACCGCTCACTCGGCCTTCACCGGCTACGTCACGGACAAGCTGACCACTCTCAAGCCGGCGACTGACCGCATCCTCGGCACGCGGGCCACCGTCGAATGGGACTATGCGGTCGACAATCCCGACTATGCCGATGTGCGCGCGCGCATTCTGTCCACGATGCTGAAAGTCTTCGCCGGTCACAACAGCATGAGTGTGCAGCACACGCTCTTCGATATGGGCAAAGCCGCTCTCGAAGCCGCCCCCGAGATCGCGCGCATTCATCTCTCCATGCCCAATCTGCATCATCTGCTCGCGAGCCTGGGCACCTTCGGCCTCGAAAATCCCAACCACATCTTTGTGCCGATTGACGAGCCGCATGGCACCATCGAGGCCACCATCGAGCGCTGAGCGGTTCGTTGCGGCGCCCGCCGGACTCAGTTCCGCTGAAGCAGACGGATCAGTTAGCCTAATTCCTGCTTTGCCACGCCCCACATCCTACAATCGGATCATGTCCGGTTCTTACTCAACGATTCACGAACTTCGTACCTCGCTCGCATCTGGAGCTTTGCGCCCATCGGAACTGGCGAAAGCCGCGCTCGCACGCTCCAATCAAAATGCCGGCCACAACACCTATCTCTGGCAGGATGCCGCTTGGACGCTCGCTGAAGCAGCCCGCGCAGAAGGCATGCCTCGCTCGACCGGCGGCCCGTTTGACGATGGCCAGCCTCCGCTCTGGGGCATTCCCGTCGCGGTGAAGGATTGTTTCGATCTCGCCGCTACGCCCACGACCTGCGGCACGCGCTTTTATCGCGATCTCAACGGAATCGCCACGCGCGACTCGTGGCTCGTGGAGCAACTGCGCGCCGCGGGCGCCGTGATTGTCGGCAAGACGCACCTGCATGCGCTCGCCTACGGCATCACCGGTGAAAACCCGGAGTTTGGCGACTGCATGCAGCCGCACGATGCGGGCGCGCTCACCGGCGGCTCCTCGAGCGGCGCAGTAGCTAGCGTGCAGGAGGGTTCGGCGGTTGCCGCCATCGGCACCGATACAGGCGGCTCCGTTCGCGCTCCTGCGGCGCTCGGCGGTTTGGCGGGGTATCGTTCCACACTGGGCCGCGGCGATTGGCGCGGCGGCACCCATCTGGCAGAGTCCTTTGACACCATGGGCTGGCTCTTCCGCGACCTTCGAGATGCACCGCTGCTGGCGGCGCCTTTTGCTCCGGCCCAGATTGCGCCGCCGCAACGATTCTCCCGTTTTACTTTTGTCGCCGATTCGTTTCTCCGCGATTGCGAGCCCGAGATCGTGGAGGCGTTTCACAGCATGATCCGCGAGCTAGAGGAGCTTGGCCTTGCAGGACAATCCATCGACATCGCCTGGTGGGCAGATTCCATCGAAATCTTCGCGCCCCTCCAGGCGTCTGAGGCGGCGCGATTGCACGCGGGCAACTATGAACGCAGCGATTTCCTCCCCCAGGAGCCCTCCATCACCGACCGCATCAAGTGGGGCGCGAGCTTTCGTCCCGACGAAATTGCCGCATTCAGCCGGCGTCACGCCGATTTCCGCGCGCGCATGGACGACTTGCTCGCGGCGCATGAACTCGTTCTGATGCCCTCCACTCCCGTCGCGCGTCTCGCCGCCGGCGCCGACCACAGCCAGACTCGCAGCCGCTTGCTGCGCTACACCTCGCCCTTCAGCCTTGCCGGCGTGCCGGCGATTGCCATTCCATGCGCGCACGGGGGCATGCAGCTTGCCGCCGCGCGTGAGGCGGATGAATCGCTTCTCCAACTCGGCGCGCAACTCGGCGCGCACAGGAAGGCCGAAGGCGTACGGGAATGCTAATCAACGAGTAATTGACGAATTGCCGGTTGTCGTTAGCTAATAATATGTCCGGTGTTTTTAGCAAGTGAAGTGTCCGCATAA
>OKRB01000037.1:137-1854 GCA_900290245.1 Candidatus Sulfuritelmatomonas gaucii | reverse complement strand
AACATTGCCGAAGAGATCGCGCAGCTCAAGCGTGAGAATCAAGAGCTGAAAGCCGAGAACGAACGGCTGCGACGGTTGTTGGAAGAAGCTCTGCGAACTAGTAAGCGACAAGCCGCTCCCTTCTCGCGGCAGAAACCCAAAGCCCATCCCCAGAAGCCGGGACGCAAGGGCGGCCAGAAGTATGGACGTCGCTGTCGTCGGCCGGTCCCGGAGCGAATCGACGAAGTGTTGGAAGCACCGCTGCCTGCCCAATGTCCGCGATGTGGTGGTGGGCTCGAGGAGTGCGAGACGGTTTCCCAGTTTCAGACGGAGATTCCGCAGCCACGGGTCGACAGGATTGAGTTTCGTATTCACGTTGGGCGCTGCCGGTGCTGCCGAGGGCGGGTGCAAGGCCGGCATCCACGGCAAACCTCGAATGCGATCGGCGGTGCAGCCTCCCAACTGGGGCCACGAGCCCTGGCGCTGGCCACGCTACTGAATAAAGGGTTGGGACTGCCCTACGGCAAAGCGGCAACGGTCCTGGAGCAAGCCTTCGGGCTGCGGGTGAGTCGAGGTGGGCTCTGCCAAGCGATGGAACGTATGGCCGAGAAGGCGGAGCCGACCTATCAAGCGTCGGTGGAGCAAGTTCGTGGCAGTCCCAGTGTGACCCCGGAGGAGACGGGATGGAAGGTGGGCGGGCAGTTGTGGTGGATGTGGGTCTTCAGCACAGCGCAAGTCACGGTCTATGCTATTCAGCCGGGGCGTGGATTTGAACAAGCCGCGCGGGTGCTGGGCGCGGACTTCGCAGGTTTTCTGGTTCGCGATGGCTGGGCTGTCTATCGCCGGTTTCTCCATGCCCTGCACCAAAGCTGCCTGGCACATCTGCTGCGGCGCTGTCGGGAGATGATTCTGGTGGGGGAAAAGCGGGAAGCGGAATTTCCGCGCAGGATACAAGCGCTATTGCAGCAAGCTCTCCAACTGCGCGATTCGTCGTCAGCAAGAACAGATCAGCGACCACGGTGTAGCCGTGGCCCGCGGACGACTGGAAGCAAGGCTCGATCGGAGCTTGCAACATCGCTATCGCGCACTGCGGAATCGACGCCTGGCCAATCATCTTCTGCGGGAGCGTGACGCTCTATTTACCTTCCTGAACTGTCCCGGTCTGGAGGCCACGAACTGGCGAGCGGAACAAGCCATCCGGCCGATGGTCGTGGCGCGCAAGGTATGGGGTGGGAATCGCACCGCCCGAGGAGCGCAGACGCAAAGCATTTTGGTCAGGTTTCTGCAAACCTGCCGCCAGCAGTTACAGCCTGCTTGCTCTCTTCTCCAGAATCTGCTCTGTTCCTCTCAGCCCAAAGTCCTGGACTTAGCCGCTCCTGCGCGCTAAACAATTACGATTCCGGCAGCCCGTAGACAAAATTCTGAGTCCGGTTGTCTAGTCCTCGTCTAGCGCATCTGAGAACTCAACGAATGATGCTAAATCTGCGAAACGAAGCTAGTCGTGTTTTCGTAAGTTACGTGGGTTCAATGACTTATGGAACACGCCTAGAGTACTTCGGTAACGGTGAGCTGTACTTTAAGCACCTGAGGTCATCGCTGCGGACCAACTTAGAATGGATGCAGGACGGACCAGCTCATCCCCGCGCTTGGGCCGACAGGACTGCTTTTTGCCGTTGAAGCTTCCCATTCCCGCGCGCATCCCGCTCCTTTACGTCATCCTTGGCGTGCTGTTGGCCAT
>OKRB01000037.1:0-127 GCA_900290245.1 Candidatus Sulfuritelmatomonas gaucii | reverse complement strand
GAAGCTTCCCATTCCCGCGCGCATCCCGCTCCTTTACGTCATCCTTGGCGTGCTGTTGGCCATCAGTGTCCTCCCGATGTATTTCTACTCGGCGCAGATCGAGGCCATGAACCGGGAGCGCCTCAAG
>OKRB01000070.1 GCA_900290245.1 Candidatus Sulfuritelmatomonas gaucii | reverse complement strand
GGTTCGCGATAATCCCACCTGGGGAGAAGAGCGAATCGCACATGAGCTGTGGTTGAAGCTCGGTATCCGTGTCTCCCCGCGGACGGTGAGAGCCTACTGGCCGGTGAAGGGTCCATGGTCACATCGGAATTCGCAGAATTGGAGCAACTTTGTCAGCAATCATGCCCGGGCCTTGCTCGCATGCGACTTCTTGGCCGCGATCACTGTCCGCTTCCGCGTCATTTACATTTTCGTGGTGATGGAGATCGCTTCCCGCCGTATCCTCCATTGCAACGCGACGCCGCACCCGACTGCCGAATGGACGATTCAACAGCCACGCGAAGCCATACCAAGCGATCACGAATACCGCTTCCTCATTCATGACCGACACGCGACGTTTTCCTCAGAACTGGATGCGGCCGTTGCCGGGCTCGGACTGGAGGTGTTGAAGACGCCAATTCGAACACCGCAGGCAAATGCATTCTGCGAGCGATTGATCGGAACGATGAGAAGGGAATGCTTGGACTTTATGATTCCTCTCAACGATCGCCACCTGCGCAAGATCGTTCGCGAATGGGTTTCACATTACAACCGAGGTCGCCCGCACTCCCGCTTAGGTCCGGGAATTCCGGATCAGAGATCGGCACCTCCGCCCAGGGCGCATCGTCACCGCTTTGAGAAGGTGGAGCGAGTCACGTCAAAGCCCGTCTTGGGTGGACTTCACCATGAATATGCACTCGAATGAACGGTCGCTTAGCTTCGGATCTGATTTTTGCGGACCACACCCAGGTGTACCTTGCCGAAGTATAGGCCGCACACCAGCGACCACTGCCCTGGGTCCGCGCACACAAATGGCACCCGCGTGTTGGGCAAACCAAGTTCTAAAGCAAATTCAGGAGTGTGTTCTTGATTGGTGGTTCATTGATCGAAAGGGATCCGGCAGATTCGAGTTCAGAGAATCGCGGGGAGTTATCGGGAAACTAAAGCAGGCAGAGAATTCTCTCCGGCATCCCTGACGCACAAAGATCCAGAAATTCGGCCGGGAATGCGAGCCCGGCTGAAAAGTAATCGATAAATTATTGATTCTAAGGACTCTATGGCGGTGGGCCGAGTCTGAAGCGAACCCGTCTCCGATCCGAATTCCCTGCTAACAGGGAA
>OKRB01000062.1:1109-1842 GCA_900290245.1 Candidatus Sulfuritelmatomonas gaucii | reverse complement strand
AAGTGATCCACCCTGAATTCGGAACAAAGCGGTGCTCCTCGGCAAGACCGTTAGCCAAGAGCGCATCGCGAACCGACCGGGGAAACGGGATGTCAACTATCCCGCCACTGTGCACGTGCCCGACTTCCGCGCTTCCGTAGCGGAATTCCTCGCCTCCAAAGCGGTGCGGGTGAACCGATACCTGAGGCCACGCGCAGACTTCCTCTTCGAGCTTCTTCAGAAAGTTCATCATCCGTAGCTCCATTGGCTTTTCTTTTTCGATGACGCGATGTGACCGCTCGATTCCGCGACCACAATTAAATGCCGAGGGAGCTTAGTTCCGGGGCGAGTTGATGCTGTGGATGGTCGTTGGCTTGTAGTCAAACCGGATGCACTGTATCGAAAGGCGGGGTAGTTTGTTATAAAATTGCCGAGTTTCTGGATGCGACCATCGAAACAGAGAGGAGAGAGTCTTGAATCGACGATTTGGAAAAACAGCAGTGGCAGCCGTAGTGGCGGGGGCGCTTTTGCTATTTGTGGCAGCACCCCTCGTGCAAGCCGATGAAAGAGATAAGTGCCGACATGCAATCGAAAAAGCGGAAGCAAGATTGGACAGAGCGATCCGCAACAGGGGCGAGCACAGCCGCGAAGCCGAGGACCGGCGGCGAGATTTGAATGCCGAACGGGAGCGTTGTTGGAATGCGCATCATCAGTGGTGGAATGGGAAAGATCATCGATGGGAGACTGAGCACAA
>OKRB01000062.1:0-1099 GCA_900290245.1 Candidatus Sulfuritelmatomonas gaucii | reverse complement strand
CGGGGCGCTTTCGTTTTTTCATCCGACGCTGAACTGGGCTGGGCGTTTATGTCACCTGCTGACCTGCCCGCCTGTCGGCACGCCTGCCGGAATCTCGATGTGGGTTTCGGCTCGCTACCCGTATGGCTCCCCGCGAATCCTTTGTCTTTCAGCGGCATCACTCGGCACGGCGTCTGGAATCCTGCGTGCCAGCCTTCCTTGCTCATGTGCAGGAGCGCCCGATGCCAACTCTGACCGACACAACCTTGACCATCCGCTGCCCCCATTGCATGGCGAGCATCGACTTCAGTCCGATGATCGCCCACAAGGACGGGCGGTTCGTCTGCCGCGACTGCGCCCACACGATGCGCCCCGGCGTGCCCGAGTACAGATGCACCTGCCGCAGGTGCTTGAGGCTGTTTCGGACGACGCCTGACCGCAGAAGTGATCTCCTGACTCAGTGATTTCCGCCTAGCTTGTGCTGTCATTTTGTGAACAATCCCTACTCCACTGGAAAGGATCGCCCAATGACCAAAGTCCCAGCCGCCCAATACCTGCGGGTATCCACTGAACGTCAGGAGTATTCACTCGATTGTCAAAGCGCAAGGATTGCTAATTACGCACAGGAAAACGGCTTCGCGGTCTGTCAAACCTACTGTGATGAGGCCAAGAGCGGATTGGAAATTGGGCGAAGAACAGGATTGTCTCGACTGCTTCAGGATGTCGTAGGGGGGAAGCAATCCTATAAAGCGGTTCTCGTGTACGACGTGAGCCGTTGGGGACGCTTTCAAGACCCGGATGAGGCAGCGCACTACGAGTTCCTGTGCAAAGCTGCCGGAGTACAAGTCCACTACTGTGCAGAGCACTTCTCAAACGATGGGCATCCCTCCAGCCTGATCTTGAAGACGCTGAAAAGAGTCATGGCGGCGGAATACAGTCGAGAACTATCCGACAAGGTGTTCGCGGGTATGACGCGAGTAGTCAAAAGAGGATTCCGGGCGGGAGCACATCCCGGTTACGGGTTTCGGCGAATGCTCGTCTCGGTTGACGGAATCCAGAGGCAGCAACTCTCCACAGGCGAGCAAAAGAGCATTGCTACTGACAGGGTCGTTCTCGTACC
>OKRB01000121.1:723-2021 GCA_900290245.1 Candidatus Sulfuritelmatomonas gaucii | reverse complement strand
GATCAAAGCCGATTCGGGAATCCCTCCCACGATTCAATTCGCTCGGAGACCGCTCTAAAGCCGCGGATCTCTTTGCCGGGAAGGTCCTCTCAGCGGGCCCCAGGATGGCCGCTGGCCGGCCCTCGGCGGGTTGGGCAGGCGGCGGCTTGTGGTCTACTACTTGCGCCCCGCGGATGGTGGCGATGAAGGCTTCGGCCGCCTGCTGCGGCGTCATGTCCATCGTGATCGCCAGCGTCGTCTCCTTGTGCTCGATTTCCATTTGTTGCCCGGGCTTGCCCCAGCCCCGGTCGAGGATTGAGACGGCGGCTCCGACCCTCGCAGCGGCGGGACTTTTAGTATCCGTGGCGATGGAAACCAGCGTATCGATCGCCTCGACCGTGTGCTCCCTAGCCAATTCCCTGACGTCGGCAATAGCCTGCTGCGTCGGAGTGCGCCCCTTCGGTCCGGACTTCGTGGGTGCACGGAGCGCGACAAGAGCTCGGAGGAAACAATCATAGGCGGTGAGCGAAGACGGGTGCTTGGCCCTCGCGCGCTCCATTTCCGCGCCGGCGAGCGCCGGCTCAATCGCAGCGATCACTTGCGCAGTCACCTGATCCTGGAGGTCGAAGACTTCCTCGATTGGACCGTCGAAACGGTCGGCCCAAATGTGACGGTCGGACGTGGTGTCAATTAGCTGGCCCGTTATGCGCAGTCGAGCAGCGGCCTTGCGTACGCTTCCTTCCCGCCCGACTTGGCGCACATCGACCGCCCGGCCCTTGTATGTGAAGCTCGAATTGCGAGCGATGACGAACAACCACCTGGTGCGCGAAAGCCCGGTGATGATGTCCTCGACGATCCCGTCAGCGAAATATTCCTGCTCAGGGTCGCCGCCTATATTTTGGAATGGCAAGACCGCGATCGATGGCTTGTCCGGTAGGGAAAGCATCGGCGGCTTTTCGGGAACGCCAGATCCGGATCTGGCCACATTATGGTCCATCACCACGGAATAGGTGTGCACCGGCCGCGCGATGTTCTTGAGTTCCTTCAAACCGAGATCGACGAATTGATGTTGCAACTTATCGCGGACTTGTTCGTAGGCAGCGCTTGAGACGCAGACGCCGTTCGGCTCAGCGATAGCTTCCAGTCGTGAGGCGATATTAACGCCGTCGCCCATAAGATCGCCGTCGCTTTCCTCGACGACGTCGCCCAAATGGATTCCGACTCGGAACTCAATGCGCTTGTCCAGCGAGAATGACGGATCCCTGTCAACGCCGCAAGCCGCCGGAGGCGGTGGCCAAAGGCCAGCGTTTACAGGGATC
>OKRB01000121.1:0-713 GCA_900290245.1 Candidatus Sulfuritelmatomonas gaucii | reverse complement strand
AACATTCAGCGATCAGGCCGGCAAGCGCGCCGGATAAGCGCGGATTCTCACCGCCGGCAACACGCCCAACTGAGGCTTCCAATGCCGCGGTCTACTACCGTCCGCAATACGCGTGCGCCGTGACAAGGCGGCGCTTTCCAGTGGGTGCAAGTCCCACCCGGCAACCGCTCCAGCCGGAAGCAACCGGAGCAGTCATGGAGGTAACGAAATGGCTGAAGCCTCTGGTTAGCGTGTCACGAATTGGTGACAGCGCGAGTGTGCAGGCCGTAACGCGAGTGAACGCCGAGCAGGCCTCGAAAAGGACGATGCGCAGGCCGACCCGACAACCCTTTCGGGGAAGGCTGATACGGCTGGGGTTAATGAGCGAAGCAGTCCGCCCAGCCGCTGCGCCGGGGTAGTGGCGACAGCATGTACACAAGGAAAGCGCAAGCAACACGGGAGGCCCCAAGGCGTGGTCAGGGATGACCAACCGGAGGCCCGCGAGGGACAGGCCGGGCGCCCTGGGGAGGCGGAGAGGTTCATGGTACCGCGGAAGCCGGGCAATGCCGGTGGAGGGACGGAACCTCAGTTCAAGACAGACGCAAGACGTAGTGAGGGACCTGGAGATTGGGCAACCTATCAACTCCGAAAGGTGTTCAGAAACTGCAGATGGCGTTGCACGCGAAAGCGAAGGCAGAAGCCGGCTATCGTTTCTACGCCCTGTACGACAAGAT
>OKRB01000006.1 GCA_900290245.1 Candidatus Sulfuritelmatomonas gaucii | reverse complement strand
CCGAGAGCATGCAACTGCGCACTGTTGCGTCGCGGGGCGCTCCAGATACAGCACTAAGACTTCCCAGTACCGATCCGTCCGCCGGTGGGTGCATTGGCGATTTGTCAACAACTGACCCAGTTTCAGTTTCGCGAATGCGCACTCGGAACCGGTAGGGTTGGGAAGATCATGGTTCTTGGTTCTGCAAACGCCATGCCGAGCGTGGCCAGGGTTTTGGCCTTGAAACGGATTAACACCGCGCACCCTAGATGCAGATGGTGGTATAGTTCCGCGCAGCCGGGAGGGCGGAATGTAAGTCCTGGCTCAAAAGGCAAGAAAAGAAAATCATGAAAGGTTCAATGTGGGCAGCGATGACCGCAGGAGCAATTGCGGTCATGTTCGTGGCAATCTGCGCTTGGACGCAAGCAGGCGCAGCGGTCAATCCGGCTTACGCAAAACTGCTAACCGCGACCGACGTCTCCAAAGTCACCGGATTGTCCGGGGTCCAATTGGTTCCTCGGAATCCAAGTAAGGGCGCCGGTGGCGATCTCAACTTTGCCTTGCCCAACGGGAAACAGATGCTGATGGTCACTTTTTTGGATACGGATGCGTACAACCAATCGAAAGCCCAGAAAAGCGTTTATGGCGGCGATGTGAAGGACCTTGGCGACGATGCCTTCATTGGCAAGGTCATGGGAACGGAATCAATCCTCTATTTTCGGAAGGGCGCGCGGGGTGCGGCCCTGTCATCCTTCATTGACACGGACAAAGGTTGGCCGGGAAGTCCTTATGTGAACCAGCAGCAGTTGCGCCAGTTGGCCGCGTTGATTCTCTCTCGAATGTAACGGCTATCGATGAAACCGGGGCCTGATTCGTTTCCGATTCGCCGGCCCTCAAGGACGGCTCCGATGGCCGCATCATTCTCTGGATTCGGTTCAGGCAATTTCGCGCTACGCAGAGTCCTGAAATCCGGCGCGTGAATCAGTTGAGCAGCGCGACGAAGCGCTGCCAATCGGTGGTGGTCAGAAACTCGTACAGCCGCCAGTTGATAAGGTCTTCCTGGCGGAGGTTGGCGTGATCTGGACCCACCGCCGGATGGTACCGGACGTCAACAGTGATGACCTGCAGGTCAGATAGCGGGAGCGAGCGGTCGAAGAAATCGGGGTTCGTCGTCACCAGCTCCTCCGCACGCGGCGCGTCGGGCGCTACCAATCCCGATGCGTCGGGTCCTTCTGACTCTTTGTCATACCATGCCGGCGATGCGCGCTCGGCGGGCCTCATTCGGGCCAGCTCGGCGCGAAGGGGTGCGACTATGCGGTCCGGCGCGACTTGCTCAGGCGGTTGTTGAGCGGCCTGCTGCGCCTCGCAGCGGGACTGAGCCTCCTTCAACTGGGCGGGTGTATCAGCCTCCAACTTCTCCATTTCTGCACGGTACCGCTCGGCTCCAGCCGAATCGCTCTTCTTCAGTACCTGGTACGCTTCCTCGGCTGCCTTGCGGCGTTCGTCCCGGTGGGACATCCATTCGTTGTACCCATTTCCGCACGGGGGCGGAGTCGATTTCTTCGCTTCGGCCAGGGGGGCGTTCAAGCGTTCGCGCTCGCGAATGAGCGCCAACACAAGCTGCTCGCGGGTCACTGGTACCCATGGGGCGCGGTTCCTTTTGGTCAAAACGAGTTTCATGTCCCCTGAATGGTGTTCGAAGACAGGAAACTCTCCAACGCGCGCCGTCGCTTCATGCAGCATGTAGCGGATCTGGCGGCCATCGGGCAGCCGTATGCGTTCTGCCCAAGGCATGTCGCCGAGGGTCTCGGTCAGATTATTGACGTGAACCCACACCTCGTTTTCCACGAACTTCTGAAGGCCCAGTTGTCCATCTTCCAAGTGCAGGTAATACCACAGGTATATGTCCAGCGAGAACGCGGGCGGATGACGGACGCAGGGCTGATTCTCGCATAGATCAGGTTCGTCAGGACTCTCGTAATTGGCAAACATGTGGGGTTCGATTCCCATCGGCGGGTTGAACGTTTTTGACTCTTGAATGGCCGAGATGAGCGCGGTGATTTTGGTACCGAATCTGCTCTTTTCAGTTGGGCTAAATCCGACCTGTTCTTTTGCAGCCATGTAGTCGTGGCGCTCCACTGTCCACTTGCCCACTTTGTCGGGGACGTAGGACGTCTGCGCTGCCAGACCCCCAACCAGGCACCCGGCAATCAGGACGGCCCGAGCAGTGATTTGAATTCGTGAAGCCATGATTTTCTCTCATCCGGCGTTTGTGTCTTGATTCGTCGGCCGACCGGCAATATGAACCTAGCTAGCCTCATCGGCCTGAGGCGAACGCCGCCGGCGCCTGTTACTTCGTTCCAAGCATCTTCTCGAGCAGTTGGTTGATGCGTGTAATCAGGTACATTGGCTGTTCGCCGACATTCGGGTTCTGCCGATTGTAGAGCATGCGAGCGGTCACAAACTCTTGCAGCGCAACATCGTTCTTGACCTTACCCAGCCCCGCTTCACCCAGGTAAATGTGCCCGGGGCCTGAGTTCTTGTCGGCCTTCACCAACTCGCGGCCGTAAGACTCAATGGCATCGTAGTCGCCGGCCAGCAGCCCGTAGCGGGCCTTCTGCCGGTCAAGAGCCAGTTGCTGGTCCGGTGTAAGTTTGCCGGGCCGCAGCTCGACGGTCAATTTCACTGCATCGGAGCAGGCGCGCCCGCGCCACGAACCAGTGGCGCCAAGGCAAGCAGCGATGGAATAGGTCCCCGGCGCGATGTCAACCGATCTATTGCCGAAGTTTGTCTGGGCGGTGTAGACGGTATCAAGCTTAACGGTTGCGCTCTGATCGCCAAGTAGTTTGAGAGCGAACGGCAACGGCTTCTCGCCCCCCTGGTCATCGCGTACAACGAATTGCACCGCTTCCGTCCAGGGATGAGACGCATCGCCAAGAGTGATGGTCGAAGGCGCTGTTCTCTTCTGGTAGTCGGCCATGGCACGCTGCAACGACTCGGGCGGGGCATGCCCCTGCGCGACGTCAGACTTTAATCGTTCAATCTTTGCGGCAAGCATGCGCGTGCCGGCCACGTCGTTCATTGCCGCCTCATTGGCGGCGCTGAGTTGGAACCATACCGGCGTACCCGGAAACACAGTGGCTTCCTCGTCCTCGTTCACCTGCAGAGCCAGCGTGGGCTCAATCGGACGCGGCTCATCCTCGTCCTTCATCACCGCCCGAAGCTCGGGCAGTTTGCCGGTCGCTCTCGATGCCCGCCACCAGTGCCAAATCCCCAGACCCAGCCCGGCGGCCAGCAGCAACTCGACGATGAATGCGATCAGCTTTCTCATGGGACTGGGGCAGAATGCGCCGAGTTCTTCATGCAGAATTTGTGGATGCAGTCACCACGGCTTGGTGACGCGTCGCCCGCCTTGTTGTTGGGGTTGGATGGGTCATTCACGCCGGTCCCCTTGCCGCTCCGGCACATGGTCATCCCTGGCGGATCTTCTCCGTAGGGGTAGCCGTGGACGGTTTTGCCGCCGTTCTGCCACTGGCAGTTCCCGTTCGGGTTCTCGTAGTAGTTGGCACTGTCGTAGCGCATAAAACATTGGTCATTGCCGCTATACGCACCGCCGCGGGCCGCCACTACATAGCATTCGTCCGCAAGAACTCCGGGACCGACCGCTCTTTTCTTGGCGTCTCTCGGCCATTCGTTGCACAGAAAATTCCGAAAGCTTCCGTCCGGAAGCTTGCAACGCACGTCGCCGGTACTGTAATCCGGTGGCGCATCGCCATGGTGTTTGACATTTGTACCGTGCCCGAGTTCATGGGCAATCGTTGACGCAATCTCGTCGTCGACGACATTAGCTTGGTAGCCTCTCCTGATGGTAGACGTGGAGATTTTCACGCGCTCGATATCTCGCGGAACGCTCGGACCACCAACGGTATCACCGACCACTCCGTTTTCAAGCACATCGTTCTTAAGGTAGAGTGCATATACATCGATGTAGTGACTATTGCCGGTGACCAAAACAACGTTGCGCGCGCCTTCTTTGTAGGACCACTCGGTCGTCTTGAGTAAGTGGACCTGCACCATAGTTGTCTGCGGATAGACGCCTGCTCCCAGGCCGTCTTGATCCACAATAAAGAGGTCCTTGAGCTCTGGCGATAGGCGGTCATGTTTGCCGCCGATGTGGAATCCACGGTACTCGTCGTAGAGCGCGATGGAGTCGCCCTTGTCGCCATCTCCCTGAGGGAAGTCGTCGTCATCGGCAGAAGGGTCGGTATTCTTCAGGTCGAAGAAGTGCTCCCACCAGTCGGCGATATGGTTGTTATTGTCGTCCTGGGGAATGGCTAGGAAGACCTGATCGGAATGACCGCGAACGTGCGCCACCACGGACTGTCCGCCTTCGAGTTCGGCCACCACCTTCAGCTTGGCGTAACCGCCCCAGTCGTAGGAGTTGATCGTCACTCGAAATTCCGTGAGGCCTTCCTGTTTCGTCTCGGCTGACTGGCCCTTATCGTCGGGCACCTTGATCCACCCGTTGTCGGGGTCGATCTTCATGTCGTAATCGGTCGTGGCTCTATCCGGGTCGGGCCAATTGCAGTCCACGCCTTTTTCCTGCGACGTGTCCTCAAGGGTGATCGTGTACTTCAGCACCTTCTTGGGTGGCTTCAGGCTGGGATCGCCCTTTGCGTGAGCCACAATGCCGACATCAATATCGTTGCCAATCGTCTTCTCATCCTTGTCGCCTTGCGGCATCCACTGTTCATATCCGTCAGGCGGAACCAACTCGACCTCGGTTTGCGCTTCGCCTTCCTGACGGAGGTCGTAGGTGACGCGCTCCACCCAACCATTGGAGTTTTCAGTCTCTTTCGTTCCAACCAGAGAGCGGGCATCAGTAGCGCAGGGAATCTCCATCCGCACATCCAGGGGTTGTATCGTTTCGGAGACGTTCCTGGTAACGTCATAGTGCCGTGTCTCGTCCACGGAGTGGGCGCGCTCCCAGCCCCAGTCATGCTCCGCGCCAGGGTAATCAATTGCCTTGGTCCCCGGCTCGCCGTTGTCGCCTTGTCCAATTGGACCCGTCTCTAGCCAACAGGTGTCTTTTCCGGTTCCGCCCTCGCCCCGCAATATCAGGTGCACGTCTGCCGTAGTGGTTCCGCTGCCGTCGTAGATGGTTTGAGAATTCCGGTCAAAATACCCCTCTTTGTCGACGCTCTCGGAGGTCAGAACTTCATGGCTGCGGACCTGCACACGTACGTCCCTGCTGAACCAACCCAATGAGGCGTCATGCGGCAGACCTTCCACCTGATATTCCGAGACTGCAGTGGTTTTCACCGTTGAAGTGTCGGTCGAAGACGAGCTGCTGCTGCTTTGGTTGTTATGATGCTGCGAATCAATGCGAATCGTTCCCGACCACGTGACTTTGTCCAGGCCGGTGCCGTCATTGGCCTGCACGGTGGGAGCATCCAATTGCGGCGCTGTGAGCGCCACGAGAAAGACGGCAAGAAAGAACTCTATGGAAAAGGGCGACAGACGGTGTGCCATGATGACTTTCCTCAGTGGCAGCATGAACGGGGAAACACCCGAGGCCGAGAAATTGCTCAGCACCAAAGGGATTCTCCGGGAAGGCTAACCAAAACTAGCCCTGAATCCAGGAGAAAGCAACGCTAAAATCTGCACCGTGAAGGCGGGTCAACAACCACCCCAATATCCGGTGCAATGCATTATTGCTTCACCAGCTCCACGCGGCGGTTTTTGGCGCGGCCGTCTTCGTTGTCATTCGACGCCACGGGAGAGTACGGGCCGCAGCCGTAGGCCTTCAGCCTGCTGGCCGGAACCGCGTACTTCGTCGTGAGCGCGGCGAGCACCGCCTCTGCGCGCCGGAGTGAAAGGTCCATGTTCATGTCGAGCGCGCCCTGGTTATCGGTGTGCCCGACAACATACAGATTCAGCTTGGAATCGCCTTGCAGCAGCTTGGCGATCTCTTTCATCGTCGCGTCGGACTCCGGCTTGACATCGGCCTTGGCGGTGTCGAAGTAGATGCCGTAAACCGAAGCGTGGCCGGTGCGGTTGATATCGTTGGCCAGCGACGCGGCGTCCACCGTGATGAGCCCCGACTCCATAGGCTTCACTTCGATGACGTAAAGCTCGGCATCGGTTCGGGAATCCGGGCCCTGATCGTCGACCAGCAAGCTCACATAGACGTCGCCCTCAGGCCGCGCGAGCTTCGCCGAAATATAGTGAATTCCGTGCTCGGGTCCCCAGTAATCTGCGCTGTCGCCGCTGTTGGCATACGCATTTGCAATCGTGCTCCCGCAACCCTGCGGGCCGCAAGTAAAGAGCGTCTCAAACCCGGCCTTCGTGAGCGCGTCTTGATAGTTGCGAAAGACTTCCAGCACCGTGCGTCCCGCAGGCGCCACGTAAACGATGCGGGTGATTTTCCCTTCCAGCGGCTGGTTCTTGGTAATCGTGTTCTCCACATCGACCGGACCCAGCGGAAGGGCGAACTCATCGAACTCTTTGGTCAGATACTTCGCGATATACGAGCCGGGGTATCGCGAAATCAAGGGATGGTCTTTGCTTCCCTCCACGTCCTGATCTTGTGTTGCCGCGAAGGGGGCCGCTAGGCCGATCAACAAACCGGCCACGAATACTGTGCGCATGAACGCTGTCATGGGCTCCTCCTGAACCGGCGTTTTCATTCAGCTGAGAACAGCCCAGAAGTATACTCTCCCCGCGCGATTCCGACGCACTGGCTCCTGTCGCCAGCGTCCACCGGCCGGGAATAGGGCACCGCCTTTTCTTCCTGAATGCGACACGTGCACGTCGATGTCGCCGGTCGTCATGTGACGCGTCTCACACTCGTCGAGGAAGTCGCTCCAGGCATCCTCAAGTCGGAGAAGAAATTTGCCTTAGCGGTTACAGCCGCGCGGGTTTGATTGCCGTTGATAAGCCGACTTCTTGGTGGTAATCGTTTGTCCTGCCGCGAACTTCTCGCGCTGGATTCGCCGGCTCCCGCCCAGCGGCTGGGAATCAGCCGCCAGTACTCGACCCCTGAGCTGGCGTGGCCATGTATTTACTGAGGACGTCCACCAGACCTCGGTTTAGCACGCATTGTTTTGCCGAAAAGGAAGATAGGATGTGATCCAACTCGTTCTCTGACAGACCTTTGAAGAGGCCGGCGTAGAGCGGCTGCATCATGGTTCCCGTGTAAAAGCACAATAGGGTCTGACTCATGCACCGTACATTGAGTCCTGCATCCAACTGCGGATCACCAACCACTTGACGGATCTGGTCAGCAAGCTGAGCCGTTGCATCCTTTACCGCCGTTGGCGGCAGCCACTTCATCCAATCGTCGGTGCCGAGAGCAATCTTCTTACGAAGAAAGCCGCTGATGCGTGCCATGTACGAAGATGCAGGGTTGAGTGTCAGCATACCCATCACGCCAACATCTTTGTAATTCCACGTTGTCCAGTGCGTCTCGTGGGTTTCAAAGATGCTAATCTGATCATCTAACGCGCGAAGCCGGTCGCCACTCTCATCGGCAGGCCCATTAAAGACAGACCCAAACTCCCCAACCCACAGCGGAACGTTATGCTGCTGGGCGAACTTCGTTCCGTCGGCATCGAGGAAGTTGCGCTCCTGTTTTGCCCTATCCCAGTCCTGACCACTGCCCGCCGCAGCCGATCGCGGATGGATGGTGCCCGGGTATCGTCCAGGTCCAAACCCAGGCACCGTGTAGTTGTGCGAACTGTAGGCGAGATTATCGTCGAATGGTTTCTCCAGCCCCGAGAAGTCCTTTGCGTAGTCATCCCCTTCAAGGAAGATAATGTGTCTCGAATCGATCTTGCGAATCTCTGTAACCAGGCGCCGGTAGACGGCATTCATGCGGTCAAAATTGGGCCTGTAATTCGTACCCACGTTCCATGGATAGTCGCCTACGGCGTTGTTCGCACAAGGCTCGTTCAGCACATCATAGCCGGCGATCACAGCCCTGTTCTTGTAGCGCCGCGCAAACTCCTGCCAAAGGGCAACGAAGCGATCCTGGTAGAACGGAACGTCCCAGAAAAGGCTCATGCGCGATGCGTTGTCAGAATGCCAGTGGACATTCTGCCACCCCTGCGCCGAATGAAGATCCAGAATCACGTAAAGACCATGTCTTTCGCAGAGGCTTAACACCTTATCGAGCTGGGCAAAACCCGCCTCTTTGTATTTGAAAGGAGCGGCATCGTCCTCGAAGTGTCGATAGTTAAGAGGTATCCTGACGACGCTGGCGCCGGCCTTCCTCAGAAAGATCACATCGTCTTCGTTGAAGAAGTAGTCGAGCATGCGCTCGAAGAAGAACTGTGCTCTGGCCGGGCCAAGCACCTCTGCCATCTGTGCCCGGAGAGTATGCTCCGCACCTGGGTGCCCATTAATGAAATCCTCCATGTTCATCCAGCCGCCCGGACAGGTTCCCCGCAGGCGAACCTGTTTCCCTTTGGCGTTGACGATGTGACGGCCGCTGACACGAAGGAATTCCATCTTGTCATCGCTCTCATCACTCTCCGCTGCTCGTGGACCAGCATCTTGTTCCCCTGCGGCCGCCACTCCATTTCTCGTTAGCGCCGCCGCACCGGTAAACGCGGCCAGCCTGAGAAATTCACGCCGTGGCTTTAGATCACTTGCTTTCCTGGTCATAAAAACCTCTTCCGGGACTTTGACTTGGCGGTTAACGATCGCGGTAGGTGACCCCTATTCAATTCGCATTCTAAGCTTCATTTGCGGAGACACGGAGCAGTTGCGAAGATGACAGGAACTCTGGCCGGGTCTTACGGCCTAGTCTAAATCCGAATGCGCCATCAGAGAATTCTCTGGCTAGTCAATCTCTCCTTTGAGTTGTCCTTTGCTCCGGTCGACCAGAGAGCGGTGGAAATTGATCCATCCTTGAGGAATCCGGGAACAATTCGCGCGATAGGGATCGTCTATGCCGTCATCGCCAGAAAACTTTCCGATTTTTTGTTCAGGGTGTAGTCCAGGCAAACCGTTCCGAATGTTGGGTCGCATGGAAGCTCTTCCCGGTATTTACGCCACAACGGGCAACTAACCCGCACGGGGGGCGCCCCTTCGGTAGTGGTCAACTTGACCACTACCGTCCCTTCCAGGCACCAGAGTAGGTAAGTTAATTTGCCGGACCTGATCTGGGTGTCGTCATTCATTAGAAAGCACTCCTCGGACCCAACATGGCGGCAGGGCACAGAATTCCAGTCGCAAAGGCGACATCCCGGTACTTTTCAGGTCTCGATGAGTGCATCGGCGCAGATTACGTCCTCACCAAAGCAGCGTAAGCTCTACACTTCCGAATCACACTCATAGTTCCGCCCCCCATTTGGTACTTCTACATGGCAGGGAGCACACTGGCACCTCCTAACCCAAAACAGGAAGCATTGCGAACATCGGCACTTTCTCCTGGGCCTGACCTGCGCCAATTCTCCGAAAGCGTGCACAAACCACATGTCCGATTTCGGGACAAAATGTTCGATTTCGCACACGGTCATTCACGCAGTTCGAAACGCCTGGACTCTCCAAGCGGCTGGAAAGTCGGCACTTAACCTTGATCGCAGGTTTGGTGCCAAAAGTGCCTCTAGAAACACAAAGTCCCTAAGTTGGAGTTACTCATGAGAGCCAAGTTTCCCGGAACATTTTGCCCAGACCTATCGTATTCCGATAAGAGACTGCCATGAGACCACAACGAACCGATCTTCTCCGCGGCACCTTGGACCTGCTGATCCTGAAGGCCCTCCACCTGGAACCTCTGCATGGGGTGGGCATCTCGCGGCGCATTACGCAAATCACCCGGGACGCGTTTCAGGTGAGCTTTGGGTCGCTCTTTCCTTCGCTGCACCGCATGGAAGAAAAGGGCTGGGTGGAGGCCGAATGGCGCGCCTCAGAGAACAACCGCCGGGCCAAGTACTACCGGCTGACGGCATCGGGCCGCGCGCAGCTCAAGGCAGAAGAGCGGGAATGGAACCAGGTGGTCAAGATCATGACGGCGGCGGTGGAATCCGCGTGACCCGAAAGGAGGGCATCATGCCGGGCCGAATCGTAAGTTTTTTCCGGAATCTCCTGCACAAGAACGCAGTCGAGCAGGCGCTGGACGATGAACTGCGATCTTCGGTGGAGCTCCTGAGCGAGGAAAAGATGAAAGAGGGGCTTTCGCGATCGGAAGCAAGGCGGCGGGCGCTTATCGAACTCGGTGGCGTGGAGCAAGTGAGAACAAAGGTCCGCGAGATACGGGTTGGGCGCCTGCTCGAGGACTTCGCCGCGGACCTGCGCTTCACAAATCGCACACTGGCCAAATCGTCGGGCTTCACCCTGACGGCAATCGTGACGCTCGCGCTCGGGATTGGCGCGAATGCCGTCGTGTTCAGCGTTTTGAACGCACTGCTCCTTCGGCCAGTCAATGTGCCCAATGCGCACAATTTCTACCTGGTGCAGCGGTTCCATGTTCCGCCGCAGGCATATCCGGACTATCTGGACCTGCGCGACCGGAACTGGACGTTCGAAAGCATGATGGCGGTTAAATTCGTTGGCGAAGTCGGTGTGGACACCGGAGGAAATCCCTCGACTGCGTGGCCGGTCCTGACCAGCGGCAACTATTTCGATGCGCTGGGCATTCGGCCCTATCTGGGGCGGTTTTTTCACGCTTCCGATGAGAAGGGCGTTAACAGCGCACCCTACGTTGTGCTGAGCTATGCGTACTGGCGCAGCCATTTTGACGAGGACCGCGGCGTGGTGGGGCGAACGGTCGAGATTAACAAGCACCCGTTTACCGTCGTCGGTGTGGCGCCCTCGGAGTTTCGCGGCACGGACCTGATCTTTTCGCCGGCATTCTGGATTCCGATCGTGGATGAGCCCACGGTCCTGAGCATCAACTCCTTGCAAAATCGCAGTGAACACAATCTCTGGGTCATGGGAAGGCTCAAGCCCGGCGTAACGCCGGCAGAGGCAGCTGCGGATTTGAATGCGTTGGGCTCGTGGTTGTCGAAGACCTATCCCGCCGACGACGACGGGATCAAATTCACTTTGGGGAGTCCGGGGCTGTTGGGCGACGCATTGGAGGGACCGACACGCGCCTTCATGGCAGGCCTCATGCTGCTCGCCGGCCTGATTTTGCTGGCGGCCTGCGCCAACCTGGGAAGCCTGTTTGCGGCGCGGGCGGCGGATCGCTCAAAGGAAGTGGCGTTGCGCCTGGCATTGGGCTCGCGTCACGCGCGCATTCTGCGCCAACTGCTTACTGAGGCCTTGCTCGTTTCTATCGCCGGAGGCGCAATCGGGCTTTTCGGCAGCGTGCAGATTCTGCACGCGCTCAGCGCATGGAATCCATTTCCCGATGCGCCCATCAACATTCCTGTGAATCCAGACGTGCGAACTTACGCCGTGGCACTGCTGCTGGCGGTGGCCAGCGGATTGCTGTTCGGAATCGTTCCCGTCCGCCAGGTCCTGTGCGCGGATCCGTGGCAGATGATCCGCACAGGAACGAGGGGAACGGGGGCGCTGAGGCGATTCACGCTCCGCGACGTTTTGCTGGTTGCGCAAATTGCCATCTGCGCGGTGCTGGTGACCTCGTCGCTCGTGGCCGTGCGGGGCCTGGTGCGGTCACTGCACGGCAGGTATGGCTTCGAGCCCCAGAACGCCATAGTCGTCCAATCCGATCTGCACATGGCTGGCTACGCCAATAACCAGACGGCCGCAATGCAGCGGCGCATGCTGGATGCCGTGGCGGCTATTCCGGGCGTATCCGCGGTAGGCTTTGCTGACGATCTTCCGTTGAGCATCGGCGGAAGCGATAGCTTTGTCTATAGCGACAGTGCGACCGATTTCCGGCCGACCAACCGCGCGGCTGACGCAATGAACTACAGCATTTCACCGGGCTATCTGCGCGCGGCGGAAACCCGGCTCCTCGCTGGCAGGGATGTGACATTCAATGATGACTTGAAGGCTCCGGCCGTCATCCTCGTGAACCGCCAATTCGCGGTCGAGCTCTTTGGTTCGGTCGACAAGGCCGTCGGAGCGCATTTCAAATTGTTCGGTGGAAGTCGCGTTGAAGTCGTAGGGGTGATCGAAGACGGCAAATACCGGACGCTGACCGAAGATCAGCAGCCGGCGATGTTCTTTCCGTTCCTGCAGAATGATTCGAGCAACACGTGGCTGGTGGTGCGTTCGAAGCGCGACCCTTCTGAGATGGCTGCGGCGCTGGAGAGCACACTGCACGGCATCGACTCCGGCCTGCCCCTGACGATCGCGGCGTGGACCGAAGAAATGGGTTTCGCCTTGTTCGCCGCACGGGTTGCTTCGGTAGCACTGGGTGTGATGGGATTGCCGGGCGCCATGCTGGCGATCACTGGCGTCTTCGGCATGGCGTCTTACGTGGTCAGCCGGCGGCTGCGCGAGCTCGGGATTCGCGTGGCGCTGGGCGCGGGCAAGCGTGCAGTCTTGAGCGCATCGCTGGGACGCGCTTTGCGCCTGCTGGCCATTGGCTCGGCTGCGGGCCTCGTGCTCGGAGTGCTGGCCGCGCGCGTGCTTTCACACATCGTCTACCAGGCCACGCCGATGGACCCGATGGTGCTGGGCGGGGTGGTCGCGGCCATGCTCCTTATCGGCCTCGCCGCTTCGTGGATTCCGGCGCGCCGGGCCCTTGCTGCCGATCCGTTGCTCCTGCTGCGAGAGGAATAGCCTGAACCCGGTGTTGGCAGAGAGGGATCCTGTACGGTTGGCAGAGAATCGCGTGAGCCGAAAGAAGGCATCATGCCGGGCCGAATCGTTAGCTTATTCCGGAACCTCCTGCGCAGGAACACAGTGGAGAAGGCACTGGACGATGAATTGCAGTCTTCGGTGGAGTTCCTGACCGAGGAGAAGATGCAAGGCGGGCCTTCGCGGTCGGTGCATTGCGCCGCTATCATTTGACAGG
>OKRB01000063.1 GCA_900290245.1 Candidatus Sulfuritelmatomonas gaucii | reverse complement strand
AATTGCCGGGCGCGCGCGAAGCCGGCGTGGTCTATTTCATTGATCGCGCGCTGCAGACCTTCGCCGCGGACGCGAAACCCGCGTACCAACAGGGTCTTGCCGATTTGAATCGCATGGCCGGCGAGATGTTTCCCGGCATCGAGCGTTTTTCCGCCGCCACGCCCACGCAGCAGGAAAAGCTATTCGCAAGGTTCGAAGAGGAGTCGCAGACCGGGCAAGGCACAAACCGCCGGAGATTCTCAGCCTCAGGCGTCAACTTTGCCGAAGCAATCTGGTTCCACACGCTAGCGGGTTTCCTGGTGGACCCGGAAGGGGGAGGCAATCGGGATTACGCAGGCTGGAAAGTGATCGGGCGGGATCCCGCGCACAGTTTTTCGCCGCCGTTCGGCTTCTATGACAAGGACTATCCTGGTTGGCAGCCAGCCTCGCCGGAAACGGAAACCAAATGACCCAGGCCAAGGTCAACTACCAGCCGTCGGACGAAGTGGATTTCGTCATCATCGGGTCGGGCGCGGCGGGCGGCGTGCTCGCCAAGGAGCTTTCGACCCACGGCTTCCGCGTCGTCGTTCTTGAGCAAGGGCCGTATTTGACCGAGGCGGACTTCACGCACGATGAAGTCGAAATATTTACCAAGCATCGTCTAACGAATGACCCGCAACTCCAGCCGGTCACTTTTCGCCAGACGGAAGCGGAAAAGGCGGCGCTACAGCCCAGTGTGATGTACGGACGGTGCGTCGGTGGCAGCAGCGTGCACTTCACCGCGAATTTTTGGCGCTTCCACGAAATCGATTTCATCGAACACAGCAAGGTGGGCGAAATTCCCGGCACGGGCTTCACCGATTGGCCTATCACCTATGCGGACCTGGAGCCTTACTACACAAAAGTGGAATGGGAGGTCGGCGTATCGGGCCTGGCAGGCGCTAGCCCCTTCGATCCGCCGCGGTCGAAGCCCTATCCCATGCCGCCGCTGCCGGTGAAGGGTTCGGGCGTTCTGTTCGAGCGCGCGGCCCGCAAATTGGGCTACCACCCGTTTCCCGCGCCGATGGCCATTCTCTCTCAGCCGCGAGCCGGACGCAGCGCCTGCGTCAATTGCGGTTTCTGCCTGGGATTCGGTTGCGAGGTGGGCGCAAAATCCTCCTCTCTTGCCAGCGTGATCCGCATGGCAGAGCG
>OKRB01000102.1:24174-57869 GCA_900290245.1 Candidatus Sulfuritelmatomonas gaucii | reverse complement strand
ACTCATTGAGAATTGGATTAGCCCTGTCGGCTTAAGGTCAATTGAACATTCCGGATGCATTGCCGCCTACTCGGAAGTGAGGTGAGCCAGACCACGTTACTTCCCACTTGGCGACAATTCACCCTGAAGTCGTCAAGGTGTGGACAACATCTCTGAGTTCGGTAGCCTATTTTTGGTTTCGGCTATGATTTGATACACCGAGCTGGACGGAAAACGGGGTCAGGTCAGAATTTCAAAGAGGGTGCAGCGGCCCATCCCGGGTGGGGATTCGTTCGGACGTCATAGGATAAGCCTTCAGCTGTATGCTTCAGCTCGAACTGTTTGTCTATCATGTGCCAACTATTCGAACCAAAACGAGAACTCCGATGAAATCGAACACGCCCTTAACGCGACTACTGTTCACCGGAGTCTTTCTTGCCTTGGAGCCTACTGTTGCTGTATCCCAGAGACCCCAGTCGCAGAGCTCGCCTTCACCGACCGTCACAACCGCAGTAGATGGAATCGGATTGGGCGACAATCACGGCTTGGCGCAGGAGGAGGACTTCTACACTGCGATGATCCGCGACAAGCGATTCGCAGAAGACAGGCCGGAAGGCCTCATCAAGCTCGACGTGATGGTGACCGAAGCGACCGGGAACCCTGTCGCCGGTCTTGCTGCATCGGATTTCCACCTGCTCGAGAATGGCCGCGAGCAGAAGATCCTGTCCTTCGAGGGGTTCACGGGCCGGGGAGCGGGGCCTGAGCCGCCGGTCAAAGTCATCGTTCTGATTGACGCTCTCCAGGTCTCGGCCGAGCTGGTGCGCGATGAGCGCGACGGCGTCATCTCCTACCTGCGAAAAAATGGCGGCAGACTCGCCCATCCCACCTCTGTGTTTCAGCTCTCGGAAACAGGCCTGTGGGCTGTAGCGAATCTCTCCACGGATGGAAATGCCCTGGCGCGGGGCCTTGAACACAGCGAGTCCACTCTGGTTCGCCGCAATACGCTCGGACCAAGAACTGTCGGATTGGCTCCGTCCATTGACTTTGCCCTCATGGCGCTCGGCCAAATTGCCACCGAGGAACGGCGCCAGCCTGGCAGAAAGTTGCTGCTGTGGGTGGGGCCGAACGGCAGCCGAAGCGAAGAGCTGAAAATCCGTCCCAGTCTCTACGCTACGATCTGCTGGTTCTCCACTTTGCTTCGCGAAGCGCAACTGACACTGTACAGCCTTTCGGCTGGAGAATCGGAATCGAGCGCGCAGTCGTATAACGCGTATATCGCCGGGGTCGCTTCGCCGCATGGAGCCAGCAGCATGAATCTGGATCGAAGTGTGCTTGCCATCCAGAGCGGCGGGCTTGTCCTCGACAGTTCAGAGATCGAGGACGAGATTGGTAAGTGTGTTCGCGAAGCCGGTCCGTTTTACAGAATCTCCTTCGACCCGTTCGCCGCAGAACACCCCGATGAATATCACGATTTAAAACTCGAGGTAGACGACCGGCGTCTTAACGCGCACACGAATACTGGCTTCTACGATCAGCCCTACTACTCCGCTGACCAGATCCCTCCGTTGAAGCGCATGTCGCTTGAAGAATTGCAGAGGATCGTGGACTTGGACGAATCGGATGCTGCGAAAGCGAACCAGCTAAAAGGTGTCGAGCTAACCCAACGGCTGAGCGAAGGTCGGCTTGCGACGCTGTTTACCATCGTGCATGGCAAGCGGACCCGCCAGCAGCTTCGGATTCTGGCGGATGCCTCATCCTTCCTGGATCCGCCCACCGATGAGATTCCCGCCGCACCACCGCCGAGTCCGGATGAGCAGCAGCACATGGTTTCCATGACCGCCACGTATCTGACGAGCGCAATTCATAAACTCCCCGATTTTCTGGCCCGGAGAGTCATCACCCGTTACCAGGAGACACCCATGTTCCTGGAGTCGGGAGTGAAATACCAGCCGCTTCACCAGACGGCCATCTCCACGACCACCGTGCACTATCTACATGGCCAAGAGGATGCCGACGCAGAAGGACATTCGCTGCGGCTCGGGAATCTTGACCTGATCACCTATGGAGTTTTCGATATCGCGCTTCAAAATGTGTTAGACGCGCTCAACGCGAATGGCCGGTTTACCTGGATCCGCTGGGAAAGGGAAATTGCGGGCCGCGCCGCTGTGTTCCGTTCCACTGTTCCGGTGGATCAGTCGCTCAGCAGAGCGATGATGTGCTGCCTCCCCGATGGGGACGGGGCGCAAACGTATCAACGGTATGCGAGCTATCAGATGGAAATTGCCATTGCCCCGGACAGCGGCGCGATCCTCCGACTGTCGTTCCAGTTCGACCTGAAGTCCACCTCCCCACTCTCCAGGTCCGACACTATGATCGAATACGGGCTGGTCCAGATCGGGGGAAGGACTTATGACTGCCCGCTCAGAAGCGTTAGCATTACCCGGGTTCGATCCGTGCGCGTGCTGCGGTGGTGGGATGAATCCTTCAGAACCTACGGACCGTACACGATTCTGCTGAATGACAGTAGTTTCGATCAATACAACATCTTCCGATCCGAGTCCCGCGTTTTGACCGGATTCACGCCTGCCGAGAAGTAATCCGGCAAGGACGTTTGCAAGTCAACCTTCGCACGCGACATCCAAGCGTTGCGGTCGAATCACCGGCGATGCGGAAGTTTCTGCTTCTCACGGTCTTGGTGGTAAGGCGTAGCACAAAATCAGCACAAGAATTGCCGAGACTGTTAGATGTGCCCTGATTTTGCAGCAGTTCCTGATCGCCCCTTGTATCAGGGCACGAATTCAGAACCTGCTCTGAGCGCCGTCGAAGGGTGCCGAAACCGAGCCCATCTCTTTCGAAAACTATTGCAATTCCTGAGTCACTGTATCCCGAAGCCGCTACACACAAGTCGACGCGACCCCAGGGAGCCGGGGTCCCCGCGGACAGGTCTTCGTCCGTGGGGTGGAAGGCAGCGGCGACCCTGCACAGAATTCAAGAGGTCACAGCAACTCAGGAATTGCTGTAAGTACGCGGCGAAGCCGTGCTCGAAACGATGTTTACTGGCCGCTACAGTAGCCCAGGAATTGCCGTCGCCCCGCGTGTCAGCGTCGGCAAGAATTTCTGTCAAGCCCCTCTTCTCGTGACTCGCTCCATCCAAGCCACTTAGCCTTGCAGGTTATTTCCCCGTTTCCCGCACAATCAATATGAGCGCCAAACCGGCAGGAGTCCGCTGCTGGTTGGCATCGGGCACCGGAACCCATCGCTGCTCTCTTTTCACTACGAGGAACCAATGAAAAACATCACCGTAGCCGTACCCTCCGACACGTATTACAGGGCTCGCATTTGGGCAGCAAAGCACATGACTTCGGTCTCATGCATCGTTGGCAAGATGCTGAAGAACATGGCGGATCAAACCCCCAGCGACCCTCCGCCTCGTTCCAAAAAACCCACTGTGAAACTGTAGAACTGTGAGATTATCGCTCCAAGTCATTGATTTGGCGCGGTCCACAGTTTCACAGTTCTACAGTTTCACAGCCCGCGACGCTCAGGAATCACTCTAATTCATGATTTTGATTTGTACCGGGCCGATGAGGCCGGCGGACATCAGTCCCGATAGATTCTCTGTGAAACCGGGGCGAAACGCCGGCGGTTCGCGAAGAGCCATGCTGTTGAAGAGGGTATTGGTGACGGCGACCTCGAGCTGATTCTCTCCCGGTTGAACTGAATCGGTGATGTCAACTTCGTAGGGACGGAGCAGAAGCGTGGCCATCTGCTTGCCGTTCACTGTGATTTCGGCAACATCTCTCACCGTGCCGAGATCGAGGATGAGGCGGCCATGGTTATTTGCGGCAGGCACCGCGAACGATGTGGTGTAGACTGCGCGTCCGGAAAATCCGCGGAGCTCGGCGTCGAGCGACCAATCAACCAACAGCGGCAGATCGCGGCGGATGACAGCAGTTTTGCCGGAAGGAACGAGGCCCGTTGCAGTGAGCTTCCATCCAGCGGCGCCGATGGGCTGAGTGCGCTGAACCGTACGCGGTGCCGGGGCGGCGGTTGCGGGCGGTGCTTCGCGTTCAGGGTCGAATACGATCAGGGCCGAGGCGAGCGGCTGCAGATCGAGATGAATCCCGACCCATCCAGCGTTTCGCCGTCCGGCGGCGATCGATGCAGTTCCTCCGGTCCACGGATCCCACAGCTCAGGTTCGCCTTCGGCTTCGAATTCGGCGTCGAGATGCTGCGCGACGTCTGTGTCGTTGCGCAAAAAGAATGCGTTCAAACGTCCGATCCGCTTCTGAATGAATGAGAGCGCCTTGCTGTGAAAACGGATGTTTGGATCAACGGCTTTCTGGAGCATCGTGATAAGGTCCGCGATGTTCGTGGAGAAGTATGTGCCGTGGGCGTTGTGAATGGCATGCATCGCGGTGTTGACCCGATTGGTCTCGAGGTCGCGATGGAGGTAGCCATCGGCCTCGAGCGGAGTCTGGCCTGAGAAGAAAATGGGAAGGCCGGCGGCAGCGAAGCCCTGAAGCTTTTCTGCGAGCGGCGCGCTGATGGAATCGAGCGGAGGGAAGACAAGAGCACGGTAGCGAGCTCCGCCCGGGGTCGCCAGCATCCGCTCACGCAGGTCGCAGTGCAGCAGGGAATCGGCGTTGATGTGGTCGTAGTTGTAGCCGGCGTCCATGATCGCCTGGTTCAACTTTGGACTCGGCGGGTTGTCTCCCGCGCCATGCGCAAGGTCATTGCGATAGAGTGCGAGGGCGGCGACGCTGCTTCCTGTCTGCGAGATGAACTGCACGCGCGTCATATATCTGTTGAGCTGCGCGAGATACGGCCACAAAGGGTTCAGCTCATTGAGTTGCGACGAATAATTTCCGTCGCCATATATGCCAATGAATGGGTGCCAGCCCGGCGGCGGAACTTGAGGAACGATGTATGGAAAACCGTGGTAGACAATAGCGTTCACGCCGGCAGTGAAAAGTTCGTCGGCTGCGAGTTTCATCTTCTCGGGCGTGGTTTGATACGCGGAAGTGGGCCAGACAAAGGATTCGCTGCCGACGATGGCGCGGCCATAAACATTCGCGGAGGAAGCCGCCATCTTGAGGAAATCGTAGCCGCCACGATCGTAGAGATCCTCGGTTTCAGGAATGTCGGCTTCGCCGTAGATGCGCAGGACATCGGCCGGCGCACCATGGGCCTGGGTGCGAGAAAGGAGTTTGTGGTCGTGGGCCCACTGGTTGAACTGGCTGTAGAACCGCTCCGTGATGAGGTCGGAGACGGTCTGTTGATAGTCATGACGGACCTGATCGCCGATTTCAGCCATATCGTAGACGGGAAGATCGACGAATTCGCCGAACGGCTCGCCATCGGTCTCCAATCTGAGGATAGGAAGATACGGGACCAGGTCATAGCCTCGGCGCCGCTCGAATTCAGCGAGAAAATCGTCGCTCCAGAAAAGGTATGCGCCCACTTCGAGGCTGTCGCAGAAGATGGCGCGCAAGCCGTCGCCGAAGTACTGGCCAAGATAGGGAATCGCATTGTCGCCGACGCGCTTGGCGTACGCGCGAAAGGCTTCGGCACTGAAGTGGTCCATTACAAGTTGAGGACCAGGACCCGCGCCCGCATTCACCCGCTGCGCCCTGGGCAATGAGCAAAAGACGAAAAGCTGCCATGTTCCGGGCGGCACATCCCAATCCAAAGTGCCGTCGGGTTGCAGGCGGGAGGTGAGATTGACCGACGTGCCATTTTCCAACACGCCTGGCGTGACGACAGAGTGCCTGGGGCCGGACTGATGATAGCCCCACTGCGCATCCTGGCCCCGCACAGCCACGACGGCAACGAGCCGGCTGCGCTTCTTCATGCGATCAGCCCATCCATCCGGCAATCCGTCGAGTTTACCCACGCCGGTCAATGGATCGCCGTCGGTGACTGACGGAATTTGCAACTGCTCGTGGAGCTTCGCCGGCCCGGCAACAGAGAGATGCGTGAATCGCAATTCGACGGACGCGAATTCGGGGGTGATGGCGTCGCCGCCGCCGAAGGGCCATCCGGATCCGAACGTGTAATCGATGAACATCCCGCGGTTACGGGCTTCTTCTGCCGCGACCGCAACGTGGCGGAAGAAGGACGGAGTGGCGAAGCTGTTCATGCGCTCTATTTGCGCGGCGGGAAGATTCTTCATGTCGAGGCCCTTGATGAAGGCCTGGATCTCAGCGCCGCCGAGGCCGCCCTTGTCGAGCACGTCGATTTCGCGGCGCAACTCCGCATCTTCGACATCGTTGCCCGGCCACCACCAACGCACAATTGGGCGGTATTTTTTGGGGGGCGATTGAAATTGGCGGCGGATCGACGCGCTGGCGGGGATTTCGGGTTGAGCGGTGACAGCAGAAGCGCCGGGAGCGACGGAAGCCTGAGCGCGGGCGGAAAGACTGCGGAGCGTCACGGCTCCGCCAGCCAGGGCAGTGTTGCGAAGGAAGGATCTACGATTTTGTTTCATTTGATTTGTCTATCAGGAATTCCTACCAGACGTCATCTTACGACTTCATTCCCGGTGGAGTATTCAATTCTGGGACGAGGGAGTCTCTCGGAGGACGCGGCGGGGTTCAATTGCCGACGCAGGACTCGGGATGGCGCAGACGGTAGGCGACAACTTTCGGGTTGTCGTATTCGGCAGGCAGCGACGTGATCTGAATGAGGGCCTCAAAGGGGGCCACGGTCGTTCCGGGCTTGTGCCCAATGCTTTTGAGCAGGCCATCCAACCGCTGCGGGTCAGTCACGAGATCGCCCACCGCTTGCGTGGCCTGCATGTTGAGTCCTTCGAGCAGGACAGTCAGGCCGCGGTCACCGCAGCCCTTCAGGAGCGCGATCACGCCGAAGCTGGCAAATTCCTTCTCCTCGGTGCGTTGCGTGTCGAACATCGCAGGGATGGAATACATTTGGGCTTCGCCTTGTTCTGGAGAGCGATTCAGGAACGCGGGCGCGTTCGAATGCGGGTCCTGTCCCAGGTCGAAATTCAGGCTCGGCTCGTAGATCTCAACCCAGGGGTTGGAACGGTGGCTTCCGATGAGAACCGTGTTGCCGTAGCGAAGAAATTCGGCGCTGCCATCCCGCGCAAAACGGGGGCTCGTCTGGCCTCCGAATTCTCCCGCGAGATTGCCGATGCGCGTGCTGATGGCGATGTCGGCCGGGCTGGTGACGCGGCGCGCCGCGACGTCAGAGAACTTATCGTTTTTAAGGTTCAGATATTTGTGGTTGAGGTACTCTCCCAGGTTGAGAGTCTTGCCATTGAGATCCTGCCACAGGGCGAAGCTGGGATCGGAATAGAGGACTTTGAGTTCTTCATTCGGCTTCAAGAAGAACTGGCCCCAGAAATCGCGTAAGGCGCCGTCCGGCCCAATCGCAACGGTATGGTTTTCGCTTCTGGTTGAGAGTCGCGAGAAAACCATCGCGGCGGACACGGCGACGAGGAGAATTGCTGCTAGGGCGAGCCAGCGCCATCCCGCCCAGGGAGGTTTCTTCGCGGGTTCGTGGACAATCTCAGTGACCTCTGCGCCGACCGGTCTACCGACGGGCACACCCTCGCGCGGGACGAACTCAGGTGCATATGCTCCGCGGGGAATGGTCACTACGACAGGCTCGGCGCTGCCCTCAGTTGCAAAGTACCTGGCCAGGCGCTCCCTCAGCTCATGAGCGCGAACTCTCACAATATTGTCATCGGCGGGGTCGTAGTTTGGCTTGCGCCCGAGGACTTCCGCTCCGATTGCCTGCTCTTTCAGTTTTTCAGTCTGCCCGGAGATTGCCTGCTCGGTAATGTAGAGGAGAAATGCCCGCAGCGCTGGTGCGCGGCCAAAGACCTGGCTGGAAACCACTTTCTGAACGAGCGTCCGTTTCTGGTCTGACGACAAGGCTGAGGAGTGCTTCTCCTCGCCTTTGGTCACCGGAAATTGAGCAATTTCCTGCACGGTCCGCCATTTTACGGTAAAGTCTTAACGATTGCAAAACCCTGAAAAGCGCCATTTGTGGCAAAACTTGCTGCTCGGTGGCCTGATTGTAAGTGACTGCGTCCGGGCTGGCATCCAGAGGTCTTGCCCGCGCATAAATTGAGGCCTAATGCCTATGGTTCCAAAGGGCAATTGGCGGTCAGCACTTGAGACGGCACAGCGATATGTCGTTGACGGTACCCGTTGTTGACGATCTCCCGTAACTGGCGCAAGCACAGGAACCAGTACCTCGATTCGCCTCATTCTCCGCTGAGCGTGCAACAGCCAATCCAGGTTCTACAACACGTTGGATTTCCTATATTTTATGCGCAGAAAGTGGAGGATACAAATCCAGCCTAACAGAAGCCAAAAATGGTGTTGGAGAGCGGTCTCTGAAGTGGCGTGTGTTTGCGCACGTGATGAGTGAGCAATCCCAATCGATTATTTTACTGTTAGTTCACTTTACAAAGCTTCCCGCGAGGAACAGGCTTGTGTGCGGAAAAAAAGGGCAAGAAATCTGTCTCGGTTTTTTTGCACCTGGATTTGGCAAAGGAATGACAACCATGCGGTAGGCGAGCCGCATTTCTCAGCCAGCCCCGGGACGCTGGTGGGCACCGCAATACAGATCTCCCAGCCCGTCAATGATTTCCGCGGCATCA
The DNA here is from genome assembly GCA_900290245.1 of Candidatus Sulfuritelmatomonas gaucii. Classification (GTDB taxonomy): domain Bacteria; phylum Acidobacteriota; class Terriglobia; order Terriglobales; family Acidobacteriaceae; genus Telmatobacter; species Telmatobacter gaucii. The sequence continues at coordinate 49,258 of OKRB01000102.1, read as the reverse complement.
TCATCACACGTGGACAACTGACGAATTAGAGACGCAAAGGATTGAACCATGCTCAAGGAGGCAAGCGCAATGGATCACAAGGAATCGGTATTCCCGAAACTAAGAACTTTGCTGACAACGGTTTGCACCGCATTGATGATAGTTTTCTGCGGCCAACTCTACGCGCAGATTGATACCGGCAGCGTCACAGGCACGGTGAAGGATCCATCCGGGGCACTTGTTGTGGGTGCGCATTGCACGCTTACGAATACGGCTACGAGCATCTCCCAGACGGCGATATCGACCTCCGCCGGGGCTTACACGTTTGAAGGAGTTCACGCTGGAAGCTACACGCTCAAGGTCGTGGCATCCGGATTCAAGGAGTACCTGCTGGACGGAATCCAGGTTCACATCCAGAACGTCGTCACCGCCGACGTGTCATTGCAGGTGGGCGCAGCGAGCGCGGAAGTCACCGTCACCTCGGCTGTGCCGCTGCTACAGGCACAGGATGCATCAGTGGGCATGACGATCAACAGCGTGATGGTAAACGATTTGCCGATTCAGGGAGGCGGCGGTGGCCGCAACTTTACTACTCTCGCGGAGTTAGCACCCGGCGTCTACTCGAACGGCAACCCGGATACTACGACGATCCTGTCTGCGGGTGTCGAAAACGGGCAGGTTGACGTGCGGTTTAACGGCGTCGATGACAACCTCGAGTTTTACGGGGGTACAAGCATTCTTCCCATTCCCGATGCCATTCAGGAGTTCAAATTCATGAATGGCAATAACAGCGCCGAGTTCGGCCACTCAACCGGCGCAGTGATCAATGCCATCACCTACACGGGGACGAACCAATTCCACGGTCACGTGTGGGAGTATTTCCAGAACGAAGATCTGAATGCCAACGACTACTTCAACAACTTGAACAACAAGCCAAGGTCGATGTTGCGGCACAACGAGTTTGGCGGTTTGCTCGGCGGGCCGGTGTTGGCGCCCCATTACAACGGGCGGAACAGGACCTTCTTCTTCTTCGACTTTGAGCGCACGATGCATGCTTCGCCAAACTCGTACACGCAGACGGTTCCGACCTCGACCATGCAGAAGAGCGGCTTCACGAACATGCAGGACCTGTTCACGTTGAGCACCAGTACCCACACCGATGCGCTGGGCCGCAAGTTTCAGTATGGGACGATTTTCGATCCGGCCACAACGCGCGTGATTCCGGCAAGCGGTGTCGATCCCGTGACCGGGCTTACGGGTAAGGCGGAATCCTATGTCCGCGATCCCTTTTACAACTGCACGGCGGCAGGCGGCTGCCCTGTAAACGACAACATGGCAGGCAACACGACGCTGGACTACACGGCAGCCGCGCCGAAAGCGCTCCTCAACATCCTGCCATCATCGCGCCTCGATCCAAATGCGGTCGCACTGCTGGCCTTATTGCCATCTCCAGACGTAACCACGTCTACCCCGCTGTCGAACAACTGGTACACGACCCCGACCAAAATATTCAGTGCGAACCAATACGACGGGCGCATCGACGAAAAGATCAGCGACAAGGACTCCCTCTGGGGAAGCTACAGCCACTACAATCCGATCGCCACGGCCACGGCGGCGTATCCGGGGCCGGCGGAAGGCGCGTTATCGGTCAATTACGCCACCACCCAGCCTATTTATGTGATCGTCACCAGTTGGACACATGTCTTTTCGTCCAGCCTGATCAATGAATTCCGGTTCGGAGTGAACAACAACTACAACACCCGCATCGATCCCTACGCCAATGTACCGGGGCTGCCCGCGAAATACGGAATTCCCGGCATTCCAGAAAGTCCGGGAAATGGCGGGCTTCCGGTTCTCCACACCGGCGTCATCAGCGACTGGGGTGGCCATCGGTTTGCGCCTACCATCCAAACCGCCAGAGTGTTTGAGTATCAAGACAACCTGACGAAGATCTTCGGCAAACACGAATTCAAATTCGGCGGCCAGTACGATCACCTGATGTCGAACATCATTCAACCGGCATACCCGAAGGGCTGGTTCCAGTGGACCGAAGGATACTCGGATATTCCCAACGCCAGCTCCGGTGACACCGGCATGGCGGACATGGTGCTGACTCCTGTGGCAGCCAATAGCTACTACTCGACCAACGGCGGCATCAGTTCGGCAACCAATACGATAGGGGGCCTTTCGGCTTTCTCGGGGTCGAACTTCGCTCAAACCAATGTCCATTCACCCTACATCGGCATTTACGCGCAGGATAACTGGAAATTCACTCCGGACCTGACCGTCAATCTGGGGCTGCGCTGGGACTATTTCGGCGCCTACGCGTCAGACGGTGGCCAGGAGGGAAACCTGGTGATGGGCGGCAATGGGATCATTCAGGACGGGAACGGTCTCGGTGCGTACTATTTGATTGGACACGATGCGTGCAAGTCCAATCTGGGCACGCCGTTCACCACGTTGATGGCCAGCGAGGGGATTCCAGTTGTTTGCAGTCCCAGCAATGCGGTGACCAAGGCGCAACGGGATAATTTTGCCCCGCGGCTGGGCATCGACTACCGGATCCGTCCGAGTCTCGTGGCGCGCGCAGGCGCGGGCATTGCCTATGGAGCGCTCGACTCTATCGGCTACGGCGGCACGCTGGGCACGAATTATCCATTCCAGTTCACCTACGCCTCGCCTTCTACAAACACTTCGCAGGTACCGCTGCAACTTCCGGGGGGCACGACGACGGCGACCATGGAAAACGCATTCAACGTGGTGAGCCTCTCCAACCCGACGCAGACCAACCCAGCCGGCATCGCGCTGACAGGCAAGAACTACAACTACCAGACGCCGTATGACATCTCCCTCAATTTCCAGTTGCAGTGGCAGTTCACCAAGCGCGACGCCATCCAGTCAGGTTACGTGGGAACGCTCGGCAGGCACCTGGATAGTCAGAGCACGAACCATAACAGTGTGAGCGAGATGCTGGTTCCGGGTACAGCTATTCAAACGATCAACCAGGCAAACCCCGGAGCCAGCACCGGATTCCTGCCTTACAATGCGCTCGGCAGCGGATCCGAATTGCAGATGAACAACATGATCAGCAGTTACCACTCGTGGCAGACCGAGTATGATCGGAGGTTCGCCGACGGCTCCAGTCTCAGCGCGAACTACACCTTCAGCAAATGCCTGTCTGACAATATCGGCAAGACCGGCCTTGGCCAAGGCATCCGGGCTCTATGGCTGCCCGGAATGGGCGCGCGCGCGGACTACGCACTCTGCACCGCAGACATGCAGCAAATCGTCAAGGCCAACGGAGAACTCGCTGTGCCGGTCGGCAGAGGCAGCACCTACTTCGCCAATATGAATCCGCTTGAGGATGCTTTCATTGGTGGCTGGCATTTCGATTTCAACCTGACCCACTACAGCGGCATGCCTTTCAATGTGGGTTGCCAGAATCCAACGCAGGGCAACAATTTTGCCGGAGGTTTTGGCTGCAATGCGCCACTGTCGGGCACCGATCCTTACAAGGGCTTCAAAACGAGGCTCCAATGGGCGAATCCGGCCGCATTCGTGCGCATGCCGTATAACCCGGTGACGGCGAACGGGCAGAATCTCCTGGCCGATCTGGGTACCACGCCAGACCAGGTACGCGGTCCGGGCTTGTTTGCCCTTGATGCGTCGTTTCACAAGTACTTCAATACCGGCGAGGGCACCAAATTCGAATTCCTCCTGGAGGCATTCAACGCTCTTAACCACGTCGCGTGGAGCAACCCGAGCAACACGAACTACCTGCAAACCAGTCCGGGACAATTCGGCGTGATTACCGGTGACCGGACAGGCGCCCGCGTTGTGCAATTGGCCGCGAAGTTCTACTTCTAGGCTGTGTTTTGGAAACCGTTAACACTGCGCGACATAACCGCGGTGGTGGAGACCAGACTGGGTCTTCACCGCCGCGGCGAATAATTAAGCGAGTTGTCTATAGAAGCGAGCGGGGCCGGTGGCCGAGGCGGTTTCGGAAACAGTGTGGCTAGTTGTCGAGACACTATTTCAGAAACCGCCGTAGCCGATGAATGCCATGCGAGATCTGAACTATCAATCGCCGACTCTTCGCCGGCATGTGCGGGAAGAGATTCAACGGCGCATCTTGTCGGGGAAGTGCCAGCCGGGAGAGCGGCTGGCTCAGCAGAGCCTGGCGAAAGAGCTGGGAGTGGGGCAGGGAACGATAAGAGAATCCCTGCTGGAGCTTGAGTGGCTCGGCCTTGTCGAGTCAGTTGACCGGTTGGGCGTTTTTGTGGGGAGGCTCGACACTGCGCACCTGGCCGAGGCCTACGAGGTACGCGAGTATCTCGAGGGACTGGCAGCGCGGCGCGCTTGCGCATACGCTTCACATTCAGACTTAGCCGTGCTCGAAGAGATGGCAGAACGCATTTGGGCTCTTTCCAACGCGGGAAAAGTGGAGGAGATGGGCGCCGTGGACCGGGCTTTTCATCTCCAGATCATGAGTTTGTCGCGCAATCGGATCCTATTGCGCCTGGCGGCGGGATACCGCGTGCTGGGGATGGCGGTTCGAACCGCGCGCGAACCAAGGCAGGTGCACGAAGAGCACACAGGCATCGTGGATGCGATCAAGAGGAACCTTCCGGACGAAGCCGAGAAGCTCGCTCGCCAACATGTTGAAGAGACGCGCAGGACGATCGCGCTAGAGGCTGAAAGCGACGATTATGAGCCTATATGGGTATTGAATTCGCAAGACTAGATGGGCGATTGCGCTGCGCGAAAGGCCAGAGAGCGGCAATTGACGCCGATCCCAAAACAAATTGAAACTGACTCCAGAGCAGCCAAGGGAGGCTACGCCGGTGACAAGGATTTTGCATGCAATTCTCGTGAGCATGCTTCTGACAGGAAGCGCGATGGCGCAAGCGCCGATCCAGCCCGAGCAAGCGCCGATCCAGGCCCCCCAAGCTCCGATCCAGCTCACCATCGATGCCACGGTACGCGAATTTGCGATCCCGGGCGACTTCGTCGGTCTGGGGTTTGAAACCAAGAGCGTCGTGCCGGACATGTATGGCGTGCGCGGTTATTTTTTCAGCCCCGAGAACACGCAACTCATCACGCTATTACGCAACATCGGGATCAAGCAGATTCGTGTGGGAGGAGGAACGGATGACGGCTCGGGCCGCAATGAACATTGCGTTACGCCCATTCCGACGTTCGAGGACATCGACAATCTCTTCGAGTTCGCGCGCAAGGCGGACATCAAGGTGATCTACTCGGGGCGGCTGGAGAACCTGGCCTCCTGCCCGAATCCGCACCTGGCCGAGGACGATGCGAAGATCGTTGCATATATATGGAGCAAATACCGGGCAAACCTGGACAGTTTTTCGATTGGCAATGAACCCGACGTGAGCGAGTACCATTCGCGGCCGGGAGCAACACTGGATCCGGCAATCTACGAGACGAAGCCTGGTGTTCCCGGATCGGCATATCCCGCGTACGTTGCCGATTGGAAGCATTTTGCGGAGGTGATCCGCAAGGCTGTGCCGGATGCGAAGTTCTCCGGGCCCGATACCGCGGTTTCAAGCAAGAGCAGCTTCACGCCGAATCCGGAAGATGGGGTTTCCTGGACCGTGGAGTTTGCGAAAGATCTGCAAGGGACTGGAATGCTGGCTGAGGCGCTGCAGCACCACTACGTTTGGGGCGGACCGGGGAACACTACGCCGGAAGAAGCGATCGACGATATGCTGGCGAGCGCATGGGACGACGACACGGAGATCGGAACACAGCGTGCTTTCGACGGCGGCTCGGCCAAGTTTCATCCCTACCCATATGTGTACAAAACCGTTCTGGCGCCGCTGGTGGCGGAAGGCGTGCCCTACCGGATGACAGAGGCGAACGACTGCCTGCACGGCGTGCATGGAGCAAGCGACGGATTCGCAGCGGCGTTGTGGGCGCTGGACTACATGCATTGGTGGGCCGCGCATCACATGGCGGGAGTGAACTTTCACAACAATCCGTGGATCCCGACCGACACCATCGTTCCGGATCCGAACCCTTGCGACAGCGCAGGATGCGGAAACTATCGTACGACAGCGAAGGGTTACGGGATGAGGGCGTTTGCGCTCGGAAGTCACGGGTACGTTGAGCCGATCGAGATTACAAATCCGAACAAGATCAATTTGACGGCGTATGCGGTGGGCACGGGCGAAGATCAATTTGTGACCATCATCAACAAGACCCACTCCACCACGCATGATGTCGCCGACGCCGAGGTGAGCATCCAGGTGAAGGATTTCCGCGGCGGCAGTGTATCAACGATCACTCTGAGCGACGGCGAACCGGGCAATGCCGCACTGATGACAGCGACACTAGGCGGAGCGACCATAACCAACGATGCGCCGTGGAACGTCAAGTGGACGCCGATTGCGCACGGTAAGGACGGCATCATTCATCTGACTGTGCAGAGCACGACCGCGGTTGTCGTGTGGATTCATGCGGCACAGACGAAGGGTGTCCACCATCCGCCTGCGAACTGAATCGGTCATGGGCGGGATTTCAGCTGGCGGGGCGCGAATGTGATGGATGGCGGCGTGAGCAGCTATGCGAAAGGACTGAGGACATGCTGGAGCGCAGGAGCTTTTTGAAAGCTGTAGGAGCAGCGGCGTCTGGAGACCGTGCTGACCTAGAATCTCTAATTGAGATCACAAGATGAATGCACGTGAACGCATCCTGGCGGTATTGAATCATGAGCCGGTTGATCGCTTACCCGTTGATCTTTGGCATACGCCGGAAGTCGGCGAAATGTTGCGGCACTACTGCGGGGCCAGCGATGACCTGGCGATGTACCGGGCGCTCAATCTCGACAAGATTGTCTGGGTGTTCATGGATTACCAGACAGATACAGGCGAACACGCCGGAGCGCAGAGCGGCGCCGGCGCAGAATCGGGCGGCGATCGCACGATGTGGGGCGTGCCGCTGAAGCAGATTCAGGCGGGGGATGCACACTACGCTGAATTCGGGTCCGCGCCGCTGTCCGGCTACGACACGGCGAAATCGCTCGACGATTATCCGTGGTGGCCCAATGTGGAGCGATTCGATTACGCGACCGCAGAGGTAAAGGCGCGTGAGGCGGCGCGGGACTTTGCCGTCATTGGGCCATGGATCTCGTTTTTTGAAGTTTATTGCCAGTTGCGTGGTATGGAGCAGTCGTTGATGGACCTGGTGGAACGCTCGGAGCTCGTCGATGCGATCCTGGACCGCGTGGAGTGGATTCAGACGGAGATGATGCGGAGGCTGTTTGCGCGCGCCGGAGAGTGGCTCGACCTGGTTTTCATCAGCGACGATATTGCCGGGCAACGATCGCTGCTGATGTCGCCGGCGATGTGGAAACGGCATTTGCAGCCGCGCCTGAAGCGCTGGTGCGAGATGATTCATTCCCATGGCCTGAGGGTCTTCTATCACACGGACGGAGCGGCGCGCCGGCTGCTGGGCCCGATTCTGGATTGCGGCGTGGACGTTCTCAATCCAATTCAGCACGCCTGCCCGGGGATGGATATGGCGGAGCTGAAAAGTGAATTTGGAAACCGGGTCACATTCCACGGAGGCGTGGACAACCAGTTTGCGCTGCCTCGTGGAACGCCAGAGGATGTTCGCCGCGAGGTCCGCAATTGTCTGGACACGCTCGGCGCCGATGGCCGCGGTTATATTTGTTGCTCGTGCCACAACGTGCAGGCCGGGACGCCGCTCAAAAACATTCTTGCGATGATTGAAACTGTTCAACAAAAATTCTTGTGATAGCCGACGAAATGATTGTCTGGCGAGCGCGAGTCATAAGGAAAGCGCCGGTGAGGTTTCATCCAGGCAAGAATCCAATCGATTGAATCCTTGCGCAAAGCACTCAGCTCCTTGCCCTTGTGGTCGGCACATTTGACGCTCGCACCCCGGTGCGACCGCGGCGTCCCGATTCACCTGTGAGCAAAACCGCTCTCCATCCATCCACCTATCTTCGCGAACTCTGATCCTCAAACAAACTACATCTCAAAACTGCCGGTAATTCCTGGGGGTGGGTGCGTTCCTCGCCGCAGCTATGGACCTTTTCCGGATTGCAGTTGGGAGAGGGGCGTGCGAGAAGTGATGGTCTTGTATGCCAAGCGGAAACAAAAATCCCACATTGCGGCCGCTTACAACTTTTGGGCAAGCGAAAGCGAAATAGAGAACTGCTACGATTCGTTTACCCCTAATTTGCGCTGATATACAAGCGCGCCTTGAATTCGGCGGCGCCATAAATCACCAGGTCAAGCTGCGCCCGGAAAACCCCGGCGCCAGATGGCTGCCGAGAGCTTTTTGCCTGAGGGCGATCAAGTCGACATGGTGCGTGTGCGCGAGCATTGCCGGCGGCAAAGACACATGAAGGTCGAAACAAACTTTCGCAAACATCTCGCTGGGGACGAAGGGCGTGATCACAGACGATTCCGGGGGAGTCGATGACGCACAATCGTTGGCAGGTTTCGCTGGGGTTCGCGGGCCTTTTAATTGTCAGCCTGGCGGGATGCTCGGCGGGAATCAATTTCAGCACTTCTGAATCGGCCGGACCGGGATCGAGCGGGCCGGGATCTGGGGGACCTGGTCCCGGGACGCCGAGTACGATCGCGCTTTCGACACTGACGGTCAACAATACCGCTGCGTGCCCGGCGAGCGGGCAATTGCCCGCATATTGCCAGCATGCGTTCGCCGGCCAGGTGGATAGCCGCTCGAATGTGGCGACACCAATGTTTGATCTGCCTGCAGGCAATGTCTCCACCGAAGATCCGCACAGGTATCTCGCTGGAGGCGCAAATACCAAAATCTACGCCAACATGATGCTGGGGTATTGCACGGCTGACGGAACGGCCTACTGCGACAACAACGTTCAGACCGGATACACCTCAGATGACGCGAATACCATTGCCGCGCAGGCGCAGGACTTGAAGAATCGGCACATCGATGGTGCCATCATGACATGGGAAGGCCCTGGAACCAGTGAGGATGCGGCCACATTGCTCTACCAAAAAAATGTGGATCAGAACGATTGCGACGCACAGGGCTGCAGCCCGATGTACCTGATCATGGACGACGGGCCGTCGTGGAGCTACACAGTCGAATCCACCGGAATCCCAGGCACGACCGGAGCAAGCTGTTCGGGCCTGACTGGCACAGAATTTGAAAGCTGCGCAGTTGCCCACCTTCGCAACGACATGTGCTACATGAACGGAATGCACTGGGGGAACAGCGCGTATCTCAAGTCCAACGGGCGCCCGATCGTGCAGATATTTCCAGAAGAGACAGTGATTGCAGCGACCGGTCCGGCGCCGTCGTGGGCCGATGTGTGGGCGCAAATTGAGGATTGGAACAACGATTTACCGCAGAACTGCGCTGTCACCCCATACAACGTAAATAACGGCGTTCCCTTGGTTGTGTTTGAGAATGCCGGCGGTTTCGCGCATCAGGATTCGTCGGGCTCTTTTTACTGGATAGAACCGGCGGGAACTGACCCGACTGCCAACCAATTCACGTTGAGTATCTCTCCAGCTTCAGAAGGAGGCACTCTCGACAACTTCCTCGGAATCGCCCTTTCTCATAGCAGCCAGCTCGCGTGGTCAAACGCGTTCAAGGGCTTCAATAGCTCCCAGGCGAATTGGGGCAGGGACCGGATCATGGACCAGGAGTGCGGCCAGACGTGGATCGGATCACTTTCTGAAAGCAATCAATATTACTCGAGCGCGGCTCTGCCGTATCTGCAGATCGCCACCTGGAACGACTATAACGAAGGGACGGAGATTGAAAGCGGGATCGACAACTGTTTTGCGGTGAGCGCGAGCACACTGGGGCAAACACTTAGCTGGACGCTGAGTGCAACCAACAGTTATGCGAGCCTGACGACGGTGTCGCATATCGAGATCTACGATTCGACAGACGGGCAGAACGTGAGCCTGGTGGCTAGCCAACCGGCAGCCCAGGGCGGAAGCTGGAGCTTGAGCGGCCTGCCTTCAGGGACACATACGCTTTTTGTTCGCATGGTGGGGAAAAACAGCATCCAAAATCGCATCTCAAGCGGTGTGCCGTATTCGAATTAGGGCGGCGGAGGTTGGGGCTGGGAAACGCTTTTCGGTCCTGACGCTGGAGCAGGGTGGCGAGCTCCCGGCCGCGCCTAAGCTTCGAGAAATCAAATCAATAAAGATTGCGGACCGGTCCGCACTCCATCTGGCGGGGACGCATCCAATATAGCAAGGCGTAATGTCTCAATTTCGCCACTGGCTATGGATTCGACGCTCCCCCTGAACTTGCATCACAGCCGGTTCGCGCTTCTGGTAGCGCTGGCAATGCTTGCCTGCAGCGGACCATTCTCTTACTCCCAGGCGTTTGGGCAGCAAATGCCTGCAGCCTCCAATTCACTGAATGATCCGACCCGGCCGGAAGCTCAACCTCCGCTGGACGTGGATCGCGACCCAATCCCATCGCCGGATATCACTGTCAATCCGCCGGCCAGCATTGGGAAGGCTTCCGCTCCCAATGCGGAGGGGTCTGCGAAAGTCTCCGGTTCTTCGAGTGTCCCTGCCAATCCAAATGAGATTCAGAAGCAGCAAAATGGCATGTACATTCTGCACGCGAATGTGGACGAAGTGCTGTTGAACTGCGCGGTAATCGACGAGAAAGGGCGCCCGGTGATGGATCTGGATCGGAGCGACTTTCGCGTCTGGGAGAACGGAGTTCTGCAAACCGTCAATTCTGTTCAACACATGGATTTACCGGTGTCGATGGGCATTCTGATCGACGATTCGGGGTCAATGCGCGACAAACGCAACGCCGTCAATGCTGCTGCGATTCATCTGCTTAACGCGTCCAATCCATCGGATGAGGCATTTGTTGTGAATTTCTCAGACCGCGCCTATCTCGACCAGCGCCTCACAACAGACCGCGTGGCTCTGGATCGGGGAATGTCGCACTTTGATACGACAGGGACTACAGCCCTTTATGACGCCGTTGCCGCTTCAGCAGATGAGCTCGCGAAGTCCGGCAAAAATCGACGGGAAGTTCTGTTGATTATCACCGATGGAGCTGACAATGCTTCAAGACTGAATCTGCAGGAAGCAATCCGACGAGTACAGAACCTGGGCGGCCCCGTTGTTTATCCCATCGGGCTACTTTTCGACGCAGAGAAGGACGAGTCGGATAAGGCGAAAAATGCGCTGGAGACGCTTTCAGAAGATACCGGCGGCATCGCCTATTTTCCCAGCTCACTACAGGATGTGTATGGCATCGCATCGCAGGTGGCAACGGACATTCGGGAACAGTATGTTGTCGACTACCATTCATCCACGCCGTTCAGCCTCGGCGGCTACCGCTCAATCCGAGTGGAAGCGAGCGCTCAGCATCACGGCGCGCTCTTTGTAAGGACGAAGCGCGGATACTACGCCAAGGCAGAGCAACAGGCCCGGCCAGCGCAAGAGGCCGATCAACAACAAGTCATCAAATGAATCGGGCCGGGAAGAGCTGAAGCAGCTCGCTGAAGGAGTCGACTGTCGGGGCCAAGATGACTGAGGACATTCCTGAAGGCCAAAAGCCCTCGTTGATTTTGCTGCGGTGGCATGAGTAAAACCCTCTCCCGCGATTGAATCTCGTCGCGGGAAACTCCGAAAACTCGTGCCAACTTGCAGAGCTCTGTTCGCTGCGGGAGTTTCGAGCAAGCCGTTAGAACGCGCGAGACGAAAATCTTCCGAATAAGCCTGGCGAATGGCCCGGTTATTGTCTTGGCATTCCTTCAGTCACTCGCACATCAGACGAGTAAGTGGGCTTCAAACGCTCGGAGTTAGTCAAGTGACTCTGAGGGTAGGCGCGGGTTATATTGGCCCCTAACTTCATAGATCAGTCAAATCGCATCCAGGATCAATGAAGGTGGAAGTCAACGTCAATGATCATCTGTACCGAGACGGGATGCCCCTGGTACATTGCAGGCCTGAATTTGTATTGCCGCACTGCTTCGATGGCCTGCTCATCAAGTCCCATGCCGAGGTGATGAACCACCCGAACGTCCTGCGGATAGCCTTGTGAATCGACAATAAGCTGAATTCCAACGACGCCCTGAAAATCCGAGCGGCGAGCTTCAGGAGTAAATTGGGGTTGGACGGAGTGAATGACTTCCGGCGCGCTGACTCCGCCACCCACATTCATGATGCCACCGCCATAGCCCCCATTGCTACCCGGTCCAACTCCGGCGCCGTGCCCTGAACCCAGGCCGCCCTGGGAACCAAAACCGAATCCGCTGTCGCTCCCGGGTCCTTGCGAGGCCATGGCCACCTGCGGAGCCTGTGGCATTCCGAGCTTAGGCATCGTGGTTTGTTGAGGCATTCTCACGTCGATGGATGGCGCGACCGGCAGCTTAGGAGTCTCGACCCTGGGAATCACAGGAGAGAGAAGCCGTATCTTAACGGGTTTGGGCAACTGCTCTGCTCTGACGGGAGGGCGGACCTGGTGCATGCCGCCACCTCCTCCGCCGCCCTGCACCTTCGCCACCGGCATGACCGGTGGAGGAGCATAAAGTGTGAACTGGATGGGAGCGACGGTCATCTCCGCGGTGTGGACAATCGGATTGCGCAGGATTGTTCCCAACCAGAGAATGGCCGCGAAGATGAAGACATGAGCGATAAGAGAAACAACCGTCGAGGGGCGGCGACGGCGGGAGACATGCTCATCGAGCCCAATGAACATATGCGTTTTTCGCCGCGCTCCCGTGGGATCATTGCGGCGTGCGGAAATCAGCTCCGGCGCAGGCCGCGTCCCCGGGAAAGGCGAGTCATAGTAGCCCAAGGCAAGAGACGAGCGATTATAAGCATTTTTTCCGTGCATGTCGGCGGACGAACCCTGAGCCGAAGAGTTCCGGCGTGGAACCGGTCGCGAGATTCTCAATATGACGTTACCCATAATGTTGGCCCGTTGGGGAAATCTCCCCGGGGTATCCCCTCTCTGTGTAACTAGCTCAGAACACTGTCACTTCATTCACAAATGATTGGCCTCGATGTCGTACCACATCACCGGAATCCTCGTTGCTGACTTACCAGATTCCCTGATTACTTCCGGTAAGTCTCTGCTTTGCCGCGGCGGCCGTCCCGAGTATGGGTAGCAAACTGAGCCGCGCGCCATTGTGCAGTTCTCCGCGACCCAGAACATGCGCCAACTCCGAACCGTAAAGCCGAACGGAGTGGGGCATGATAGGGACGCGCAAGAAGCCCTTGCTGTAATAAAGTGCTTCGCCGCCAAATTGAGATGCGACCAAGACAAACTGTGACAGGTTGAGGCCGATTCCGCGATAAGTTGCCGCGTAGTCGGAAACGACGCTGAGATAGGTGGCGACACCTTCCCAAATGCCTGCTGCGTTCGCCCAGAGTCTCAAGCGCTCGTAATCGATAGCGCCGATGTCACCGATTTCCAAGGTATCGACGATATCGCATAGCCTGAAGTTGAAATGGCGGTACATTCGCTGCAATGTGGAGATCATCAATCGATCGGAGATAGACGGAACCTGGAACTGATAACCGCCGATGGAAACCTGACGCGCGCGATTTGCGAGTGTAGCGGCAATCCCGACTTGTTCGCCCGTTTGTCCAAGGCGGTTCACATGAATCTCGATTGACTCTGGTAAACCCTCGATCGAGAAATTCCATTTGTTTGCCAGGTAATCTCCCCAGCTGCGCTGCTGGAGCCGGGCGCCAAAGAGATCCTCCATAAGCCGGGATATATCGGCTGGGGACGCGTTGGTATATAGATCCAGGTCGCTGCCAAAGTCAGGCCAGTGATCGAGTGTTTTCATGACCGTCGCGTCATAACCATGGTCATGGAATGCGGTGCAGACCTGATGCAGAAAATACAGGGCTCTCGCGATGCGTGCTTTCTCAGTTGCGAGAGCAATTTCCGCCTGTTCGACACCAGAATATCTGTGCTGCTGTCGATTCAATTCGAGAAATGTTTCAAGTCCGCGAACAACAACGTGGTGCGATCGTGCCAAAGCCAGCAAGCCATCAATTTCATCCTGCCGAAGCGGATCGAGCGGCTGGTCAAGAAGCATTTCCGGCGGGACAGAGCCGGCATCGGCGCTCCCGGGTCGCAGCAAAAGGCGGGATAGATAGACCATCGATCCGCGTGAAGGAAATTCCTGGGCCTTTCTGCTCATATTCGCTGCTCTCTTCTTGAACTCACTGATTCGTTTGTGGAGCGGTAGATTGGGGCTGCGCATTCGGCGAGCTTGGCGAACCTGGTAAGGAAGGTGAGGTGTTCTTCGACGCGCCCCCACCGCGAGGCGTGAGTTCAACGGGCCCTGACTGATTTCGGCGCTGCCGGCTGTAAGTGTCCAGAGCGCCATCAACCTTTCCGAGGCTCGTGGTAGCGACGTGAGAAAGAGCTATGCCGGAAGCTGACTGGTCCGTCGCGAGCCCCACAGGAAGTCCCGCGCCCTGGGCTTGCCCCGCCTTCTGGTAGAAAAACTGGGCTGACTCCAGATCGCCGTCCCGTTCTGCGACATAGCCACGGTTGTTTAACGAGAATGCGTTGTTCGGATCGAGGGAATAAGCTCGCATAAAGTCCTGACGCGCAACGAGCCAATTATTCTGGTTTTCCGCCTGGACCCCACGAAGGCTAAGTTCGAGCGATTGAGACTCCGCGGAGCCGTAACCTTGCATCTGCCTTTGAAGATTCTTGACATTATCTTCCGCGATCTTACTTACCGGTTTGCCCTGCCAGGCCGGGTCTTTCGTGACAACGACGGTATCATCGGAGCCGGAGCCAGCCGCAGCTGAGTAATACTGCATTGCATGGCCGTAATCTCCCATGGCTTGATAGGCGACTCCGAGATTGTTCAGAGTGAAGGGATCGTGCGGATTCAAAGAAAGTGCTTGCTGCAGAAGGCTGGAGGCTTCTGCTCCGCGATGTTCCGAAAGGAGGCGCATGGCATTGACGTTGATGCGATTAACACGCATGGGAGTGTCGCGAATGCTGGCCAGAGCGGTTTGCATCGGTTCACCCTCCAAGTGTTTTACGTTGCTCAAATCGATGTCAGCGTTGCTGCCCTGCTCGGCTGCCAGCTTGTAGAACTTGTCAGCGCGATCTGACTGGCCTTGCATTTCAGAGATGTAACCGAGGTTATTCAGAGTGAAAGGATCCGCGGGGTCATAGAGATAAGCCTTATAGAAGAATCCTGCCGCTTTCGTATAAGCATGCTGCTGTATGGCCTTAACGCCCTCGCGGTTGAGGCGCTGCACGAGTGTGAGGCTGCTGCGCCTGGGAATCGTGATCTTAAGCGTGGTTTGCGCCTGGGTGGAAGATGGCCAGCAGGCAGCGACCACAACAAGAGCCCCAATCAATGTCAATGGCCTGCTGAGCATAGCGTACGTCCCACCTTCCGGCGTGAAACCAGGGCCCTGCCTACGAGCGGTTTCAGCAATCGCACATGATATTTAGATGCCTCGTGGACCTGCCCGTTGCCTCTGCGAAAAGCGGTCGGCCCAGGCCACCGAATTCGCGAACGGGTCATCTAAATGGCTGTTTGGCACTTACCAGCAGGAAAGGTGTGCGCGGATGCGAAAGGTCCTTGCGGCGTTGATGCTGGGAAGTTTGGCGCTGGCCGTTCAGGCCGCGAATTCTCAATCGGAACAGTTTTCCGAAACGAATTCCACTTCGGCGGGAGACAGCCCGAATGGAAACCTGGCTGGTTTGCCGGCGGCGCCCCAAGGGAAGAGCACGATCCTGGGAGGTAAAATCCAGCACGTGGATCCGGTGCGCGACCAGTTCCAGCTCGACATCTACGGTCAGCGCCCGATGAAAATTCTGTATGATGAACGAACCCAGGTCTTTCGTGACGGAGTGAAGATTCCCCTTCGCAATCTCGGTCCCGAGGACCGCGCCTCTGTCCAAACCATTCTCGACGGAACCAACATATTCGCCATCAGCATTCACATTTTGTCGCACTCGGCACAAGGCGATTGCCAGGGCCGCGTGGTGAGCTACGAACCAGGCGCGAATATACTGGCCATCGCCTCAGATATTTCGCCTGAGCCGGTCAGGTTGCGGGTGGCGGCAGAGACGGCGATCGCGAGGATCGGCGAACCGGAATTCACGGCGGCGCGTTCAGGCATCGTCGACCTGATGCCGGGAACTCTCGTTGAAGCGACGTTTGCGTCCGATGCGGAAGGGCGTGATGTGGCTACGCGAATCACCGTCCTTGCGGTTCCCGGAGCCAGGTTCGTCTTCTACGGAAATATCACTTTCCTTAACCTGAATACCGGATTGCTGGCCCTGGTGGATCCGCGAGATGAGAGAAGCTACGAGATCCACTTCAGTCCGTCGCGGCTGCCGGTCAGCAGGAGCCTTCATCCCGGGGAAAGTGTGAGCGTAGCGGCAAACTACGATGGCACGCAGTACACGGCAAACAGCATCACCGTCGATTCGTCAAAGACGACGAAGTGATCTGTGAGGCCGCGGGATATTCAAGGAATCGGGGCCCTACTCCAACCATCCGACGCGAGATTTGTTGCGACCGGCGGCTGCCAAGCTATACCGCTTGTCGCTGTTGGCCGCATCCAATCAACTCATTGCATGGGCGCACCTAAGTCGGATGAGACCGATTCCGTTCGAAACGTGTTGGGCTCTGGCCGCCAGTGGGGCCGAGGAAGCCGCCCTGCGGGTATGCCATTTTTGAGTCTGTTCAGTTCGAACCACCGCAGGTACTGGCGGATAACATTCGCCATGGTCATCTCAAGGCCGGCGGCAAAGTTGTGTTCCGCCATCTGATGCTCGAGTTCGCGTGACTGCAGAATAGCCAGGATCTGGTCAGCAAGATCGACCGCGTTGCCGACTCTATAAAAGCGAATTGCCATGTTTTCGTTTGCCGCCATCGCCTGAAAATCAGGAATGTGCGCGCTGACAATCGGAACCCCATATTCACATGCTTGATGGGCAGGCCCGCTGGAGCCGGTTGCCGAATCATAGGGCAAAGCGACAATCGAGCTGGTTTGGAAGAGATCCGGTATATCTTCCTCGGGAATGTATCCGCGAAAGTCAATTGGCATGTCAGGTGGCTGTTGTGCGCGAATCGCCTCCCAGTATCCTGGCTTTGTGTGATGATTGGCGCCCCCAACGATTAAGCGGGCATGTGGCGCCTTCTTCAACACCAGCGGAAAGGCTTCTATGAGGGTTTCGAGACGTTTATAGGTTCCCCAATGCCCAATGGCGAGAATGCGCTGGTCAGGATTGCCTCGCCTGGTGAAATCTGGAGGGCAGGGAACCGGAGAGAATGTCCCATGCGTGCCCAGCAAGACATTCTTAGCCGAGTACTTCGTCGTCAAGGTGCGGTGGTAGCCGGGTAGCAATACCGAAACGGAGTTGGCTCTTAACAGGGCCCTGGTCGCCAACTTAGTGCCGAATCGATACAGCCGCTCATGCCGCACCCCAGCGGTGGAGAAGTCGACATGCTCGATGATGTTGTGAAGGGTGATATGCGTGTAGAAGCCGGCTGCGCGAATCAGCGCAGGGGTGGAAAGGCCGGCAAAGGCGGAAAAGGGCAGCTCCGGCGTCGCAAATGTGGAAAAGACCAGGTTGAACCAGACAACATCCGGCTTTAACCCTCGGATCGTCTTAAGCAGCCGCAGCGGATTTGCCAGATCGCCAAATCTCCAGCAACGGGCCACATCGAAACCGGATAACTCCGGTTGATTCAGAATTTCGAGAGGGGCGCCGTCCTGGTCAGTTACAAATTGGTAGTCTGTTAACTCGTCCGCGAGGATTGTCAGTTCGACGTCGGGACAGCGGCGCAATTCTCTTGCGATATGAAATGCATACTCGTTTAACTGGCGACCACTCGGAGGGAAGGTCGCTACTAGACAGATTTTCATTGTATCTCGCCTTCAAAATATGCTGATTTCAAAATAGGGCCTCAGTTGCTGGTTTTGAGCGCCAGTAAAGTTAAAGAATTCTTCATCCTGAACCCCTGCGGAGAACCGGATCGGATACTCAACGGTAAGCGGTTCTGAGCGATCGTGAAAAACATGACGGAACGGCAAAGCATAGGAGACGGAAAGGCCGTTCTGTGTTGCGTCGTAAACGTGGAAGCCTCGATTGTCGGAATAGGCAGTCGAGAATTTCACATCCCAATTGCGACTTGGGCTAAAGTCAATGCTGCCGGCAGGGCGAAGGTTCTGCGCGATGCCCCACCGTGTTCCAAAGATTCGCCATGCGCGCACATCCTCCGCCAGAACGCTGAAATTCAACCGATCGGAGAATTTGTGCTCAAAGCCCACATAAGAGGAGGAAACGTAATCTTCAGTGTGGATCAGCCGGAACACCTCATCGTCGACTCCCCATCCTGTGATCAGCGCGTTTTTCCCCCACGGTGCGCCGACACGAAAGTCGAGCCCACCCCCGAGTTCGCGCGAATTCAATTTGGTCTCAGTAAATGGTCCACCTTCGCGAAACACAAAGCCACTGACGGAAACGGCGTTGAAAAACGAACTTGTTGTCAGATAGCTATACACGCGAAAGAGATTCTGATTCATGTCCACCGGGTCCCTCGAGTCGCGGCGGACTGTCCCCTGAATCCCACCGTTGAAGGTCAAAACATTATCGCCAAGATGAATCGTGGGATTGAGGGCGAAGTTGAATGTAGAGTCGGTCGTATTGCGGTCGACGATTGAATTGGTGCTGGGAATCGAAATAAGGCCCCGGGCGTTGCGGAGCTGAAAGAATCCACTGCCTGGCGGAAACCTGCCCAGGTGAAGGTGAAATGCGTCGGTCCACTCAGTTTGCAGAGACGATCGAGGAGGCGGCAGCAGCGCGGTATCGGCGCTGGGCACCGCGAATGCAGCGTCGAGCTTGGAATCGAGAACGTAGATAGTGGGGTCTTCGAAGATAGGCGCAACAGAAAGATCTGAAAGTACGCTTAGCTCGGGTGTAACTCTCATACCTTCGTTTCCACCAGTCTCAATCATGCCTTGCACGGCGGACTGATCCTGACCTGCGGCGCTGGCAGCTTGTGCAAACGCGGTGAGCGCCTCGGCGGTCTGTTGCTCCTGGCTAAGAACATTGGCCTTGGCGAGCAGATACTGGTAGTCTTGTTCGCCGCCGGCGGGGTCACCGATGGCAGCCAGCTCAGCTTTCGCTTTGACGGTATCACCCAGCGCGAGATCGTTGTCGGCCATGCCGATCCTGACATCGGTATCCGGCGCACCGGCTACCTTGGCGCGTTGCAAATAGGATTGCGAGAGCGGGTAGTCATGCATTGAACGAAAAAGATCAGCTGCAGCGATGTACTGGCTGCCGCTCGGCGGCACGGTATCTCCAGCCTCAGCTTCCATCCACGCAAGAGCCACCTGGCGTTGAGCATCGTCGGTGTGGCCCTGTTGCTGCATGATTCCGGCGATCGCCAAACGCACGCCAACGCGATCGCTTCTCGGGGCTGTCAGCGCCCTGCTGAAGCGATCCATGGCTGCATTTGTGTCTCCCAGTGTAGTGAGAGCCTCGCCGGTTGAGATCAGGACTTCACTTTCTTCAGAGCCTGCGGCAGGAGACGCGGATGGCGCGGGCGGAATATGCTCTTCAGCGAGCCGCACATAATTCATTGTCTCATCGCGATTGTGCAAGGAAGCATAGGAGCGAGCCAGCAGGGCCTCGGCGCGGGCATTACCGGGTGACGCGCTGTCGGTGATTGTCAATTCGTGGATCGCGTCATTGTATTGATGCTCAGCAAAAAGCGTATCGCCCAATCCAAAATGGAGAGTGCTGTCATTCGGGCTGAACTTCAGCGCAGCTCGATATTCGACTGCGGCACGAGTGAGCATGCCGTCGCTGCCGTAGGCAGTTGCGCGAATGACATGCAGACTCAATGAATCGCCGGCTGTTTTTTCGGCAAGGTTAGCCTCCCGCAAAGCAGCGCGCGGTTGCTTCAGATCGAGGTCAGAGTAGGCGAGGCCAAGGTGAGCCTCGCCGTTACCCGGTTCCTTGCTGAGCGCCGACTCAAAGGCGGCCGCGGCTTCGCGCGGACGGTGAAGATCGTTCAACATATAGCCGCGATTGACGTAGGCGGTTACTACATTCGGGTTGCGATTGATCGTTTCGGTAAAATCTTTCAGTGCTTCTTCGTCCATTCCGTCATGTTTGTGAGCGTAGCCTGCGAGCAGAGGAATATCAGGTTCGTTGGGCAAGGTATTCCAATAGGTCGATGTGAGTTGAAGCAAGTCGCTGTACTTCTCGAGGTTCAACAAGTCGTAACCGAGATAGACAATCACATCTCTGTCATGAGGAAGTACGGCGAGCGCCTGGCGACCGATCTCGGCAGATTGAGCGTAGTCGCCCTCGAAGGTGAGGTATCGCTCTCTTTCCCGAAGGACCTTTGGCTCGGATTGCATGGGAGGGGTGACGCGCTTGAACCATTTGCCGGCGACGGGAAGGTCGTGCGCCTCAATTCCAGCATTCATGCCGCCTGCAACGATCAGAGCGTCTTGCGGCTCAAGGGTGTAAGCCCTGGTGTATGCGCTTTGGGCGCTAGCGAATTTGCGGCGGGCGGTGTCGAGATCGCCAAGGGCAAGATAGGGAACATAGGAATTGGGATTGACTTGTGCCAAGCGCTCGAAGCACTTCTCTGACTCGTCATCCTTTCCAGCGGCTCGTAAAGCGTAGCCGAGCGCAGTAAGCGCCAAGATATTGTCCGGATCTTTTGAGAGGATCTGTTGATATACGGTGAGCGCCTCGGATGTATGCCCGAGTTTCATGAGGATGTCGCCGTCGAGCTGAAGATTGTCGCGATTCACGCTGTCGAGGGCGAGCGCTGCATGGATATCATCCAATGCTCCGTTCAAGTCTCCGGCATTGAGCCTGATCAAAGACCTCAGGCGCAGGAACGGCTCTCGATCCGGGCCTGTCGCGTTGATTTTGCCGATCTCGGCTTCGGCGATTTCAAGCTGCTGGTGTGCCGCGGCATCATCTTCGAGAGCCTGGTTAAGACCAACCAGATCCATGTGCAACTGGATACCGTAGAGCGGACCCTCAGGAGGATTTGCAGGCGCGGCTGCGATTGCGGCGGTGTACTCACGGACGGCGTCCTGATTGTGCTCCTGCAATTTCGCAATCTCGCCTTTGATTGCGTGCAATCGATAGTCGTTGGCGTCGAGCTGTTGAGCGCGATCAAGAAACGCTTTGGTTCCCGGAATCGATCCGACCGCGATTTCAGCCTGGGCTGCTGATAGCTGCAATTTAAGATCCCGAGGTTCATTGTTGGCAACCTGCGAATAAATCTTCGCGGAATCATCGTATTTGCCATCAAGCTGGTAGGTGTATGCAAGTTCGGCGAGGACGTCGGATGGCGGATGGTGGATCTGGCGAAGGGCGGCGATTGCTTCAGAATACTTGCCGGTATCACGATAGAACCCAGCGGTTGTGCGTAAAACGTCAACGTTGTTTGGCGAGTGCCGCTCAGCCATCGCGAGGTACTGGCTGGCCAGGTTGTCTTGCTTGAGCTGTTGATAAGCAATGGCCAGAAGCACTTCAGCGCGAGCGTCGGGCCGGAGCTTCTCAGCTCTTCCAATCCAGTCGACCGCGCTCGTGTAGTCGCGCCCTCTCATGCACAGGTCTCCAAGCAGCAGCAGGTCGTCTCTGCGTGAGGGATTGGATGAAACCACCTGTTTGAGAATTCTTTCAGCATCGCTGGTTTGTCCCATCAAGCTGTAGACCTGCGCCAAACCGGATTGACCATCGGGCGCAGAAGGATCGATTTGAATCCCGTGATTGTATGCATCGACCGCGGCCCGGTAATTGCCGTCGAGCCGGGCTGCATAACCGAGCAGGAACCATAGTTGCGGATCGTTTGGCGCTGCCTGCGCCGCATGCTGAGCATACTCAAATGCGTGCGCGTAATCGCGATGCTGCAATGCCATCTCCGCGGCACGTCCAAGGCGGGCGTTTTGAATATTTGAACCCCAGCCGAGAGACTGGCTCTTGGTCTGTGATCGTCCTGATGAAGTCTGTGATGGTTGCGAAGTGCCGGAACCCACTTGATAGACTTGCGCACTGGCGGTGCAGGCAAGTGAGGCGAACACCGATACAAACACAGCGTTCAGGAATCCACGTCTGACATTCAATGTGTTTCACCCGAACCCGAAGTCAAGTTGAAGAATTTGATGCCTGAAAGGGGTCTGCTGTTGGCTCCAGAGCGCTTTAGAGCTGGTCTCATTTGTGCCTGAGGAATAAAGGCTTGTGCTCTGGAAGAAGTTGAAGAAAGCGTGAGGCATGACCGAGTTGAGCAGTTTATCGATGGCGAAGCGATCGAGGCCGTATGCTTGTAGCCGATTGAGTTTAAACAGCACGATTGACCTCAACAGCGCGTCCGGGCGCGGAGGGAATTTTTGCCGGAGCGTTAACGAGTCCAGATTCTGTAATGCTTCTTCGGCGGCGGGGACAGCATCAAGGCATCCTTTTCACAGTTTCACGCCGCGTCTTGTTCGGCGCCCGGGCCCGGTTCAACAGTCGACGGAATATGTCCCAGGTCGGCAGTTATCTGACCCAGGGCGGCGGGTGGGACGCTAATCGCTCCATAGAAGCCATGCAGATGATTCCGGCGAATACTGAGCAATTCCAACAAAGTTGGCCAGCCATGGGCAATCGGGTGCACATGGGAATCGCGATACTCATGCACGAACCTCAGATTGACTTCCTCGACTCGCAGACCAAGGTTGAGAGCCACCCGGATCATTTCGACGTCATAGCCCCAACCGTTCAGCGTGAGCAACGGGAAAACGTGGATAGCAGCACGATGCGTAAGCGCCTTGAGCCCGCATTGTGTGTCTTTGAATGGCAGATCAAGCGCTCGGCCGGCGATCAGATTAAAGAGACGGCTGGAGGCGCGGCGGTAAAGCGACTGGCCTTGAAAACACTCGCGCTGATTCAGCCAGCGCGAACCGATGGCGATGTCAGCTCCGCGGCGCAGTGCCGCCTCCAGATGCACGACTTCCCCGACCGACTCGCCCAGATCTGCATCGCAGAGCACGACCGTTTCACAGTGGGCAAGTTGGACGCCGCGCCGGATAGCGAACCCCTTACCGCGGTGCGGAACGCGAAGGACGCAGATCCGGCACCGGGGAGCACGAAATCCGCGGGCGACTTCGGCGGTCAGATCGGTGGAACCGTCGTCAACGACGATGATCTCGCACGCGCCCAGGCATGAAGCCGCGAGCTCGGCGATGGCATTGAGGGTGCCGGTAAGCCTGCACGCTTCGTTATAGGCGGGAATCACAAAGCTGCAATGGCGTCGATGCATGAAAAAAACCTCCTGTATAAACAAAATCGCCGAGTAACAAAACATTGGATCGACGAACTCGCGAACGAGCCGGCCAAACGACATTCCACTGCGGCCCATCGCGAAAGGGTCTGTGCGAGTTGTGCGGGAACCAGGAGCTTCCAACAGGCAATCCACAAGACCGCTTTTGTCGCGCTCACGTGGACCAGCACCCATTAACGCGACGGATTCAAATAGCGTGATTCCATTCATGCCGCGGATACCTCGCCTTTTGCCGCGACTTCGGACGGCGGCGACTGCCCCAGGAGGGCCGCGAATTCATCCAGGTACGAAGCGACAATGCGCGGCATGGTTGAGTTCAGCGCTGTTTGGTAATTCTTTTGCGCCATTTCCGCTTGTCGATCCGGATCGCGGGCAAGAGCGATAAGGCGATCGGCGAGATCGGCAGAGCTGTGTGGATCGTATGTATCGAGTGCAATTCCCTCTTCTTCGGCCAATTGCACCAGGTCGTCGATATGAGCGGCGACAATTGGCAACCCGAAGCGCACAGCGATGTGGGCTACTCCGCTTGGCCCGCCGGAAGAGAGATAGGGCAGAACAGCGACATGCGACGAACAGAAGACATCTTCGAAGTGATCCTCATCGAGATAGCCCAGGAATTTCACATGTGTGTTTGCACCCCATTTCTGGGCCAAGCGGGCGAGGTAGCCAGACCGATTGGGATGGTCGCAACCGGCGATGAGGAGGCTTGCGTTTGGAACCGCAGCGAGTACCGCAGGCAGCGCTTCAAGCAGCGTTTCCAGGCGCTTGTAGCGCCCCCACTTGCCGAGGGCCAGCATACGGAACTCATTCGGAGGCCGCATCCGACGATCCGGCGGGTGCGGCTCGCCGAGCGTGCCATGCGGGCGGACGCCGATGTGGGTAGCCCCGTACCGCTTCATCAAAACTTGCCTGTAACGCTCCAGCAGCACAGAGACCGAATCGGCGCGCAACAGGAGGCGAGTCGCGATGGAGCCGGCAAACTGGTAAACGCGGGGAAAGGCAATATCGGCGTGGCGCAGATCGCAGTTCTCCATGAGATGATGCAGCGTAATGTGGACGCGAAACTTCGCCGCGCGAACCAGAGCGGGCGTGCAGAGACCAGCGAATGCGGGTAGCGCCGTGGCGCCAAAGGTGGAATAAACAAGATTGAACCAGACGATGTCAGGACGGATTTCATGGAGAGCCGCCAGGATTTGGCGCACGTTGTTCAGCCGGCCAACCTTCCAACAGCGGCGAACGCGAAAGCCTGATAGCTCAGGCAGTTGGGGCCCTTCATACCTGTCGCCGAGGACAGTGAAGTCAACGCCACTGTGCCGGAGCTGGTCGGCAAGATGATAGCCATATTCACTGAGATGGTGCCGGCTCGGGGGAAAAGCTGTAACTAAGGCGATACGCATGGGTTTTACGTCGAGAGGTTAAGTGGCGCGGGCGAGCCCGACGCCCATATTTCTTCAAAATAAAACGTAAACTGCGAACAAAATCCGGCGTCTGTTATTTCAGTTCGAGCCTGCAACTGGCGTTCCTCGCCCTGCCCCAGGCGTGTGCGGTCGATTCATCAATCGAACTCGTAATTCAATTCGCGATCATGGCCCCTTCCCATTGGGGAATCAGTTAATGGGATGCGCGACAGGGCAAACGCGTGGTCCAGCAGAGAAAAGACTTCAGCAGCGGAGTCAAACGGCCTGCCGAGCTGCGGGGCCCTGTCTCCTGCTCATTCGCAAGCGATGACGAACCATTTCCGATCGCAGCCGGGCTGCCCAAGGCCCGGTTTGG
>OKRB01000102.1:0-24164 GCA_900290245.1 Candidatus Sulfuritelmatomonas gaucii | reverse complement strand
GGGCGGAAGAGCAAACGGGTACCGGGAGCAACCCCTGAGGGGGTTTGTTAATCGAAGGAGTAGGTGGTCTGTAAGTCTTAGATAATCTTTCTTCAAAATGTGCCTTGGCAGCATGGCAAAGCTGCGCCGACTGATTTTCCCTGAACCGAACAACGTTCGAGCGAACCTTTGTATGGGAGTCGAGTGTGGACAACACTGAGCCGATTGATCCTTTGCAGCGGCCCATTCCAGTCATCCTGTGTCTGATGGTGGCTGCGGTGGTGCATGTTCCGCTGCTGTTAATGAAGCTGCCCCTGAAATCGTTCGACACGAACTTTCATATTTTCTTCGCATCCCATTATTTCCATCACTGGTTCGATCCCTGGAACACCAAGTGCTTCGCGGGCTTTTCTCAAGCCACGTATCCTCCTTTGTCGCATCAGTGGGTGGCTGCGATTTCGCCCATTTTCGGGTTCGATTATGCGTACATGGTCGTGCAATTGGCTTCGATTCTGTTGCTGGTGGTGGGCGTTTACCGGTTTTCTCTGCTTTGGACCAATGCGCGCGCCGCGTCGCTGGCGGCTGTAGCGAGCGTTTTCGTTGGGGCAGAGAGCTTTCTGGTTTATCACGCCGGACAGTTGGCCACGACGAGCGCCGCTCCGATTTATCTGAATGCGCTGCCGTTTCTGTACGCCTGGTTGCGGTATGGGAATGGGCGGGCATTTGTGAAGGGGAGCCTGCTGTTCATTACGGCGGCCGCGGTTCATCATGCGACTCTGATATTCGGCTCTGTCCTCTTTGCGGCACCGGTCCTGGCGCTTGCGTTTCTTGACCGTACCGATGGCAGGCGAGCCGCAACCGGGAAGGTCCTTGCCCGAGCCGTGGCCATTGGGTTGTTGGTAGGAGTGGCGGTTGCGATCGTATTGCTTCCGTACTGGATCGCTCTGATTCACTACCCGATTACTCAGACGCCGATTCCGCATGAAAGCCGCGCGAACTACATCCTGAGTCCAGAATATGGCCTTACGTATTTCATCGTTCCATGGGGCGCCCTGATCCTGGCTCTGCCGTTCATTTTCCTACATGGCTCCGAAAACGTTAAGCTCAGGCCGTTGCTTTTTGGTTTCTGGGTGGCATTTCTTCTTGGCCTGGGAGGGACGACACCGGTCGGGTCGATCCTGCTGGGGCGCGCATTCAAGGTGCTCACCATGGAGCGGTTCAGTTACTGGGCAACCTTACTCGCGCTCCCGTTCGTGGGTATTCTTGCGGCCAAGCTGATCAGGAGATTTCGCCTTGCTGCGGTGGCGGGCCTGATGGTACTGGCCACATTGACCTGCGCTCTTGCCGTGGCGTGGTCGAGTATCGAGCCGCCGGACCCCGATAATTACTCGGTTGACCCGGTGGCTTCATGGCTTAACCGCGACGGACACGACCAATATCGCTATTTCACGCTGGGCTTCGGAAACAAAATCTCGCGGCTGGCCATGATGACAGACGCCAGCAGCGTGGATGGCGAATGGAATTCCGGGCGATTGTTGCCCGAGCTGATGCAATATTCCGGCGCGGCACTGACAAGCTCGAAATACTTCGGAACCGGAGGACTGGATGCGCTTCGGGCCATTCTGAAGCACGCAGACCGCTACGGACTGAAATGGGTCTTCGTTCGCGATCATTACTACGACGCACTGCTGTCGTATGCGGGCTGGCGTCCGGTGGACTATCTCGAAGACAAGACGATTGTGATTTGGAGCAAAGATGGCGTGCCGCCTGCTCAGCCAGTGAATGCGCCTCAAAGGCCCCCTCACTGGCAAGGCCTGATGTGGGGAACTCTGCCCTTTGGAAGCAGTATTCTCGCCATCCTGGTTCTTCTCTTGATCCCGGAAAGACGAAGACAGCACGCGGAAGCGGGGTTGCACGTTACTCCGGATCAAGGCGTTGCGGCGAGGAGCCTGGCGTCATGAAGAGGGGAGCATTACTTGCATTTGTTTTGATCGCGGCAACGGTGGCTTTCATCGTCATCGGAACCGTTTGGCCGATCTCCACCGCCGTCGCCTTCGCCGGCGGCGAGCGGCTGTTGGAGTCGTCTTCAACGCCGGAGGCTGCGGCCCGCAACCTGGGCCAGGAAATTCGTTTGAAAGACTGGGGCAAGGCATATTCGAGCCTCGCGAACAGATCGAAATTCACCGAGCAGGAGTTTGTCGAGGACGTAACTGGATACTATCCGAGCCTCCGGACCTACTCATCGCTGGATCACTTTGAGATCAGGCCGCTTCATGCTTCGGACAGTGATGCCGATGTTGAGTTCACGCTCGATTGGTCGACGGTTGTGGGAACATTGCCTGACACGCGCACAGTGCACGTAGTAAGAAATGGTGACCACTGGGAAGTGGACTGGCCAATGCAGAAAAAGCCAGTGCTGCCGCCGCAGGTGATTCCGGTAGAGTACCTGCGATGGGACGTAATCAACAGAGGACCCGGTGATGACTGGGGAGTTCAGGATGTGGACGGGCCCAATGTGCGAATCGTCGACATGCATCCTGTGCAGCGAGCCGAAGGCGTGGTGGTGCTGGGCGAGTTGCTCAATGAGGACGTATTGCCCGCGTACGTCTCAGTGACAGCGACATTGCACAGGAAGGATCAATCAGCAATCGGTACAGAAAGCGCATTCGACAGGATCTCGCACCTGCTCTTGCCCAAACAAGTGACACCGTTCCTGATTCAATTCCCCAATGCTTCGTTGTCTGAAGTGAGCAGTATCCGCATGGAGCCTTTTTCCACCCTGGTCTCTGCTTCGGCGGACCCGGTGATCGAAATTGATAACGAGCAGCTCAATCCAGCTCCTGATGCAGCGCTCACGGGTCAGCTCATCAATCAAAGTGGGCAGGTCGTCAACGTGGCCCACGTGCTGGGGACCCTGTATGACAAGAGCGGCAATCTGGTTTGGGTGGTGGACCAGTATGTCGACCGGGCACTTCTTCCCCAGACACCTGTTTCGTTCAAAATTCCGATTCCTGAAGATCTGGCGAAAAAAGTCAGTAGCCAAAGGACTGTGGTTGCGACGTATAGTTTCGGAGGCTTCCTGTGAAGCTTGCGCTCATCTTCGTGATCGGTGTGGGGATGTTCGTTGCCATGCAACGGGCAGCTGCCCAGGGCAGCATGACAGTGCAAACGAGCGTGCAGGCGGGCAGCGCATTTTCGATCCAGACCTCGGGAAGCGGAGAAGCGACGTTGTACGTGATCGGGTTGGGCCAGGTACTCAAGCGAAGCGTGCAATTGGGCAATCCGGTGTACTTTGAGGCTGGTTCGCTTTGCGATGCCGGTCATTATCTTGTAGTTCTTGAGCAATCGTCGACCGTGGAAACGAAACCGCTGGATGTGATGGCGGTGAGCGCTCCTGGGCGTTTGAGCTTTCTTGCCAAACCGTCACGACTTCCAGTCAGCGTGCATGAAGGAATCACCGGCGCGGCGTACGTCTTTGACAGTTACGGCAACCTAATTGTCTCGCCGATGTCCGTGTCGTTCCAACTTTCCAATTCCGCCGGCAGCGTGCAAAAGAGCGACGTAACGACTCACGCCGGGGCCGCCTGGATTGAAATGGATTCCACAGGCCACCAGGGGATTGATCAATTTGTTGCGCAAGCCGGAGGAATCTCGAGCACGCGCGTGATCCGGCAAGTTCCAGGCGATCCGTGCGCGTTGAAGATGAGCGCCCAGCAAACAGGACCGAAGCTGGAGTTGAAAACGGAGCCGGTTGTGGACTGCAGCGGCAATCCAGCGCTCGATGGAACGATTGTTACATTCACGGAGACGTACGACGGCGGGCAATCGACGGCAGATGTACCTCTCAAGCACGGAATTGCCGAGGTTGCGATGCCCGCTCACCACGGAGCGACGATAACTGTGGCAAGCGGGGTAGTTTTGGGCAATCAGATTCGGGAGCAGTAAGTATGCTAAGGAGTCTTCTGGTTCTTTGCGCGAGCTTCGCGGCAGCCTCAGGCATTGGAGGCGCGCAAGCCGACGTGCAAGTAAGTACGGCACATTTGAATGCTCCGCGGCCCCTCAATGACGAGACGCGAAGCGCAGCGATCCGCGACTATCTCGAGGCGTGGCAAGGCATGAGCGAAGCGCTCGCGCAAAATCGAACTGACCTGCTTGATGCGGATTTCGTAGGCGGGGCGCGGGACAGGCTGGCTAATACCGTCCAGAACCAGGCTGCGCTGGGACTCTCAACCCGCTACCAGGATCGCTCGCATAACATACAGGTCCTCTTCTATTCACCAGAGGGTTTGTCGATTGAGCTGGCAGATACGGCCGAATATGAGGTCCAGGTATTCGATCATGGGAAACAATTAACGAGTCAGACGGAAACCGCGCGGTACATTGTCGTGTTGACACCATCGGAAGTGCGGTGGCGAGTGCGCGTGTTTCAGGCAGTTCCGGATTAGCCCTTGAAACTGCGGCGTTACGCGCAGACCATGCAGTGGTATAGCAAGCGCGATTTGGGAAAAAGAAGTAATGAAAGGCCAGGGCCCAAGTCTTAGCTCAGATTCAGGAGTTCACAATGGTTTCGATAGTTGTCCCTATTTATAACGAGGAAGCGCTCATCGTTCAATTTCATGAAGCGATTGCGCGAGCCATGAACGGTATTACGGAGGAATGGGAAGTCGTTTACGTCAACGATGGATCGACAGACGCTTCATTAGAGCTGCTCAAAGGACTGCAGTCGATGGACTGGCATGTTGTTGTGTTGGAACTGTCGCGTAATTGGGGTCATATGGGAGCAATTACCGCCGGCCTGCACATGGCAAACGGGCGCGCAGTGATCCTGATGGACGGTGATTTTCAGGATCCGCCTGAAGTCCTGCCACGGCTTATTGATGCGTGGAAGAAGGGCGCCGAGATCGTGGTTGCCGTAAGAAGGAGCCGCCAGGAGAGCAGAAAGATTCTGGCAGCGCTGTTTCCCCTGTTTTATCGGGTATTAGGGGCTCTTTCCGATTACCCGATCCCGCTCAATGCGGGGATCTTCAGTCTCATGGATCGAAAGGCAGTAGATGCTTTGAACTCGTTGCAGGAAAGAAGCCCTTACCTGCCGGGAATGCGGGCGTGGGTTGGCTACCGGAACGCGATCGTTTACTACGACCGTCAGGACCGGGCGGCTGGGGAAGGGAAGCTGTCGTTCATAAGCCGGATCAAGTACGCCATGGACGCGATCACGGGATTCAGCTACAAACCTCTGCGGCTCAGCTTCGTGCTATTTGGGTTATCCTGCTGCGTATCTCTCTTGCTGGCGGCCGCGATGCTGTTTGCAGGGAGCGCGGTGGGAACTGCTGCTCTTGGCGTGTCATGCGCCGTATTCTTTGTAGGCGGACTGTTGTTCCTGACCGTAGGTGTCCTGGGCGAGTACATCGGGCGCGTCTATGACGAAGTGCGCGGCCGCCCGCTTTCACTGATCAGCCATGTTCACCGCTCGCGAGTTCAACTTGCAACTCAGGCAGATAAGATCACAGTTCCAAACGGCGGCTTTACGATTCAACCCGACGGGTCGGGCGAAGCCGGAATTAAAGCGGCATAAAAAGCGTGGCAACAACTTTTGTGTAGTCTCCCTACGGGAGAGCGGCGTGCGGCGATGAACTAGAGCAGTTACGGAAACACAGCCAGCCACGGTGCTAGCAAGACGCAGGGAGGGACGATCGGGGCCCCCGAGCCGACTTCAATCAGCTCCTCCAGGAACCTTGCCCGAAGCAGGCGCAGGTGTTTGAGCTGTGTCAGGCGGTAGAGTTGTTCCCTTTGATGAGCCGCACGATGGGATGCCACGCTCAATCGCGGTGCCTTCCTCGTAGTCGTTCCAAGTCTCGATCATCATGAACGGGATAGGATCGCCGGGTGGGAAATCCTTGCGCCAGAAATTAAACGTATCTGAGAACGTCTCACCGCAACGCGCCGAAACATGACGATTGAGGCCCCAGGAGGCTTTGCTGTCGTTAAACTGGGCCCAAGCGCCTCCGACGATCATTTTGTTGGGGTACTTGTCGCGCATGGTTTGGTAGAAATCGCTCAAGTATTCCTCTCCCCAATTGCTGCCATCCGGTTTCCACCCCTCTTTACCTGGCCCGATCCACGCGTAATATCCGTCGAACGCGTTTACATATTCGCCCGGGAGGTTCTCATAGATGAGAAACGGCGCAGGAGACCAGGTGTTGACCAGCGCGCGCACCTTATTCCAGTCTGTGTGCCCCCCCTTGGGAAAAATGAAGATAACAGGCCTTCCCTCGTAAGTCAGATATGCAGAGTGTCCCGGAGACTGCGGGGAAAGATATGCATCGTGAAACAGTGTGAAATCGGAAACAGCCTCGTCGGTCGCTCCAACTTCGTCGTCAGTTTCGTCGTACATCATGGCGACGTGAAATCTGTTCTTCTCCGCCTGCTTCTGGATTAATGCATAGCTTTGATCGATGAAGGGTTGGCGGTCCCCGTACCAGTCAACTACGAAGGCCGAGATTCCCAAAGCCTTAGCGTGGCGAATCTGGCTCTTAATAACCGCAGGGTCCTGCGAGGAATAACCGACTGAGATGTGCTCCGGGTGCCCAAACCACGCTTCATAAAGCGCGATAACCTCGGGCGAGTTTCCCGCAGCCTTGAATTGCAACGGTGCGGGATGGCCCGACCGTAAACCGGAGCATCCGTGAAAGAACACGAGAAGAAGAAGTGCGGAGGAGGCGCGAACAAACATGGGTCTCAGTACTTAGAATCCCCTTCCAATCCTGCGGGTTGCGTGGCCAATGAAGAAATCGCAGACTGCCTGCGCAGGGCAGCCAATAGGGGTCGCGGAGCATCGAAGTGATTGTCGCCAATAGTGCCTCTACGCTGTACTTCGATGCACTTCTGGCGTGGCGAACCGGAGTGCCCGTAGCGTGGTAAACGACTCCCTGTACAAGCCGAAAGCGCTGCACGCCCGCATCATGTCGGGTAGCGCCGTGTTGCTTGCGGGCTCCAGCCTGACGATAGTCGTCAATCTTGCATACAACATCGTCATTGCGCTGTTTCTGGGACCAGCAGGGTTCGGACATGCGACGGTCGTTTACACCGTTCTTACCATCCTTTCGGCGTTGGCGCTCGCATTTCAGATCGTGAATGCGAAGGTTGTGGCGCAGCAGAGCTCGCTCGAGGCAAAGGCGCAGGCTTACCGCGTGCTGCATCGCGCCGCGTGGGCGTGCGGAACTCTGGTAGCGGTGGTTCTGCTGCTATTCCGAATCTCGATTTCGAATTATCTGAATCTTCCCGACCCGATCCTGGTGGAGATGCTCGCGATCGGCTCCGGCTTTTTTGTTCCGCTCGGATGCCGGCGCGGCTGGATTCAGGGAATACTTGGATTTCGGAGTTTGGCCATCAACCTGTCGCTTGAAGGAGCTGTGCGCCTGGCGGGGTCGTACGCTCTAATTCTGATGGGTTTCGGACTGCGCGGGGTGATCGCTGCCAATGCCGGATCGGTCGTTGTGGCATATCTGGCGATCAGGCCGAAATTAGCTGCCCCCTCTGCCAACCCGCTTCGCCTTCGAGAGGCACTTAGCGAGACGTACCAGGGCCTGACGTTCTACGCCGGCCAAACATTAATCAATAACTTTGACATCGTCCTAGTGAAGCATCTGTTCTCGGCGGAAATGGCAGGGCTCTATGCGGCTGTCGCACTTGTGGGCCGCGTGATTTCAGCACTTTCCGCAGCGGTTGTGAATACGATGTTTCCGCTTGTGGCGGGGACAGGGGAAAAGGAGAGAAAGGATCTTCGAGTTATTGCCACGTCGTTGTTGCTGGTGATCGTTACGGGCTCACTATTCGCAATCGGCTTGAGCTTTACACCCGCGTGGGTCTGGACGAAATGCCTGGGCGCGGGATTCAAGATCAGTGGCGCCTATGATCTTTCTTATCTTGCTACGCTCTACGCCATCAAGTCGGTCATCTATTCCATCAGCGTCGTGTTCATCACCTTCGAGATGGCTTACAAGATCGCGCATTCGAACGCGGTGCAGTTGGCCTTCAGCGTGATCCTGGTCGCGGGGGTCTGCGAATTTCATTCGTCGCTTCTCGAAGTCATCCTGGTGCAGCTTGTCCTTTTATCGGTTCTGGTAGTTTTCTCCGCGGTTCCGCTGCTCATCGATCTGCGATCGGACAGGAACGAACCCGACGTGAGTGAGCATCTTGAGCCGATACGGCTCATTCGCAAAGTGTCTGAAGATGAGGTCATTTCGGAATTCCTGAAGAGCGACTTCAGGGATGCGGAATTTCGGGAATGCCCGGTTCAATGGCGCGAAATCATCGTTCGTCCGAATTTCGCGGACGCGAAAGAGAACCAGAAACGGCGAGCAATGCATCTGCTCCGGCACCTTACGCTTTGGAACGAAATCCCCAGGGATACAGAGTGGTATGAGGTGGAAATCAACGAAGTTGCCCTGGAACAAGTCAGGGTCTTCCCGCGGGCCCAGTGGAGAAAGCTCGCACGCGGCAACTTCGCGATTACCAGAATTGCCGACGATTTACGCGCCAGGCGGCATAAGCTGGATGCCGATTTTATATCGAAGATCGAGGCACTCGAAGAGCAACTACGCCAGGGAAACCGGGGATTCGGCACGGTGATCCTTCTCGGGCACCGCAAGAAGAAGCCAGTCACGGTACTCGATGGCAACCATCGGTTGGTAGCGACGATGTTGACATCGGCGGGCAAATTGTCAGGGTTGCGATTCATGTGCGGCTTATCAGAGCGAATGGACCGATGCTGCTGGTACAGGACAAATTTTTCCACCCTGTGTCGATACGCGAAAAATCTATTCCTTGTGGCGCTTCAAAATCCAAGAGGCAAGCTCCTGCGATCGTTAAAAGAGAGCGATAGGTTGAAGCCTGAGAAGGATGTCGCGGCGGAGCTGGAGGTCGGCCGCCTGGTGGAGGCCGACGATACGCGCATCTAAGGTGCGAATTTGCAGGCGAGCAGGGATGGAGCGTGAAGATGACTGACCAGCCAAAGAATGTGCTCGTGGTGACGGTTCCTGAAGCGGCTGATGTCAAACAGCAGCGCTCCTTCCTGCGCGATTTGGCGAGCCGCATGAGCGAGTATCGTCCTCACGTCGTGCTTGATTGCTCTCGGCTGAACACGATAGATGGACCCAGGATCTATTTTCTACTTTGTTGCCTCGAGGAGGCCTTGAAGCGGAATGGCGACCTGAGGCTTGCCGGCTTGACAGCGCAGGCAAAGACGATGCTCGAGGCAGTGGGAGCGGATCGGATTTTTCAAATTTTCGCATCAAATGCGGATGCGATCGGCAGCTTCATTCAGCGTGGTGTGAGAGTTGAACGGCGCGAGGAAGCACAAGCCGAGGAGGATCGCGTTTCGCAAACTGCGGCTTAGGCGTTATGGCACCCAGGGTTCGGGGTCTATAGCTGACGATCATCCGGAGAGACATCATGAGGCTTGCAAATTCGCGATTCCTGAGGCAAGTCGCAGGCTGCCTGGTGCTGTTGGTGATGTTGCAGGCGGCGGAAGCGACAGCGCAGAGCAGTCAGGAGAGCCCAACTGCCGAGAGGGCGCAAGTCCCGATGTCCAATTCCGCCGAAGCGGGGAATCCCAACGCCGATGGGCAACAAGCAAACACGAGCAATGCGGCCCAACCGCCGTCTGACCCGAATGTGAGCGGCGAGCAGCAGGGGCAAAGCCAGGCGGGGGCAAGCGAGAACAGCAGCGCGGAGTCGAATTCCGGACAACAGCAAAGCACTCCGGCGAAACCGGTTGGAACGGCGGCGGCGCCGGCTGTAAATTCCACGGGGGTCGCGGGATCAAGGCCGACGGGGGCCGTGATCGCACCGGCGAAACAGCGCAGGGTTCGATCGATCCTGATCAGAGTCGGCGTGATAGTGGGGGCTTGCGTCGCGATCGGAACCGTTGCAGCCCTGTCGCATTCGAGCCCCAGCCAGCCGCGCTGAGGCAGCACGGAAGAACAGCCACTTAATGAGATGTAGGACACACCGAGGCATAGTGATGGATGCGCAGCGCGACAACCGAAGAATAAGAGTCATTAGTTTCTCTGGCATCGACGGTGCCGGTAAAAGCACGCAAATAGAAAGGCTCCGCGCTTCGCTGGAGCAAATCGGTTTGAGCGTTCGCTTGGTTTGCTTCTGGGATGATGTGGCGACGCTGACCCGATTTCGCGAAGGGATGGCACACCTGGTTTTTCGAGGGGACGCCGGCGTGGGAACTCCCGAAGCTCCCATTCGCAAAAGAGACAAGAACGTTCGGTCGTGGATCATGACCGGCATTCGCCTGTTTCTCTACGTCGCCGATACGATTTCCCTTCGGCTGCTGATCAAGCGAGTGCAGCGCTCGGGCGTTGACGTTCTCATCTTTGACAGGTTCATCTACGACGAACTGGCCAATCTGGAGTTGGGGCAGTCAGCCATGCGGGCATACGCTCGCGCGATCACGAACATGGTGCCAAAGCCTGACATCAGCTACCTGCTGGATTCGGATCCGAACGAGGCGAGGGCGCGAAAACCTGAATATCCGCTCGAATTTCTCGATTTCAACCGCAGGTCGTATCTTACGCTGAACAATTTCCTGGGCATTTTCCAAGTCGTCGCGCCCATGGCAGTCGACGATGTGGAACGCGAGACGTTGAAGATTGCGCTCAAAGATCTTTCGCTGGCGAAGCCTTTGCCGGCGCCGGTACCCAATACGGAGGGTTTGAGCCCGCAAACGAGCTGCGTCCCCTAACCGATTGCCGGCCTAAGGAGGAACGACCATGATCTTCAACCTTGCGCGCGGTCGAAATGTCCTGGGCGCTTTACTGCTGGCGTGCGCCTGGAATCTCGTTCCAGCCGCTTATGCCGCTTCGTGCGCCACCCAGTCACAGATGACGCCCGCGGAGCGCGAGACGTTTTCGCGAACGGCGGAAACCATCCTTTCTGATGTTCAGACCGGCAACGTGGACAACATTCGAGGGATATCGGTGCCTGCGGTGGCGGCCGACTTCAAGGGAATGAGCGATTCGGTGGCGCATCTAAGGCCGCTCGTGCAGACTGCCACGATTACTGTCGACAATCTTTACATTCTTGACGCGACTGGCAATCCGCTGGGTGAAACGCGCACCGATTTCTATTGCGGATCGCCGGTGGTTGTGTGGAGTTTCCCGATCCCGTCCCCGGGCATGTATGCGGTGGCAATCGTACACGCAACGGGCGTACAGCATCCGCAACAGGTCACGATCATTCTGTCAAAGACGCCTGACAATCGCTGGCTGGTTGCAGGCATGGTTGACAGAGCCATGACAGCCGCAGGGCACGATGGGCTCTGGTACTGGGTGTCGGCGCGCAAATATGCGCAGACCAAAATGGACTGGGATGCGTGGTTCTACTATCGGCTGGCGACCACCCTTCTGGATCCTCTCGATTCTCTCGCCAGCCCCAACCTCACAAAGCTGCATCAGGAAGCTGACCAGATTCACCCGCAAGATCTGCCCGGTACAGTGCCCATGACGTTTTATGCAGATGGAGAGTTGATTACGGTTAGTACGGTAGATACCACAACAGCCTTGGGCGGGCTCGATCTGGATGTTCACTACAAGCCCGATACGACGCAAGCGGCGCAGTTACAGGATCCAGCCGGAGCGAGGAAGCAGGTCACTGCCGTGATGTCGGGCCTGTTAAGAATGCATCCTGAGCTTCAGAGAGCTTTCCACGGCATCTGGGTGCATGCCGACCAGGGAACGGGTTCGCTTTTCGCTCTGGAACTGCCCATGGATCAGATCGCTACCGGAACTCCCCAGGTGAGCGTTTTCCCCAACCAGAACTCGCATTGACGTTGAGTCGCGCAGTGACGAAGGCTGGTCAGGCGGCGGCGCCCGAAGCCAGTGTTTTGAATCTCGCCTTGAGTACCCAGAGGCTCACGGGTTCTTCCTGCAGCAACAACTCGGAGGCCTGAATAATCGGGTTCGAATGAAACCAGTGCTGGATGACGTTATTGCGCAGCAGATTCGTGACTGCCAACAGCGACATTCCCTGATGATGAGCCATCCACTCGCGGACCAGGACCGGAGTGCGCGGGGACTGGGTGAAGTCGGCCGATTCGTAAAAGCCATACGGGCCAATCCAGCCCGCTGATTCCATGCGGCGAAGGTTATTAATCGCTTCAGCAGGATCGGCGCAGAGCGCGAGGAAGCTCGAGTAGGGCGAGATGACCGGGCCGGCCGTGGCATCGGGGCTCAGCGCGACCCGCGGAACACCGTAGGCGTGGTAGCAGTAGTCGCCGGAATCGTTTTTCTGTGCCGAGCCCGACTCGGAGATACCCCAGGGGATATGGAGAGAGCGGGCAAATTCGCGCTGGATGTAAACACAGGCAGCCTCAGTGCGAGCGACCAGCGAGCCCCTGTAACTGCGCATCCACAGCGATGGCATCAGGTATTCGAACATGGTTCCCGTCCACGAAAAGGGAAGGAATTGGCCGAATGCACTAGTGTGCTCCCGGTCCAGTTTGAACCAGCTCCGCTGAGGAAGATTGCCCTGCGCGACGGCGAGAAACGTCGCCAATCTTGCCTCCGAAGCAAACAGGTCGTAGCAGGAATTGGTGAGGTGATGTTTCGCCGAGTTGTAGCCGACGGCGAGAACCTGGCGGCCAGGACAAACAAGAAAGGAGAAATCCGTCGCTTCGATCAGCCGGTCGACGGCTTGTTCCATCGTGTGCAGATCGGCGACCAAAGAATGGAGCTTTTTGAGCGCCGATTGAACCGAATGGAGCAGTTGTTCAGCAAGATGTACCTGCCCCGGCAATGTAGCGAGAGCGGCGCGCGACTCCCCGATGTGGGTTGCAAGTTTTTCGGCAAAAGGAATCGCATCTTCGAGCGAAAGCGAAATACTCGATCTGGGGACGGTAAACCGCAGCGGCTTGTGAAGCTCTTTATATTCCGGAAGCAACCAGGGAAGGTAATCGTGGAGCAGGGCGCGGATGGTGGAGACTTGCGCGAGAGTCTCGTTCAGCCACGGAATCCGATTCTGATGAGCAGAGTGTTTTCCGGAGGATGCAGTTAGCGCAGTTTCTGCCGCCGGCAACCATCGAGTCCAGGCGGCGATTGTAGCCCGTTCGCGAGGGAGCCGGAGCCGAGCAAGCGCCGGCGGCAGATGTTTTTGCGCTCGCATGAGTCTCCAGTGAGCGCGCAGACCTGAAAACAAGTGCGGATGGAGCAACGGCTTTTGCGCGAGCGAACGAAGGCCGGCGCGAAGGGTATAGAGCGATGCAAGGAAGTTGCCGCTGTCGACGGAAGAGACGAACGGCTCGGGGCCAAGGGCCTGAAGCGTTTCCGTGTCGTACCAGTTATAGAGGTTTCCATGGAGCGTTTCGAGGCGTGCGACGGATGCGAGGCTATGGGACGTAAGGGTTGCGAACTGAGGCACAGTCAGGAATCCGAGTTCACAAGCCGCCTGGCGGGCGTTGAGGAGGAGCCCGATATTCGTCGGAGAGACCCTCGGGGCCTCATGGAACCGTTCTTCCGCCACATTGTCGGGAATCAGGTAGTTGTGTCGCGCGGAACTGAACTCGGAAAAGTATCGCCAGCATCGGAGCGCGTGCAGCAGAAGAAATTCCTGCTCTTCCCGGTCGAGGCGGCAGATCTCATAGGGGCGCTGATTGAGCCAGGCAGCTACAAAACCGGAGAAGCCCCATGCCACGAGGAGCGGAGCCGCAATGAAGATGGCATCGTGACGCTCCGAAAACAGCCGTATTGCGACCCCCAGCGCCACGGCGGTAAACGGCATTGCGGCAAGATAGCGGTCGACCGGGCCTTTCTGATCCGATTGCGCCTCGGACTGAGCTGCTGTTTCCCATTCCAGCGTCCGCTCCCCGGTGATGAACCGGCGGATCAGAGAGCGCAGGACGGCGTCGACCGTGAGGAAGGTTTGATGAAAAAGAAGAACAAGATGGAGAAGCGTATGGAGGGTCGTGCGCCCGAAGGCGGAAAAGGCCTCAAGACACTGTCCTCTATTACCGCCGGCTATGGCACGGCTCAGACTGAATCCCAGCTGAAGAATCATGGGGAAGCACAACAGCAAGAGGCCCACGATTGTCCAATAGACCGGGCCGCCCGGCAGGCGGATCCAGCCTGCGACGAAGAGAATCAGGAGACATGGATCGACCAACGAGCGGCGAAGATTGTCAAAGATCTTCCAGCGCGAAATCGCGGAGATCGGGTTCGGCCCCCAGTGACCTGACTCGTCGGGGACTTTGGAAAAAATCCACTGGGCGATCTGCCAGTCGCCACGCAGCCAGCGATGTTGACGACGGCTGTATGCGCTGTAATGGGAGGGGTAGTCGTCGATCAGCTCGACATCGGAGATGAGGCCGGCGCGGGCGTAGGCGCCCTCAATGAGATCGTGACTAAGCAGAGCATCGCGCGGGAATCTGCGATTGAGCACAGCGTGGACCGAAGCGACTTCATAGATGCCTTTGCCCGTGAAGATGCCTTCACCGAAAAGATCCTGGTAGGCATCGGAGACGGCGCGCGTGTAGATGTCAAAGCCACTTTGGCCGGAAAAGATGGCAGCCAGGCGTGAGCGAAGCGCGGATCGAACGGCGACGCCGATCCGTGGCTGCAGGATGCCATATCCCGAAGTGACGATTCGTAACCTGGGATCAATGACCGCCTGGTTCAAGGGGTGGGCCATGGCGCCGACGAGGCGGCCGGCGGTCCCACTGGGAAGCTGCGTATCGGAGTCGAGGGTGAGGACGTAGCGAATGCCGCGCAGCTTTTCAATGGGACCGGCCTTGATGGGAAACGCGTCATGTTCCCCGGTGAGAAGGTTATTCAAGTCGAGCAGCTTGCCACGCTTGCGCTCCCAACTCATCCAAACCCCCTGCCGCCGATTGAAGATGCGATGGCGATGGAGAAAGAGGAACGATCCGTTCTGCGGCGACGCGTATTTGGCGTTCAGCTCATCGATGAGGCGGATAGCCAGGTCCACAAGCGGGTCAGCATCGCCTTCTCTTGGCTTGGTCACGGAATCGCGCAGATCGGTCAAAAGAGCGAAGTGGAGATTAAGCTGGCGGTTGGCGAGGAAACGAACTTCGAGATTGTTTACCAGCTCATGCACCTGTGGTTCGTTCAACAGCAACGATGGCACGACAACCAAGGTTGCGCGATCGTCAGGGATCCCCTTGCTGAAATCCAGCTTGGGAAGCGACTCCGGTGCAAACAGGTCTGTAACGAAGTGATTCACGAGATCAACAGCGATTTGCATCGTCGGGGGCAGCAGCAGGAGGAATGCGAAGACGAGGGAAGAGACGCTGTTGAATCGAGACAAGACCGGGAAGAGCGCCAGCGCGAGAGCGACGAAGGAAAGGACGAGAACGCCGCCGATATAGAAATCTTCGGCGAAGTCGCGAACCCATGCGCGCACGCGCCAAGCCGGGGTTGGATGGAAACCCACGTGTGAGGCGAGGCGGCTGAACCCCTTATCGATCAGGTAATAGCCGATATGCAACCGGCGCTGCTGCATGCGCGGATCGCCTGACGGTTGCTGGCTGCACTGGCCAGCCAGTTCAAGCGCGGCCTTCGCCACCTCGAGTTCGGTTGAATCGGAGCGGCGAGCGATTTGGGCGATACGATTGCGATAGGCCTGGCGGCTTTCGAAGTCCATCTTCTCGTACGCTCCAGCGGGATCCTGGCGCAGGACCGCGTCGAAGACGATGAGAGGCTCAATCAGCGAAACCCAGTCAACCTGAGGGATGGATTGCAGGCTATTGAGCCTGGTGGAGAAGCTCGACACAGATTCCGCGTGCTTTTGGCGCAGCAAAGCGAAGGCATCGTGCAAAAGAGATTCCAGAAGAGCGAACTGAAGAAAGGGGGCGATAACCCATAACTCATCAAGCGTGAGCGGATCGTGGGCCTGCAAAGCCTCGACGAAGGCGCAGAAGGTCGATGGAGTGAATGTACCTTCCACACTGTTCAGATAGGCGGATGCCGCCGCGGCAATGCGCGGTTCCTCCCGCCGCTCGGCGAAAACGGCGCGCGGCAAGGAACCTATGAGCCCCTGGCGATCGGCTACCGCGGCCAGAGCCAGGTGCAGCAAACGGACATGACCCCGAAGCTCGCGCAATGCCTGTCGCGAAGATTCAGCCGGCGGATCCTGTTCGGAGCCCTTTCCCGCGTCGCGGGCCAGGCACTTCTCCAACTGGGCGAGCGAGCGAGCGGCGCCATTGATGCGCCCGTCAAAGCTGCCCGGGGAAGAAGGCCGGTGGTTGACGTCCCATGAAGCGACCAGCCGGGCCGCATCCTGCACGCGGTGCAGCGACTCATCCCGGGAGTCGGGAAGCTGAGATTCGAGAATGGAAGCAAGATCGGCCATTGGGTATCAGCGGTAACTCGCGGCTTGCATTTCAAACATTTCGGAATAGCGCCCGCCAAGCGCCATCAGTTGGCTGTGGTTTCCTTCCTCGACCAGGCGGCCACCTTCAAGGACGACGATTCGATCGGCCATGCGAACCGTGGAAAAGCGATGGGAGATGAGGAGCGCCATCTTACCGTAGGTAAGCTCGGCAAACCGCTCGAATACCTCGAATTCACTGCGCGCGTCGAGTGAGGCCGTAGGCTCGTCGAGAATGAGCAGTTGTGCGTCACGGAGATAAGCGCGGGCCAAAGCCAGTTTCTGCCACTCTCCGCCAGAGAGATCGACGCCGCCCTCGAAGCGACGACCGAGCATCTGGTCGTAGCCATTGCGAAGCCGGGCGATCACTTCGCTGGCCATGCTTTTCTTCGCTGCGTATTCGATCGCGCCGTCTGCGTGGTCCACTTCGACGCGGCCGATGGAGATATTTTCACGAGCCGTCATTTCATAGCGCATGAAGTCCTGAAAGATGACGCCGATTTCTGAATGCAGATCGGCCAGGTCGTATTCGCACAGGTCAACGCCGTCAAGCAGGATGCGCCCCTCGGTGGGGTCGTAAAGGCGCGTGATCAGTTTGACGACCGTCGTCTTGCCCTGGCCGTTTTCGCCGATGAGGGCAACGCGCTCTCCCGGTGACAGCGTGAAGTTGAAGTTGCTGAGGATGCGCCGGTTGGTGCCGGGGTAGGCGAACGAGACATCGCGAAATTCGAAGCCACGCTGGATGGGGCGTGGCGCGGGCAAAGCGTTCGGTTTTGATTCAACAGCGGGTTTCATTTCAAAAAAGGCCAACAGGTCGGTGAGGAAGAGAGCCTGGTCGGCGACGCCCGATGCCGTTGAAAACGCCTGCTGTATGTTGCTCATCGCCTGCATGATGGCTGTGGTGATCACGGTCAAGCCGCCGATGCTGTAGACGCCATGGATGGTGCGGTAAATGCTGAGCACATAGGCCGAGTAGTAGCCGAGCTGGGCAAGAATCGCCAGCAATCCGGTCCAGAAAAGGCGGCGACGGTTGAGGGTCACGTCTTCTTCGTAAATACGCCAGGAAAGCTTCTTGAAGCGCTCGGTAAGATAGTCGCTCAGGTTGAACAGCTTGAGCTCTTTGGCCGCTTCCTTGCTGCCGCCGACCTGGCGGAGGTAGTCCATCTGGCGGCGGATAGGCGTCTGACTGAAATTCTTTGCATACATGAGAAACGCGAAGTGGCTTTCGCCGAGAAAGGCCGGAATGACGCCAACCACGAGCAGGATCAGCAACTGCGGTGAGTACCAGGCGAGCAGCGCGGAATAGGCGGCCGCGGTGATCGTTTGCTGGATGAGTCGGCCCATCTGCTGGATCATCGCGAGGCGGTCGGTGGCCTGCACACGGGCCCGTTCAAGCCGGTCGTAAAAGACGGGGTCTTCGTATACGGTGACATCGAGCGCAGCGGCTTTGCGCATCACCTCAACGCTTACGTGGTACATGTATCGGTCGGCGAGCAGGCTGTCGAAGTAATCCACCGCGCGGGAAAGAATGCCGATCATGACGGCAAGGACGGCTTCTGCTGCTACGACCCACCAGAAGTACCCAGGCAGGGGCTTGTGAAACAAGGTCTGTTTGACGCCGTCGATGATGTAGCCGCCGATGACGGCGATTCCCACAGGAAGGAACGCCACCAGGACGCGAATCGCGAGGTTCCAGGACACTACCGCAGGGCCCGACTCCCAGACAAAATGGAGGACCGGGGGAATGTTTTTGAGGGCACGAACACGGTCGGCCCATGCGCTGGCGGACGATCCTGGCGCGTGTGACGGCTTTGGCTGGGTCTTCTTTTCGGGCTTTCCTGAATCCGTGGTTGAGGGCATTCGACTTCCTGCGGCAAAACCAGAGTTACTGTGTCCTGTCTTGCGGTGTTGAAGGCCGCCGCTCCCTTTTGCACCGGCCCCCAACGACGAAAATCCAGGGTGGGGCCCGGAGGCTTGCGGCGACTTAACCGGAGAGGCCCAGGCAGAAAGCTACTCTGGTTTCGTCAAGGGCCGCCTGCCATTCGCAGATTCGGGCAAGTTGCGCCGCACGGGACATCTCAAGAACCAAGACCAGGGTCAAAGGCGTGAAACTGACTCACAGACAGGGTCACCCTTCTATATTCCATTCAATTAGTGCGATGCATAACTGCTGCTGTGTGTTGTTTTTGGCGCCCGCCGCGAACCCCGAATTTCACGACCGAAAGCTCTGTCTGCAAAGGCTTTTATCTGCGTCATATCAACCGGTTGGAGGGGCTGGGTTGTTGGAAGAAGAGGAGGTATCGGGCTGAAAGCCCGCCAGATCCATGGCGCGGCGTGCCTCGGGGTTCTTCATGAACGTTTCCCAGACAAAGCCGGTACGGGCATTTTCGGCCATAAGCATGGTGATCCCGGTGTCAATGCCGATGACGTCGGTGTCGTACCATCCGGTCAAGGGATTGAACGCATCGACAAATCCGTAACGGCACCATGCATTCGGATAGTGGTCGTGAATGGTTCTCAGGACGCGCATTGTTGCGCCGGGTAAGAACGGGAGCGAGCCTCCCGCGGCCGCAGGTGCGATGGTGCCATCGATAGGACCCATAGCGGGCGGGCCGCCCCAGACCACATAGCCTTTCGGTGAATCGGATGCGGTGATGCCCCAGAGCGCGTTGCTGTAGTCGGGGAATTGTGTGTTGAGTTCCAGGCAAAATCGCCGGTGGACGTCGGTCGCAATGACGGAATTCGCAAAATAGTCGGCAAAGCGGTCGCGTTTGCCGCGAAAGTCGAACCAGGCCTGCGAATACTGATGAACAAAGAGAGGGGCGAACGATCCCACATAGCGAAGCCCGTCGAACTCGAACAAAGTTCGCTTCCACGCAAACCACACGTCTTTCGGTAGTGGATGGGAGGAGGACCCCATCGCCAGCAAATACATCATCATCAATTCGCTGTATAGATCCCAGCGCGACGAAATGAATCCGAGCTCCGGCGTCCAGCCATGCGAAAGGAGCGTGGTATCTTCAGAAAGCCAGGACCAGTCAACACGGTCGAAGATGGCATGAGCCAGTTGGTCGATGTCCTTGTCTTCAAAATGCTGCCGGCAAGTGAGCAGCCCACAAAGCAGGATCGAAGTGTCGACCGACGACACTTCCGAGTCCCATAACCGTTCCCCGGTATTGATGTTCGCGAAATGAAAGAAGAAACCGCGATGCGTCGGCAGCTTATGCCACACAAATGACAACGCACGCAGGACGCGCAGGTGCGCTTCGGCGTGGCTGATGAATCCACGCTGGTCCGCGATACAGATTGCAGTGAGCCCAAATCCGGTTGCGGCGATGCTGGCGGCCAGGCTGGTGTCGTTGGTACGTACATTGCAGCGGTCCTTGACGAGTCCGGTCT
Organism: Candidatus Sulfuritelmatomonas gaucii; assembly: GCA_900290245.1. Taxonomy (GTDB): domain Bacteria; phylum Acidobacteriota; class Terriglobia; order Terriglobales; family Acidobacteriaceae; genus Telmatobacter; species Telmatobacter gaucii. The sequence goes on along the minus strand of OKRB01000102.1, from coordinate 4,397 downwards.
GGGGATTTGCCTGCTCCCAGAAAAAAAGGAATTCGGCACGCTGAAGCCCGTCGAGGAATTGATCATCTTCGGGGGAGAGTGAGGTTGGCGAAGGCGGAGCGGCTGGCTCGGTGTGTTGCTTGCGGTTTTCGCGCTGGATGACCTGTTGCCCGGGTAGAGCTAAGGCTTGCGTCCGCAAAAAAGGCAGCCCCAGCGACAAGGAAGACATTTGACGTAACAAGCGCCGGCGCGAGTTTTGGTGTGGTTCCTTGTCGCTGGTCATCTCAGTTTCACGCCAAATCATTGCCTCACTCAAAAAGTTCGCAAGGTAAAAGCGTGCTTCTCGATCAGATTCGGCTGGCGTCGCTAGCTGCATTAGGTTGGATGCAGAAAATCAGCAAAAGGTGGATTCGGGGCGGACGGCATTTCCAACGGGAATCGCGTCAAACCCCATTATGGATGGAAGAAAATGGGACGTAAGAAACTGGTAATCCTGATCGTTATTGCGGCCGGGGCCGTGATCGGGGCCGCTCTCTGGCTCTCGGTGCGCCACTGGAGGCCGCGCTGGTCGGTCGTGCAGGGCGCGGTCTTTCGCCAGGATAAAGACGCGCGCAAGGAGGTGCCGATTGCCGGTGTTCATATTACGGCGACGCATGGAAACGTTAGCCTTACCACGGAATCGGATGCTTCAGGGTATTTCAGAGTCGCATTTCCCGAGTCGGTATTACCCGGACAGATGGTTGATATTACTTTTCGGCATCGGGATTATGAAGCTCTCGACGTTCAGGTTCCCATCCGATTTCGCTCGTCGCTCAGGCAACTGGTGATTGCGGCTATGGCACCGATTCCGGCCGCGGAAAGCATCAGCGCCGAGCATCCATCCACAGTTGTCTCAAACATCAGGGTGAGGTACACAGTAAATTCCAGCAGCGACCAAAACATCGGCAGTGAGGTCAGGACGTTTCAGGTCGACAACCGCGCCAACGTTCCGTGCCGTCACCAGGCGCCTTGCTCGCCGGATGGATTCTGGAAGGCGTCAACCAATTCGGTGACGCTGGATGCAGGCGCTGGGAATGAGTTTCGGGATGCACGAGCGTCATGCATTGCCGGACCGTGCCCGTTTGCCTTGATTGACCCCAGCGGCTTTGCCAACGGCGGGCGCACCATTGTGGTTTCAGCAATGGATTGGTCTGACACGGCGACGTTCCTGGTGCAGGCTGAGGTCTTTCACACCTCGATCGTTTCCATTGTGCGCGACTCGTATCCTGTCGAATTTGGAAATACCCTCACCTTCACGCTGCCGCAGACTGCGGAAGGCGTGAGCCTTGACGCCGACATAAGCGGCGTGCAGATTGTTTTTCCATTGGGCCCCGATCTATACCTGAGCTGGGCGACCTGCTCCATTCGAACCGGCTCTGATCGCGACAAGTCCACGCTCTATCAATGCCGGCTCAAGCCCGGGTTCCAGTTCTGATCTGCAAGGCTCTACAAGCGATTTTCGCTCGCGCCGGACCCCATGCCGAGTCATGGCGCGGCACACTCAAGTGCCGCTGCGGAACTATGCCAATCATCGATCAGGCGGACTGGTAAGATCGACGACCGCGCGGCGCACGAAGTTTCCCGGCAGGTGATTTCGGAGTTGAGAACGGTAATCGGGCCTGCCCGGACCTGAGACGGCGGGGAATTTTTCCGGTTCTCAAAAAAAGGTTGCCTGAGGGTGTTTTGTCATGTAAGGATAGCTGTAACACAACACAGCGACTGGTTGCCTTGCAGTCGGAACCTAAATAGATAGCAGAGAGCGGGCCCCCTCCAGGAAGGAAGGGCTCAGGTCTTGTTAGATTGTTTTGTTGAGCGACCCCCAAAAGGACTCTAGCCGGGAATCAAACCGCAAGTGCCCTTACTCGGTTGGATGCCTTTTTACTAAAGAGGTTTGTTAAGCCGCAAGAATTTCTCTGGCTCAAGACAGCCCACCTGAAAATTTCTTAGTAGCGGTTCGTTCCTTCACGGCACATGAAAGAACGCTGGGACGAAGCTGTGTCATGCGGAAGGCACAGGTTTCGTTCGGATGCTGCTGCATGCCGATACGGAGTATGCGACGCGCAGAGCAACGTTCGTGTGTGTGCTGAAACGTGGATGGAACGTTGCAAGTGATTAAGAAAAACAAGCCGCGCCAGCTTTCTTAAATTGCCGAACCAATGGTCTTGATGGTTTGCCTCGGTGTTCGGCCGCGCAGAGCGGCACTCAATTCCTTCACGAAGGTATCTGCCGATGAAGTATGCAATGAAATTCGCCCATCTTCTTTTTTTGATGATTGCAACCGTGGCGGTTCCCGTAGCAGCGCAGACGGTCATCACAAGCCCGAGCAATGGCCAGCAAGTAGGAACGCCGTTCAACCTGACAACAGATTCGCCCACGTGCTCGTCACAGGGGGTGACGGCGGTGGGATTTTCACTCGATGACAGCTCCAGCACGGCGATTTTCTCCGGGCAGACAATGAATGGTCCGGTCAATGCGCCGGCAGGATGGCACACGGTGCACGTCAAGGCATGGGACGACTACGGCGATGTTTGCGTAACTGATGTTTCGGTAAATGTCGCGGGCGGGTCGTCTTCCATCATCCCCTCTAACGCGGTTAGTGTTAGCGAGATCCAGACGCTGGGTAACTGGACAGAGATTCACGACGGCGGCACGCCTGGTTCTTCGAGCGGGGTTATGAGCCTGGTGAATTCGCCGTCGCTCACTGGAACCTCAAGGTTCTTCGCAAACCAGTTCAACTATTTCGGTGGCGAGCGGTATACCGCACAATTCGACGACGACATGTATTCGCAGAACTTTTTTTACGATGGGTGGGTGTACATCGACGGTTCCTCGGCCGGGTTTAACAACCTAGAGTTCGATCTGGACCAGACGATGGAAAACGGTGAGACTGTGATCATGGGATTCCAGTGCGACAGCTGGACCTACACCTGGGACTACGCTGTGAATGGCGGCTCTCCAACCAATTCGTGGGACACATGGCTTCATTCCTACGCGCCGTGCAATGTGCAAAGCTGGGCCCCCAATCAGTGGCATCACGTGCAGATCTACTTTTCGCACGACGAGAACGGCTGGGTGACCTACCACACCGTCTGGCTCGATGGAAACGAGGAGGACCTGAACATCAACGCTTTCTCGGGTTACGAGCTGGGCTGGGGACCGGCGGTCCTGACCAATTTCCAGATCGATGGAAACAGCACCGGAACGACGTGGGGAAATGTGTATCTTGACAACTTGACCGTGTATCGCTGGTAGGTGCGGCGCAAAGGAGCAAGTTGATTCGGGGCAGCTGGCTTAACCGCCCAAGGGCCTGTTGCCTCCGGATTCTGACGACAGCAGCGAATACATGATGCGCCGGGCGTCTCGGCCCAATTGATACACTCACCCCGTGGGCCGACTGATTGTGAACGCCGACGATTTCGGGCTGACCTCGGGCGTGAATCGCGCGATTGCCGAGCTGCACAATGCCGGGGTGGTGACCAGCGCCTCACTGATGGCGTGTGCCGCGGCGACTGAGGAAGCAATCGAACTGGCGCGGTCCATGCCCACACTGGGCGTGGGTTGCCACATCGTTCTGGTGGATGGTGAGCCGGTGCTTCCGGCGCACCAGATTCCCACGCTCGTCGATCGCAAGACGGGGCGATTTCCCAGTTCGCTCGACAAGTTTTTGGCGGGGCTCTTCACGGGCCGGATCCGTGCCGCGGAGATCGAGGCGGAAGCCGCGGCGCAGGTCGGGCTGCTGCAGCAGCGGGGTGTACGGTTGACGCACGTGGACAGCCACATGCACACGCATGTTTTTTCCGCAGTGCTGCGACCGGTGCTTCGCGCCGCTGGCGCGGCCGGCATCCGAGCGATCCGTCATCCCTTTGAACCGGAATGGGCAGCCCGCGCGACTGCGGGCGCCTCCCTGAGGCGCATTGCTGCGCTCACAGCCTTGCGCACCCTCGAACCACGTTCCCGCCGCATCCTCGCCGGGGAGGGCTTTGTGACTACCGACGGAACGATCGCGATAGCCGGCACGGGGACCCTTAACGCCTCGGCTCTTCGTTCCCTGCTCGAGAGACTGCCTCCCGGTACGTGGGAGCTGGTGACGCACCCCGGTTACAACGACGCAAGCCTTGCGCAAGTGAGAACGCGGCTGCGCGCCTCGCGCGATGTGGAACGCCAGTCGCTACTCGCCGTCCGAGAGTTCCCTGCGATTCAGCTCGCATCATTTGCGGATCTTCGAGCACCTGCTGCGTAAGGGCTGAGGTTGGCGAGACCGGTCCTCTGAATCTTCCTTCCTCTTCGCGGCGCCCGTTACATAGCCGCGCAAAAAGAGAACAGCAAAGAAATGGTAGGCGAGGCGGGAATCGAACCCACAACCCCCGGCTTAGAAGGTC
>OKRB01000024.1 GCA_900290245.1 Candidatus Sulfuritelmatomonas gaucii | reverse complement strand
ATTGATTCTAAGTAGCGGGAGTAGTTCAGTGGTAGAACGTCAGCTTCCCAAGCTGAATGTCGCGAGTTCGATCCTCGTCTCCCGCTCCATTCAAATCAACAACATACGCAAAACAGCATGACAGCGTGCTCCATTTGTGCTCCATTCACATGACGAGCAGCTTCTGCTCCAGTTGGTTCACTGCAGGCAAACGGCTCGCGACCGGCGACTGCCGATAGACGTTCTGGTTTACATCGAGCGTATGGCCGCACTGGTCGGCCACCAGCTTTCCGTCAACACCCAGATCGCCCATCAGCGTCGAATGCGTCCGCCGCATCACCAGGAAATTAGTCCACGCGAGTCCCGCCTTTGCGAGCTTCGGCTTGATATTGCGGTTCCAGCAGTTGTCTTTCGACATCGGCGTGGTCAGCTTCTCCGACGGGAACACCCAGGCGTCGTCGTCGGTGACAAGCGAGACGGCCCGCCACGCCGCGATTTCCCCAGCGAGACCTTCGGGCAGTGCAGCTTGTCGCACCGACAAGGTCGATTTGGGCGTGTCGATGATGCCGCGGTAGACGCGCTGCCGAATCTCCACCGAGGTCGCCGCGAGGCGGCCCCAGGTGAGCGCGAAAATTTCGCCGGGTCGCATACCGGCCAGGATCGCCAGCTTCACCACTAGTCGCTCGCGCTGACCCAGGACCCCGAAACAGGTCTTCACCTCCTCGATGTTCATGACGCGGTGTGTGGCGCGCACCGCCTCGCGCGGCGTGAACAGGAGCAAAGCCGGATTGCGTTCGATATGGCCCTCGGCAACGGCCATGTCAAACACCTGCTTCAAATCCCACCGGAGATGATCCACGGTCGAAAAGGAAAGGCCTGCCTGAGCCTTGCCGTCAAGCAAGTCCTGCAGCTCGTCTCGCCGAAAACTTTTCAGTTCCCGCGCGCCGAGCATTTCAACTAGATGGATGCTGACCCGATTCATGTTGTTTACGCGCGTCGATGCCTTCCATTTGCGGCCAAAGTATGGGAAGTACACCTCCGTCACGAACTCGCCGAACCGCCAGGACCTATCGGCCTGACGTTTCGCCTCCATTTCCGCAATGATCCCACTGACGACTGCGCGCGCGTCGGATTTGGTCATGTCCTTGACCAGCCCAATCACGCGGCTTTTGCGGCTGTGGTTGTCCCACCACAGCGCCACCCATCGGCCACGTTGCTTCTTGACCGACCCTTTCTGATACCGGCTCTTTCGCATGGATAGCTCCTATCCGCGCTTACCGGCATCCCGTCTTGGCAATGTCGTCAGGTTACCATCGCCCGCAACGCGCTCATTGGCTTCGAGCCACTGGTGCAAGGACTCACGACGAATGAGTCTGCGTCTGCCCAGGGAAACAGAAGGAATCGGCGCGCAGCCGCGCACGCGCCCATTGATGGCCTTGCAGACATGCGCCTTCGAGCAGTGAAGCAGTTCCGCCGCGTCGGCCAGCGTCAGCAGATCGAATTTGTCCGCGAGCATTGACATAACGGTTGCTTTACTGCGGCGTGGCCTCCTTGCAGGAGACCCACGGAATGCCGCACATCCTCCGCCAGCGGCGTTTGCGTGGCACGTTGGTTTGGCGATCCCATGTGCTAAAAGATATTGTTGGCAGCCACCGATGCATTCCTCGTGCGCGCGCGAGAATCGGGCTTCTGCCTTCGGCTGCTGCCCGATCCCGAATGCGTGCCTTTGACGGGCGAACCGCGAACGGCCCGCCCGCCCCTGGGATTGATTGAGTTGAATTGACCTATCCCTGACCCCGGCTAGGGCCAAGCTTGCGAGCTGCACGCCAATCAGTCTTCGCGGGTGATTTCACTGCTCTTCGCTCCTGTGCCGCTCAGCGCAAGTCCCTGTTGAATTCGCTGTTCGCTGATCCGCGCGTGGACAGGGAAACTGCGCCTCGCTGCTCCCGCCCGCCAGTGTCCCAACGTGCAACATCGCGGATCACGCTATATGCAAGCTCCTTCGTCGCCAGCTCCTGTCGTGAATCTCGGGTCGTATCGTCCACAACAACCGTGGCATACCGCCTTGCGAAGATGCGGGGCGACATGCGATCTCGCCGTTGCGGCGGCCCCCCGTTGGCTTTTACCCACGCCGCCCAATAATTCCGGCGCCGCGTAACCTGCGGCTTGTCTCCGCTACCCAAGTTTAAGAACCACGTGAGGCGGGCGATCTTCTTCAGGTTTTCGTCCAGCAAGTCGAACTGGGCTGCGCAAACCCAGCGCTTGAACACACGATCCTGGTAAATCTTTGCCGAGCGGCAATAAGCTGGGTAGTCGCCGGGCGCCAGGCGAGGAACATAGGTCCATCTAACTTCTGGTTCTGGTCGGCGCTTGGGTGCGCCCTCCCTCGCATCGTTGCGATCGGCAGTCATCGGCCGTCGCGCTCCAGATCGTAAGTGAGCCGGTACCACGACTCGACGTGCCCCTGCCGATCGCGCTGTACCTGGTTTGCAATGCCGAACCCGCGATGGCGGAGCGCGGCGATGGGGTTCCTAAAACCGAAAATGTCTGCATCACGGAATTCCGTAATCTCGACGGACCGCATGTCTGCGCGTGCGCGGCGCAGCATCTGCAGAACCCGGGCGATCTGAGAAATTTCCAAGACATACCTCCCGGTGCGACTGACTCACACTGAGGCATCGCGCCTTTCAAAGCTTCACGTGCGATAAATTTGCAGCTGCTGGATTAGATACTTCTGCACTACGAAGATGGCCCATCCCCAAGCGAACTTCAAGCAAATAGGGCCGACCCAAATTCCTCGGAATTTCTCAATCAGAGGTTGTGCACAGACGTAATTGCGGGGGAATTCAGAGAGACCGCATGTAGAGCGGAGGCGGGATGATTTCAGGGGATGCTCGCAGACGAAATTAGACGCAAATCGCGTCGGCACTCTTTAGAGCGCAATATTCCGCCGCACACGATCTGCACGCGCCTTTGCACGCTGAAGGCGCTTTTCCATTCGCTTCATTTCAGTGTCGCTGACTGTTCCACCGATCGCATCTATCACAAAGGTCTTTGAGATTCTCCCATCAGTTGGAATTCGGTCGATGTCTTGAGCAAACTGCGGCGAATCAACGCGTTTGCCTGCCGGTGCCTTTCCCCACATGATCTTGTGCACAATCGCGCGAACAACTCCCAGCCGATTCCACTCGTCATCGCTTACTAGTTCGCCCACCAGGCACATGAGGCGCGTCTGTCCCCGTGATCCAACGAGCAGGAATGTGATCGACAGAGGATCGTACGCGGCGTCTAGAAGCTGAGTCACCGAGCTGCTGTCTTCGCAGTCAACCTCAACAATGCGGAGTTTGGCATCCTCCGGGTTACAGCCGCGACTCCGTTGTACTGCCCTGAGATAATCCACTTCCTCCTCACGCAGTCCTCTCTCCATCAGCTCCGCATCATCTACCTTCCTTTGTTCGGACATCAGGATGCGTGAACCTTTCTTGACGTCTCTCCTGATTTGCGCAGGCATACCGCCGACGGTCGCAAAGACGTCTCTAACGTCAGCATCGGGCTCAGCTGGTGGCGCGATGAGTTCCCCTCCTCTCACACCAACCTTCAGTTGAGAGTTGCGAGGACCCGGATAATTAGGCACAAACTCCAACACGGCATCACGACGGATGAATTCCAGATACACTTGAAAGCGGAGCGCAAATCCAACGTATAGCCGTAACGAGGCAGTGACGTCTTTGTGGAATCCACCGATCTTTTTGCGAATCTGACCTCTGCTGATGGTTGGTCCGTTCTCGCGCACCCAGGACAAGAACGCCTTTACGTCAGTAGGATGCTTCGCCGCCGCTTGGCGAAGATCGTGCTGGACGACGACAAGTGCTTCTTTGAAGGCCGTTGACTCCTCGTATGCCTTCTCTCGCCAGGCACTCTCCGCAGTCATCCGATTGGCTCCCATCTAATGGCCCTCACTCAGCCCTGCTTGGGCAGAATTCTGCAGCGTCGACTTTGAATCCAGCCCGACATTGCCCATCCCAGTCGAACTCCAAAATAGCACTGTCATGTCCATTGGGGGCGGAAAACCGTTTTTGCCGATAATGAGAAGAGCGATTTTTGGTTGGAAGGCCGCCCGGAACAACTATCGGGTCAGGTCTGGTCAGATTTCGTCATTCTGACGAACGGCCTCTCCTTCCCCACGCGTCATCAACCTTCTGAAGGCGGGCCTGAAACCATTTTTCCCTAGCTAGCCGGACAGCCCATATTGCCGAGGTTCCTTCGGCGCATCGCAGTATCGCAGCCGCCATGAATTTCCCAGTGACGCATTTGGCGTCGTTGGGAGAAGGACTTCGACATTGCGATTCTGCGGAAACTGCACCAGGAATGAGGCAGCGGATTTGGTCAATACAGGATGGATATATATATTTGACTCTAATTTCAGGTAACTCTTCTTATTACACCTCTTGCTCCTAGCTAACCTTGATGGATGATTGGTTGATTAGTTGATCCGCCCAAGCCGCGACTGCTGCTGGCGATGGAGTTCCTCGCAAAGTGGGCGGAAGGGTTCTTCGGTTCGTGATAGAAAATGGCATAAATCAGTGCTTGCACGTGCCTTCCGGCCCTTCCCGATGTGTCCCCGCCGCAGTGTCGGGGTTCGCAGCCTGCGTCAGCACCTCAGTCTCAAACCAATGGAGCCGCGAGGGAAGGGCCGCCCCGCCGCCCCGCGATCCCGAATCTTCTGAACCAATCAGGCGAAAGGTCGGATCATTCAAAATGCGCTCTGCGTCGTTGAGGTCTTCATAACCAGCCAGACACCTTGTCACTCGGGCAAACACGACTCCTCAGGGCTGGAAAGCTTGACAGCGATTTCCCCGCCGGGAGTCACGGTCAGAGGGCCTGATTCCCAGAAGGCATCGTTGAAGCCGGCGTGCCCACGCACCAGCAAGGTGTACACCCCGGGACGACGGATGGCGACCTTGAACGCTCCATCCTCATCGGCGTCGGCACGAACGATCTGCCAATCCTTGTTTTCGCTCGAAGCCCATTTCAGCGTGTCCACAAGCGCATTTTGGTAGACCAGCAAGCCCCGGCGGCAAAGGGCTGCTTCGCTCATAGAACCGCTCACAGTTAGAGGCAGCGCCTTGTACTGGGCAGTTTCAGCCTCCTGCTTCTGAGCAAGGTTTTGAGCCCAGGTCAGGCAAGCGGAATGCTGCTCGATCTCGTTACCGGCGGCGTCATTGCCCAGCTTGGGGCGCAGATACAACGCATACACAGCAGCCATTCTCGCCGGTTTCAAATCACCGCCCCCAGTGATAAGGAATACGCGCCCGGAGATGATTCCCGGCCGGGCCGCGCTCTTGGGCAATGGTTTCTGCTGCGCCGTCGCAATCATAAAAAACCCGAACAGCAAAACAGACGCTACAGCCTTAATTGTTTGCATTGAGGCATCCCTCCTTTTAAGTCTCATACTGCGCTTCCAGGTCCAAACCTTTTCGACCAGTTATGCGGGCGTTGTGCCTTGCGGCTCATAATACTGCTCACTTCCGGATGCAGGTGTAGATCGTCTCCCGCGACACTCTGTACTCTGTGGCCAAAGCCGTCTTGGAGGATTTGCCATCGCAAGTCTCAATGACAGCCAGTTGACTCCAGACGCGCCCAGGCATGGAGCACCCGAAGAGCCCTAAGGGCATCCGATCGAGTAGGAGTCCCCCGTGGAGAAGAAGCCCCCCCTTATCAATCGAACTTGGGTGAATCCTGATCGGCAAAGATCGTTACGCCAACTTGGTAGAACGGAGTTCAGAAATTCAACGCGCGTGGGGGTATCCTTGAACATGTCGGAATCCAGCACCAATTCGTCGGATTCTACATGCGAAGCCGATACAGTTATGTCATAGCCCAGTGCCGTTATTCTTCGCTGCAGTTCCTGAGCAAATAGCTCCTTGCCCTGTTGTTGGAGATTTGCATGCTCTTCTTCAGCATGCTTCTCCGCGTCCAATTTGGATTGCAGGTCAGCAGGTAACTGCCAGTTGTCTTCGTAATCAAAGACCTTTGTGCTGCTATTAGGAGAGAAGATCGAAGCTGAGTCAGCGTCAGTGTCAAAGGTGCCGTTGACCAAGAGGCCCCATTGGTAATACGCGGCAGCATGATCGTCCTCTCCGCAGGGACCCTTGCCCGTAACGTCGCTGAAAAGCTCATTGGCACATTTTGCGCCGCGATAGATTGAAATCATCCCGGAGAGGTATCCGGCCTTCCCCCAGTGCTTCGACGTGGGTTGTGTGATTCCAATCTCCTTGAACTGATGTGACCGAACCATCTCGCGGAAGAACCATAACAGGCCCTTCAGTTGTTCATCACTGGTTGCAGGCGCGACGACGACAGAAATCCCCTCATCAAGCTTGGCCCGGAAAATCCGGAACTTCGGAGGCGGAATGTTCGGTTGGCTTTCGGGAACCGATGCTCCAGAATTAGCCTCTTCGGTTTTCTGCACTGCCTGCTCTTGAGGAGTTGGGGGGTGGTTCCCTCTGTTTAGGACGTGCAGCGCCACGACCAGTAAAACGATGCCCCCGACCACAATGGCTGGTCGGTAGCGCTTGCGATTTGGGGAAGGAATGTTCGCTGCTCGCCTGGATGCTTGGGGCGGAGCCGCAGGAGCGAGATTCTCGCCTCCTAAGATGGGAATCCCACAGTGGCGACAAAATGTGTCGCCGTCTACCATAAACTTTCCGCAGCGATGGCAGAACATTCCTTGCCCTAGCCTCCGCTTGGTCCGCGATTCCCCTGCGATCGTTGAGACTCGATCGGGGATGCATTCATCGGCAGCACGGCGCACTTGTCACCGTGCAAAATTCAGACAATCACCGAGGGTCACAACCCTTCTGCAGCTTTCGTGGATGCCGCCCGGAGTATAGGCGTGGCGGAATCGCCTGTCAAACGCATTCGACTGTTCGTCAGAGTCGGCAAGCTGGATACAAATCCCCCTCGTCTGTTTTCCGGGATGGCAGGCAGATTGGCCATTCCGATCAGGGGCGCTGGTTCTTGGCCGCGTCGTTGTCGTCTTCAAATAGCGATGCCTTCCGTTCGCCGGGGGTGTAGCTCACGCTCTGCCCAGACTCCCGTGAACGCCGGACTGCAGCTGACGTAGCGTTGACGGCATTTGTCGTCGACGTCCTGTTGGCTATGTAGGGCATGGCGGATGCCGCAGCAATACCCATCTTGGCTGCTGTCGCGATGGCATCCTGATTGGCGCCAAGGTACACAAAATCCCATTTGTAGATGTCACGCTGCTGGACAATCAGGTCGAACACTTGCGGTGCCGTGAACACCTTGCTGGCATTCTCCAGACCATCGGTCATGATGATCACAATGACCTTGCACGGTCTCTCTTCCTCAGACATTGCTGCCAGCCCACTCCCCAGTTCTGTAATGGTGCGCCCGATGGCATCGAGGAGAGCTGTGTTGCCCCGGGGTTCGTAGGTCTTCTGCCCCGGCCTCGGCGTCTTCGAGAGTGTCAGCTCGGGAGTCTCGGCGATGGGGGTGTCGAACACCTCTTCATAGACATCATCGAACTGCACCAGCTTCAGCGTCGCCGTTCCCGGCACCTGCTTCTGCTCCTCGATGAACTTGTTGACGCCCGCGACAGTCGCTTCCTCAATGGATGCCATTGAACCGGACCGGTCCAGAATCAATGCCAATCTTGTGAATCCGTCTTTCATGAAACACCCCTTCCTTTCCCAATTGCACACGTCCTGCTATCTCGAAGTCGATTTGCTCTGCCCGGTGAGAATCCGGTTAATCGCAACCCCGTGCCACCGCTTTCTGGTGCGAGTGGGTATCCCCTCCGCGTTGAGCTGCTCCGCAATCCTATTCGAATCGCAGGCCTCCAGCCCTCAACGTCTTCATTCGTTCGAGGGCCTTCTTTTCGGCTTCATCGCGACCGAACGGCTTCCGACCCTCACATCGGCCTTCAGCGGCCCGTCTCCGCATTCGAGCGCCGCGGAGCTTCAGCACAATCTGACTCTTGTCGTACTGAGCCACCGCACCAATCAGCTGCCGCATGAGGATTCGCGTTAGATCATTGGCCATCAGGTCTGGTTCGGCAAAATGGCTCGGTCAACGAGTACCTCTCAGGAGCGCCAGTTTCCCTGAAAGTGCCTTCGCAAGTCTCTCCAGAAGCCCCGGGGTCCCCTAAATCTGACCCTTGGCACCTTCGGGCCCCCTTCGATAGATCAACCCCACATTGCCCCCGGGGCGATGGTTTTTTGCCCAAATTGGTTGCATCAGCCCTAAGCTCAGTGTTCCTCAGTCTTCCTTCCCTCAGGCTTCTTCATGCTCTCGTCCGGCTGCTTTTCTTGTTTCCGGGGCGGCCGCACTCCGCCGATGAACAACTCGCTAGTACCCGGCTTGGTCACATCTTTGAAACGGGAGAGAATTTGGGCTAACTCTTCTGGGGTGGGTTTCCTCGCATTGGTGGATTCTGGCATGTCTCCCATCCTTTCCCTAGAAAACGAACATCCCTGTTGGCGATGAGGCGCGCATATTCATTCCAGGGACATGAGGCTAGCGCGCTCGTCGTCATTCAGAAGGTGCGATAGGTTCACGGCACAGTCGAACGGCGCTTTCATTAGCTCTCCTGCCGCACGAATGAGAACACCAAGGGCATATTCCAGGCCGATCGTGATTAGGCCCACGAGGATATCCGGTGGCAGCCCACTCTGTCCGTCAGCACCGCTGAGAGAAGACCGCTTCGGACTTCAACCGAGGGCCGCATACAACGTCTGCCGCGATATCCGGTATTCAGCGGCCAGTGCAGCCTTCTTCTCTCCAGCCTTAACCCGCTTGCGAATCTCTGCGACTTGCGCCGGCGTCAGCGATGGTTTCCGCCCCTTGTAGACGCCCTTTTTCTTCGCCAGCTCGATCCCCTCCCGCTGCCGCTCGCGGATCATCGACCGCTCGAATTCCGCCACAGCCCCAAGCAAGGACAGCAGGAGGTTGGCCATCGGCGAGTCCTCACCGGTGAAGGTCAGGTTCTCTTTGACGAACTGGACGTGTACGCCCTTCCCAGTGAGATCTAGAACGATTCTCCGCAGGTCATCCAGGTTCCTTGCCAGCCGGTCCATGCTGTGAATCACAAACAGATCACCCTCGCGGAGGTACTCAAGGGCGGCCTGCAGCTGGGGCCGCTTCGTGTCTTTGCCGGAAGCTTTGTCGGTAAACACCTTGTCGAGCTTCACGCCCTCAAGCTGGCGTTCCGTGTTTTGGTCGAGGGCGCTGACCCTGCGGTACCCCACCGTCATGTTATGCCGTTTGGCTGCCGTCATTTCGATCCCCCACCAGAGTGTCTATTTAGATTCTAGACCTTTTCTGGGATATGTCAAGAAAACGACAAAACCACCCTAGATAGACGTAAATAGTGTCAAGCTGCGGTGTGGAGTTGGCGTATACCCTCAATTGACATCCCAATCTGTTCTGTGCGTTCGCGCACACTTCCAAGGATCGCAATCACCTATATTCGTCGGTGGTAACAATTCATCGAAAACGGCAAGGGCAAATGAAAAAACTACTCTTCGCAATTTTGCTGACAACGATTCCTTCACTGACCCCGGCTCAGTCGCTCCCGAAGGAGCGGGAATATCCATTGGTCGTTCATGTGCAGTCATCGCGTCGGGTCGGTGAAGACAAAATCAACAACGGCTATGAGTTCTTGTCGGTAGTCATCGAGGGAAAGAAATATGAACTTGAATCCACTCACGGTGACGCGATCCTGCGAACGGGTGATTATCGGGCAAAAGTTAGCGAATACGAGCATTCGCGCAGCTACGAATACAACATGAGATACGAACTTTTATTTCCTGACGGAAAGACTCGTGAATACAAGGTTGTCGGCGAAGAGGAATAGCCGAAAGCTGACAAATCGCGCACTTACGGTCGCCGCATCCTGAGTTTGCGTGAATGGGCGCGAGCAATCTCAGGAAAAGCTGTGTCCGCGCTCACAAATCAAGCGAGGACTCCTAAGGTATCCTCCCGGCATGTTTGGGGCTCTGGTGAATCGAGGCGCGATCCAACGGGACAAATCAGGGGCCGAAGTCACCGTACTTAATGAGCATTCATACAAACTCCAACGACTTCAGAAACTCCCACAGAAAATGAACCGCTAAAACCCACGCTGGAGTCCCACCAGCGAATTTCGGCAATGCGCCTACGGTCAATTCTGTTCGGTTGAGAGGCATTGTAGGTGAAAGAAAGTGAGAATCAGATGACGCTTTTGGATGTGGCGCTCGACTGCGTGCGCCGGGGATGGTATGTGTTTCCATGCAAGCCGCAAAGCAAGAGGCCGATGACGCTACACGGCTTTAAAGACGCCACACTAGACGAGGCAACTATCCGCGCGTGGTGGGAAAAGACACCTGATGCCAACCCGGCCATCTCCACCGGGCCTAGCAAGTTGCTGGTGGTGGACAATGACCACGGCCTCACATCTAGGGGTGACGCGACGGCGTGGATGGAGCGTAACGGCTTTCCGCTCACCTACGCGGTACGCACTGGTCGCCGTCCCGAGTTTGGACTCCAGCTCTACTATCAAGCCGATGGCTCCCGTGGTTGTGCCGGATGGAAACTGAATGGCTGTGCCGGTGACATTCGTGCTGAAGGCGGCTATGTGATGGCTGCCGGAAGTATTCACCCGGACAGCGGTGAAGCGTACACCGCACTGCTAGACGGCACGCCAGTGGCTCCGGCTCCGCAACGCGTCAAAGACCTTGCACCAGAAACGCGCACGTATGACCCGGCCACGGCTGTGGACGACGCCACGGCGGACGAGTGGAAGACGTGGCTCCTTGAGTACATGGGCCGAAACAAGATTGAGCCGCGCGACTTTGAGAAGCGCGCGCCAAATGGCTATTGGCTTGGGATTCATTGCCCATGGGAAGAGCAACACGGCAGCGGACCCGGCGCGGAAAGTAGCACGGTGCTTGGCATCCTTGACGGCAAAGTAGCATTTGAGTGCTCACACGGCACATGCAAGAGCAGCGAGCGTGACACGGCGGTATTTAAGCAACTCATGACGCTGATGCACAATGAAGCCGCGCGGGAGCCGGGCGCGGACCCGCCCGTAGTCATCGGCAGTCCAAAGCCAAAGCCGGAACCAGCCAAAATGCCCGGGCCAACGCGCCCGGTTTATCCCATGGATGCTTGGGATGACACCGTTGTGGGTACGTTCGCAAGATTATGCGGAGAAGACAACAATGTCCCGCTCAAGATGTATGCGGAGGCATTTCGGTGCGTACTAGGCGCAATTGTGGGTGACCAAATCGCCTGCCCGAACGTTGAAGGCGTTACGCCGCGCACGTACACCGTGTTGGTAGTGCCCTTCGGCAAAGGCAAGGGCACTGCCATTGGCCGCGCTATGAGCTTCTTTGAGCACCTGTCTGGTGGTGGCGTAATTATCAACGGGCGGCGGCCCGCCGGTGCGGACTCGCGAGAGGCGCTGCTTACCGAAAAGCCATTCCCGTGGCAGTGGGCAACAGAACACGTGGGTGCATGGGTTGCGGGGGCGAGCAGTGCTCCCGGCATGGCAAGGCTGGCGAACATTGAGCGCCCCAAGCCCAAAAGGGAAAAAGACAAACCCGAACCGCCTCCGCAACCACCGCTTTGGGGTGAAGATTTGCCGCGTGTGCTGTCTGTGTTTGAGGAAGCAAAAAACCTGTTTAGTTCGTTGTCAATTGAGGGCGGTGTGGGTCATGCAACCACGGGTGCAATATGTGGGTTGTGGGATAGTAACCGATTCTATGGCACTGCAACCGGAGAACGCGCGCCCGCATCGGGACGAATGTTGTTCTCTATGCTGTGCGGAGTCACTGAGTCCGATTGGTTTGACCTGCTAGGCCGTGGTGATATTGTGGGCGGCGGCCTGATGAGCCGTTTGAATATCTGCGGCACGATGGGTGAATACGCGAACGTTTCGCGGTTGCGCCCGCCTGACTTCAACCCCTTGCGCCGCGTGTTCTTGCCGCGCATACACGAGCTGTCAAATACCCCCGCCGACATTCCGGCGAGCGCTGGCGCATTAGACGTTGTGGATGCCTGGGTCGCCAAGCTGCCCGCTGGTAGTGAGCGCATGAATATCCACGTGTGGCGCTCCGCCTTATTGTTGTCTTGGTTGCGTGGTGAATCTGAAATTACCGGGGACACGGCGCGGGATGCAGCGCGACTAGGTGACTACCAAGTTGCCACGCATGAGTATTACCGCACTGAGGCCACGGACAACGCTACGGCCTACATTCAGCAGAAAATGGAACGTGTTCTCCGTTCCAAAGGCCCTCTGTCCCGTGCGGCTCTTTTCAAGCACACGAATGGCAAGCGGGACGGAACGGTGAATTGGGGGCGTGCGCTAGACAGCATGGTGCAAAACAGACTGTTCGGTATCGATGGGAAAAAAATCTTCGCCGCGAGGGCAGAAGATTAGTCGCGTCGGAATCATCGCGTCACGTGCCCCTCCGTTGCTTCTATATACGGCGAGATTTATTAAAACGTTCTCGTTCTCGTATATTTTTCAATGATTTACAAAATCCTCCATCGGAGGGGGAGTATGGACGCACTGACGCGCTGACGCGATTTTGACGCGACGGCAACAATTCTGAGCGTGGCGACAATGCAGATTTAGGACAGAAACGCGTGCAAGACGTCAGTTATCGTTGGCGAATCAGACCATGGAGACGTGAAGACGAACACGGATGGGGTAATCCACCCAGAACAAGAATAGGAGAGAAAGATGGCAAGACGGAACAGCAACAGCAAACCGAAATGGATTGACCTTCGTAGCGAAATAACGGGAGAGTCGTTTGGCAAATATTACCGTGTTGATTGTAAGATTCACGACGAGCCCCACCAACTTCATTTGTATGCCGACCGATTCGCGATTGAGTCCGGGCAGCTTGTGCTCTTCAAAGGCGACGATCCTTACCGGGCGTTCGCCCCGGGGACTTGGGGCCATGTCGCGGCCATATCGTGTTTGAGCGGCACGGAGATGTACGAGGACCACGATTTTGTGAAAACCGCTTAGCCGCTGACGGAACCGCTCGGGCAAGGGAGAATCTTAGCCAATCTTCGATTTTTCCCAATTTGGACTCAAAAAGTCCAAAATTCTGGGAATTGTTCGTTCGTAGAGATTTATGGGTTGCGGCGCTCTATAGAGGGAGTGTCGGCAAGATGGAACCCACCCCGGTCTCGTACTGAGAAAGCAGGAACCACCGAGGCAGGGTCAAATCTCGCGAGCGGTTCACGGGAGAGCACGCAATGGGCCACAAGTTTGCGAACACAGAAATAGATTTAATCTCGCTTTCGCTTCGCTTTCTTGCTGTGCCGCGCCGGACGGCCCTTGGCGATCCACCCCGCGTAGCTATTCGGACACGGTGGCCTTCCGGTTTGCAGATGCTCGAAATGGTGCGCAATCTTCTTGCCGCGATGCAATCGCACAGCTTGCCCGCAATCCGGACAGACGAGTCCGGTTACGCCTTTCGCTTCTGCCTCGTCCGCTCCTATCTCTGTCTGAGTGTCCGTTCTTTTGGCGGTTTTCATTGGTGGTCGCAATCCTAGCCGCGCCATTCGCTGTTTGTCAAAAGGCCGACTCTTGCGCCCGCGAATTTTCGTGCCGACTACCCTAGGGGGCTCCAAACTGCTCCCGGGAGGCATCGGTGAATATTCCCAGTGAGACTCACCCGTTTTCGAGATGGGTGGCGGAAACAGGATCGTTTCGCTTCAACGCTTGTTATCGCGGCTTCGATCATTGCCGCTGTCCGGCTTGCGCGGGATGACATCAGCCGCCCATCGCCGCGCATGACAAGTGTGATTGCTGACAGCGTGCAATTGGCTCGGATGATTCTCGACAAGGTTGTCAGGTAACTTCCGGTTTGGCGACTCGTCGCCAACGACGTCCCCGCTTGCCTTCATTTTTGGGGCATTTGCTCGCTCGTCGGCTCGATCTGAAGTTGATACCCCGGCTTCAGGAGGACATCGCCGCCGTTGGAGAAGAAAGAGAGGGCGACGGCAGAGATGGGGATCATGTACCAAGACTTGAAAACCGCTCCAGACAGTCCATCAAGCAAATCCTTTGATCCAATTCCCACGCCGCCATCGATCAGCATACTCGCAATTTGCTTGCCCCGCCCCGGTTGGATCTTGCCCTCGTCCCCTTCCTTCTTCGGGACCAAAGCAACAGGCTGATCGAAGACCAGCATTAGGTGCCCGCGCCGGAAGAAACGCCGCGCCGGAGTGGAAACTAGGTGTCCGGTGTAGGTTCCTGATGGGCACTTGACCGAAAACGGAGTCCCAGTCGCCATCCACGAAGATGCATAGGTCTGAAGTGTGCAGCCTTCAGCACTCGCCACTTTTAAAATCAGGAGCGCACCCAGAGCTGTCAAGATCATCTGAACAGAACGTCGCACAACTCTTCCCTTCCATGCGATAGGTGGATTGATTATACCCGGGCAGCGGATGGAGCCTTGCGTGACCTTATGTCTGTTGACGTAGCGGCCCTCGGCACTGTTGCGGGCGAATTACCGGCAAACCGGAAGTTACTGCATAATGAACGCTCTCCCGGTTAACTCGTCGGCGATAGACTCTGTTTATGTGTGGACGATACGGAAGGCGAGCTGACAAACAACGCATCGCGGAGTGGATGCAGACTCACGACACGAATGTGTTTGATGGCTCATATTTCGCTCCGTCTTACAACGTCGCCCCTCAGACATTTCAGCCCGTTGTCCGGTTGAGTGAAGACACGGGGGACCGGGAGCTGACAGTCATGCGGTGGGGGCTGGTGCCATTTTGGTCGAAAGATGGCAAGTCGTCATTCAACACAATTAACGCAAAGGCGGAAACCATCACCACAAGTGCGCTGTATCGCGAACCATTCAAACGCCGCCGCTGTCTAGTCCCCGCCGATTGGTTCTATGAGTGGAAGAAACAGGATGCGAAGGCAAAGCAGCCCTATGCCATTGCCATGAAGGACGGCTCGCTCTTCGCATTTGCTGGTCTGTGGGAGCGATGGAAAGACAAGGAAACCGGGAAGACCCTAGAGACTTATACCATCCTCACTACGGACCCCAACACGCTGATGGAGCCGATACACAATCGGATGCCCGTGATTCTGGCACCGAAGGATTACTGGCGATGGTTGGAGCCGGGTGACCCGCAATGCCCGCCCGTGGACTTGTTGAGGCCCTACAATGCGGAGCAGATGAAAGCGTGGAAGGTCAGCGCAGATGTCGGAAACGTGCGGAACAACAATCCATCCCTGATTGAGCCTTCGGGGTGATTCAGACAGGCCAATCGGGAATTTCTTCAATCAGGATGCCCTGCAATCGCGCACAGATGACCGTAGCGTGTCTCTAACTGCGAGCGATCAGAGCGGGGGCCGCCTTTCACCCCATGTGGAAGCCCCAATTCATCGTCTTGCCATCTTTCAAGGTGATCCGCCATTGGGGTACTGGCAACTCATTTACTAGGATGCCCTCGCAGAATCCCTGAAGCTCAATTTGCTCGACGTGCTTCAATGGAATCTTCGAGGCCGAAAAGACTATGGGGCACTCACCGACAACCGAAGAATAAAGCCGGACAAATTTCACGTACTCGCCATCCTCGCGGATGAACGGCGCTGACAGATTGAAAGCATCAAAGCACCGTGCGAGTGCTTCGCGGAATTTGTCAAGAGAGAGGTGCTCAAAGTGCGTGGTGCCCGCGTTGCGCTCAAGAAGCCCGGTCATTATTTCATCAAACTCGGTCAGAATGATCTCGCTTCCTTCAGCTCGCCGTTCCAGCTTGGTGTGAACCACCCAATTACAAAACATCCTCAGCACGGAATCTTGATACGCCTCTCGGTCCATTAGTTTGCGCAACTCAACAAGCAAGTAAACAACCTGCATTTCCTGAGTGATTCGCTGGCTTAGGACCCGTTGGATTTTGAAGATCAGCTCGTCCTTCATCTGTCCAGAATACGCGGGGGAGTCCGACATGCTGAAGAGCTTCAGCTTCTTGCCTTGCGAAAAGATTCATATGCTTCGTGCTCTTTGACCTTCTTTGCGTAAAGGGCATCAATCGCGGCTTCTATCTTGTCCGATTCAGACACGTAATGCTTGCCCATTCCTTCGCGTCTTATTTTCTCGCTTAGCTCTTCATGGGCGTCAAAGCCCATTGTCCGACTAAGAACGCAGTAGAGCATGAATGACTTCAACTCCGAGAGACCCGGCTCCGCACAGTCCGTCTCAAGCGGGTAAACCTCCCCAGTGACTCCTAGATAGACGGCCTTGTCTATTTCACTCTGAGGCCGCCCCTCCCGTTCCATAGTGACCTGAATCTCGACAGCTTTCTCCAACATCTGCTGCCTCTGCCTGTTCACCCGGTCCACAAAGGCATAAAGAAAAATTGCGGTGAGTGGAAAAGGAACTATCACAAGCCATGGGTTCGTCAAGAAGAAAAAGAACACCGATGCCAAGAAGAGCACTACCGAAACCGTGATAACCGTCGGGTGAAACCACCTGTAGATCGAACCCATCGGGCGCTTCAGCGAAGGCTTGAAGTACATCCCGAGGTAGTAGACGATTGCGACGCGGTAGAAGAGATAGAAGAACAGTAAGCCCAACGCCCACATTTCAAACCCTCCTATCGAGGTTCGCCAAGCGGTATTTTGATCCGATGTGGAGCATTATAGGATTTGAGCGAGGGTTTGCGGACTGCAAAAATCGCAAGCATAGAGCGACGTCAGAAATGGCCGGGGCGTGATTGTCCACCCTGGCCTTTCCTTTCAGCGAGAAAGCAGACTCACGCGCTCATGCACAGCCTGTAGGTCCGCCGTGACAAGGTTTGCGTATCGCCGCGTCATTTCAAGCGTGGAATGACCGAGCACCTTTTGCAAATGAAACACAGACCCGCCGCGCCGGAGATAGTTCACAGCGAATGTGTGACGGAACGAGTGGAGTGTGCGGACGGGCGGCTCAAACCCGAGTGACCGGCAAACTCGTTTCACGTCTCGCAGAATATTGCGGCGGACCCAAGTTGTTTCTACCCGGCTTGCGAATAGCAGCAAATCGGGCTTGCGCGCTCTGTCCGTGCAAAAGCGAACAATCGCCTTCCGCAGTTCAAGAGAGATTGGAACAATCCGCTGCTTGCGTCCCTTGCCGTCCAGCGTGACAAGCAAGTTATCAAAGTCAATCTCGGCGACGTGCAACGCAAGCGCCTCAGAGATACGGCAACCAGTGTCGAACAAAAACAGAATGAGCAGATGTAGCCTCCGCTGATATTTGCTCTTGGGCTTCCATCCTATGAGCCGCTTGACTTGCTGCTCTGTGAATGTGGGCAGCACTTCATCCGGCTCTTTGAACGGGCGAATCTTCTGTTTTGAACCGGACCATTTCAGATATGCGTTGATGGCTCTGGAAAGGCAGTTGCAGCCCGTGGGCTTCAGTCCGCGTTCGCGCATACGAACCACCATTTCATCCAACTGCGATTGCGTGGGGTTCTCGCAGGGCAGCCATCGGAGGCTATATCTGTACCATTCGATTGTGCGTGCGGTGACGTTTTGCAGGTATTGACGTTCGCGGATGAACTGCTCAAAACGCGCTTTCATGAATCCTCCAAGCAGGTACTCAGATTTGGAGGAATTTCGGCTAACTGATTGATTCAAAAGGGGCGTAGCACAGTCTGGTAGCGCATCTGCTTTGGGAGCAGAGGGTCGGGGGTTCAAATCCCTCCGCCCCGACCATTCAGATTCGGTCTGACCCATAGACATGGGTTAAAGAACGTACCACTCACATGCGTAACATTTCCGCCACTTGCCCATGTTTGAAGCCGATGTGGGACGCTGTCCTCTGACCAGGAAGACGCAGCGGAAGCTGACGCCGAACCCAAACAGGTAGACCTGCTGCCTTCCGAACGGATGCTACTATTGCGACGTGTTCAATTTCGGAAACCCAAAAACGCCTGGCCAATGGATTGGCCACATTGTCATCGCATTAGTCGGCCTTTTTCTGATTTGGTGGATGCTCCGACTCTATGTTCTTTGATCTCCGTTCCCCCCAAGACCTCCCATTGAGATGGCTAACCGATTTTCGATCGGCCACGCAGGTCGGGCATTGAGGTTCATAATGGCCTCGAAACACAACAATTAAGCCAAGCCGGGCATCATACAGGGTTGGAACAATTGATGGTCAGTTTGAAACCTCCCGCTCTGCCCTTGGCTGAAAAGCCTGCACTTACCGAGATCAAAGCACAATCGCGGTTACTCGTTCCGGATGTGAATCCTGGCGGAGCCCAAGACTTGAACCAAAATGACCCCAGGCGCTCCGAGGACCGGCACGCCGAAGTCAAGGAATCCGGTTTCGATCCTCGGGCCCATCTTGCTGCAATTGTTGAATCTTCTGCCGACGCGATCATCAGCAAGGACTTGAACGGAATCATCGTCAGTTGGAATGACTCTGCAACCTGGATTTTCGGATACGCCGCGAATGAAATCATAGGTCGATCTATCCTCATGCTCATCCCTCCGGAATTGCATCAGGAAGAAGATTATATTTTGGGCAAAATAAGGGCCGGTGAACGGATTGACCAATACGAAACTGTCCGGATAAGGAAAAGTGGCGAGAGGTTTCCGATCTCCGCCACCATCTCTTCAATCAGGGATGCGACTGGTAAGATCATCGGCGCCTCTAAGATCGCCCGAGACATTTCGGACCGCAAAGAGAACGAACAGAGCCGGTTCCAGTTAGCGGCGATCGTCGATTCCGCGGACGACGCAATTGTCAGCAAGGATCTCAATGGAATTGTTAGAACCTGGAACCAGGGTGCTGCCCGCATGTTCGGCTACACCTCAGAAGAGATGGAGGGACAGCCTATTCTGCGGCTTATTCCAGAGGAACTCCATTACGAAGAAGATGAGATTCTGCGGAAGCTCAGAGAGGGAGACCGCGTTGACCATTACGAGACGGTCCGAATGAAGAAGGGCGGTGAACACTTTGAGGTTTCGGTCACGATTTCTCCGATCAGGGACGCTTCCGGTCAGGTAATCGGCGCTTCCAAGATTGCACGTGACATCTCTGACCGGAAGCGGATGGAACGTCTGCTGGTGCAATCCGAAAAGCTCGCGGCCACAGGCCGTATGGCCGCGGCTGTTGCCCATGAAATCAACAACCCTCTCGAATCCCTGATCAATCTGATTTTCCTCGCCAGGAAGAACAGTCCGTCTGAGGGAAAAGCGTACGCGCACCTGCGAACCGCCGAACAGGAGTTGGAGCGGGTCGCTCACATCGCGCGGCAGACACTCGGATACTACCGGGACACCGGCCTTCCCGCTGAGGTTCATCTCCACGAATTGATAGAGAATGTACTGACGGTCTACGGGGCGAAGCTCCTTGCTAACGATATTAGAGTTGAAGCTCAATTCAACGACATGCAGAAGATAACCGTCAGTCGGGGTGAGCTGGTTCAGGTCTTTTCCAACATCATCACCAACGCCATCGATGCCATGCATGGCGGCGGAATTATCAACATAACTACAAGGAAAATAACTTCTCCGAGAGGCGAGGGTATCCAGACCGTCATCCGTGACAGCGGAGTTGGAATCCGGCAGGAGTATCTCGAAAAGATCTTCGAGCCATTCTTTACTACAAAGGGCAACCTGGGAACAGGCATAGGGCTCTGGATCGCGAGGGAACTTGTCGAACGGCGGGGCGGTCAGGTTTCGGTCGCGAGCAGTACGGAATGTGGGAGCAGTGGCACGAGTGTCACCATCTTTATTCCTTTCGCGCCCCCAGATTCCCGGGTTTCATCCCATAAATGACAGGATCAAATCTGGAGTCACGCATGGCATCGGCTTCGGTCTTTCTGATTGGCGAAAACGCTTCAAACATCAAGTTGCCACATAGTGAGGCATCCGACGCGATCGAGACCCAACGCGACCGCCCCATCGTGCTGCTGGTCGATGATGAACAACTCATTGTCGATACCTTGGCGGAGATACTCGAAGGAGCAGGGTTTTTCGTACTGGCGGCTTATGACGGATGGACTGCGCTGGAGAAGGTCGCCCGTTGCCGGCCGGAGTATTTGTTGTCCGATGTACTGATGCCAAAGATGAACGGCGTCGAACTGGCGATCGCGATCCGAAAGATGTATCCGTCGACCCGGATCACGCTTTTCTCCGGTCAGGCCGGCATTTCCGACATCCTGCTCGATGGGAAAAGACAAGGTTTTGAATTCGAATTGATTGCAAAACCTATTCATCCACTCAAATTGGTCGAACACCTCAAGGGGAAACGGACAGATCTTTCTTGATATGCCCCGCAAAACGGTCCATGCAGTGTACTCATCCCGCATAGAAGAATCTTCTGATCCTGGGTGCCGGGATTTCGTGCACCGTTTCTTCGCGCTGTCCTGCTGCAAGTCAACGAATCGGCCGATCTTCGTAGATTAGGAAGGCTTGTGCCGCCCAGACCGACTGAAGAGTTGAAAACACCGACGTCCACCTCCAGGCGAACTGTCCGGCTGTCCGAATTCCTCAAGGACCTCGGTCCTGGACTCATCACTGGCGCCGCGGACGACGACCCATCCGGCATTTCGACCTATTCCGTTGCGGGCGCCTCCTATGGATACGCGACACTTTGGACGGCCTTGCTTTCCTTCCCATTGATGGCCGCGATTCAGCTGATGTGCGCGCGTCTTGGCATGGTCACTGGGCGCGGATTGGCCAGCGTCATTCGCAAGCGCTATTCCCGCTGGGTTCTATGGCTCGCTTGCGCATTGGTCATCGTGGCCAACGTTTTCAATATAGGAGCGGATCTCGGGGGCATGGCGGACGCAATGCAGATGATAAGCGGCGTCCGCGCTTATTTCTGGACGCCATTTTTCGCCGCTCTTATCTTGGGACTCCTGTTCTGGACTTCTTACCGGACAATGGCACGCATCTTCAAGTGGCTGACGATGGTTCTCTTCGCCTACGTTGTCGCGGCATTCATGTCCCATCCCAATTGGAGCGATGTTTTCCGCCAGACGTTTATCCCGCACGTCGAATGGAGTCGGGGCTACCTCTCTGTCTTGGTGGGAATCTTGGGGACCACCATTTCCCCTTATCTGTTTTTTTGGCAGGCGGCACAGGAAGTTGAGGAAGATCGCGACCATGGCAAGACCACGGTTGCCCAAAGACAAGGTGCAACAAACAAGGAACTCCGAGTGACGAAGAGAGATGTGATCACGGGGATGTTGCTATCCAATCTAGTGATGTACTTCCTCATTCTCACCACTGGCGCGACACTCAACGCTCATGGTCAAAAGAATATCGAGACGGCAAAGCAGGCTGCCGAGGCTCTGCGTCCTCTCGCGGGTCAAGGGGCCTACTGGTTATTCACACTTGGAATCATCGGAACTGGAATGCTTGCAGTTCCTGTGCTGGCCGGATCTTGCGCGTATGCAATCGCGGAGGGCGGAAAGTGGAAGGACGCTTCCCTTAACCTCCAGCCGCGGCTTGCGGCAAAATTCTACGCAGTGATAGCCGTTTCCATCTTGGTCGGACTCGCATTTGATTTTGCCGGCATCAATGCGGTAAAGATGCTGTTTTGGTCGGCCATCCTCAATGGCTTATTGGCGCCGCCCCTGGTCATCATGATCGTTCTCCTCACCAGCGACCACAAAGTAATGGGGAACCGAGTCAATTCGCCAGGAATGAATGTGCTCGGTTGGACATGCGCAGTCGTAATGAGCACTGCCGCCATCGCTCTGGTGGGATTCTCACGATGAACACGATTCTCCTAAGTTCCATGCCGCTCCGCTGGAATTACTTCAGTAAATCCATCTGAACTGAACCCATGACACGAGACGCAGCTGTAGTCAGATTTCTGATATTCCATACGTTCGAAGCCTTTCCTCGGAAATCAGCTTCAAACTATCTAAAGGTACTTGCCATACAACTCCAATTGCCCGGAATGATAATCACGCCGTTCCACCGGGGATGAAAGCACCGTCGATGTCGATGTCGCTCCCAGGGTTGATAGTTTGTCGATCAACACTTCGAGATGCCGGATGGAAACCACATCGGCCTCGATCACGAACGATTCCGCGCCGGTGATGCGGTGGCACCGGCTGATCTCCGGCATATCGCGCACCGCGGAGATCGTCCGGCTCACCTGCAGATCACCCCCGTGAATGGTCAGGCGTACCAGCACGCGTATGGGCAAGCCGAGTTTCGTAACGTTGAGCGCCGCATGATAGCCGGTGATCACGCCGGCCTCTTCCAGGCGGCGCACTCGCTCCGCTGCGGCTGGAGTCGACAGCCCAACTTTCCTGCCCAACTCCGCAAACGAGATTCGGGCATTTCTTTGCAGCGCTTCCAGAATCTTCCAGGCGACTGCGTCAAAATCAATGTTGTTCGGAGAGGTTCTATATGCCATTGGCCAGCAATCCTTAACGATTAAGAACATTATGCCTAATTTCGTTAGGCTGCGCTACTCTATTTCCTTCGAATTCCCATTTCGAACAGAATCAAATTCGACCTATGCTATTGCGAGACCGGGATTGCGGCTCCCTGATCCATTCGCTCCCGGCACACGAGGTCACCGCATGAGTGCATTCCCCCACTCAGCATCCCATCCATCCGCAAATGCCGTCGCAGAGCCAGCCAGCGGCAAAGACTTTCTGCCTTTGAAGGGCACCGATCACGTTGAGTTTTATGTCGGCAACGCGCGCCAGGCTGCGTATTACTATCGCGCGGCGTTTGGCATGTCGCTTGTCGCCTATGCGGGACCGGAAACCGGCCAGCGCGATCGCGCCTCCTACGTTGTGCAGCAGGGCAAGATCCGCTTCGTCTTCACCACGCCGCTACGCAGCAACCACCCCATCGCAGAGCACATTCAACGCCATGGGGATGGTGTGCGCGTGATCGCGCTCTGGGTTGACGACGCGCGCGACGCATGGCACGAAACCACAAGCCGTGGCGCGAAGAGTGTGGCCGAACCGCAGGTTCTCTCCGATGAGAATGGCACCGCCGTCGTGTCGAGCATTCGCCTCTATGGCGACACGATTCACACTTTTGTGGAGCGCAGCGGTTATTGCGGACCGTTTCTTCCCGGTTTTCGCGCGGTTGAAAGCGATCCGGTCGCTCGTCCCGTCGGGCTTCTGCATATCGATCACATGGTGGGCAACGTGGGCTGGCACCAGATGAACGAGTGGGTTGATTTTTATGCCAATGTGATGGGCTTCTCGCTCTACCAGCACTTCGACGACAAAGACATTTCCACCGAGTATTCGGCACTGATGTCGAAGGTGATGGCCAACGGCAACGGCTACGTCAAGTTTCCCATCAACGAGCCGGCTGAGGGCCGAAAGAAATCGCAGGTCGAGGAGTATCTCGACTTCTATGCCGGTCCTGGGGTGCAACACATTGCGCTCGCCACCAACGACATTCTCGGTACTGTGAACAAGCTGCGCGAGCAGGGCGTGGAATTCCTGCGCGTTCCGCACAATTACTACACCGAGCTGCAGGCGCGCGTGGGCAAGATTGACGAGCCTATCGGCGAACTGGAGGAGCTGGGTATCCTGGCTGATCGCGATGACGAAGGATACATGCTGCAAATCTTCACCAAGCCCGTTGAAGACCGCCCGACGCTTTTCTTCGAGATCATCCAGCGCAAGGGCAGCCGCAGCTTTGGCAAAGGAAACTTCAAGGCGTTGTTTGAGGCCATTGAGCGCGAGCAGCAGGCCCGCGGAAATTTGTGACAGGAGAGCAGCGATGACAACCGAAGTTCTTTCAGCCGCCGCACCCTATCTCATTGAGCAGGACTACGCCGCCTATACAGAAGAGCAGCACAGCGTATGGGCCGAGCTCGTGGGGCGCGCCCTGCGCGAGCTTGAAAAGCACGCAGCACGTGAATACCTCGAAGGATTCGAGATCATCGGCCTGCAGAAAGATCGACTGCCCAATCTGGTATCGATCAGCAAGCGCCTTGCGCCGCGCACAGGATGGAACTCAACTCCGGTGAGCGGATTTCTTCCCGCGCCGGCGTTCTTTGAGATGCTCTCCACGCGCCGCTTTCCCACCACCACCTGGCTGCGCAGCCGCGATTCGCTTGAATACACGCCTGAGCCGGACATCTTCCACGACGTGTTCGGCCATGTTCCGATGCATGCGCACAAGGTGTTCGCCGATTTCCTCGAGCACTATGGCCGCGTCTGCGCGTCGATCAGCGACAACGCAATTCTCGAGAAACTCGGCCGCCTTTTCTGGTACACCGTCGAATTCGGCGTGATCCTGCAGCGCGGAGAAATCAAGGTCTACGGGAGCGGCCTGATCAGCTCGCACGGGGAATGCAAGAACGTGATCGACGGCCATTGTGCCATCCACCGGTTCTCGCTCGATGAAGTGCTTGAGACGAAG
This sequence comes from Candidatus Sulfuritelmatomonas gaucii, assembly GCA_900290245.1. Classification (GTDB taxonomy): domain Bacteria; phylum Acidobacteriota; class Terriglobia; order Terriglobales; family Acidobacteriaceae; genus Telmatobacter; species Telmatobacter gaucii. The sequence continues at coordinate 49,246 of OKRB01000024.1, read as the reverse complement.
GTCAAGGTCGACGAGCTGCACAAACTGCTCTTCGCCGTCAGCAGCATCGATCAAATCTATGAGGCCATGCATGAGGCCGAACACCGCGCCATCAGCGGCCGTCTGTGAGAGGAGTTTGAGGAATGCCCAACCAATGTTTGTATCAATCCGGTTTCGGCAACGAATTTGCTACGGAGGCGGTTTCCGGCGCGCTTCCCGTCGGCCAGAATGCGCCGCAGGAGCATCCGCTCGGACTCTACACCGAGCAGTTCAGCGGCACGCCATTCACTGCGCCTCGCGCCGTCAATCGCCGCACATGGACCTATCGCATTCGTCCCTCGGTCACACACCGCCCTTACGAAGAGTTTCCTGTGGGCCTCATCCGCAGCGGACCGTTTAATGAGGTTCCGACCACTCCCAATCAGCTTCGCTGGGATCCGCTGCCAATGCCCGAAAAGGAAACCGACTTTCTCGACGGAATCATCACTCTTGCCGGCAATGGCGACCCCGCCATGCAGACGGGCGTCGCGATTCATCTCTACGCGGCCAACACATCCATGCGCGACCGCTTCTTTGCCAATGCCGATGGTGAGCTTCTGATTGTCCCCCAGATGGGAACGCTGCGACTGGCCACAGAGTTGGGCATCATCGATGCTGTTCCCGGCGAAATCTGCGTGGTTCCTCGCGGCGTCAAGTTTCGCGTTGAGCTGCTGGATCGCCAGGTGCGCGGCTACATCTGCGAAAACTACGGCCTGTCGTTCCGCCTGCCCGAGCTCGGCCCCATCGGCGCAAATGGACTCGCCAATCCGCGTGATTTTCAAACCCCGGTCGCAGCCTACGAAGATCGCGACGGAGAGTTTCACATCATCACCAAGTTTCTCGGCCGCCTCTGGACCGCGTTCATTGACCACTCGCCGCTCGATGTCGTTGCCTGGCACGGCAACTATGCGCCGTACAAGTACGACATGGCGCGGTTCAATTGCATCAACACCGTCTCCTTCGACCACCCGGATCCATCCATTTACACGGTGCTGAGCGCGCCGTCGGCAATTCAGGGCACGGCCAATTGCGACTTCGCGATCTTTCCTCCTCGGTGGATCGTTGCCGAACACAGCTTTCGTCCTCCCTGGTTTCACCGCAACCTGATGAACGAATTCATGGGCCTGGTATTTGGCGCCTACGACGCCAAGGCTGAAGGGTTTGTTCCCGGCGGCGCCAGCCTGCACAACTGCATGGCCGGACACGGGCCCGACGCCGAAACCTTCGAGCGGGCCAGTGCCGCCGACTTGAAGCCGCAGTATCTCGACAACACGCTGGCGTTCATGTTCGAGACTCAGCTTGCGGTGCGCCCAACGGAATTCGCCATGCAAACTCGAATTCTTCAGCATGAATATTTCGAGTGCTGGCAGGGCCTGAAGAAGCGCTTCAATTTGCCGGCTGGAGAATTGGCGCATCGATGAGCACGATCTACTTGGGGACATCGCAAATGACGGAGAAAAGTTGGGTTGCCTCAGCAAACGATCCGGGCACCGACTTTCCCCTTCAGAACCTTCCATTCGGTGTTTTTCGCCACGGAGACCGGGACCGCATCGGCGTTGCGATAGGCGACAGGATCCTTGATCTGGATGGCTGCGCGCAATCGGGCTTGCTCTCCGCGCTGCATGAGGAGACGCTCGCCGCCTGCAGTGCCAATCGGCTCAATTCGCTCATGGCTCTTGGCGCCGCGGCCTGGTCCGCGGTGCGCCGCCAACTCACCGCGCTCCTTAGCGCAGAGCAGGCCGGAAGTGAAACCAAGAATCGCGTCGAACCCCTGCTGGTTTCCATGCGCGATGCATCCATGCAGCTTCCGGCGGCAATCGGCGACTACACCGACTTCTACGCATCCATCCACCATGCCACGCGCGTCGGCAAACTCTTTCGTCCCGACAATCCGCTGCTCCCGAATTACAAATATGTTCCGATCGGGTATCACGGCCGAGCTTCGTCGATCGTCGTGAGCGGTACTGAGATCCGCAGGCCATGCGGCCAGATCAAACCGGAGGGCGCAGAACCGGTTTTCGCTCCTTCTCACCGGCTCGACTACGAATTGGAAGTGGGCATCTTCGTCGGTCCGGCCAACTCGCTGGGTGAGCCTATTCCGATCGCCGAAGCCGAGCAGCACATCTTCGGCTTGTGCCTCGTCAACGACTGGTCTGCACGCGACATCCAATCGTGGGAGTACCAGCCGCTCGGTCCGTTTCTTGCGAAGGACTTCGCCACAACCATCTCGCCCTGGATTGTTCCGCTGGAAGCACTGGCGCCATATCGCGTTCCCGCATTCAAACGCCCCGAAGGCGATCCAGCCCCGCTTGCTTATCTGCGCTCGCCGGCTGCAAATCGCGACGGAATCGATCTTACCCTCGAGGTTTATCTCCAATCCGCGAAGATGCAGCAGGCAGGCGCAGCGCCCGTGATGTTGAGCCGCGGAAATCTGCGCGATCTCTATTGGTCGATTGCGCAACTGATCGCGCACCACGCGAGCAATGGCTGCAATCTGCAAGCCGGCGACTTGCTCGCCACCGGCACCATCTCCGGTCCCGGCGCGGGCTCCGAGGGCTGCCTGCTTGAGATGCAGCACAATCCGCAGCCTATTCAGTTGCCTGGCGGAGAGTCCCGCATGTTTCTTGAAGACGGCGACCAGGTCACCTTCCGCGCATTCGCGTCTCGCGAGGGTTTGCCGCGCATCGGCTTTGGCGAGTGCTCCGGGACCGTGATTGGAGCCGCTCATGCTTAATCGCAATCCGCGCGAGACACTCCGCCGGGTAATGGAGCATCGATCGCAGGGTCCTGGTTCACCCGAGAGATGCGGTACCCTGCAAGTAGACGTGAGTGTGCAGATGCCTGACGTTTCGAAGTTTGACAACCGGTTGCGGTCCGCGCTCGATTCCGCCTCTGTGCGGGCGAAGGCGAATCGTGCTGCTCTGCTCGAGTTGCTTGGCGCCATTCGCGCGGAGGAGGATGCGATCCGGCGGGGTGGTGGAGAAAAGGCCGTTGAGGCGCAACACGCCAAGGGCCGCTTGACCGTGCGTGAGCGTCTCAATTTGCTTCTCGATGAAGGATCAGAGTTTCATGAGCTGGGCTTGTGGGCGGCCCACGGAATGTATTCCGAATACGGTGGTGCCCCAGGCGCAGGCGTCGTCACTGGCCTCGGCCGCGTGAGCGGACGCCTTTGCATGGTTGTGGCCAACGATGCCACGGTGAAGGCTGGTGCGTTTTTCCCGATGACGGCGAAAAAAGTGCTGCGGGCGCAGACCATCGCCATGGAAAACCGCATCCCCACGCTTTATTTGGTCGACTCGGCCGGCGTCTTTCTTCCCTTGCAGGAAGACGTGTTTCCCGATACCGACGACTTTGGCCGCATCTTCCGCAACAACGCCGTCATTAGCGCGCTCGGCATTCCGCAGATCACGGCCATCATGGGCATGTGCGTGGCCGGCGGTGCGTACCTGCCAGTCATGACAGACACCGTGCTGATGACCGAGGGGTCGGGGTTGTTTCTGGCCGGGCCGTCGCTGGTGCAAGCCGCCATTGGACAGAAGACGGGCGCCGAGGAGTTGGGCGGTGCCGCAATGCACGCTGAGATCTCCGGAACGGTCGATTTCAAGGAACCCAACGATCACTTGTGCCTGGCGCGCCTGCGATCGCTGGTCGCAAAGATCGGTGAGCGCCCCGGCGGCGCGCCGGTCGCTGAAGTCTTTCGTCGCCGCACGTTCGATCCAGTTTACGACGCGCCGAAATATCCAGCCGAAGATGTGTATGGTTTGATCGATCCGGCGCCGGGAGCTACCAACGTTTACAACATGCGCGAGATCATCGCTCGCCTTGTCGACCGCAGCGAGTTCGACGAGTACAAGGCGGACTTTGGCCGCACTGTTCTCTGCGGATACGCATGGATCGGCGGGCGCGCAGTGGGCATCGTTGCCAATCAGAAAATCAACCAGAATCAGACGGTCGCTATGGGGCCCGGCGCGGGAATGCAGCGCATCGAGGTGGGCGGCGTGATCTACACCGAGGGTGCGCAGAAAGCAGCGCGCTTCATCATGGACTGTAACCAGAGTCTCGTGCCGCTTATCTTCCTGCACGACGTGAATGGCTTCATGGTGGGCAAGGATGCGGAATGGTCGGGCATTATTCGTGCCGGGGCAAAGATGGTTTCGGCAGTGAGTACGAGCGTGGTACCCAAGATTACAGTCATTGTGGGCGGCAGCTTCGGCGCCGGCCACTATGCCATGTGCGGCAAGGCCTACGATCCGCGCTTTTTGTTCGCGTGGCCCACGGCGCGCTACGCAGTTATGAGCGGCGCCTCGGCGGCGGCGACCCTGGCTGAGGTGCGCGCAAGGCAGATGGAGCGTGAGGGCAAGGTGTTGTCGGCGGCGGAGAAGACGGCAATTCACGAGCAGATTCGCGCTGACTATGATGCGCAGGCTGATCCGCGCTACGGCGCCGCGCGGCTCTGGATTGACGCGATCATCGACCCGGTCAGGACTCGAGAAGTACTGATCGCGGCGCTCGAAGCGTGCGCGCTGAATCCGGATGTGCAGCGCTTCAATCCCGGAGTCCTGCAAACCTGATTATTGTTTCGGAACGCTGGTGCAGTGGCGTGCGACCCCGGCATCTTAACTGGCATGGAACGGTTCTTGGGCACTCGAAATCCCCGCGAAGGAGCCTGAATATGAAGCTCGAATTGGAGCAGCTACAAAGTCTCTACCCGTTTGTACTGACGGAGGAACAGGAACAGCTCCGGCGCGAGATTCGGGAGTTTGCAGCGCGCGAAATTGCCCCCAATGTTGCGGCATGGGACGAAGCGAGTGAATTCCCGCTCGCGACGGTAAAGAAACTGGCAACGATGGGATTGCTGGGCGTAGTGATCCCCCCGGAGTATGGCGGCACGGGCCTTGGTTATGTGGATTATGTCCTCGCGATCGAAGAACTTTCTGCAGTGGACGGCTCCATCGGGCTCACGGTAGCGGCCCATAACTCGCTGGGGGCGAATCATATTTTTCTGGCAGGTACCGAGGTGCAGAAGAGAAAATATCTTCGCCCGCTGGCGCGAGGCGAGTGGCTGGCGGCATGGGCGCTAACGGAGCCTGGCTCAGGATCGGATGCGAGTAACGCGCGCACAACCGCGGTCAAGAAAGGCGACCGCTACGTGTTGAACGGAAATAAGACCTTCATCACGAACGGCCGTTATGCCGATCTGGCGGTCGTTATTGCCGTCACTGACAAGAGCAAGGGTACACATGGACTTTCGGCGTTCGTCGTCGAAAAGGGAATGAAAGGATTCCGGCCCGGGAAAAAAGAAAACAAGCTCGGCCTGCGCGCCAGCGACACCAGCGAGCTGATCTTTGAGGACTGCGAGATCCCCGAAGAGAATTTGCTTGGCACCGAGGGCGAAGGGTTCATCGATGCTATGCGCGTGCTCGATGGCGGAAGAATCTCGATTGCGGCTCTGGCGCTGGGCATCGGGCGTGGTGCGCTCGACGCCGCGCTGAAATATGTAAAGGAACGCCGGCAGTTCGGCAAGGCGATCGCCGAATTCCAGGGAATCCAGTGGAAGCTGGCGGATATGGCCACTGAATTGGATGCTGCGCGCCTGTTGACGCAGCGCGCGGCGGTGCTGAAGGATGGGGGCCGCAAAGTCACGCGCGAATCCTCGATGGCCAAGCTTTTTTCGAGCGAAGTTGCCGTCCGTATCTGCGACGAGGCAGTGCAATTGTTTGGTGGCTACGGATTCATCAAGGACTATCCTGTGGAGAAGTTTTATCGCGATGTGAAGCTCTGCACCATTGGCGAGGGCACAAGCGAGATCCAGCGCATGGTGATTGCGCGAGAGATCCTGAAGGTGTACCCGTCGAGAGGATAGCGATTCGCTTGTAACAGGCGGCCTGCAGCTTGTCGCTGCGAAACCACCGGCTACAAGCTGCCGGGCTCTCACTTGTTTGACGTCATGAACGAACAGCTGCAAATCGTCGAGTGCCCGCGCGACGCCTGGCAAGGGCTGCCCGCGGCAATTCCTTCCGAAGTAAAAGCGGCGTACCTGCGCAAGCTGATCGAAGCGGGATTCACGCACATCGACGCGGTGAGTTTCGTCTCACCCGCGGCGGTTCCGCAAATGGCCGATGCCGAGCGCGTGCTTGAGATTCTTCAACCACCAGAGCAGGTCGAGATCATCGGCATCGTGGTCAACGAAAAAGGCGCGGAGCGCGCATTGCGCACAGGCGTGGTCCGCACGATCGGTTTTCCTTATTCCGTATCGCCGCAATTTCTCCACCGTAACCAGCATCAAACCCCGGAAGAGGCGCTAGCCGCGCTGAAAGCAATCGGCGCGCGAGCAAACGGCGACGGTCTAAGGGTAGTGGCCTATCTCTCCATGGCCTTTGGAAATCCGTATGGCGACAAGTGGAGCGCCGCTGCGGTGACGGAGGCATGCGGCCAGCTGATCGACTCAGGCGTGCGTCAAATTTCCCTGGCTGACACGGTTGGCGTGGCTTCGCCGGAGCAGATTGTGGAGATTGTCAGCGTCGCGATTGCTGCCCATCGCGAAATCGAGTTTGGGGTGCATCTTCATGCACGGCGTGGCGAAGCTGGAGAGCGCATTCGCGCGGCATATCGCGCCGGTTGCAGGCGGTTCGATTCAGCCATTGGCGGGCTGGGAGGGTGCCCCTTCGCGCAGGATACACTGGTGGGAAATATACCCACGGAAACGCTGGTTGCTGTGCTGAAGGAAGAGGGTGTAGCAGTTCCCGGACTCGGTGCTTTGGACGAATTAATTGCCGCCAGCGCGAAGATTGCGCAGAGCTGCGGAGCTCCGGTGCAATAGCAGCGCTCGCGTTCAGGCCGGGTCACGCACCATCCATGGTGGAGGAAGCATTGAATTACAAGACGATCCTGCTGAACGACAGTGGTCCGGTGCGAACCATTATTCTGCACCGGCCGGATCGCCGCAACGCGATGACTCCCGAAATGCAGATGGAGTTGATCGCAGCGCTGGAAGAGACCGCGAGGAGCGGTTGCCGCATTCTTGTGTTGTCCGGCTCAGGGCCGGCTTTCTGCTCCGGCCTGGATCTGTCGGCGCTGAAAGAGATGCAAGGCGCCGCTGCCGCTGAATATCGTTCTGATGCGGAACGAATCGCCCGCCTCTTTCTCGCGTTGTATGAACTGCCCATTCCCACTATCGCCGCGGTCCATGGCCCGGCTATCGCAGGCGGCGCCGGTCTGGCAATCCTTTGCGACTTCACTCTCGCCACGCCGGACGCGAAGTTCGGCTTTACCGAAGTGCGCATCGGCTTTGTGCCGGCGTTGGTGTCAGTCTTCCTCTCCTTGCAGATTGGAGACAAACGAAGCCGCGATCTGCTGCTGACCGGGCGCATTCTCGATGCGAATGAAGCCTGCAAAATGGGCCTGGTGAATGAAGTGGTTCCGCGAGAGGATCTCTCACAGCGTGTGGAGTCGCTCGCGCAATCGTTGCTCGCCAACAGCCTCGAGGCTCTCAGCGCAACCAAGCGCATGATCACCGCGCGTCATCGGGCGTGGCTCGACGCAGCCATCGCCGATGCCATCGAAGTCAGCACTCAAATCAGGAAAACAGGAGACTTTCGAGAGGGCATCTCTGCATTTCTTGAAAAGCGTAAGCCGACGTGGGGGAAGTAAGCACCAAACCCGCGTCACGCCGCGCCGTCGCGGAATCGCAGTGATCCCTCGGTGCGCTGCTCGATTTGTTCTCGGGTCTCTCCCTCCGCCAGCTCGAAAACTTCGAATCCCGCAGGCGTGACGTCGAGTGCGCAAAGATCGGTGATAACACCATTCACCACGCCCTTGCCGGTGAGCGGAAGAGAGCAGTTGCGGACGAGCTTGGCGCTTCCACCTGCGGCGGTGTGTTCCATCAGGACCACGACTTGGCGCACGCCGGAGACCAGGTCCATGGCGCCGCCCATTCCTTTCACGCGTTTGCCCGGGATCATCCAATTGGCTAGATACGCTTCGCGGCGTGATACTCGCGCCGGATGTGATCGATGTCGATTGTCGGCTTGGGATATTTCATCTTCATCGATTCCAGGTGTTCTACAACAATGCGTGCGATGGCTAGGTCGCGAAACCACTTGTGGTCGGCGGGAATGATAAACCAGGGCGCGTATTCAGTGCTGCACCGCGAGATCGCCTCTTCATATGCAGCCATGTAATCGTCCCAGAAGGCGCGCTCCTTGTAGTCTGCCTCGCTGATCTTCCATTGCTTGGCCGGATCATCAAGCCGCTGCTTGAAGCGCTTCAATTGCTCGTCCCTTGAGATGTGCAGGTAGAACTTCAGAATCTGCGTATCGTGCGCGACAAGCTCCTTCTCGAACGCGTTGATCTGATCGTAGCGGCGCGACCAGACCTCCTTCGGAACAAGCTTATGAACCCTGACAACGAGCACATCCTCATAGTGCGAGCGATTGAAGATGACAACTTCGCCGTTGGCAGGCGCTACCTTGTGCACGCGCCACAGAAAATCGTGCGCCAGTTCCTCGGCCGAAGGCTCTTTGAACGCCGCTACCCGGCAGCCCTGAGGGTTCATGGCGCCCAGAACGTGATTGATGACGCCGTCCTTGCCTCCGGTGTCGAGCGCCTGCAAACAAATCAGGAGCGAGTGTTTTCGCTCGGCGCATAGCAACTCCTGCAATTCGCGCAATTTTTGTTGGTAGTGATCGATTTCTTCCAGGGCGGACTTGTGATTCTTGTGGCCGGGGTGCGATGAGGGATCGATCTTCCAGAGCTTGGCCTTGCTGCCCGGCACAACCTTGAACCGATGAAGGTAATTCATTCCCATACTCCCTTGGACTGGCACTGGAGCCCGGATGGGATTTTATCCGATCGCGCCTCTTCGCTGCGCGACCGGGCCGGGGTGGATTGCAATAAACATTCAAGACATCATTCCGCGCACGGTGTTTCGTTAGTTCGTTGCAGAATTTGAGCAAAAACCGGCCGGTTTTCCGGTGGTGGTGCCATCTGCTACCTTTGAGCGGGGCATCCTCCTTTCCCATCGGGACAAAATTTAGTGACAGGTGGCCGCATTGGACCTCATCGATCGGCTTGCGGAGCACAAGACGCTAGGAGCAGCGCCGCGGCACAAGACGCTAGGAGCAGCGCCGCGGGAAGAGCTCGCTTGGCTGGCGGAGCATGGCACGCTGCGGCATCTCGAGGCCGGCGAGGTGCTGTCTCATAAAGGCGTCCAGGTTGAAGGGCTTTACGTCGTCCTGTCGGGCCACGTGACGCTGTCGGTCGATCGCGGCTCCGGGCCGCAGAAGATCATCGAATGGCGAACCGGCGAAGTGTCAGGAATCCTGCCCTACTCAAGGCTCACGACTCCGCCTGGAGACGCGGTTGCGCAGGAGCCCACCGAGATTTTGTCGCTGCCCCGGGAGTTGCTTCGCGCGCTGACCCATGATTGCTTCGTGATCACCTCGATCCTTGTTCATACCATGCTCGATCGCGCGCGTTTGTTCACCTCCAGCGACCTGCTGAACGAGAAGATGATTTCGCTGGGCAAGTTGTCAGCCGGCTTGGCACACGAGCTCAATAATCCAGCTTCAGCCATTGAACGCAGCGCTGCGCTGCTTGAGGACCGGCTGGGAGAAGCTGAGACGGCAACGCTTGCTCTCGGCGTGGCGCGTTTGAGTGATGCACAGCTCGCCGCCGTCGATGCCATTCGCAACACCTGCCTGGCAAGAGCGCCCGATGGAATCCGCTCGCCGGTGCAGCAGGCAGAGCGCGAAGAGGCAATCGCTGACTGGCTCGCCGATCACGGGCTCGATGCCGCCGGCGCTGAAGCACTGGCCGACACTCCCGTCACCATTGAGTCTCTCGACCAGCTTGCCTCCGCCGTGCAGGGACCGGCCCTGGACGTGGTGTTGCGCTGGGCTGCAGCGGGATGCGCAGTGCGCAGCCTCGCCTCGGAGATCCAGGAAGCGGCGATGCGAATTTCCGGCCTGGTGACCGCCATCAAAGGGTTCACGCACATGGATCAGGCGATGGTGGCTGACCCGGTGGATCTGGGCCAGAGCCTGGCCAACACCGTTGCGGTCCTCAGGGCGAAGGCGCGGCAGAAATCGGCTGCTGTGGCGATCGAGTTGGAGGCGAGCTTGCCGTTTGTGCGTGGATTCGCCGGCGAGCTCAACCAGATCTGGGGAAACCTGATCGACAATGCGCTCGATGCGGTCGAGGACGGCGGTCATGTGGAGGTGAAAGCTAGCCGCGAAGGTGAACGCGTTGTCGTGCGCATCATCGACGACGGTCCCGGCATTCCGGCGCCAATTCGCGAACGCATCTTCGATCCGTTCTTCACCACCAAGCCCATGGGGCAGGGAACCGGGCTCGGACTCGACATTGTTCGCCGGCTGCTGCGCCACAACGACGCCACAATCGAAGTTGACTCCCGGCCGGGCCGGACGGAGTTCCGCGTTGCCATGCCGATCGACGAGACTCAGAACACGGGGCCTGCACGATGAACAAGCCGGTTTTGCTCATCGTTGACGACGACCCGCAGGTTCTGGCCGCGGTCCGTCGCGATCTTCGCTCCCGTTATCGCGAAAACTACACGGTGATGAGCGCAGCATCAGGGCAGGAGGCGCTCAATGCCATCCGTGAGCTGAAGAGCCGCGGCGATTCGTTGGCCATGCTCATCTGCGATCAGCGTATGCCCGGCATGATGGGCAGCGAAGTGCTGGCCAAGTCGCGCGCGATTTATCCGCTGGCGCGGCGCGTTCTGCTCACCGCTTACTCCGACATCGACGCGGCAGTCAAGGCCATCAACGAGGCGCATCTCGACCACTATCTCTCCAAGCCCTGGGACCCGCCGGAAGAGCGGCTCTTTCCCGCGATCGACGATTTGCTCGATGCGTGGCAGGCCGAATATCTTCCTGAAGCCAAAGGGCTGCGGCTGGTTGGTTATCAGTGGTCTCCGCAATCGCACGCCATCAAGGATTTTCTGGCCAGCAACCTCATCCCTTATCGCTGGCTCGACGTGACGCGCGATGCGGACGCCCGCGCGCTGCTCGACGCGGCCGGTGTGACCCTTGAAGAACTTCCCGCGCTCTTCTTTGACGATGGGTCGCCTGTGATGCGAAATCCCGACGCCCGTCAGGTTGCCGAGCGCCTTGGCAAACCTCTCACCGCCGCCTTCGATGTCTATGATCTGGCGATCGTCGGAGCAGGCCCGGCGGGGCTCGCCGCGGCAGTGTACGGCGCATCAGAGGGTTTGCGAACGCTTCTTCTTGACCGGCACGCGCCCGGCGGACAGGCCGGCTCCAGCTCACGCATCGAGAACTACCTTGGCTTTCCTGCCGGCGTAAGCGGCAGCGAGCTGGCGCGTCGCGCGATTACGCAGGCGCAGCGCCTTGGCGCCGAGTTCCTTGCCCCGCTCGAAGTCACCGGAGTTGCCTTTGACGGAGGATATAAGCGGCTAGTGCTCTCCGATGGCCGCCAGGTCGTCACCCGCGCGATGCTGGCCAGCACCGGCATGTTCTATCGCGAACATTCTGCTCCTGGTATCGCCGAGCACACCGGCGCGGGCGTGTATTACGGCGCCGCCACTACTGAGGCGTCGGCCTTCCGCGACCGGCGAGTGATTGTTGTGGGCGGCGGAAACTCGGCCGGCCAGGGCGCCATCTACCTGGCTCGCTACGCAAGCCAGGTGGAGATTGTGATTCGTCGGGACAGTCTGCGCGAAACCATGTCGCAATACCTGATCGAGCAGATTGAGAAAACCCCCAACATCCAACTTCGACCTCAGACTGAAGTCGAGCGCGTCGAAGGCGAGGGCCACGTGGAACGAGTTGTGCTCAAATCGCTCGCCGACGGATCGACAAGCCCGGAGCAAGCCGACGCGCTCTTTATCTTTATTGGCACGCGACCGAGGAGCGATTGGCTCCCCAATGAAGTGCTGCGCGACGCCAAGGGGTTTGTGCTCACAGGCCGTGACGTGATGGCCGCCGAAGACTACGCGCGCATCTGGAAAGAGCAGCGCGAACCCCTCGTTCTCGAGACCAGCGTTCCCGGTGTGTTTGCAGCGGGGGACCTCCGTGCCGGCGCGATGAACCGCGTAGCATCAGCGGTTGGCGAAGGTTCGATGGTGGTTCGACTCGCGCATGAGTATCTCGCGCTTACCTGATTACGCGCGCCGCTTCACATCAATCGCAAACCAGTTCGTTATCAGGGAATGCCTGAGCGGAATCTTCGCTGTCCGCAGCGGCCAGCGGCTCAACGCACTCGCCGGCCTCAATTCGCGGCACAAAGAATCGCTCCACTTCGGCGAGTACCTCGGGACCGGTGCGTGCATGGTAGATGGCCGCGCGCAACTTCGCTCCACCCGGCACGCCGTGCGTGAACCACGTGGCAAACTGTTTCATCTTGCCGACGGGATCCCACCCCACGGACGAAGACCTGTCCGTGGGGGCCCCGGGATCGCCGATTCTTGCGTCGCGTGGCAGCTCCTTGGTCGCTTCAGCCTCCGTCAGCAGCATCTCAAAATACGCGCGAATCATGCGGTAACGATCTTCGGTGGTCGGCCGCTCGTAGCTGCCGGTCGCTGTGTACTGCGCGATCTGGCGAAAGATCCATGGATTCGCCGGCGCCGCGCGGCCAATCATCACCGCATCGCAGCCCGTCTCAGCCACCATGGCCACCGCATCTTCGGGCGTGCGCACATCGCCGTTGCCTACCACAGGAAGCCGCACTGCCTGCTTCACTTGAGCAATCCAGCCCCACTGCGCCTGCCCGCTGTAGCCCTGCTCGCGCGTACGCGCATGCAGCGCAAGGCCATTGAGCCCTTCGGCCTCGGCCATCTTCGCCAGTTCTACGCACACAATCTGCGATTCGTTCCAGCCCATGCGGAACTTGACGGTGAAGGGAATTGTGACTGCGCTGCGGATGGCGTGAAAGATCTCGCCGATCCTAGGCAGATCGCGCAGCAGTCCCGACCCTCCGTTGCAGCCGACGACGCGCTTCGCCGGGCAGCCGAGATTCAGGTCCACCGTGTCGAAGCCGGTGTCCTCAACGATGCGCGCCGCCTCGGCGAGCGTCTCCGGATTCGAGCCAAACAACTGCGCGCCGATGGGATGCTCGTCGCCGTAAAACGTCAGATACCGCCGCCGCTTCGTCTCGCGCATCCGCGCCAGGCCATCGGCCGAGGTGAACTCGGTCATCAGCAACCCGCATCCCGACTCCACGTTGCTGATGGCAGTTTCAATTTGCTCCGCCGCGGCTCCCTCGCTCCCTTGCTCCCTGGCTCCCTCTTCTCTGTTCTCTGATCTCTGTTCTCTGCTAAACAGACTCGCGTGCCGGATGAACCTGCGAAACACAGTGTCGGTCACGCCCGCCATGGGAGCAAGCACCGTCGCCGGCCGCACAGTGACTGATCCAATCCGCACCTCGGCGGGCACCCGCGCCTCTGCGGGCATCGCGTGCTCCACCGGATTGTCCCAGTTCTTCTTCACCGTGAATCCTCTGCGCGGCATGAAGTAAAGCTCCTGGCCTTTAACTACGAGATTCTGGCCTGCAGGCTGACGAGCGATCAGCAGTACACCACTCGCGGTGCAGGCGCCAAGTTAGCTTGACACCGTCGATGTTTACTTCGGATTCGATCGAACGCTTTGGCCGGGGCATCTTGCTTGCCTCAAATTCGGTTGCATTCTGCACCAAAAAAGCTAGGAGCTAGAGGCTAGCAGCTAGCAGCTGTTTCGCCCCAAACAAGCGTGAGCCCCCGCCGCGGCGGAGGCCCATTCGTCCAACTCCTCGCCCCGGCTACTTGGCCGCCTTTGCCGCGTCGCTCTTGGCATACTTCCGGCGGAAGCGCTCCACGCGTCCCGCTGTATCTACTAACCGTTGTTTGCCGGTGAAGAACGGATGGCAAACCGAGCAAATTTCCACGTGAATGTCGCCCTTGTGGGTCGACCTCGTCTCAAAGGCGCTTCCGCAGGCGCAAACCACTCGCACCGCGGCGTAATTGGGATGAATCTTTTCCTTGGGCATCGCTGAAAATACAGACCTTTCCGTCAATTCTTCTCTATCCATATTGTAGGGGGATTCCCCGACGGGCGCAAACTGATGGCAGCTATTAGCCTTTAGCCGTTAGCTATTAGCTGAGATGTATGAAACCGCGCCGTATTTGAGTTCAATACAGCCGAGGTCGAGCGCCAACGAGCTAAGAGCTAAAAGTTAAGAGCTAAGGGCTGTTCTCTATTAGCAGCTTGCGCGTATTCTTTAATATCTTGTGCGTGAACGGGCCGTTTTTTGGGGCAAATCGCAGCAGCCGGGGTTGAGCACAAACGAGCTAAGAGCTAAAAGCTAAGAGCTAAAGGCTGTTTTCACCGAAAATCCCTCGACCGAACCTCAACTCGTGTCACCTCCAGCGGCGCAATGCGCTGCGCTTTCACATGAATAACGCCTTCCTGGTTCTGCACTGGCCCCTCGATGCGCAAAAACCTGCTCCGCGACACGATCAGCCGGTCACGCTCAAACACATCGGGCGTCAAAATCACGTTGGCAATCCCCGTCTCGTCCTCCATCGAAAGAAAAACGAATCCCTTCGCTGTGCCAGGCCGCTGCCGCGCAATCACGCAACCGGCAATGCGGACCCAACCGCCGCTCTTGCAAGTCTCCAACTCCGTCGCTGCCAGAATTCCCTCCGCACGCAGCGCCGCGCGGTGATACGCTATCGGATGCGGCCCTGTCGTCAGCCCCGTGCCCGAGAAATCTGCCGCCAGCCTTTCTTCTGTCGTCATCTGCTTAAGCGACATTGCGTCCGTGCGAATTGCAGTAGTAGCAGCTTCTCGCGCGCTCACGCCGCTTTTGCCGTTCCCGTTCGCAATCTCCACTCCGCGCAGCAATGGACCCACCGGCCGTCCCGCCCACTCCACCTGCCACAGAGCATCGCGGCGGTGCTCCACTTCGCCCAGCGCATTCAGCGCGCCAATCTGCGCCAGCGCCACCAGCTCTTTGCGGTTCAGCTCCGGCACGCGCCGCGCCAGGTCATCCACGCTCGCAAACGCGCCCGAGCTGCGTGCCGCAACCAGCGCCTCCGCAGATGTCTTGCGCAATCCCTTGGCATAGTTCATGCCCAGCCGCAGAGAAACCGATCCGTCTGGCTCCCGCTCGAGCGTACACAGCCACTCTGACCGCTGAACGTCGATGGGCCGCACGCGCAGCCCATGCCGCTGCGCATCCTTCACCAGCACTGCCGGCGAGTAGAACCCCATCGGTTGGTTATTCAGCAGGCCGCATGTGAATGCCGCCAGGTAATGCACCTTCAGGTAGGCCGAGGCATACGCGATCAGCGCAAAGCTCGCCGCATGGCTCTCGGGAAATCCGTACATGGCAAACGAGGAGATTCCCTGCACGATGTTTTCCTGCGCCTCGGCGCCGATGCCGTTGTGCGTCATCCCCGAGCGGAGCCGCCCTTCCAGATCCTTCATGCGCTGCATTGATCGCCGCATGCCCACGGCTCGCCGCAGCTCCTCAGCCTCCGCGCCCGAGAAGCTCGCCACCGTCATGGCCATGCGCAGCAACTGCTCCTGAAACAGTGGCACACCCAGCGTGCGTTTCAGCACCGGCTCGAGCAAGGGATGCGGATAGGTCACTTCTTCCTTGCCTTGCCGTCGCCGCATGTAGGGATGCATCATCTTGCCCACAATCGGTCCCGGCCGAATGATCGCCACTTGCACCACCAGGTCGTAAAAGCGTACCGGCGCGTTGTGCGGAATCGACGCCATCTGTGCGCGGCTCTCCACCTGGAACATGCCCACCGTGTCGGCTTTGCGCAGCGCCTCATACACCAGCGGATCCTCGGGCAGCATCGCCATATCCACCTGCTTGCCGTAGTGGCGCGGGATCAGCTCGATCGCATCCTTGACCGCAGCCAACATTCCCAGCCCCAGCAGGTCCACCTTGATCAGCCCCATGTCGGCGCAATCTTCTTTGTCCCACTGGATCACCGTGCATCCCGGCATTGAGGCGCGCTCAATCGGCACCACGCGGTTCAAGAGCCCTGCGCAGATCACCATGCCGCCAGAATGCTGCCCGAGGTGTCGCGGCAGATCCTGCATGCGTAGGCACAGGTCAAGATAGCGGCTGATGCGCGGATGCCGCACATCGAAGCCCGCCTGCGCAAAATGTTTTTCCATGGTGTCGTTCTCGCCGCGCCACTCCCAGTGGCCCATTAACCCTGAGAGCCGTGCTGCCTGCTCCTCCTCGAAGCCCAGCACCTTGCCCACCTCGCGCGCCGCCGAGCGCCCGCGATACGAGATTACGTTCGCCGTCATGGCAGCGCCCAGCGCACCGTAGCGCTCATACACGTACTGGATCACCTGCTCGCGCTCATCGCCCGAAGCTAGGTCGAGATCGATGTCGGGCCACTCGCCGCGGTTTTCGCTCAGGAACCGCTCGAAAAGCAGTTCCATCCCCACCGGATCGACTGCCGTAATTTCTAGCGCGTAACACACAGCAGAGTTCGCTGCCGACCCACGGCCCTGCACCAGGAATCCACGCCACTGGCAGTAGCGAATAATGTCCCACACGATGAGGAAGTAGCCGGCAAAGCCGAGCTTGGCGATCAGAGCCAGTTCGTGCTTCACCTGCGCACGCGCCTTGTCGAGCAGATGCCGCTTCATCGGCGATCCGTACCGCTTGCGCACACCCTCCTCCACGCGTTTGGCCAGAAAGCTGTCCATCGTCTCGCCCTCGGGCATGGGGTAATGCGGAAATTCGTAGCCCAGGTTTGCGAGCGTGAATTCAAGCCGATCGCTCACAATGCGCGTATTGGCAATCGCCTCGGGAATGTCGCGGAAGAGCGCAGCCATCTCGCGCGCAGTGCGTAAATGCCGCGCGTCATTGCACGCCAGCAGTCGTCCCGCCTGGTCGAGTGTTGTGTGCTGGCGAATCGCAGTGAAAACATCGAGCAGCTCGCGATCTTTTGCATCTGCATATCGCACCCCATTGGTTGCAATCACCGGCATGCCAAGGCTCTCTGCAATATGCAGCAGCGATTGGTTGCGGCACTCCTCTTCGCGCTCCTGGTGGCGCTGCAGTTCGAGATACATATTGCCGCGGCCGTAAATTGCTGCTAGCCGCTCGGCAATCTTTCGCGCTTCGCCCTCGCCGCTACGCGCCAGTGCCGCAGCCAGCGGGCCTTCCTCGCCGCCTGTCAGGCAAATCAACCCTGCCGAGAATTCCTCGAGATCTTCAACTGTCGCCGCGCCCTCTGCCTTCGTCGCCTCACCCATCTTGAAGCGCGTGATCAGCTGGCACAGATTCTGATAGCCCACCTGCGACGCGCACAGCAGCACGATGCGTGCCGGTTCTGCAGGAAACTGGTGCGGCAGCCATGATGGTGGAGTGATGCGATTGCCGAACGATGATACG
Organism: Candidatus Sulfuritelmatomonas gaucii; assembly: GCA_900290245.1. Lineage (GTDB taxonomy): Bacteria > Acidobacteriota > Terriglobia > Terriglobales > Acidobacteriaceae > Telmatobacter > Telmatobacter gaucii. The sequence continues at coordinate 31,837 of OKRB01000024.1, read as the reverse complement.
GCAATCTCCGTGCCGATGTGAGCCTTCACATGGCACGGTTGCGCCGCTGTGTGGAAACGCGCCACGCCGTACACGCCGTTGCGGTCAGCCAGCGCGATGGCCGGCATCTCCAGCTCGACCGCACGCTGGATCAGCCGCTCCGGCAGCGACGCCCCGTCCAGAAAGCTGAATGCGCTGCTGGCGTTCAGCTCGACGTATTCGCTGTCACGCATCGTCGAGGATCGTGGCTGATGGCGAATGCTCAAGGACTCCGCTTGCGCTGCCGCCCGATACTCATCGTTGGGATGGCATACAGGAGTTCCCGGCGAGCGTGTGTTCGGAACATGGATGCTGGCGTCAGTCGTAAAACGCCTCCAATTGCCACGCATTGCGCGCGCAGTCGCGCGTCAACAGGCAGGCCACAGTGGCGCCGTCGTTCGTCGTGGCCAGTACATCCCACTCCTCGCTGTCCCATCCGTCCAGAGCCCACCAGCAACCGCTCGTTTTCCACGGACCATACGCTGCAGCAACCTCGTACCTGTTTTCTCCGTCGCTGAACGCAACTGGCCTCATCGCCGGTTGCCCCATCCTTTCGACAGCTTTTCGGGGAAAAGATGCCGTAAGGGTTTGAAGCGACATCATGCGCACATGCCGCGGTGGCCGTACGCGCCGCAATGCCATCCGCTGGCTTGTTGCCATGTCCGCATCTCTCTTGCCGCGCGCGCTCCGAGTTTCGCCTTTGAGATCCGTGATGGCGAAGCCCTTCATGTGAAATCCGCCCGCGCGATGCGTATCTTCGAGTACAGGCGAGCCCACACGCTCCTCGCCGACCATCGCCCGCAGCCGCGCCAGCGTCACATCCAGCCGTGACGGCTCAGGAGTTTGCGGCGCGAACAATCCCAACTGCACCTTGCTTTGCTGTCCCGCTTCTGCCCGCAATGTGAACGAAACCACGGCAGCCTTCGGCGGATGCGTGCCAATCTCGAGCTGCAGCAGCTTAAGCAGGAATCGTCGGTCCGTCGTAGCCACAGCCGGCCGGATGGTGACGCAATGCGAACCTCCGCCTTCCAGCCGCATCTCAGCCTTGAGCACACGCAGTGCCAGCGCCCGGCCAGCGGCTCGCGCCGCCAGGCAATCGATCATGCGCGCGCCCACAAAGAGCAGGGAATCGATCTGCTCCACCGGCGTCTCAAACTCGCAAAATTCATCGAGCGCAAACTCTGCCTCGATGGGCGCAAGCGTATGCTCCGCCTCGCCGCGCGCAAGCGCACGCCACCGCTGTGCCTGCGGCCCCACGCGCGCGACCAGCTCTGCCTCAGGTAGTGCTGCAAGCTCGCCCAGCGTGCCGATACCCCATAGTGCGAAGGTTGCCATGTGCTCTTCGTCAAGGTCGAGCGCCGTAATCGGCAGCTTGGCCAGCGCATCCGCCTCGGCGCCTTCGGGAATCACAGCGATTCCGTGGATGCTCGCCGCTTTCATCCGCGCCGCATGGTAGTTGGCGCTCACAGCAACCGAGGCGCGAAAGCCCGACGCTGCCAGTTCGTTGCGCAATCGCTCCGCAAACTGCATTGGCGGCCCGAACAGACGCTCGGTACCCGCAATGTCGAGCACAAACGCGCACACTGCCGGTCTGCGTGCCTCGTCCGATCGCGCATCAGCGCACGTATCCCCGGCGCACGCATCTTCAATTCTCGGCGAAAATTTCGCGGCGCACTCCAGGAACACGGCGCGCGCTGCCGCCTCGCTCTCCGCTGATCGCTTCAGCAGGCGCAGCCCGAGCATGCTCTCTGCCTCGAGCCGCGTCATGCCTGCCACTGCGCCCATCCGCGTTGCAAGCCGGTTCAGCGAGCAGACCCACTCCTCGGGAGCGCGCCCGTCCAGCACCACTGCCGGCTCCGTCTGCCAATCCGTGCGCAAACGCAGCAGCGCCTGTGCGGGAAACTCCGCGGCCCATGCGCACGCATAAAGTCCCTGGCTCATGCGCGCCTCTCAGTTTCGGCATCCCACGCCGCATTCGCCTGCCAGGTCGCTGCTACCGGTTTGCGCGTCGTAATCTCCACCGGCGCATGCCGTTCTCTTCCGCGCCGCACCGCAAACGTGAAGTCTCGCAGCACCGTCCCGCTCGCCTGCTCCGCGCGCTGTGCCGAGCACTCCAGCACCACAGCCGCGGCTGACTGCGCATAGGCCCGCCGGCCCAGCACCACCAGGCTGCACTGCGTTCGTTCTGCCGCCTGCCTGTAGCGGAACCACGTGGCCGACGGAATGCGGTTCGCCTGCTCCGGCGCCGTATCGCCCAGGTCCAGCACTACACTCGAAAATCCACCAGCTTGCAGCAGCAGATCGGTCGCCCGCAGCGCCTGGTCGAGTCTTCCCCAGGATGACCGCGCCTTCCGCCGCGCTCCGCGTTCCAATGGCGCACTCGCGCCGCCCTCCGCAGCCGGCCCTGCATTCGCTGTATCCCGGCAGCGTATCCATAACAACCATCTCAGTCGCACTTCATTCGCGGCTGCTGACTCCGGATCGAATGCATCCTGCACATCCACCCACGCGCACGGCCGCTCCTCGAGTGTCCGGCGCGCCACAAACTGGAGCGCCAGGCTCGTTCGCCCCGACGAAGGATTTCCTGTCAGCTCGCTGATCGCGCCCACCGGCAGGCCACCCTGCAGCAGTTCATCAACGGACGCAATCCCAGTCGCCGCCACCTCGCGTATCGTGCGCGGAACAGGTGATAGCGCCGCGGGAAACCTGCGCTCCAGCGCGTGCTCGATTTCCAAACGAAGTGCGGCGGCTGAAGGCATAAATCAGAGGCGTCAATAGTTTCGCCTTTTGTTCGCCTAATGTAGCGCTAAATCCCCCGCTTGTCAAAGCCCCAGGCTGTGGATTGCTCCGGGCAGTCCCCAGGCCCTTGTGGTTCTCCCGCTCGCTAACTCGCTGTTCTGGAATACTTTCCCTGTAGCTCAGCCCGCGACGCCAACCCGATCGCCATGGCCATCACACGGTCGTCGTGTGTCCCCGCCTGCGCCCCCGTATTCCCGTTGGCCAGCCTCACAAAGCTGCGGCACTCGATGAGCAGCCTCCGGCTTTGGAACCGCTCCGGCTCTTCCACCAGCGCCGCATCCAGCCGCGTCTGCCATCCATGCTGGCTCCTCGATGACCGATTCACCCCATGCCGCCTCACCGCCAAAGGCACAGGGGCAACTCGCTTCTTGAGTTGCCCCTCCTGCGCTTCATTCATGTCCCGCGTCACACGCGGCGACGGCTCGAAGCATGTCGGAAAAGTCCGTTCGCACTACCTCTGATCCGCTGGGTTTCCTACGAACATTTTTAGCTTACCGGATTCGCTCGAAATTCTCTGCAATTCCTCCAAAGGAAAATTTCATCGCATTTTCAATCACTTGCGACGAAATTCACTCCTCAGCCATTTGACAAGTTTTCGGCAACCGCGCTGGCAAGCTCTGCTTCCGCCCACTCCGTCTCGAGCTCCAACCGCCGTAGCTCTCTTCGAGGCTTCGCACGATTTGCGCCCTGCACGCTCACCGCTTCTCCCGTGTCAGCTCCAGCATCACCACGCCGTGGCCGGGCACCGTCATCATCGCCTCGCCATCCACCACGCCCGCATCCGCGTGCGCCCACAAATCGCGAGCCTCGGCGCGACCCTTCCAGCCCACGTCTTTCAGCCGCAGCGTCATGCGCGTGGCGCCTGTAGTCCGGTTAAACAGCGCTACAGCCATCGCGCCGCCTTGTAGCGGTTTGGCCCATACCTCAAGCGGCCCTTCTTTTGATACGCGTTCTCCCTGCTGTCCCAGCGGATCCTGGTCCACAGCAATCACGTCGCGGTTCAACAGAATGCTCTTCGTCTCCGGCGTCATTGCCGTCAGGTCGTTGCCCGCAATCAACGGAGCCGCCAGCATCGTCCACAAACTGAAATGCGTTTTCTGCTCGTCCTCCGTCATCCCGGGGTTGCCCACTTCCAGAAAGTCCGGATCGTTCCAGTGTCCCTGCCCCGCATACTTCGCCAGTCCTGCCTCGCCAAATCCGTTCAGCGCCATCCGGTCGTATGTATCGCTGATGTCGCCGCTCGTCCTCCACATGCTCGCGCCCACCTCCGGGCCCCACGTCCACACATGGCCCCAGCCGTACTGGCACAGGCTGAACAGAATCGGCCGCCCCGTCGCCGCCAGGTCCTCGCGCATCATCTCGTACGCCGCCTTCATCATTGCATCCGACTTCTCCACGTCGCCGCCGGATTCCTTCTTCATGATTTCGCGAAAACTGCACAGGTCGTACTTCAGAAAATCCACGCCCCATGAGGCGAACATCTTCGCATCCTGCGCCTCGTACCCATAGCTTGCCGGGGCGCCACCGCACGTTCGCGGCCCCGGCCCCGTGTACATTCCAAATTTCAATCCCTTTGAGTGCAGATAGTCACCCAGCGCCTTCATATCCGGAAAGTTCGCGTTCGGATGCAGCACGCCTTGCTCGTCCCGGTATCCCTCCCATCCGCCGTCGATGTTCACATACACATACCCCGCGTCGCGCATGCCGCTCGCCACCATCGCATCCGCCGGCGCGCGAATCAGCGCGTCTGAAATGTCATGGTGAAAGTGGTTCCACGTACTCCATCCCATCGGCGGGGTGGGTGCAAAGTTCTGCGTTTGCGACTGCGCCAGGGCGCATCCAGTGTTCAGTGCCATCGTCACCGTCAACGCTGTTGCCAGCGCGAGTATCGAGGGCTTCCGGTTGCGATCAGCGTTGCGCCAGTCCCGCCACCAGTGGTTGCGGCGGCGCGGATAAATGTCCGGTCTTGCGAAGCAATTGCTGGAATTGTGCATCGGTCCTCATTTGGTGGAATGCAGGGGCAACAAGCAACAACATACACGAAGGGGAGAGCTGCTGCACCGAGGCCTTGAGCCAACGGTACGCCCGCGCATGGCACCGCGCAAACATGCAAAAATGCATCAAAATGGGGCTCAAAACCCCCTTTTGAATGACAAATAATTGCATTTAATTGCTCTTTCGCGAAATTATATGGTGCGCTTTGCTCTATTTCGCAACCTGCGAGGGTTACATTTGCGTGTAAAACAGCACCTGGAGAGGTCATTGCGTCGTAAAATCGCAACCTCTGGTGGTTACATTTAGGCCCAAAGCTAACCACTTAAGCGAACATTTGGCGGGGTCAACGCACCACTTGAGCGAACATTCCGCCTGATTTCAGAGATCTTCTACGCCCTGGGCCTCAAAATCATTGTGCGCAAAAACGATCAGCTGCCCATTCGCCTCCCGTTCCCCGCCGCCCGGCGTGATACAAAACAGTCACTGAGCCTTCATCGGGACCGAGGAAAACGAACGTGGGGACAGTAATACCTCTCGGAAACGCTTCGCGCCGCTCGCGCCGCTTTGCCATGGTGACCGCGCTGATCATCGCGGCCAATGCGTGGGTTTTCATCCTCGAATTGCAGGGCGGCGACGTTTTCGTAACACGGTGGGCAGTGATTCCCACCTCCATTTCCAGCGGTCATGCATGGATCACTCCGCTCACCGCAATGTTCATGCACGGCAGCTGGCTGCATATTCTCGGCAACATGATCTTTCTCTGGGCCTTCGGGCCCGAGATCGAGGACGCCATGGGCCCCATGCGCTACCTGCTGTTTTATTTGATGGGCGGCGTCATTGCCATGCTTGCGCAAGTGGCGGGAAGTCCTGCCTCGACGGTGCCGTGTATCGGAGCGAGCGGCGCCATCGCTGCGGTGATGGGAGCGTTTATCGTGATGTTTCCGCGCGACAGAATTCGATCGGTGCTGATCATTCTGGTTTTTGTCAGCATCGCGCGAATTCCCGCCGCACTGTTGATCGGCATCTGGTTCGTGATCCAGTTGCTGGATGCGGGCGCCGTGGCCAACGTGCAGACGGGTGGAGTAGCCTACCTCGCGCATGTTGGCGGTTTCCTTTTTGGAGCGGCGACGGTACGCCTGTGGGTGCGGAAGCGTGCGTACCCGCAGTAATCAGCGGCCAACCGCGCGCAAGCTCGTAGATCAGGTTTCGGTTGGATTTGTGCTTGACATCGCCATCATGGGTTGGCGAACGTACAGATCATCGTGCGGTTGAGGTTTCGCGGCGTCGACAAGTATGCGATCGAGGCCTAGCGAGGAGGTCCAGTCGCAATGACGATTTCATCTTTACGGATGGTGTGTGCTTTGATTGCGCGCCAGAGCGCGCATGTGCGCGTTGGGGGGGCTTGCGTTCTGATTTGCGCTGCTGTGCTGGAAGCGCATGGCCAGTATGACCGGTGGTATCAACTCAGCGAGCAGGCGGAGAAGCTGAACGGGCAGGGTAACTATGTCGCCGCGCTTCCCATTGAGCAGCAAGCGTTGCAGGTGGCGGAGGCGACGTGGGGCCCGAATGAGCGGCATGTTGCGCTGTCGGCGAACTTTCTCGGAATTCTTGAGTTGAATCTTGAGAAATTCAGCGATGCGGAGACGCACCTGAATCAGGCGCTGGCGATCGACACGAAGAACGAGGGTGCAGACGGCAAGGATACGGCGACGGACTTGGCTAACTTGGGCGACCTTTATCGGCAAGAAGGAAATTTCCCGGCGGCGGAGAAGGCGACGCAACAGGCGTTGACAATCCATGAAAAGGTGCTGGGCGAAAACAACGACAACGTAGCGACGGACGCGAACAACCTGGCGTTGATCTATTTGAGGGAGAGCAAGTACCCCGAATCCGAGGCACTTTACAAGAAATCAGTCGCGATCGAGGAAAGGCTGGGAGACGCCGCCAGTGCGGCCACGGCGCTCGGTGGCCTGGGCACGCTGTATGACCAAGAGGACAAGTTTGCGGATGCCGAGCAAGCGTTCAACCAGGCGCTGGCGGCGAATTTGAAGGCACTGGGACCGCAGCATCCACTGATCGGCTTGTCTCTTGAGCATCTGGCGCAGGCGTATACGAACGAAGGGAAATTTGCCGACGCGGAGCAGACGTACGCGAAGGCTCTGGTCAGTGAGGAGAAGGCCACTTCGCCGGAGCAATCGACGATCGCATTGATCGAAGAGGACATGGGCTCGCTCCTCCGCGACGAGGGGAAGTACCCGCAGGCTGAGTCGCTAATGTTGCAGGCGCTGACGAACCGCGCGAAGGTGCTGGGGCCTAATCATCCTGATGTGGCGGCTGTGCTGACGGACCTGGGCAGGCTTTACGAACACGAATTCCGTTACAGCGATTCGGAGATGGCATTCAAGCAAGCGCTGGCGATTGACCTGAAGAGCATGGGGCCGGCGAATTTGCAGACTTTGGCCACGATGATGAATCTGGCGAATCTCTATGCCTCGCACGGACAGACGGCCGAGGCGGAGCAATTGTTTCTGAGCGCGGTCCCGATGTATGTGAAGGTTCTTGGGGACTCGCGCAAGGAGGTAGGGGATGCGTTCTCAGACTCAGGCGAGCTGATGTTGAAGGAAGGAAAGCTGGACGGGGCGGCAAAGATGTTCAACTCGGCGGGGCAGATTTATGCGCATGCGGAGGGCGCCACGAGCCCGGACGTAGCAAAATGCCTGGATCGGCTGGGAACGATCGCCGAAGACCTGGGCAAGCACGATGACGCTGTGTCGCTGCACAAGCGGGCGCTGGCAATCTTTGAGAAGACGGCCGGGCCAGACAGTGTGGCCGTGACGGCAGGCCTGGAGGGGCTAGCCAGAATCTACAAGACCCAACATCAATTTGCCGAAGCCGAGCCGATGTACCAGCAGGTCTTGAAGATTGACACGGCACATTTGAATCCAAAGGACCCCGGGTTGCTTGATGACGAGGAAGATCTGGCGGCCTTGTATTTTGCATGGGACAAGCCGGTACAGGCCGCGCCGCATTTTCAGTCTTATCTGGGAAAACTGATCGACGAGTTTCGCTCGGATGCGGCAACTATGAGCGAGCGGGACCGGATCATCTACTTTTCGACGCAGCGGGTTGCGTTTCCTATGTTCTTCAGCTTTGTGACGAAGTACCACGAGCAGATGCCGGAGCTTGCCGGCCAGATGTATGACGCGCTGCTCGAAGAAAAGGGGCTGATCGCGGCAAGCGCAGCAGCGATGCGTGCAGCGGTGGTGGCCAGCGGCGATCCGCAGGCGGTGGCGATGCTGGACAAACTGGCTAGCGACCGGGCGCAAGTAGCAGCCTTGGTTGAGAACAAGGTCGGGGATCCTGCGAACTATCGGGCGCAGCTTGACCAGGTGGCGATCGAGGCGAACACGCTGGAACAAGCATTGATGAAGCGCTCGGCAGCGTTGAGCCAGCAGAAAGCGCAGAACGCGGCGACATGGCGCGATGTGCAGAAGGCGCTTAAGCCGGGCCAGTCGGCCGTGGAGGTGACGAAGTTCCCGAATGACAACGGGTTTGGCTTGACGGGAGATTTTCTTTATGTCGCGCTCGTCGTGACTCCCGAGGACAAGGAGCCGGAACTCGTGACGCTGGGCACGGCAAAGCAGTTGGAGGCGGGGCCGATGCTGGCGTATCGCGACGATGTGGGGCAGACGCGCGGCTTTGAGGCAGAGGAAGCGCCTGCGACAACGGGACAGCAAGGAACCGTCGCGAATACGAGCGCAGCGTATGCGGCGTTCTGGAAGCCGCTGGAGCCGGCGCTGGCTGGGGCGAAGCGGGTGTATGTTTCTCCAGATGGCGTACTAAACACGATTCCGATGGGATTGATGGCAGACAGCGAGGGCAAGCTGCTGATGGAGAAAGTTCAGCTTCGGATTGTGAACAGCACGAAGGACCTGCTGTTAACGGCGCATATCACGCAGGCGAGAAGCGCGCTGGTGGTGGGGAATCCGAAGTTCGACTTGACAGCGGCGCAGCAGAAGACGGCGATTGCGGAGTTGAGAGGTGGCGCGACCGGAGTTGGCGCGGGCTTGCCGCCGGCGCCGAGTCCGACTGAGAATGCCGCAGAGATGGCGTCGCGTGGCGGGGATTTGAAAGGTGGGGACCTGAACCTGCTGCCCGGTACGCAACTGGAGGTGGACACGGTAGACAAGCTGTTGAAGAACGCCGGTTGGCAGGCGACCGAGTACACCGGTGACCTGGCGCTAAAGGACACGATGACGCAGGCACATGGACCTCGCATCGTGCACATTGCCACGCACGGGTTCTTTTTGTCGGATGAGGAGCTGAAGGTAAACGCGGAGGCGCGCGGCACGACGGCGAATGTGAATGAAGATCCCATGTTGCGGTCCGGGTTGTTCTTTGCTGGTGCGGACCGGGTGCGGGAGGGAATGACGCCTGAGGCTGGCGTGGACGACGGCGTTCTGACGGCGTTCGAGGCGAGCCAGCTGAATCTGGAAGGGACGGAGCTTGTCGTGCTCAGCGCTTGCGAGACGGGTCTGGGAAAAGAACTGAATAGCGATGGGGTATTCGGACTACGGCGCGGGCTGCAGGAAGCCGGGGCCGACGCGGTGATGATGAGCATGTGGTCCGTCCCCGACAAAGAAACCGAGGAATTGATGGCGCTGTTCTACAAGAATTGGCTCGGAGGATTGGAGAAGCCTGAGGCCTTGCGGCAGGCGCAGTTGCAGGAGCGCGAAACGGTGAAGCAGCGCTACGGGAAGGATCTGCCTTTTTATTGGGCGCATTCATAATGGTGAGCCGTTAGCAAGGCCCGAGGGAAAACGGAGACGAGAAGATAGAGAAGTCGACAAGTTTACGACTAGCGTGACGGAGCCACAATAAGTTCATGACGGGGAGTAGCCGGTCTGCTGCGGGATTCAAATCTTTTTCCGCAACAGCTATGCGCGGATGATAAGATTGCGGGCAACCCGCGGAAATAGCCTGAATAGAGGCCCCCCAGGCATCTTCCTCCTCTTTCCGGGGTTTCTGCGGCGAAAAACGTATCTCGAATCAGAGAGTGGAGGATTGTTATGAAAGCAAGGTCACGCCTTGCCTGGGCAGGCGGATGCGGATTCTTGATGGCGTTGGCAGCTGCGACAATGTGTAATCCTGCGAAGTCCCAGACGCCGAATCAACCAACCGAACAAAACGCAGCGCAGGGAACAAGCGCCGCGACACAAAACAATAAAGCATTTGCCATCGACTCGGAGATGCTCACCTACAGCGCCATGGATGCCGAAGGTGCGACGGTGGCTTGCAATGTAGCGCGAAATCTGGGCGCAGCCGACGACAAGTGCGCGCCCCGGGGCGGAATGAGCAATGCCTCGGGCGTCGTGATCGTCGCTGGCGGTTCGAACGCATTGGCTGACTTTCAGCTTTGGCGCTCGGATATTTCCACCATGGACATTCTGACAGCGCGCGCTAACCGGTATTGCCCGCAGCAAAGCCAGCGCGGGCTGATTTCCTCGATCGAGTCGATGCTCTCAGGCTTTCCGGTGAGTCAGGCGCTGTCGGTGGCGAAGGCTCTGTTTACCACCACATCGGTGACCACACCTTTGGCAGGGGACATTCTCGATCAGACTCTGATGAACGACGTCGCAGGCCACCTGAGAGCAGCGGGCGTGCCGGTGGTGGTCCCGGACACCTATATGCCGCACTCACTGGTCACGGTCAATGAAGCTCGGTCGCCGTTTCTCTCCAAGTTCCTGGCGCTCATGAATGCTCGCGGTTGCGTGGATGTGAAAGCTGAAGAACCAGCCGACCAGGCCAAACCGCAAGTGGGAACTCCGGATCGCCAGAGCGAGATTGCTGCAGAGCGGGAGAAGCGATCGGTCGCGCTGGGCATCGACGCGTTCCTACAAACGCTCACGGAGCCCGAAGTCTCCGCAATGCCGGAGCAACCGGCCAGCACGCTGCCCGTTGCGCAACCGCCAACGATCTCGCACTTGAACGCTGTGATGCGCGCCGACGGGCTGGCGCAGGAAATGGGCTTCGACGCAAAGAGCGCGGCCGGGGACAACAGCCCGTGGGATGTGCTTTGGCTCAAATCGCTGGAATCGGGCGGCGATGTTGTGGCATCGGACAACATGATCAAAGGGAGCAAGAACAACTATACCGGCGGAGCTGTGGGGACCTATGCGCTCTTCCAATTGAATGGGGAGTTGCAGTGCTCAGGGGTGTTCTATAACCTGGCAGGCCCAGTGCTGCTGACCGACATTCCGAAGTTCGTCGATGGCACCCAGACTGCGGGCCCGGGACGACTCGTAGGCGGCTGCACTCCCAAGTGACCCGCGCAACCCCGGCCGCGAGCTTCTATCATCAGAGGCATGCGGTTCGACATTGTCACCATTTTCCCTGGATTCTTCGAGGGCGTTCTGGCGCACGGCATCCTGCGCCGGGCCCTCAAAGAACGGTTGGTGACAGTCGAGACGCATGATCTGCGCGAGCACGCGCACGATAAGCACCGCACAGTCGACGACCGCCCGTTTGGCGGCGGCGAGGGGATGGTGCTCAAGCCGGAGCCACTTGCCGAGACTCTGGAAGCGCTGGGGATCAGGGCGAAAGCTGAACGCGGCACTACCAGCACTGGATCGCGGGTGATTCTGCTTTCTGCGCAGGGTCAACTGTTCACACAGGCGACCGCGCGCGAACTCGCCAGCCTGGATCGCCTGGTGTTGGTCTGCGGGCGGTATGAGGGTGTCGACGAGCGAATCAACGAGCTCTACTGTGACTTGGAGCTTTCGATCGGCGACTACGTGCTGAGCGGCGGCGAGCTTGCAGCCGCAGTCGTCTTGGACGCAACCATGAGGCTCATTCCCGGCGTGCTGGGCAATGAGGCATCCGGCGAGTTTGAGAGCTTTGGCGTGGCAGACGCGGAGATCGATGTAGATGTCGACGGAGTTCCGCGGTCGCAGCACGGAGCGGGCGGGTTGCTCGATTATCCCCATTACACTCGACCGGGGGAATTCCACGGGTTGCGCGCGCCTGAAGTCCTGCTCAACGGAGATCACGCGGAGATCAGGCGCTGGCGCCGCGAACAGCAATTGCGAAAGACGCTACAGAACCGCCCCGAACTCCTGGAGCGCGCGTCACTGAGCGTGGATGACCAGAAGCTGTTGGCTGCCATGCGAGCGAACCAAAAATAAGAGTTCCCGGAGCTGCTCTAAAAGGGTTTGATTGGATCCGGTTGCCCGGGACCAACCTGGCCGACAGCGATTGCAGCGAGGTAGTAGTTTTCGCCGCGAATCGGGACGCCGGCCAAGCGGCGAAGCATGGCGAGCTGGCCGGTGTGTGTGAGGGCGTCAGCAACAGGTCCCTGGAACAGCCGCTCGACGGGCGCCTGGAGCGGGGCAGATGAGGCAAGGAGTGCGTCAAAAGCAGTGAGTGCGTCGAAGAAGCGCTGCTGCTCCTGCGGCCATGCGAGGGGCTGCGAGTCATGCCAGCGCTGGCTGCCCTGTGCTAGAGATAGCGCCCAGTGGAGCAGGTCGCCCATGTGAGCAAGGATCTGAACCGGGCGCCGGCCGGCACCGCTGAAGTCGGCAAAGGTTGCCGGAGCGCCTTCAATGGCGCGCGCCGTGCGGTAGGCGAGTGTGGCGAGGGTGTGACGTAGAAGTGCGCGTTCGTCGTTCATGGGAGGAACTATAGCGCTCCAACGTTCGCGACGCTAGCGCAAAACCTTGGCCCGACTACAATTAGGTGCGAGACAGGGATGTTTGATAAACTTGAGGTTCTGAGTTCAATCGCAGGAAAAGACAATGTCAATCCATCCAGTTATGCAGCGCCTGGCTGACAAGCTTAAGCGCACCGATTTGCCCAGTTTTGTGCCGGGCGACCAGATTCGTGTTCAAGTCAAGATCAAGGAAGGCGACAAGGAACGTTTGCAGGCCTTTGAGGGCCTGGTGATCGCCGTCAACAAAGGGCCCCAGGGCACGTTTACAGTGCGCAAGATGAGCTTTGGCCAGGGAGTCGAGCGTATTTTCCCTTTTAATTCGAAGGTTGTCGACAAAGTTGAGCTTGTGCGCAGCTACAAAGTGCGGCGAGCGAAGCTCTTTTACCTACGCGGGTTGCGCGGCAAGGCAGCCCGGCTGAAGGAAGTGGAGCGCGAGACGGGCAAAGCACGAGCCTGAATTCCCAGCGGCAGCTTCTCCATCCAGACCCCTGGTCAAGGCCAGGGGTTTTGCTTGTGCGCAGCAACTGGTGGGCGAAGCATGGCAAAAAGCAAACAATGACCATTGGCTTTGCTGCGAGCTTGGCGGGCGGTTTCTAGTTTCGGTCTTCGTTTCCACAATAAAGCGAATTCTGAAGCGGGCTGACGGGCAGTGCGGTTTCTATACTGATCGCATGCCCAAGGCTGCGGCGAGTGACGCGGATCGCGAAACGGTTTCTGTACCCATTTGTGGATGGAGGCTGGAGAACGCGGCGCGACGAAGCGGCGCACTGCGCATCGCCGGACTCGATGAAGTGGGGCGCGGGCCAATGTTCGGGCCGGTTGTGGCGGCCGCTGTCATTCTTCCCGAAGGTTGGCGGCTGCGGGGCCTGACGGATTCAAAACAGCTCAGCGAAGAACAGCGCAACAAATTCGCCGTGACGATTCGCCTGAAGGCCGTGGCGTGGGCGATTGCGGCGGTGGATGCGGAGACGATCGACCGCATCAACATACGGCGCGCTTCGCTATTGGCGATGCGAATGGCGGTGGAGCAGCTGGCCATCGCGCCGGATTATCTGCTGATCGACGGGTGCGACACGATAGAGTGGGCGTGCCCGCAACAGGCAGTTGTGCAAGGAGATGCGCGCAGCTTGTCGATTGCCGCGGCGAGCGTGCTGGCGAAGGTGCATCGCGACCGGCTGCTGGTGGAGCTGGACGCGGTGTATCCCGGGTACGGGCTGGCGCGGCACAAGGGCTACTGCTCACAGGAGCACCTGGCAGCGCTGGCGCGGCTGGGACCGACGCCGCTGCACCGAAAAAACTGGAGTCCTGTGGCGCAGCGGATGCTGTTTGAGTAGGCAGCAGCGCGCGCACTATTTTTTGTGCAGCTTTTCGGCGCAGGGGCTGTAACATGCCTGGAATCATGCGAAATGTTCGCTCAAGTGGTGCGTTGACCCCCTCAAATGTTCGCTTAAGTGGTTACATTTTGGGCCCAAATGTAACCACCAGAGGTTGCATTTTTGCGACGCATTGACCTTCCCAGGTGCCGTTTTACGCAAAAAATAACCACCGCAGGTTAGGAATCAGAGCAAAGCGCACCATGTAATTTCGCGAAAGCCATCTCCCCCGAACAGAACTACCTTGCCGTGCGCCGCATCGTAGGCCATGGAAGCACCGTACCGCGCGGTCGGGCTGGCTGCGGGGGATTGCAGTGCCCAGGTGGTCCCGTTCCACACCCAGGTGTCGCCGAGGTAGCTGCTACCGTTGAATCCGCCGAACAAGACCACCCTGCCATGCATTGCATCGTAGGCCATGGCGAACTGTTCACGCGCGGAGGGGCTGGCCGCCGGGAACTTAAGCGTCCAATTGGGCACGAATGTTTGCGGGCAGGCCGGCATCGACGCCGCGATGAGCAGGAGCGAAGCCAGCGAGAACGCAAACAGAGATGGGAGAGCGGTTCTGGGGCATGCGACTGCCGCACGCTGCCGCTTCCGCGCCAACTCTGTGCTGGGGCTGCTCGTGGATGCGAGGCAGGCGAAGACTCGTTGCCGACAGGATGCGAAGGATGTGACAGCGGACGAACGACGCACTGGAAGCCCCCTTGCGTGAAGCGCTCCGCTCCACGGGAGAGCCGGCGGGTGAAGACACCAGACTTCAGCCAACGCGCGGAACTGCTCGAGAGGTGACCCGCGGGAAGGAATTGCGGAGCCTGGAGATGCAACACCCTGCCCGGAACCAACGTGGGCTGGAACAGGAAAAGTTGTCTAGCTTATGAATACGGGTCGGAGAATAATCCGGCGGGAGAGAATTGTCAAACAACTTTGCGCGCATCTGGCGTGCGTCAGCTGGCGGGGGTGAGGCCTTAGGGGATAGGGAACAGGCAACAGGGAACAGGGGAGGGAGGGAACGAGGGAGCAAGAGAGCATAGGACGTCTGACAGGAACAGGGAATGGGAATAGGGAACAGGGGAGCGAGTGAGCAAAGGACGGGGACGGGAACCGTAGCAAGGAACAGGGAGGGGCGGGGGTGTTGATGCGGGCGCGGCTGAAGAGCTCTCATCGATGCGGACAGCCCGGCCAGCAGCACGGCCGCCGCATCCCTTCTTTGAGCTCTGAGCACACCCTTTCGACATGCTGCCGCCTTGTCTCATCCTTCTTGACGGAGATGGTCCAGCAGATCCACTCGTTGCGGGCGAGCGGCGTTATGTCTTCCCAAGCCGCCAGCGCCTCCGCGTCGGACGCGAGCGCCTTTCGGAGATCAGCCGGAAGGTTATGTACGACTCCTCCGGAGATTCGAACAGTGGTCATAGAGTGATCTCGCAGGCTAAAGGATCAAGGACCTGATACGAGAGTACAACTCAGATTCCGGGACGATTGTTGGCCACACTTCCGCTACCACCATGAACGTTTGAGTATGCGGTTAACCGACCGCGGCTATACGCGGCATGCCTTGTGCGTTTCGTGAAAAAGTTTGAAGGGCGGGCGACTCACTGAATGACGGCGTTTTGCATGGCCCAGAGAGCGGCGGCGGCGCGCGTGGATACAGTGATTTTGTTGTAGATGTGCTGGATGTGGTGATCGGCGGTTTTGGGCGAGATGAAGAGGCGGTCAGCGATCTCCTGCGTGGTGAGTCCCCTGGCGGCGAGGCGCAGCACATCGACTTCGCGATGGGAGAGCCCGCCAGGATTTTTGGGCCGGCTGGGTGCGGGGGCTTTTGAATCGCCATGACCCGCAGCTTCGAGCACAGAGTTGGTTGCGCGAAGATCGAGCACACCCCGGGAGGCGAGGCGGCGCAGTTCGGCTGCGGCGGCCTCGGCGGTGAAGGATGCACGGTCGGCGCGGTCGCTTGTCATGCCGACATAGATTTCTGTCGCGGCCAGCACGCATGCGGCGGGATCGCCGTGATCGGCGTGGACACGCCTGTGGTAGCCGGAACCATCACACTTTTCGTGGTGCGCTGAGGCGACCGGGTTCAGCGCCGCGAGCGCTGCCGAACGGCGCAGCATCTGGTCGGTCAGCATGGGGTGAAGCTCGACGCGATCGAATTCCGCGCGAGTGAGCGGGCCACGCTTATCGAGGATGGAGTTCGACACGGCGGTGGTGCCGAAGTCGTGAACCAGCGCTGCCCTGCGGACGGTGGTGACTGCGTCATCGGTCAGGCCAAGCACCCGGGCGGCGTCGGCGCTCAACTGCGCGCATCGCCGGCTGTGTCCACCCATGTAGGGCGATTTCATATCGATAAAGTCCGCCGCAACGGTGAGAGCGTTGTCGAGGGCTTCGCCGTTGAGCAGGCGCCGCGGTTCCGGCTCGAGATCGAGCACGGCATCCCATGGTTCGGTTTTGGCGAGCTTGTCGAACCAGGCTGATCCGTGGGCGACGAAGACGTCGGCGAGTGCGGGATCGTAGGTGCGGTCGCGGCGATCGCGGGCGGCGTCGATGGCCTTGGCCGGCGAGAAGAGGCGGCCAATCGCCTCCATGTCCTGACTGAGGTGCACGACGCGCATGGGCAGCGGGATGGCTTGGCCGCTGGCGTGGGTGGGAAACCCGTTGCCGTTCCAGCGCTCGAAGGTGAAGCGCAATGCATCGCGAACATCGGAGCCGAAGTCGAGACGTTGCGCGAGCATGTCGGCAACTTCGCATCCGGATTTGAAATTGTGCACCGCCCACTCGTGAGCAGTTTGCTGAATCATGCGGACAATTTGCTCGGACTCCTCTTTGGTGCGGCCGGCGGTGGCGAAGGCGACCACATCGTGCATGACCTCGGCGGGATTTGCGGCGTCGTGGACGAGGGTCTGGGCGCGGATGGCAATTTCGTCGCCGAAGGCGGTGGCCACTTCGTGGGCGTGGCCGGTGCAGCCGATGTAGCGCAGAAGCGCGACCCAGTAGACGGTGTCGCGCACTGGCTTTTCGAATCCGGCGGCATCGCAGATCCACGCGGCGAGCAGGCAGGAGCGGAGCTGTGACTCCAGCGGCTGGCCAAAGGCGTTGTCCTGCGCCAGGGCCAGCGTGGCGACGAATTCACCTAAACGAAGCTGTTTGGCAAAAATGGGGAACTCTCCCGATGCGGGGGCCCAAATTGTGGGGGTATTACTGGTACTCAATCGAACACGATTTACCAAGGGTGGTCAAGGAGAAAGTTCGGAATCGACGAAAGCGCGGAAGTTATTCGGCGCAGAGCCGCGGCTTTCAGGGAGGTCAGCGCCGATTCACACGCAACCAGCATTTCAGAGGAGGGAATGTCATGAAGGAAACAAATGGAGTCAGCCGGCGAATCAAGGTGGGGGTTATCGCGGAGCAGACGGGACCGCTGTCGTTTGCGGGCATCGCCGACGCGAACGTGGCCAGAATGGTGATCGACGACATCAACGCAAAGGGCGGATTGTTGGGACGGAAGGTCGAGCTGTACCTCGAGGACGGCGCGACGACGGACAGCGTGGCGGCAGCGAAAGCAACCAAGCTCGTGGAGCAGGATCACGTGGATGTGATCTTCGGCGGGATTTACAGCTCGACGCGGCAGGCGATCAAAGGGCCGGCGGTGGAGAAGGGGAAGACGCTATACGTCTACCCGGAGCAATACGAGGGAGGGGAATCGGACCCGCTGATCTTCTGCACGGGCCCGGTGCCGGCGCAGCAGCTGGATCCGCTGATTCCGTGGCTGATGCGGAAGACGGGGGCGAAGAAGTTCTATTTGCCGTCGGCGGACTATATCTGGCCGCACACGATGAACAGAAAGGTGCGCGAGCTGGTGGAGGCGCGCGGCGGCTCGATCGTGGGAGAAGAGTACTTTCCGCTGGATCACGCGGACTATCGCGAGACGGTCGCCAGGATCGCGTCGAGCGGCGCAGAGGTCGTATTCAATACGATCGTGCCGCCCGGGGTGGTGCCGTTCTTTGAACAGCTCCACAACTCCGGCTTTGCGAAGCGGGGCGGACACTTGGTGTGCACCTACTTCGACGAAAACTTTTTGAACATGGCGCCGGCGGCACACGTGGAGGGCCTGTATAGCTGCCTCGACTACTACCGCAACATCAGCGATCCGTTCAGCAAGCAACTGACCGATGAGTACGACAGGCTTTTTCCGGGCAATGCAAGGTTCACCGCAGGCAGCGCGTGTTCAGGGATGTATCGGGGGCTGCGGCTGTGGGAAGCTGCCGTGAAAGAGGCGGGATCGCTCAACCAGGAAGAGGTGATCAAAGCTCTGGATCACGCAAAGATCGCCGAGGGACCAGGAGGGCCGGCTGAAATGGTGCCTGAACAACACCACGCGCGGATGAACATGTACATTGCGCAGGCGAAGAATGGCGTGTTCAACGTTGTGAAGGACCTGGGGGTGATCGATCCAAAAGAGCGGATGGTGGACGAGAAGGAAGCGGAGAGGGTGTTTACCGCCTGAATTTGAAGCGAAGGCGCGGGTGAGCCAGGGTGTCGCGGAGTTCAATCATCGGAGACGCGACGTACTCGATGGCCAGGGGTCCGCTGCAAGCTCCAATTTTGCAGCGGGCCTCTGCTTTTAGAACTGTCGATGCAACCTCGGGATATCGTATTCGCGTTGAAAGACAGACGGGTCGCGTCGAAGGCGGGCTGGCGGCTCAGGCAGTTACGACGGCGCGTGACTTGCGGCGCTGAAGGAAGGCCAGCACCGGTCGCGCGAGCAAAAGCACGCCGACAATGACCGTGATGGTGATGGGCGTGAGAACGCCGGTCTTGACTTGCCACCAATAGTGGATGACTCCGCAGATTGCGGCAAGGTAGATGAGGCGGTGCAGGCGATTCCAATTTTTGCCGCCGAGCTTGCGGATGGACCATGTCGTGGAAGTAAGAGCGAGAGGCAGAAGCAGCAGGTAGGCGGAGACGCCCATGGTGATGAAACGGCGCTTGGCGACGTCAGCGAACATGGCGTTGAGACTGAAGCCGGCATAGAGGCCGACGTAAGTGAGCATGTGGAGTGTGGCGTAAAAGAAAGCGAACAAGCCGAGCAAGCGGCGGAACTTGACGAGCCAGACCAAGCGCGCCGACAGACGGCGCACCGGCGAGATAGCCAGGGTAATGGTGAGCAGGCGCAGCGTGGCGAGTCCGGTGGAGAACGCGATGGTGGCCGTGGGGTCGGGGCCGAGGTTGTTGGTGATGGCGCCCCAAACGAGGCGAGCGACGGGCACCAGGCAGGCGATCCAGACGGCGGTTTTGAGCAGGACAGTCGTTGAACGGTTCATAAGTGATCGAGTTGAGAGTTAGGCGATGATTGAGCTCGGGTTATCCCACCCTAGCGGCAAGAACAAAGACGCCGCGAGGGTGGGGCACCCAATCACGATAATCCGCCCAAGCGAAGTTTGGACTGAAATCCCACCCTAGCAGAGCCAGGATGGGGCACCCAGGCGAGTCAGCACGCCGGCAGGTTAGCGAGTTGGCGCGGCGCCAGTTCGCAGGTTCAGAAGTCTTTCATCAGGTTCATGCCCTGGTATAGAGATGCGACCTGGTCGGCGTATCCGTTGAACATGAGCGTGGTGCGGCGCTGCTCGTAGAACGGGAGGCCGATGCGGCGCTCGGTTTTCTGGCTCCAGCGCGGATGGTCGCGGTTGGGATTGACGTTGGAGTAGAAGCCGTATTCGTCGGGCGCCTGATCGTTCCACGTGGTATGCGGCTCCTTTTCGACGAACTTGACAGTGACAATCGATTTGGCGGATTTGAATCC
Organism: Candidatus Sulfuritelmatomonas gaucii; assembly: GCA_900290245.1. Lineage (GTDB taxonomy): Bacteria > Acidobacteriota > Terriglobia > Terriglobales > Acidobacteriaceae > Telmatobacter > Telmatobacter gaucii. The sequence continues at coordinate 12,153 of OKRB01000024.1, read as the reverse complement.
GTATTTCCAGGGGACGACGATGCGGACGGGCGCGCCATCCTGATTGGGAAGCGTTTCGCCGTAGAGACCGAAGGTGAGGAGGGTGAGCGGATTCATGGCTTCATCCATGCGCAGACCTTCGGAGTAGGGCCAGTAGATGTTGGTTTGTCGCGCGGCCCAGGGCTCGACACCCGAGTTGTAGTAGGAGAGGAACTGAACGTATTTGGCGCTGGGGAGCGGCTGGCACTGCTTGATGAATTCCGAGAGCGAATAGCCGATCCAGGGGATCACCATGCTCCACGCTTCAACGCAGCGATGGCGATAGACACGATCTTCGAGGGGATGCAGCTTGAGCAGGTCATCAAGTGAGAATGTGAGCGGCTTGGCGACTTTGCCTTCGACTTTGATATTCCACGGGCTCGTGGGTAAACGACCGGCATTGCGAGCGGGGTCGCCTTTGTCGACGCCGAATTCATAGTAGTTGTTGTAGTGCGTGATGTCTTCGAGACTGGTGAGTTGCTCGCCGGTGGTGGTCAGCGGGCTGGGGACCGTCTGCAACTTGGTTCCGGCGTGGACGGCGGTGCGCGGCGAGACGAGCTGCGCGATGCGCTCGGCGCCGATGGCCGCGACGCCCGTAGCGGCAGCGCCTTTGAAGAAGCGGCGACGCGAGAGATAGCGAAAGTACGCGTCGCGTGACGTGATTTCAGAAGAGGGAATGTCGGGCGGTTTGCCAATGAGCATCGCGTGACCTCGCCTGGGGAGCCCCGTTGCATCTATTAGACACCTGGGCGGGCGCTGAAGTTACAAGCAGGCCGTTGACACGATGAAAAGGTGCATCAGCCGCGGAGATTAGGCGGGCTTTTGCCAGGCAAGGACGACGACCGGGTAGGTCAGGTGAATTGCGCCGCTTTCCCGGCGGGCGGCGATTCCAAGCGTGTCGGTGCCGGAGCGAATGTCAGCCTCGAAGAGGGCGCGGATGCGGTCAGCGTCGCCGGGATTGGGGAAGGAGCCTGAGAGCAATTCTTCGAGGTCGCGATCGAGGCGGCAGTTTTCTTTGCGGCGGAGCGTGAGGCCGGCGGAGTCGCCCAATGCTTCGAATTCGGCGAGCGTGAGAGCGCGAGTGTGCGAGGGATCGCGCAGAATCTCCCAGTGATTGAAGGCGGCCTGGGTTGCGGCACTGGGCGCGACGTCGCAAACGAGCACGGTGCCGCCGGGCTTGGTGACTCGCTTCATCTCGCGCAGAGCGACAAGTGGCTCAAGGAAGTGGTGGAACGAAAAGCGTGTCACTACACAATCGAAGGCGCTGTCGGGAAACGGGAGATTGGTGGAAGAGCCGAGTCGCCAGGCGACGTTATGGACCTGCTGCTCGGCCTGATAGCGGCGCGCGCGGTCGAGCATGGCGGGAACGAAGTCGAGGCCGGTGACGTGGCCGGCGCGCTTGGCGAAGAAGCAGGAGATGATGCCGGGCCCGCAGGCAACGTCGAATACCGCTTGATTCGGCTGAACCGCGGCGCACTCGGCCATCAGGTCGAGCATGGGATCCTTGCTGTAGCCGTGGCGCTGCGCGAAGGGTTCGGCCTGGCGCGTGAATTGATCAAGAATCGCGGTGTCGTGGAGTTCGGCGTCAGGGTGGGCAGACTGCATGGAATCAGTATGGCATCGGGGGCGATGGACTTGATTTTCCGTTGGCTACTGTTTCTCGTACACTAGCACGGCCTTTTCGTTCGGCCTGCCGGGTTCCCAATACGAGTCGGTCAGCGAGCGTCCGTCTGCACTGATTTGCCAATATCCCGCGTTTGTGGCTCGGCCGTTCAGTTTCGTTGTTACGCTGAACTCTCGTGGACCGCGCTCTCTGAGTGAAACCGTCGCCCCGGCGGAAACTGAAGGGTCTTGTATGGCTGCATCGGTGCCGTCAATAAAGGCGTCTGCGTGAATGTCCTTCTCCGGATAGGAATAGTGCAGTGCGTTACTCCCCATGCTTATCTGCAGTATCGAAGCCAGCCCGTCAAACGGATTCACATTTCTCCAGCCGCCAGTGAAGCCGCTCGATCCGGAAGTGCGCGTAAAGTGAGTCTCTTTCGGTTTTGGCGATCTGTCCGGTTGAAAGATCTCCGAATCCACCGTCAACATCTTTCCATTGGAGGACAACTGCCAGTGGGAGACGCCCGCTTTCGAACCGTTCCTGAAGGTCGTGATTTCCAGATCAGAACTGTTCTTTTGCGTGCAAAAGGCAGTCAGAGTTTCCGCCGCCTGGTATGCCTTGCCGTCGCAACGAAACTTCGCCGAGCCACTCCGGCCCGAACTGTAGAACATGCCGTCTGGGGTAAGCGAAAGTGTAAGCGTCGGTCCGGGAATGTTGCTCCTGGCCGGGTCCAGCTTCCATGTGCCGTTCCAGTCGAGCGAAGGGCCGCGGCATCCGGCTGCTGTTAACGCGAGCACTCCGATCAGGATGCACTGTAGAGCCCTCTTAGTCATGAGATTCCATTTTCGGTGCACTCTGCCGGGGTTGTTGAATTAGCGTGCTCCATCTTACGCAAAGCTGAATCCGCTCCTCATCAGCGGCAGGGTGCGAATGCGCTTTCCGGTTGCGGCGAAGATGGCGTTGGCAGCCGCGGGCAGGATCGGGGGCAACGCTGGCTCGCCCAGGCCGGTGGGCGGGAACTCACTTTTGCGCCAGAAGATTTCGATGGCCGGGGTTTGGCGCATGCGCAGCATGGGATGCTGATGGTAGTTGGCCTGGTCCACATGGCCGTTGGTCAGAGTGATCTCCTGCTGCATGTGGCTGAGACCTTCGATGATGCCGCCACAGCACAGGCTTTCCGCGGCTGCGGGATTGATGATCTGGCTGCCGATGTCTCCCGCGGCCCACACGTGGTGCACCGTGACGCGATTCTGGCTGTCGACGCTGACTTCAACGACCATGGCGAAGTAGCCAAGATGGCAGAAATGGGCGCCCAATCCCATGCCGCGGCCGGGTGATTTCCTGCGGTTGCGCCAGCCGGATTTTTCGGCAACGAGCTCGAGCACGCCCTTCATGCGCTCGGGATTGAGCAGGTCGGGATTGTTCGGATCGACTTTGGTGCCGGGGTCGGGAGCGGCGTTCAGAATCTCGAGCTGGAAATCGAGAGAATCGCGGCCAGCGGCGGCGGCCAGCTCGTCGAGGAACGATTGTTGCACGAAGGCGTAAGCGTTGTCGCCGGGAGCGCGCAAGGCCCCGCAGCGGAGCCACAGCGGAATGGCGCTCATGCCCAGCGAATAGTTGGGCACACGGCCGGCCGGGAACTGGTCGCCGCCGATATCGCCGGACTGCACGAGCGTCTTTCCTTCACCGAAGGTGATGAGGTGCTGGCTCCAGGCGACGAGCCTGCCGTGCGCATCGACGCCCGCTTTGAGGCCGATGGTGCCGCCGGGCCGATAGGCGTCGTGGGCGATGTCGTCTTCGCGCGACCAGACGAGCTTGACCGGCTTGCCCATCTGCTTTGCAAGCCACGCAACTTCGACCATGTAGTCGTTCATGAGGCGACGGCCGAAACCGCCGCCGGCGCGGCACATGTGCACTGTGATGTTCGCGGGATCAATGCCCAGCGCGTGCGAGACCAGGGCCTGACCTTGGGCGGGCATCTGGCTGGTGGTCCAGATTTCCATTTTGCCGTCGCTGTACGCGGCGGTGGTGTCCTGCGGTTCGAGAGTTCCGTGGGCCAGGAACGGATAGGCGTAGACGGCATCGAGAACTTTGGTCGCCGATTTTAGTGTTGCGTCCGCATCCCCGTAGCTTCGTACGGAATGAGCGGGAGCAGATTTCAGCAACTCGGCGGCGCGCTTAGTGAAGTCATCGCTGTTCTGGCTGGCACCGCGGCCGTAGTCCCATTCGACCTTGAGGTTTTTGCGGGCGCTCTGGGCCTGCCAACACGAATCGGCGAGAATGGCCACGCCGGATTCCATGCCTGGCTCCCACCCTGCAACCGAATCGCTGGAGAGCGTGCCTTCAATGACGAGCACCTTGCGCACGCCAGGAAGCTTGCTTACATCGTCAATATTGGCGCTCTTCACTTTTCCGCCGAAGACCGGGCATCGTTGGATGACGGCGTGAAGCATGCCAGGTAAGTTGACATCGATGCCGAAGATCGGTTTGCCGGTGACGATGGCGCGGTTGTCAACGCTGGGGTGCGACTTGCCGATGATGCGGTAGTCCTTCGGATCTTTGAGATGCACCGACTTCAGGTCAGGCGGGGTGAGCGTGGCGGCTTTTGCAGCGAGCTGTCCGTAGGGTGCCATGCGGCTCGATTTCGCGTGCAGCACTTTGCCGCAATTGGTGGTGCATTCGGATTCGGGGACGCCCCAGGCTTGCGCGGCCGCGGTGACAAGCATCTGCCGGTAGGCGGCGCCAACGCGACGGAGTGGATCCCAGTTGATGGGAGTTGCGGTGCTGCCGCCGGCAAACTGCGGCCCGAAGAGCTCCGGATGAACGTCGGCCTGCTCGATGCGCACGTCGTTCCAATCGACATCGAGTTCTTCGGCGATCAGCATGGGCAGCATGGTCTTGACGCCCTGGCCGATCTCGGGATTCTTGGCCATGAGAGTGACAACGCCGCTGGGATCGATGCGGATGAAGGCAACCGGGACAAAGGCGGGTCGCCGGCCTGGCTCCTGAGCGACGGACCACGGTTGTTTGTAGAGTCCCAGGGCGACGGCTCCGCCGGCGAGGACGGTCACTTTGAGAAAGGATCGGCGGTCAAGATCGTAATTGTTGCTCATGGTGTTCGCCCTCCTTCAACCTTTCAGGGTTGGCGCGTGGGCTGATTCAGCAGCGTGATGAATCGCCTGCCGGATACGCGGGTAGGTTCCGCAGCGGCAGAGATTGCCGCTCATCGCCGTATCGATGTCGGCATCGGTGGGATGTGGCGTTTGGGAGAGGAGCGCGGCGGCGGTCATGATCTGGCCGGGCTGGCAGTAGCCGCACTGGGGCACATCGAGCGCTTCCCACGCCTGCTGCAAGGGATGTGTAGCGTCCATTGAGAGGCCTTCGATGGTGGTAATGGGTTCGCCGGCCACATTGCCCACGTGGGTCATGCAGGAGCGCACTGCCTTGCCGCCGACGAGGACTGTGCAGGCACCGCAGACTCCGATGCCGCAGCCGTACTTGGTCCCTGGCAGGTCAAGGAGGTCGCGGAGGACCCAGAGGAGTGGGGTGTCTGGCGGCACGTCGACCGTTCTGACTTCGTGATTCACATTCAATTTCAAGGGCATTGAGGACACCTCCTAGCAGACGCCGACACACGAGGCGAGTGGAAGGATTTTCTGGTGAGGAACTGTAGTCGGGAGGGCGGCGGAATTGAAGTGACAGCTGTCACGTAAAGCAGGGACTAGGGACTAAGGGGCCAGGGACTCGGGCTTAGGCGCGAAGGGCCACTGGCGAAGGCGATGGGCGCGGAAGAGGTAGATGAGGGTTCCAGTGGTGGCGATGCCTGCTGCAACGGCGAGCTCGATGAGAGCGTGGGCGCGGTTGACGAGGATGAAGGCAAATCCAGCCATGGCGGCGAGCGGCGGGAGCGGATAGAGCGGGATGCGGAAGGGGCGCGGGAGATTGGGACGCTGAATGCGCAAAAGGATCACACCGATTTGTTGCAGAAAAAACTGCAGCAGGATGCGGGTGATGACGAGCATGGTGATGACCTGGGTGAGCGTGAAGAAGCAGAAGAAGGCTCCGACGAGGCCGAGGGCAACGAGCGAGCGGTGCGGAATTCCGTGCCTGGGATGCACAGCGGCAAGGAAGCGGAAGTAGTTGCCATCGCGGGCAGCGGCGTAGGGCACGCGGGAGTAGCCGAGCTGGAGCGAGAAGACGCTGGAAAATGCGGTCCAGATGATGAGGGCGGCGATGGTGTAGCCAGCCCATTGGCCGAAGGCGGAGCGGGCAATGTCGGACACGAGCTGCACGCGAAGGGCGGCGGATTCGGCGGCGTGGGCGGTGGCGCTGCGAAGCGACGGCAGCGCGGCAAGGTTCATGGCGATGTAGAACGCGGAGACAAAGAGGACGGAAAGCAGGATGGCGCGGGGGATGGTGCGCTCTGGGTTGCGGACTTCAGAGCCGAGGAAGGTGATGTTGTAGTAGCCCCAGTAGTCGTACGTGGCAATGAGCGTGGCCGCCGAGAGACCACTAAGCGCGAGCGTAACCGGAAGCGCGGGAGCTGAAGGCATGTGCCATCCGCCGGTGGCTGCGGCGTGAGCGAAGCCGGAGACGATGACTCCAGTGAGGGCGGCCATGACTCCGGCAAAGAGGACCCAGGCGAGGCGCGTGATGGAGCTGAGGTTGCGATAGAGAAGCGCAGTGACGAGCAGACAGGCCGCGGCGGCGGCGAAGCTCGCATAGTGGATCGCGGGAAGGGCAGCGATGGGCGTGGACTCGAGGCCGGGCCAGAAGACGGCGAGAAATCCCGAGAGGCCGATGCAGCCCGAGGCAATGGAGAGCGGGGCTGTGAAGCTCAACTGCCAGACGTAGAGAAAGCTGAGCCAGTTGCCGGCGCGATCGGGACCGTAAATTTCGCGCAGGAAAGCGTAGGAGCCTCCGGCGCGCGGGAAGGCTGCACCGAGTTCGGCCCAGACCAGGCCGTCAGCGACAGCGATCGCTGCGCCGAGTACCCACGCCCAAACGGAGAGGCGAAAGCCCGCCGCAGCGATGACCAGCGGCAGGGTGATGAAGGGGCCGACGCCGATCATCTCGAGCATATTGAAGAGCACGGCCGAGCGCAGGCCGATGCGGCGCTCAAGCGCCGCAGGGCGGGTCGCGGTGGTAGGGGGCGGCTGGATCATCAGGCGGCTAAGCAACAGATTACGAGATCGCGGGGCGCCGCGCGTGAGAGCGGGGGGCGGTTTCGTGAGGCGAAGAGGCTTTTCCGGTGACGATGAGCATTGACTAAGTCGTGTTTTGTGCTGGAGACTGGTGGCTTAAGCAAACGTGTGCAATGGGGAGTTTTTGGATGTTTGAGAAGGACAGGGGTAAGGCGGGGGGAGTGATGCAGACGGGCGGCGGAAATCGAGCGCCGCGGCAACCGTTGAGGCAGCCCTCGATCAAGGACATCGCGCGACTGGCACGAGTCTCGCATCCGACGGTTTCGCGCGCACTGCAGAATAGTCCGCTGGTGAACGCGCAAACGGCGGCGAAGATCCGCAAGATCGCCGACGAAGCCGGATACCGCGCGAGCGCAGTTGCGCGCGGGCTGGTGACGAGGCGGACGCGGACCATCGGGCTGGTGGTGACAACTGTGGACGATCCGTTTGCGGGCGAGGTGACGTGCGGCATCGAGCAGGCGGCGAACGATCACGGATACGCGGTGTTTCTCGCCAGCTCAAGTGCCGACCCTGAACGGGAGCGGAAGGTGGTGCAGGCGCTGGCTGAGCGGCGCGTGGACGGAATCATTGTGACCTCGTCGCGCGTGGGTGCGCTCTATCTGCCGCTGCTCGAGGAGTTGAATGTTCCCATCGTGCTTGTGAACGACCAGTACCCGGGCGAGTTTGTGCATTCGGTGATGATTGAGAACGTGGAAGGCGCGCGGGCCGCAGTGGAGCACCTGATCGGGTTGGGACACCGGCGCATTGCGTATGTGGGCGACCGGCTGGGTTACCAATCGGACGCGGAACGGCTGGCGGGCTACAAGGATGCGCTCAAGCGCGGGGGAATCGAGTTCAGGGCCGCGCTGGTGAAGGAGGGCAATGGGCGGCCCGAGGCGGCGATTGAAGCCGTAGACGAGCTGCTGGCATTGCCTGCTCCTCCGACGGCGATCTGCTGCTACAACGACATGACGGCGCTGGGAGCGTTGCGGGCCATTCGCGCGCGTGGGCTGCGGGTGCCTGAGGATGTATCCGTCACGGGATTTGACGATTTGTTTTTTGCGGCGTACCTGCAGCCTCCGTTGACCACCGTGCGGCAACCGATGCGGCGCATGGGACAGTTGGCGATGGAGAATCTGCTGAAACTGATGTCGGGCGAAGACTCGGTGGCGCAAAGCAGAGTAGAAGCGGAACTGATTGTGAGAGCGTCGACAGGAAGAGCGAAGACGGGTAGCGAGGAGAGCCGCCATGGGTAACACCGGATTCAGGAACGGGGCGGCAGCAGCTCTGACGCCGTTAAGCGTCTTCTGCAAGGAGACACCGATCATCCCCGCGATACGCAAGCCGGAACTCGTGGACCAGGCGATTGCTTCGCGCAGCAGGCTGATTTACCTACTTACCGGCGATCCTGAAAATGTGGAGGCAATGATAAGCAGGATCGTGGCCGCCGCGAAGGTTCCGATTGTGAATCTCGATCTACTGAATGGGTTCTCGCGCGACAAGTACGCGGTGAACTATTTGAAGAGGGTGGGCGCGGGCGGCATTATTTCAACTCACCTGGACCCGCTGCGCCACGCGCTGGCGATCGGGCTGTACGGGATTCAGCGCACTTTTCTGCTGGACTCGGGCGCGATGGATACCATTAGCAACCAGTTAAAGAACTCGCCGGTGCATGCGCTGGAGATATTGCCGGCGCTGGTGGCGCCGAAGATGCTGGAGCGGGTGCGGGCGATTTCTCCGGGTTTGCCGGTGGTGGGAGGCGGGCTGATCCAGAACATGAAGGAAGTGGAAGCGCTGCTGGCGCAGGGGTTGAGCGCGGTATCGACGAGCCATCCGGAGATGTGGATCAAGTAGGGGGCTTGCCCCCTATTTCTGTAAGCCATGTGCCGGTCCGTACCCCCAAAGGTGCATCGCCTACCCCCCCCACGTATGTCGTACCTCCAGGCACAAATATACTTGACTCATCAGCAATTTTCTGTCAGAGTGTGAGTATGAGACAGATCGTAGAGCCAAAGACGTTGCAAGAGGCGATAGTCTATTTCGCTGACTTGGACACTTGCATTCACTACCTAGCGGCTAAACGCTGGCCTGACGGCGTTGCTGTGTGCCCTACATGCGGAGAGAGAGACGTGCCCTACGTTGAGGCGCGGCGCCTGTGGCAATGCAAGAGACGGCATCCGAAGTGCCAATTCTCCGTGAAGGTGGGAACCGTCTTTGAGGATTCGCCGATTGCGCTTAGCAAGTGGCTTATGGCTATGTGGATGGTCGCCAACTGCAAGAATGGCGTTTCGTCGTGGGAGATTCACCGTTCGCTTGACGTTACGCAGAAAACCGCGTGGTTCATGCTCCACCGCATCCGGCTGGCGCTCGAAGGGAAAGCCTCGCACCACCTCGGCGGCGAGCACGGCGGACCGGTTGAAATTGATGAGACTTACGTCGGCGGCAATCGCAGGAACATGCACGCCTCACGGCGGCTCAAGATGCAACGCGCGATGAAAGACGAAGCCGGAAAAACCATCGTCATGGGTATACTTGACCGCGATCTCCGCCAGGTACGGGCCAAGGTGATTCCGAACGTCAAGCGAGAGACGCTACAGGCTGAAATCCTCGCCAACGTGGGCCGGAAGTCCGAAATCTATACCGACACCCTCACCGGCTACGATCATTTAGGCCGGTCAGAACAGGAGTACGTGCACCAGACCGTCAATCACATGCTCGAATACGTACGCGGCCAAGTCCACACTCAAGGAATCGAAAACTTTTGGTCGCTGCTCAAGCGGGGATTGAAGGGAACCTACGTCTCTGTCGAGCCGTTCCACCTCAACCGCTACGTGGGAGAGCAAATCTTCCGCTACAATAACCGCGCAACACGGGATAACCCGCTCAACGACTCAGACCGCTTTGCGCTGGCAGTATCGCAGATAGTTGGCAAGCGCCTTACTTATGCAGAACTGACCGGCAAGGTGGAGGAAACGAGCCAGCCGTTCTGATTCGCCGCACAAACGGCAAGGACGGGGGAAGAGGCGAAACTAAGCAGAGCAGCCCGGAGATTCTTGGCCGAAGCGACGGGCTGTATCGGCGCTCACGTTCCTAGATTGGAGCGTAGCGCCGATGTGTATTCAAAGTCAATCTGCCGCCGCAAAGATGGACGCGATTATGTTGCTAGTTTATGGTGATGAGAGTTTCGACGCAGGGAAAGAGCGCGTTTGCGCTGTGGTTGGGGTAGTCGGCACTCCAGAGTTATGGGTAGAGTTAGAGAACAAATGGAAAGCGCGCAACGGCACTATCCCATTCCATGCGGTCGATTGCTGGTGGGGCCGTGGAGATTATGAAAACATTCCACGCGAACAGAGCCAAGCTCTGTATATAGATCTGGTCAACATGCTTGCAGATAGTGGGCTGGGTGGATTCGCCTCTGTGCTCGACCTAGCAGCCCAGCGCGCAACATTCGCGCCTCCAACATTCAATCCTCCTGTCTACTACCAGAGTTTCATGACAGTACTGGAGAAAATGCGAAACGCAGCGGAAAACCGTAATGATTTCGCCGAATTAACCTTCGACAGCCGCCTTGAGAGTAATCACAATGCCGGTCTGATTTACGCATACTTGCGAGAGAGTAATCCTCAATGGAAGGAAAGACTGGCGTCTAAGATTTCATTTGAATGTTCGCACGACAATCCACGTATTCAAGTTGCCGACTTGTTCGCATACGAAGCGATGAAGGACTTGGATAACCAGATCGGACCCCAAAAGCGCCCTACACGCAAATCGTGGGAAGTACTCACTGCGACTAATCACTTCCGCAGTGAGAAAGTTAGCGAGGAACACTTCGGTGATCCTCGCATGGAACCTAAATCTGTAATGCTGGCATTAGGGTTCACTCCGGAAGACTATGCTTCGTGGCTAGATAAGCACAATCGACAAAATTGTCATACCGCGTATTTTGAATTCTTAATATGGCATCGTGGGCGCATGACGCCAGAGCAACTAGCAAACTTCGATGCACATTTTGGCGGCGATAACTTGTAGATATTATTACCCCGAGGTAGCCATCCGTTTCCGCTTGCTGCCCTTCTTTGGTCCCGGTCGGAATGGCCGCGCCTGCCGCTCTCGCTGATACTCCGCTTCGCGCCGCTTCAATTCCTCGCGTGGGACCGCGATAACCCGACTCACCAGATTGTCGAATGCGGTGTACTCAGCGGATGGCTTCATCATGGCTCAATGATACCTCCGGCATCCCCAACAGCCTGCGAACGCTCGCCGTGGATACGTAGATGGTCCCGCGCCGCTTCGGTTGCCGTCCGACCAGCATTCGCCTCTTGATGTAGTCACACACCGTAATCCTGTGGACTTGCAGGTACACTGCGGCATCTTCGGCCCTGATCCATTCGCGCTTGGGTAAACGGTCCATCCTTCAAGGATACCGCTGTATAATTCTCCGCACCTGAAAAACAAGGAGCTATCATGCGCGACAAGCCTATTGCTACTAAAGCGCCGCGTGCGAGCATTCACAACGTGATGACAGAAGTTCAGAGAGCCAATGGAAGGCTGGAATGGCTGGATATGAGACTCGAAAAGATCGAGAAGGCTGTCCAAAAGATCAGGGGTGACATCACCGCGATTCGGGAGCAGGGGGAACAATAGACCGGAAGGTTTCCTCTTTACGGAACAGCACCCGCGCCACATCGTGTGCATCCATCGCTACCGTACGACTCTCGCTCTCTTTCATCGCCGCAAGGATTTTCTGCGCCAAATCAAGTACGCGCCGTTCCCTGCTTCCACTGTTCTCTTTTGGCTTATTCATACTTCTAGCAAAGATCACTCCCTCTCCCCCCTGTCAAGACCCTCAAGAACTTTTTGATGAGTCAAGTATGTTTTTGCCTACCTCCATATTTGAAAACAAGGGACTTGTGAGCCAGAGGTTAGGCCTCCATACCTCATTCCCCCGCGGAGTGTCTCCAGCGCTTCAATCGGCGATAGCCAGGCAGCTTTGGGCCGGCGCCGGCGCATGGAGTGGGAGACGGCAGAAGCCATGCTCACGGCGCGGAGGCCTTTTTCTTGATCCACGGAATAATTTTGCGCCAACCAGAGGAAATTCCCTGCAAAAACGGGTGTGGAATCCGAAGGTGCGGCCACGTGCCGAATCAGTGGGTTAGGCATCGCGCAGTTTGTTGAGGGGCGACAGAGGGCTTGACAGCTCTAGGCAAAGCTTGAGCGAGGCACCCTGATTCCCAGTGCTCTTGAAGCGCTGGATCACCTGGTCCTGTTCATCAATGAGCAACTGAAGGATTGTTTGAATGCAAAGTCTAGGAGGAGCACGAGGTGTTGCGAAAAGCTGAACTCAGCATT
>OKRB01000127.1:10504-24001 GCA_900290245.1 Candidatus Sulfuritelmatomonas gaucii | reverse complement strand
GACTTTCCGGGAGCAATCAGCTTCGGTGAGTGCATCGGCGATTTGTCATTCGTCCAGAGTGAGTTTCGGTAAAGTGAAGCGCGTTTTTGTTTCTCAATTGCGCGCGACAATCAAACCAAGGGCATATCGACGGCTGGCACGTTACACGGCCAATTGCGGAGGAATCCGCCTGGAAAAAGGTCTTTCGTGGAACTCCCTATAATGGAGGCGCGAATAATTGCGCATAGCGTTTTCATCAGCGACTGCATTACACCCGTAAGCCTGTGGAGGCGCAGGGTCGATGAATAGATTGAAAATGCCCGTCTGGTCCCGAACCAAAAGAAAGTCAAAATCTAAGTGCTTCATTTGGTGCCGCTTACGGACAAAACACCGGACTTTCTCTCACCTTCAAATGTACCGAAGATGTACCGAGATTGCAGAGCAGATGACTGCCGAACATCCGCATTGTCAAACGAGCCGGTCGCACGCTCGTCCCTACCATTCGTTAATGCGCGGAACGGACCCGGACTGCGGCTGCTAGATTGCGGGAAAGGTGCAGCTTCTTCGAAGCCGCGCTCGTGCGTAGAACAAGATCATCGGCACCGCCCTTTGTGACGTGCACCCGAGCGCCCGGAATGATTCCTTGAGCCTTAAGCCGCTTCAGCAGTGGCGCATCCTGATCCGAGATGCTGTCCACAGTGAAAGTTCCTTGCTCCTGAAGTTCTGTTAAGGGAACGGAAGCCTGCTTGGCCATCTTCCCGTCCATCGCTGGAATACAATGCCCATGGGGATCGAACTTTGGGTTGCCGAGCTTCGCGGCGACGCGCTCCTCGAACCGCTCCGAAATGAAATGCTCGAGTCGCTCCGCTTCCTCGTGAACTTCTTCGAGGGGGTAGTCCAGGACTTCGTAAAGGAATGTCTCGATCAGGCGATGATGGCGCAGCACCTCAAGCGCCCGCCGTTTGCCTGCTGCCGACAGGAGAACCCCGCGGTGTCTCTCGTATTCCACAAAGGACAACGGAGACGTTGCCAGCTTCTGCAGCATGTTGGTGACCGAAGCCTGTGCGACTCCTAAACGGTCAGCTAGAGACGAACTCGATGCGCGCCGTTCCTCTGGCCCGCTGAGAGCAAGGATCGCCTTCAGATAATTGTCTACTGATTCCGTGTTGGCGTTCCCCTGATGTCTAGGCGGCATGAGCTTGCATCTCCTCAGTGAGTTGACACTTCCGCTATTTTAGGTCAACCTAATAATTAGGCAAGCCTAAATATTGGCAGCCGGACAATTCTCTTCTCCGTTCCCCATCGCACGGTCGCACAGGCTAGCGCACCCACGAGAATTGATTCCCGACCTCAGGAGTTCATTGTTGATGCGATTTCGAACGTTCCTCGCGATTCTTTCGGTGTTAACCGCGGTTAACGCGAAGACTTCACGGGCGCAAAGTGGCACGAGCAGTGCACTCACTGGAAGCATCAACGATGCGACAGGGGCAGTTGTTCCCAATGCCACAGTGAAAGCTACGGAGGTAAGCACAGGAGCGGCACGAACTGCGCGAAGCAATGCCGAAGGGCGTTTTCTCTTCGCGCAGGTCAATCCCGGGACCTACCGGATTTCCGTGGAGACCGAAGGTTTTGGACGGGCTGAGTCGCAACCTTCGATAGTTGCCGTAGGTCAGACCATCGCGGTGAACTTCACTTTGAAGCTTGCAGCCACATCACAAACCGTCGAGGTAACAGCGCAGACCGGCCTCCTGAGCCTGGAGAATCCAAATACCTCAACAACTCTGGAAGCGAAGGCCATCGAAAATCTGCCGAACCCAGGGCAGGACCTCACCTACATTGCACAATTTGCGCAGGGAGCGTTAATGAACACGGCAGGCTCCTCAAACGACGCCAAGGCAGCAGGCGGCTACGGCAATGTCGAGTTCAATGGGCTCCCTGCCACCTCGAATGGCTACATCCTCGACGGATACGATACGAACGATCCATGGCTGGGGCTGAACATCGGTCTTTCCACAAATCTCGTCATCGGACTCGATGCAGTACAGGAAGCCACTGTTAATACCAACTCTTTCTCAGTCGATCAGGGAAGGTACGCCGTAGCCCAGGTGAACTACTTTACCAAGTCGGGCACCAACACATTTCACGGAGACGCGTACGAAATATGGAATGGCTCGCTGTTCAACGCGGAGGACTACTTTCTGCACGCGAACGATACGGCAGACAACTCTGCGAAGAAGCCCCGTTCTGCAGTCAATGAGTTTGGCGCCAATATCGGTGGACCTATTCGGAGGGACCGGCTGTTCTTCTTCGGGCACTACGAGGGCATTCGCATCGCTCTCCCCCTCGTGTCGCAAATTACTCTGCCGACGCCGGCATACCAGCAATATGTCTTGGGCCAGCTCGCGACCGGCGGAACGGACCTGGTCACGGGCTCGACTCTTCCGGCTCAACCGGCAGAGATCCCCTTTTACCAGAAGATGTTCTCTCTGCTACCCGCGTCAGGCGGCTCCCCTGTACCGATTGTCGGCTGTCCGTTCGGCACAGACAGGGATGGTTGCGCAATCCAGCGCCAGGCTTCTTTGAACAACAGCGACAGCGAGAACCTGATTGTGGTGAAGATCGATCACACCATCAACTCAAACAACAGCGTCTGGTATCGCTTCCAGCAGGACCTGGGGCTTCAAGCGGCTTACACCGACCCCGTGAATTCCGTTTTCAACTCCTATTCGCCGCAGCCACAGCGAACTCTGGTTGCGGGCTACACTCATGTGTTCAGTTCAGACGTCGTGAACCAATTCAATCCTGGCGCGAGCTGGTATTCCAGCATCTTCGAACCGAATCACTATTCGCAGGTGCTAGGGAACTTTCCCATTGTGCTAGCGTCGGGCAGCGACAGTGTTCCGTTCACCACAATCGGTGGCAATGACAACACGTATCCGCAGGGTCGCAAGGTCACGCAATGGCAAATCAATGACAACCTGACTTTGACGCATGAGGAGCATACGTGGAAGTTCGGAATGAACACGCGGCGTCTTGATGTGAGCAACTACGACCTCGGCGAAGGTACTGTGCCAACGGTGACCTTCAATGACCTGGCGGAGTTCACCTAC
Organism: Candidatus Sulfuritelmatomonas gaucii; assembly: GCA_900290245.1. Lineage (GTDB taxonomy): Bacteria > Acidobacteriota > Terriglobia > Terriglobales > Acidobacteriaceae > Telmatobacter > Telmatobacter gaucii. Next base: position 20,912 of record OKRB01000127.1, on the reverse strand, counting down.
GGAGCCGCTTACACAGCCAGTCAGAGCTTTCCAGTTTCGCTGAAGGAGCGGGTTTCGGCGGGCAATCTGGAATATTACGCGATGGATTCCTACAAGCCAACAGCCAAGACAACGATTACTTATGGCATGCGCGTCACCTGGAACACAAACGTCACGAATGCGCGCGGTCTCTTCTCCAGGGAAGCGGGCTCTTTCCTCGATGCCTCGCATGAGACCGATCAGCCGCTCGATAAGGTCGTCCTTGGAAACGTGCACGATCTATTCGCGGGAACCCCGCTGTTTGTTTATCAGCCGCGTGTATCGTTCGCCTACCGACTCATGCGAACCACTGCAATTCATGGTGGCTTTGGAGTGTTCAACGACATTATCCCCATGCAGATCGCAGATCTTGCAGCGATGAATGCTCCGAATGATCCTACGTTTGTGGGCGGCATCGGCGGGCAGGTTGGCGGGACCGGAATTGCGCCCGGCGTCCCGGGCAGCGCAGTCGATGCGGCAGTTGGCGCCAACGATTCGTTTCAGACAACCGTCCATTCCGGCGGCAACCCATGCGTCGGCATTCAGCCCGGCGCTCCCACCTGCCCATTAGCGGTGAGCCTCGATACCTTTTCCGGCGGGACGCTCAAGACGCCTTATTACTACCAGTACAACCTCGGCATCGAGCAGCAGATTGGCACGCGCGGCAGTCTGCGCACCGATTTCGTTGGCACACGCGGCTTGCATGAGCCTTTTCAGGTGCAGCTCAACGGCTATCAGACGGTCTGCGACGGATGCTTTGCGCCCTTTCCCTATCAGCGACCACTCGACCAGCGATTCGGTAATGTGACCGAATTCCGCACCGACGCCAATAGCAGCTATGCCGGACTTCAGATCGCTTATGCACAACAATGGCGCGGACTCACTCTGCACGGCAACTACACGTTCAGTCACTGTCTCGATGAGGTATCGAACGGCGGTTTGCTGGCGTTCTCGACTCAGGGACTGATGTCGCCTCTGCCTGGAGAACTAAACCGGCAATATGCAAGTTGTGACTATGACGTTCGCCATAACGTCTCTGCCTATGGTCTGTACCAGGTGCCTTTCCACTCCGGCCATCCGTTCCTCCGTCAGATGTTCGGAGGGTGGTCGGTCTCGGAGACCGCAATTCTGCACTCCGGCCTGCCCTTCAGCGTTCTCAGCCAGCCATACATTGCCAACGGGAATGGTGTCTTTCAGGCGAATGGAGCCAGCACCGTGCAGTTCAATGCGCCTGCTTACGCAAACCGGGTCCCGGGCGTGCCGGTGTATCGAAAGAACTCTGTCGCCGGCGTCACCGTCGCGGGGACCAAGCAATGGCTCAACCCGGAAGCATTCATCTCGGTGGTCGATCCCACAACAGGAGCATGTGAGGGAGGCGATTCACCCGCGACCTGTCAGTTTGGCAACTCTGTACGCAACACTGTCCGCGGGCCGCACTACACGAACTCCGACCTCTACATCACCAAGACATTTCCGATCAAAGAGGGCATAACGATTCGACTCGACGCTCAGATGTTCAACGCGTTTAACCATCCCAACTTCGCGCTACCCAGCGAGGTCGAAGCCGGCGTGCCGGGCGGTTCAATTCCAGCTCGGTTTGGCACAGTCGAAAGCATCATCTCGCCTCCAACTGGATTGCTTGGTGTCGGTCTTGGCGGCGACAGCTCCCCACGCATGATCGCTTTCCAAGGCCGGATTGAGTTCTGAGAAAGCCAATTGCAAGGTCTGCTCTCTTAGGTCAATGCCGATGCTGCGCGAAGCTCATGGAGTACAGAGGTTCAATCAGTTCTGGGCGAGTTGTCGGCGATCCTTCTCGGATGTGATTTGGTTCACTCCGGACACTGGGGTATGAGATCGTCCGCGACCCTTTTGCAACGGTTGAAGCTGAGCTCAGTTACTACGGCCGTCTAGCGAAATTGAGATGAGCAGATGTTCCTGAGCCGCGCTGTTCAGGAGCTGTGCTAGTGGGCGCCGGACGATCGGACCCAGCCTTCGTGCGAGCGATCTCGTCTGAGTGGCGCCTATCCCGCCTGATTTGCTTCTCCAACGCCCAAATCACCCAGAGCATGAATGCCAGGGCCGGGGCCACTGGAATGAGAAGCAACGTAAGATCGGAATCGACTATGACTATCCCCTCCGCTGCCGCATCCTAAAGGCGCGACAAGAGGCAGTCGTGCGCGCCTCGGAACGGAAGTTATCCTTCCCCCATGGGAGGCCGCACCACGTAAGAATGGAGCAGTCAACTTGTAAAGATTCTGTAAGGGGGCGGAAAGAGATAATCGCGTCGCCAGCGCGGCACGAATTGGGCCAACAGATAGGTCCCGCCAAGACAGCCAGTGTTCCAAAACTGATGCCGGGGTGGAATGTCAACTGGCACCATTGCGCTCATCTGGGCCGGTGCGCGCCACGTTGGTGAGTTTCGGCTGGATGGTCGGCCGCTCGGCGATAGCACAAAGGGGTGATTACAGCTTAGACGAACCCGAGCCCTGGGCATTGGTAAAGTTACAAAAGCCACCGATTTCGGCCAACCTGCGCCCTGATTCTCCGTCAAACTAAATGAGTTCTGAGGTAGAATAAGAACGGCGAGGTTTCCCCAGCTGACAGCTTTTCTGGCACATTTCCGCGCACAAAGCAGCTCCCGGCGGAAATTCACGCTGGTAGTCGCGGGCGTGTGCCTCGTCCTGTTGGCGCTTCTCGCCGTGGGCCAGGTTGCTCACCTTCACGCCAGCCAATCCGACGCAGATCATTGCCAATTGTGCATTGTGTTGCACACGCTGGCGCCTGTTGCGGTTGCTGGCGCCGAAGTTGCGTTGGTCCGGTTCGGCGCGCCCGCTCCGCAGACCGATCCTATCGTCGTTGCCCGCCAGCGCCAGTTCAGGCTCTTCATTCGGCCCCCTCCTGTCTCCTGCTAGAGCATCGGTCCCGCCTTCAGCCAGGTTGTCACATCGCCCAACGTCCCCGTCATCCGGGCGATGCTTTGGCGCATTCAGAAAAGCTGATTGAAGCGGTTCGATGCCCCACCAATGCACTGAATCCTCCGCGGTTGTACGTTCCGCGTCCTGTTTTCACAGCATTCAGCCATTGTTCAGGAGACAATTCATGCCATTCATTCGTGGCGCAATTCTAAGAATCCTTCCCCTCGTCGCCGTGCTCTTTGCGGCGCTCTCCGCGTCGGCGCAAAGCGGAAATGCGGGAACCATTCGTGGCATCGTAACCGATCCGTCGGGCGCCGTGGTTGCCAATGCGACCGTTCATCTCACCAACGCGGTCAGCGAGTTCGATGAGACCAGTTCCACCGACGCAACGGGACAATTCTCGTTCCCTAACGTGCCCTTTAACCCCTACCGGATCGACGTCAGCGCCAAAGGCTTCGCCCATTTAAGTCAGAATGTCGAGATTCGCTCCTCGGTCGGAGTCAACATCAAGCTGGTTCTCCAAGTGTCGGGTGGCAGCCAGACGGTCACGGTCGAGTCCCAGGGCGACCTGATTGAAGACGACCCCACGTTTCACGTGGACGTGGACCGCGACCTGTTCAACAAGGTGCCGCTGGAAAGCGCATCTTCCACACTGAGTTCATTAGTGACACTTACGACACCCGGTGTTGCGGCCGACTCCAACGGACTCTTTCACGGCCTCGGCGATCATGCCTCGAACTCCTTCGCCGTCGACGGCCAGTCCATCACCGATCAGCAGAGCAAGATCTTCTCAAACCAGCTTCCGTCAAACTCCATTCAGTCCATCGAGGTTATCAGCGGTGCGCCGCCGGCCGAATACGGCGACAAAACCAGCCTCGTCATCGTTGCCACCACGCGCTCCGGCCAGGGCGTTACCAAACCTACGGGCGATATCTACGCATCCTATGGGTCGTTTGGCTCGGCCGCCGGCGGTTTCGATCTTTCCTATGGCGGCAAAAGTTGGGGTAACTTTGTCGAAATGGATGGCCTCAACACCGGACGCTTTCTCGATCCGCCTGAGTTTACCGTCTTCCACGACAAGGGCAACGAGCAGAACTTCTTCGACCGCATCGATTACAGCTTTTCTTCCGCCGATTCGATCCATTGGGACTTGAACTACAGCCGCTCCTGGTTCCAGACGCCCAATTCCTTCGACAACCTCGACGTACAAAACGTGGTCAGTGGAGGCACAAGCGCAAGCCCAATTCTCGCCAATGTGGGCAATACCGATCAGCTCTCCAAGATCAATACTTATGACGTCGCGCCCACCTACACCCACATCATCAGTAACGATTCGGTCTTCAACCTGGGCGCCTTCCTCAGAAGAGACGGATACGGCTACTATCCCAGCGGCAATCCGCTTGCGGATCTCGGTCCAATCCAAACTTCGTCGATCGCCCAGTACCGCACGCTGACCAACGCCGGCGTCCATGCCGACTACTCCTACGTCAAGGGCGTCAATAACCTCAAGATCGGCGCGCAATACGAGCACACCTTTCTGCGCGAACACGATAACCTCGGCGTGATTGATTCCACCTATAATGCGCCTTGCGTCGACGCCGACGGAAACCCTCAACCTGGACTCACCGATCCATCGCAGTGCGCTTCCGCCGGCCTGGAATCCAATGATCCGTCGGTTGGAGGCACTTTTGATCCGATTCTCCTGCCCTACGACCTCACTCGCGGCGGCGCTTTTTATCACTTTTTCGGTCACACCGACGTAAAAGAACTGGCCCTCTACATTGAAGACGAGATCAAGGCCGGGAACTGGGACTTCAACCTGGGTCTCCGCGAGGACCTTTACAACGGCCTTACTGACGCCAACCAGACCGAACCGCGCGTCGGCATCGCCTACAACATCAAACCTTCCGGCACCGTGATGGCTGTTTCCTACGCGCGTACGCTGGAGACGCCCTTCAACGAAAATCTGGTCCTTTCCAGCAGCGGATGCTCGGATGCTGTTCTGAATCCGCTGCTCGCATGCAGTCCAGGCGTATCCGGAACCCTCGACCCCGGTTACCGCAACGAGTTCCACGCCAGTTTGCAGCAGGCCCTGGGCAAATATGCGGTTTTCGGTGGCGAATACATCTGGAAGTACACCCACAACGCCTTCGACTTCAGCATCCTGGGTAACACCCCGATCTTTTTCCCCATCGACTGGCACAACTCCAAAATCCCCGGCTATGCGCTGCATGTCGAGGTCCCGAATTTCCACGGCATAAGCGCCTACACGGTCATGTCGTCGGTGGCTGCCCGCTTCTTCCCTCCGCAGTCGGCCGGCGCCGGCGCGACAGTCGGACAGAGCGGATACCCGTTCCGCATCGACCACGACGAAAAATTCAACCAGACCACCCACCTCCAGTACACGGTCTCCCGCGACGGCAGTTGGGCGAACGGCCTCTGGGGCGGCTTCAACTGGCGCTACGACTCTGGCCTTGTTGCGGGCTCTGTGCCTTTTGCTTCTGATACCACTACGCCCGTGGACCTGAGCGGCCTGACCTTCGATCAGCAGGCGCAGGCTGGCCTCACCTGCAACGGAGTGGCCGCCACGCTCGCGGCAGGTTTCCAATCGTGCGCTCCTTCGAAGTATTCGTCGAAGCTGGTCAGCATTCCGGCGCCGGGAACCGAGAACGACGACCACAACCCGCCTCGCATCGCACCGCGCAACCTGTTCGACGTCACTCTCGGAAAGAACAACATTTTTGGCAAGGAGCACTACAAGACGAACCTCGACTTCACGGCCATCAACGTCACCAACAAGTACGCGCTCTACAACTTCCTGTCGACATTCAGCGGAACACACTACGTGACTCCGCGGGCACTGACCGCGAAGATCACGCTGAACTTCTGATTGGGTAAGCAATCCCAGAGGGCCAGAAAGAGTGACTCCGTTCGGACTCCCTCCAACTGGCCCGCAAGGACGGCTCCATGCGTGTCATCACCTTCGATCGAGGCAGCAAGCGGCGGCTCCGCCAGATACGGTGGACTTGGCGCGAACGGACGAGCATTGCTCTACTCTTCTTGTTCCTGCTAGCACTCTGCATCCTTTATTTGAATTCGGATCTTAGCCACGAACACCCTTTCAGCGAGGACACGATGAGGACCGTAAGATCGAATCCGGAGTGAATATGAGCTTTCGCGGCCAAATGATCTTGGCTGCGGAAAACGGTTGTCTGAGTGAATCCGAACATATATCCCAGGTCGGTTCTCTCGACGATGCAGGGAAAACAGAACATCCGATTCTGGATTTGAGAGATTCGAGCCGCTCCAAAGGAAAGCTGAAAGTGCCACCGTCACTTCAGATAGGTACGCACCAGGTCGATCAGGTCCTCGGCCAGTTCTGGAGTAAGCTGTTCCTTGGACCCGAGCGTGAGGTGGAAACGAATATGATCTTCCAGCACCTCACCCATCAGGCTGTTGACGCCGCCGCGCACCGCGGCCAATTGCATAAGTTGATCACCGCAATCTTCGTCGGCATTCAGCGCCCGTTCAACTGCATCCAATTGGCCGCGCAGCTTGCGCACTCGCTGAAGCAGTTTCACTTTTTCCCGCCCATGCGAGGACATGGCAATTCTCCTGTTCACAATATCCAAACCACTTACAAGGGGGTCATCGCGGTGACGTCGAGTTGACGTTTCGCTACCCGCACAGATGCATTCTTCTGTGTTCATCCGTCGAGCATTCGGTGGTCATTGTTTACCCGCAAAGAAGCGATTTCCCTATAACCCTTATTTACCATACCCCGATAGGGTATAGTCAAGGAAAATCAAAAAATTCCTGAGGAAGAAGTGTTGGTGTCGGCCTGTGAACATAAAAGCATCGCCTGCAATCGCGCTCCATCGTCTCAAGGGTGGGCGCAAGGGATGGCTGTACTTGCATCTGCTTGCTCCTAGCCAATGCTCATGTCGAGACCGGCATGCTTTGCGCTGTGCATACCGTTGGGGATTCCTCGTCTCTCTTTGGGTGGAAGAAGGCGCGTTGAATTCAGGATGAAGGTTAGCTCGGATGCAACGTGAATAAACGCTGCGAGCAGCGGATTGAGAAATCCGGCAGCGGCCAAGCCGATGCCGATAGTATCGACAACCAAGGTGCCGTAGAAATTCTGCAGGATGATATCGCGGCAGTTTTTGGCGACGCGAACGGTTTCAACGAATTTCATGAGGTCGTTGCCGATCAGCACGACGTCGGCACTTTCGCGGGCGACATCGGTTCCCGCACCCATGGCTACGCCCACTGTGGCTTCGCTGAGCGCGGGCGCGTCGTTGATGCCGTCCCCAAGCATTGCGACAACTTCTCCGCGGCGAGCATGCGCAGCGATCTCCGCTGTCTTTTCTTCAGGCAAAAGATCTCCGTGGAAGTGAAAGATACCGAGTTCAGTTGCTGCCGCTTCGGCAGCAGCGCTCGTGTCACCGGTAAGCAGGATGACTTGGATCTTCATCTTTTCGAGGGCGCGCACTGCGGCGGCAGACCCGTCGCGAATCCTATCGTCAATTGAGATGAATCCGGCATACTGTCCACCGCGCGCTACATGCACCTTAGTTCCGTTTGTTTCGTGATCTGGGGCCACCACAATACCGGCAGATTCGAGAAAATTGCGATTGCCGGCCAAAACGAGTTGGCCGCCAACGTTTGCCGAGATGCCACGTCCGATCTCGTATCGGAAGTTGACTGGTTCCTTCGTCGCGATTTGGTGTTCGTTGGCGTAACCTACGATCGCTTTTCCTAACGGATGCTCTGAAGCACGCTCGGCACTCGCGGCCGCAGCAAGCAAAGTCTCACGGGTGTTTCCCGGCGAGGCCTCGACCGCCGTAACTGTTGGCGTACCAAACGTGAGCGTGCCGGTCTTATCAAAAAAGACTGTATTGAGCTGGCCCAGCGCCTCCAGGTAGATCCCGCCCTTGATGATGGCTCCTTGTCGTGCGGCCTGCCCAATGGCCCTGAGGATCGCGAGCGGAGTGCCGGCGGCGATGCCGCAAGCGCCGGCCACAATGATGACGGAGATTGTAGACCGAATGTTATGAGTGATGAGGAAGGTCAGTACCGCCGCTCCGAGCGCGAAGTAAACCAAGTATCCGGCAAGTCTATCAGCCATCTTCTGGATCGGAGCGCGCGAGTGTTCGGCCCGCTCGACCGCTTCGATGATCTTGCCAAAAGTGGTTTCTTTGCCTAAACGGGTGGCGCGGACCTGCAGCGTACCGGCTTGATTCATGGTGCCCGCGTAGACCTCGCTGCCGGATGTCTTCTCGCTTGGCATTGGCTCCTCGCTGCCGGATGTCTTCTCGCTTGGCATTGGCTCGCCGGTGATGGCGGCTTGTTCCACAAACGAATGACCGTTTACAACCTGACCATCGACCGGTATATGGCTTCCTGGGCGAATCAATACAACTTCGCCTGGAGTAATGCTTTGAGTTTCGACTTCCACGAAGTCGCCGTTCCGTAGCACGCTTGCCCTTTGAGGCAGAAAGTCAAGCATGTCCTGAATCGCGCGTCTTCCGCGTCCGACCGTCAGGCCTTCTAGGATTTCGGCTGCAAGGACGAACGCGGTGATGACCAGAGCCGTAAAGAACTCACCGATTGCCAAGGCGGAGACCAGCGCGATGGTCATCGACAACTCCATCGTCATCCGGCGTTCAACGATGTTCTCGAATGCTTCTTTGAAGATGGGATATCCACCGATCAGCGTGGCGGCAAGCCCGATGACGCTAACTCTATGGAATGGCTCCCACAGATGGAACCACACCGCAGCGGCGGCCAGCACAACAAACGCGACACGTGCAACCTCGAGCCATTCAAAGCCGTGTTCGTGGCCTTGTTCGTCATGATCATCGTGATCGATTTCGTGCGTCTGGTCTGCATCGCGCGAGTGCGCCATCGAGTGTTCGGGCGCGTGAGACTTACTCAGACGTTCTGCAACTGGGTTCATGAGCGTCTCCTAAGGGGAATCTCGGGACACGGAAAGTCGATCACTTCAAATAGCGCTTTACCACGGCAATGAGGTCGTCAGCGGCCTCCAATTGTGAGGGCAGGGCCTTCCGGCCGGGCACGAGGACGTGATATCGCAACTGGCCCTCGATTAGTTCCGCCATCAATCCATTCAGTGCCCCACGGCAGGAAGCGACGAGCTGCAGGATCTCTTCGCATTCGTTCTCTTCTCCTGAGAGAGCTCTTTCAATCGCTTCGACCTGGCCCTTGATGCGGCGGACCCGGCCCAACATCTGTTCCTTGTTCTTGCTGGTGTGGGACAAGCTGACCTCTTATGAAGAGTAATATACTCCCCTAGAGTATATGTCAAGATCGAGAAGGCTCTTCAAGAGTTGGATTTTTCTTTTGACGCGAAGTTGACGTAAATTCAATCCGCGATGACTGAGTCCATCCAACGCGACCCGCCTGCTTCTATAAGTCCACGGCCTTCGACGAGTCCATGGCACCCGCTCCGTGTGCCGATCCTCCGCAACCTGCTGATTGCGGTGTGACTTAGAACAACTCATTCGCTGAGGGGAGTTTCGACGAAACGCGCCCGATTCTCACCGCCGATCCCAAAGCAGAGCATCAAATCTCATCCCGATAGCAAGATCGGCCGAAGTCACCGTTTCTCTGAATCACATCTTGATTGACAACCGAACCGATGTGTTTCTCAACGTTTACCTTTTGACACAGCCGGATCGGTGAGATCCGGCCTTTTGTTTTGTGAGGTTTGCGAGAGAGGTTTTCAGCACCCTTTTGGAACAGGGCTCAGGCGACCTGCTGCTGATCTGGCGGCGCGTGCGCTTGAAGCACACGATGCACGGTAGCTCGTGAGATGCGATGGGCCTTGGCGAGCTGGCCGAGGCTCAGGCCGTGCTGATGATCCCGATGGATTGCTTCGGGTCCAGTTCCAGCGGCTTGCGACTGACAGGCTTGCCGCTCTCCTTTGGAGCCCAATATCCTCGCCCAGGCACCGGGATCCACAGCTTGCGACACACCTTCCCAAGCATTAATGACGAATTCCCGTACTTGGGAGCCAGCTTCAACATCGGCTGCTGCCAGATTTCGCGGTAAAGTTCGTCGCGGTCCCAAGCCTCCAATGCTGCCTCCATGTCTTTACAGCTCACGACCTTGAATCGTGGACTCAATGCCGCCGCATTTGTGCGGAAACTGTTTGCTTCGGCACAATGAATTCGTTGCGTGCTTCGGCACGCGTGAGAAAGTTTTTGCTAATGAATTCAGTTCGGTGGACGTACTCTCTCCAGTCCTCATCCGTGTTTGTTTTCGACCAATTCCGGAGTCCACGCTTAGCTTGCGCAATTTTGTCTTCACGTTCCCTCTGATACCGATCATCATTCGCCTTGCGCGATGTGAACTTTGCACCGCATTCGGGCGAACAGAACGTGACCCGGCGCCTGGTTGGCTTCCAATAGTACTTGTCGCACTCCTTGCAGGGGCCACCAAGTGAATCA
>OKRB01000127.1:4629-10494 GCA_900290245.1 Candidatus Sulfuritelmatomonas gaucii | reverse complement strand
TTCAAACAGTGTCCTTAGGTTGCTCTTTGACGCCTGCCAAAGGCCAACCATGCGTCGCAGTTCCGAGCTAAATGGAGCGTAGGCGACAGTTGGAGTATGTGTCTTTTTGTCGCGGAAGGCTTTCTGGCGGACATCGCGAAAATTCAAATTCGCAACAAACTTCAAAATGCCTTGCTTCGGCTCAGGTGCAAAAATCAGGCGCTTCTTCGATTTCCTGTTTGTTCTTATATTACCTAAGTATAAATCAGATCATTTCGTACTTTTTATATCATATTGATCTTCGATCACAGCTTCAGCAGACTCAAGCTGAGGTGACCGAATGGACAGGTCAATTGATGGACGGTCAGAGGAGCAACATCGGTTCTTATTCGTTGAGTATAAACCACTTAGCGCGCTAAGTCGCTATCCACGCAACGCCCGCACCCACTCGAAACGCCAAATCCGCCAGATCGCCGAGAGCATTCGCGTGTTTGGTTTCACAAACCCGATCCTGGTCGACGCCAGCGGCCAAATAGTCGCCGGCAACGGCCGGGCGGAGGCAGCGAAGCGTCTCGGGATCGAGGAGGTTCCGACCATCCGGCTCGACCGGCTCACGAAGGAACAGATTCGCGCCTATGTGATTGCCGATAACAAGCTGGCCGAGAATGCCGGCTGGGATAAAGAGATTCTCGCGATTGAATTCCAAGAGCTCCTTGCGCTCGATTGCCTTGACTTCGACATCGCGACCACCGGATTTGAGGTTGCGGAGATTGACGTGATCCTCGAGGAGGCGAGAGGCACCGCATCCAAGGAGGACGAAGTGCCTGAGCCGGCATTCGACCATGAGCCGGTCACGAAACCAGGCGATCTCTGGCTTCTGGACAAACACCGGGTGATCTGTGGGAACTCGCTCCGCGAGACGACCTATCGTGAATTGCTCGGCAGCCGCCGCGCGGCCATGGTCTTTACCGATCCGCCGTTCAATGTGCGGATCGACGGCCACGCGACAGGGAACGGCGCGATCCGGCACCGCGAGTTCGCAATGGCTTCGGGGGAGATGAGCGAGGCTGAGTTCGTAGCTTTCTTGATAACGAGTCTGAAGTTGCTGTGCGACTTCAGCGCCAACCACTCCGTCCACTATGTCTGTATCGATTGGAGGCATCTCGGAGAACTTCTCTCCGCTGGGAAGCAGAACTATCACGAGTTCCTCAACCTGTGCGTGTGGGTCAAGAACTCGGGCGGCATGGGAAGCTTCTACCGCTCCCAGCACGAATTAGTCCTGGTCTTCCGCAAAGGCAAAGGCCCTCACCGGAACAATGTTCAACTTGGCCAATTCGGCCGCAACCGGACCAACGTCTGGCAGTACCCAGGAATCCAGACCCTCTCGAAGCAGAGCGAGGAAGGTAATCTCCTGGCCCTGCACCCGACGGTCAAACCCATCGCCATGGTGGCCGACGCCATTCTTGACTGCTCCGCGCGCGGCGAGGTTGTTCTCGACGCATTTCTGGGCTCGGGAACGACGCTGATGGCGGCCGAGCGCGTGGGCCGCATCTGCTGCGCGATCGAGATTGACCCCCTATATATAGATGTCGCCATCCGCCGCTGGCAGAAATACACCGGCGAAGCGGCGATCCACGCAACCACGGGAAAGCGGTTTGACGAGATTGCAGCCGAACAGGAGGTGCACCATGGCTGATGAAAACGCGCCGTATACGGTTGGCTACGGTAAGCCACCGAGCGAGGGCCGATTCCAGAAAGGACATTCTGGTAACCCCAAGGGGCGACCCAAGGGCTCGAAGAACCTGGCCGGGATCGTCCTCAGGGAGGCCCGTCAGAAAGTACGCATCAATAGCTCTCGCGGCACGCGCACGGTGACGAAGGCCGAAGCCACGGTGTTGCAGTTTGCGAACAAATCGATCCAGGGCGATCTGCGTGCCGGCTGCGAATTTATCGCTCTCATCGAACGCTCGGAAGAAAGTGCCAATTCCGGTACCGGTTCGCTTCAGATCGGCGATCTGGACCGCCAGGTCCTGGAGAATCTCCGCCGCCGGATGACGAGTCTCCAGTCTGCGAACACGAAACCCAATGGGAAGGTGTCAGAATGAGCAGCGCGATCCAGTTCACATTCGAGGAGTATCAAGCGGTCTTGCGGAACGATTTCGCTAGCTTCATCGAGCGCACGTTCCATGAGCTAAACCCACAGGCGAATTTTGTGCCGGGCCAATACATTGATCTGCTCGCGGCAACGCTCGAAAAGTGTCGCACCGGCCAGACGAAACGACAGATCATCAATCTCCCACCGCGGACGCTGAAGTCGCATGCCGCGACGGTCGCCTACCCGGCGTGGCTGCTCGGCCACGATCCATCGAAGCAGATCATTTGTGCCAGCTATGGGCAGGATCTGGCCGATAAGCATGCGAGAGATTGCCGAACGCTGATGAGCAGTGCGTTCTATCTGGGCCTGTTCCCGCGGACAGTGCTTTCGCCAGAGAAGCTTTCCGTGAATGACTTCATGACCATTGCGCAAGGCTTCCGCATGGCAACGTCCGTCGGCGGCGTGCTGACCGGCCGTGGCGCCGACATCATCATTCTCGACGACCCCATGAAGCCAGAGGATGCGTTGTCGGAAACACGGCGGCGTGCGTCCAACGACTGGTACTTCAACACGCTGCTCAGCCGGCTGAACTCGAAGGAGAACGGCGTCATCATTATTGTGATGCAGCGCCTTCACCAGGAGGATCTCGTCGGTGAGGTGATGGAGCGGGAGCACTGGGATGTGCTTTCGCTGCCTGCCATTGCCCTCGACGACGAGTGCTACCGGTACGAGGGCCTATTCGGAGGCGGCAGTTTCGGCCACCGCTCACGGCGCATATTGCGGCGTTACATCCGTTCGGGGCAGCTGTTTCGCGAAAACGCGGCGGCCACTCTCGGCCTCTAGCCTCTCAACTTCACAGGTGATTTTCTGAAAGCTTCTGGCAACTGGTAATCGCCATTTCTCAGGCACTGAGTGTTCATACAGGTTCGGATGCCAATTGCCGCATTCCGGGTCAATCAGCGATCTCAACAAGGATCCGCCGAATTCAAGTCCAGAGAATCGAAGGGAATTATCAGGAAACTAAGGAAGGCAGAGAATTCTCTCCGGCATCCTTTACGCGCAAAGATCCAAAAATTCGGCCGAGAATGCGAGCCCGGCTGAAAGGAAAACGATAAATCATTGATTCTAAAGACTCTATGGCGGAGAGGGAGGGATTCGAACCCCCGATACCCTTTCGGGTATGCCGGTTTTCAAGACCGGAGCCATCAACCACTCGGCCACCTCTCCACGGCGGTCATGGCTCTCTTTAGATTGTACGGCCAATGAAGCCCTTTCATGAATTCACTGATGCCGCTGCGCGTCTCAAGAAGCTCAAACGAGCAGCGCAATCGCAAAGCTCCTGCTGCATGCGGCTGCGCTCAATTCTTTCCTTGTAGCTCGTCAGCCAGGGCGGCTGCGCCGTATATCTTGCGCAGGCCTTCGATCATCGCGGCAGAGTGTACGGCAACCGCACGGTTCTTTGTGCCGTCATAGACGTAATCACCGGCCAGCGACTCGATGTTGCCGTCGAAGATCAAACCCACCAGCTCGCCGTCACGATTCACGACCGGCGAGCCCGAGTTGCCGCCGATAATGTCGCCTGTACATACAAAGTCGAGTGGAGTCGCCAGGTCGAGCTTGTCGCGCGCTGCCGCTTCTTTGGGCGTCAGATCAAACGGCGCCACATTACTGAAGCTCGCTGAGCGGCCATAGAGTCCATAGAACGTTGTGAAAGGCGGGGCAATCGTTCCGTTGTACGGATAGCCATCGACGGCGCCATAGCTGAGCCGGAGCGTGAACGTAGCGTCTGGGTAGGCGTTTTTGCCTGAGACAGCGAAGCGCGCCTGGCCAAGCTTCTCTCCCGCTGCCTCCAGCACGCTGTCGATGGTGTCGCGCCTGTACTGGTAATCGGCACGCCATACTGGATCCACGCGGCGCGCAGCCATGATCATGGGATCGGTGGAGGCGATTACCGCAGCCTCGCCACCGTCGAGTAGTGACCGGCGGAATGCGGGATCGCGCAACTTTGTGCCGTTCACCAGCGTTTCCACGGTTTTGTCGATATCGCCGCCCTTCACGATCGCTTTCACGTACGGGTCGCTTGCCCCCAACTCCTTCGTGGCCAGTTTAAGTGCGTTTGCAAGGAAAAGCTTTTCCGTGGAAGGGTAAATGGGAGCAGAAGAAAGCATCTGGAATCGCAGGGAATCGAGGCCCGCCTCATGAAACTGCGACAGACGCTCGCCGTCGGGCTTTTTCACTTCAGACACATACTGCACAATCTCGAGCGCGAGAGTAAATAGTTGGCTATCGGGACGCCGAAAGACCTGCTTCCGAACCTCCACCTTATTCGGCGCCATCACTTGCGCGATCTCGCCCCATGCATCGCCATACTCCTTCTGCCACTCCGGATTCGCGGCCACCTTGGCGCGCAAGTTGTTCTCTTCGGCCTGTTTTATGCCAAGAATCGACTTGTCAGAGAGCGCGGCCTCGCGGCCTACATAGACCTTTAAGCTGTTCTGCAGCGAGAAAACTGTGCTCGCCACCAGGCGAGCCTGCTCCGGCCCTTGCTTTGCGAAATTCTGCGCTACGGCAATGCGGCGCTGCAGATACTCAATCATCGCCGGCTCGCGCACCTCGCGCTCCACGAGCAACTGGGCAACAGTTTCCTGGCGCGCAGTCGAGCCCGGATTTCCGGAGATGAACGCGAGTTCTCCGGGCGCGGCGCCTTTGGCGCTCCACTTGAGGTAATTCTCAGTGTGCAGCGGTTTGCCATTGTCATACACCCGGAACAGAGCCATGTCGAGGTCGTAGCGCGGATAGGTGAAGTTGTCCGGATCCCCTCCAAAGAACGCCGCCTGCTCTTCCGGGGCAAACACCAGGCGCACGTCGGTATATGCCTTGTACTGATAGAGCCAATACTCGCTGCCGTTGTAAAGAGAAATCACGTCGGATCGCAGGCCGCTCTTGTCTTTGCTCTCTTTCTCAATAGCGGCAATCTCAGCCTGGCGCATCTTCAGGGCCTTGGCCTTGTCTGTAATGCCTCTGGCCGCGCCCAGCACACGCGCCGTCACATCGTGCATTCCCACAAGCACGTTTACTTCCATGTCAGGAGATTTCATCTCCTCGCCCGGTGTTCTGGCATAGAGGCCATCTCGCACGTAATTGTGTTCGGCAGTCGAATTCTTTTGTAGCTGGCCGCGCGCCACGTGATGATTGGTCAGCAGCAGGCCATTGGGACTCACGAATGAACCCGACCCGCCGTCATTGAGCCGTGCGCTCGACAGGCGAAGATGATCGAGCCATTCCTGCGTTGGGTGAAAGTTGTACTTTGCCGCCAATTGCTTGAGTGGCGGATTGTCAAAGGTCCACATGCCCTCTTCGGCGCGGACCATCAGCCCCGACATTGAAACCAGAACTGCAAAAAGTGTGAGTCTAGAAAAGATGCGCAGAATCATAGCCCGCCCTTGCCTGATGTGTAGATTGCGAACCAGCGATTGGCCGGAACGCGAACCACCAATCATACTCCGGGCTCAAGCTTGAACGGTGTGAGCGCGGCCACTCAACTTACGGCTGCGGCATCACCTGCACCTCCACGCCGAAGGCGGCGTCTTTCTGGTGGAAGATCTGCTCGGTGGCAGGTTTGAAGTCCTCCGGCTTCGCGTAGGGAATATCCGTAAAGACTTGTGGATTGCGATCGGTGAGCGGGAACCACGAGCTTTGCACCTGGACCATGATGCGATGGCCTTTGCGGAAGGTGTGGTAGAGGTCAGGCATAGTGAAATCGATGGCCGTCTCTTTGCCAGGCGTCAGCG
>OKRB01000127.1:0-4619 GCA_900290245.1 Candidatus Sulfuritelmatomonas gaucii | reverse complement strand
GGCGTCAGCGTCCTGGTCGGGGTAAACGTCGATCAACTTCACATCGAAGTCCGAATCCGTGCCGGAGCTGGCCACTTTCAGATGCGGCGAAATCGGGCCGGCGATGGTCACATCCTCCGTGAGCGGGTCGGTCTCGTAGACGAGCACGTCGGACCGGTACCTGGCGAAACGCTGGTCGTCAACCATGTAGCGCTGCGGCACGGTATCTGTGGTGTAACCCACAAACGGCACGGGATGGTTGGGGTCACTCAGGTACTCATCCACGCTCGCGGTCTCTTCGGGCGGATTGAAGCTGAGCTTGCCGCCGCCGTGAAAATAGAGCGTCATCGGTTTCGCTGCTGTTGGCGGCCAATCATCGTAACGGCGCCATACATTTGTCCCGGTTTCAAAGACCATCGCCTTCGACAGCGTTTTCCCTTTGTCCTTCAAATAGTGTTCGAAGAAAGGAAACTGAATGTTGCTGCGGAAATATTGCGAGGTCTTCGCGTTGAATTGCACGTCGCCCAGGTGATCGCCGTCGCTGCGCGCCCAGCCGCCGTGAACCCAGGGTCCTTCAACGAGCGTGATCGGCGTCTCGGGATTGAATTTCTGGATGGCGTAGAAAGTCCGGTACGGGCCCTCCAGATCTTCGGCGTCGAACCAGCCACCCACGACCAGCACCGCGCACTTCACATTCTTCATATGTCGCGACAAATCGCGCGACTGCCAGTAATCGTCGTACGTATCGTGCTTGTACTGGTCGTCGAACAGCCACGCGGGGCCCGTGAGGTAGTGATCCAGATTTGCGATGTTTCCGGCGTGAAAATAAAACTCGTAACTGTCGGGCGTGCCGAAGTTGAATGGCACGGTGGGCCCGGGAAGAACCGGATTCTGTTGCGCATGAAAGAACGGCGCATAAAAGCCGAAGCCGGCCGACAGCATGAAGGCCCCGCCGTGATAGGAGTCATCGCCGAGAAACAGGTCCGTCATCGGCGCCTGCGGGCTGGCGGCAGCAATGGCAGGATGCGAGTCAATGATGGATGCCGAGGTGTAAAACCCCGGATACGAGATGCCCCAGATGCCAACTTTGCCGTTGTTGTTCGGCACATGCTTCAGGAGAAATTCAATCGTATCGTAGGTGTCCGACGAATCGTCCACATCCTTCGGCGACTTTTTCACATCGATGTGAGGGCGCATCTCAACAAACTCGCCTTCGCTCATCCAGCGCCCGCGCACATCCTGGTAAACAAATATGTAGCCTGATTTTTCGAATTCGTCCGAGGGCCCAAGATGCGCCGGAAATCGATCTTCACCGTAGGGCGCAACACCATAGGGCGTGCGGTCCATCAGGAAGGGATACGGGCCCGGATCATCTGAAAATGCGGAAGCTTTGGGAACATAAACCGCGGTAAACAGGTGCACGCCGTCGCGCATGGGAATGTGGTACTCGTATTTCGTGTAGTGAGCTCGGACAAAGTCCTCGCTGGCATTTTGTCCCGAGGGCTGCTGCGCCAGGCTCAATGGCAACGAAAGCGCAAGCGCTGCGAGGATCACAGGAAACCGGAATTGCATGGGAACCGTCCTGGGCCGCATTTTCATGACCCATCAGATTAACCTGTGTGCCGAGCCTGCGAAAAGCTCCGTTGGTCACCGTGCGCGCGGCGGCGCCGCAAAACGAATTTGCTTGACTCGCCATTCGCAAGCTGATGTACTCTGCGCTTAGGTCTCTTCCCCGCGTGGCGAACGGCCCCATGGCGGCCTGCTTGCCGCGACCCTCCCCGTGAGACGACATCGGAACTCCTCGTTCGCGGGGAGATCTGTGGCATCAAGGAGGAACGATGCGAGCGAAGTGGATATCGGCTGCTGTAGTGATATGCGCGGTGGGGGCGGCCGTGCTGGTAATGAATGGTTACAAAAAGGCCAGAGCGGCCGGCGACATGCCTTCGGGGCATGGAATCAGCTGCCTAAAGGCAGACGGGCAGACGCCCTGCGCCGACACCGATGTCTCTGACCTGAACGACGAAGTTTCCGGCCTCAAAAAACTGTTCAACAATGCGAAATCCGTCGTCACGGATGCCAAGTCGGCGACAGGCGATGCCCAGCAGGCCGGATCCGACGGCAAACAGGTTACGTCCGACGGTCAGCAACTGGGATCGGATGCAAAGCAGCTCGGCTCGGACGCCAAGAACAAAGACCTGAAAGTGGCGTGAACGACGCAAAGCAGGCGGCGGGTGATGCGAAAACTGCGGCGGGCGACGCGAAAACAGCCGCAGGCGACGCCAAACAAGTGCTTGGCGATGCCAAAGGAGTGATCCAGGATCTTAAAGGAATCGGATCTCTCAGCCTGGTGTCGTCAAACGGCGCGTTGAGCTGCATGCAGGACAACGGTGCGGCCTGCACCGATGACCAGACGAAGGCGCTGCAGACACATGCCGCGCTGAAATCTCCACCGCTGACGATCAGGAGACAGGTGGACGGAACCCCCAACTAGATTTCGTTTCACTACTGCCCTTGCTTCGTTGGCGCGTTCGCCGTTTTTTCAGGAGCGGTGAGCGGCTCGGTAATATCGTCGAGATAATCCGGGGTGCCCTCCACGCGCTGGAGCACCGGATAGCGTTCGCCATCGTGGTAATCGATGTTCATCAAGTACACGTACGCGTCGGCCTGAACGATCAGGTGGATCGGCTCCGATGTGTCTTTGGCGGCGCGGATGGCTGCTCGCAGCGCGTCTGCTGAAAAAATTTGCCCATCAACGGCAATGATCTTCTCGCCGGGTGCGAGCTGAGCCTTGTCGGCAGCACCGCCCCTGCGAACGTCAGAGATTGCTCCATCGTTGCCAACACGCAGGCCGACGGAGTACCAGCAATCCACGCCCTGTGACCGCGGGCCGCCCGACCTCGAAAGGATGCGCTCCGAGGCGCTGGGCTTGTCCTCAAAGACCAGCTTGTATCCGCCTTGCTCGATGCCGGCCAGATCGGCATGCGGATTGATGTTGTCAATCCAGTCGTGGAGAAATTTGGCCCAATCGTAGGGAACCACCTGGTTGAGATCCGTGATGAGCTCATCAAATGTGTAGGGCACGATCAGCGGCCCGGTGTTCCCGCCCTTGGCGAGAAAAATCCTCTCAAAATCGTTGAGCGATTTTTTGTTGTCCGTCATCATGCGGATGAGCGTGTCGGCATCGAGCCAAAGCAGTTCTCCCTCCTGGTAGTAGTCCTGCCCGCGTCTCCAGTTCATCCAGGGAGTCGGCGTACGAAGGATGCTCGCCGCGATCGCCGTATCCTCGGTGGAGCGCCAATCGCGCCCTGGGCGATTGTCAAGCTGCGCTGCGCTGAGCGCAAGCAGGTCACGGTATTGGGCCTGCGTTTCAAAGCCGGCCCGCGCCCCCAGAACGTTGCCGAGATACTGCGTCATGCCTTCGTACACCCACAGCAGCTCTCCGCGCTGCGGAGTGGCGAAGTCGGGTTGGTAAAGGCCCTCGGGCCGGCGGTATTTTCCGTTCCAGGAGTGAGTAAACTCGTGCGTCAGCAGGTCGGCGTTGGCCAGCTCATGGTCATTATCGGCAAAACCTTTCTCACCCACGCCGTTGTCTGAGGACTGCCCGTGTTCCAACCCCATGCCGCCGGCCACGTCAGAGAGTGTGAGCAGGAAGTGGTAGACGTGATAATGATGCGAGGCGTAAAGCGCGTCTGCCTCGCGCACCAGGTTGCTGATCGCCGCCAGAACCTCGGGCCGCAAATTTGCGTCCTCAGGAAAATCCGCAGCCACATCAATATAGTGTTCAGGCGTGATCTCCGGGGCCAGCCGATACTCGTGGAAATACTGGCCGGTGAGTACCGGAGAGTCTTCCAGTTGCTCCACATTGGTCACGGCAAATTGCGTCGTGGCGCCTGAGGCGGGCACAGGCCAGGAGCCGGGGTTGACGGGCGTGAGCGCGGTGCCGATCCCCCAGCCCGCCGGGACCTTGATCGACGGCTGAATCGGAATCTCACGCCCAGGCGTGTTCGCCGGATAGAGAAGCAACGTCTCCCACTCCATGGCCGTAAGTTTCTGTGATGCTCGCGCAGCCACAATACAGTCCAGGTGCGCATGCAGCGTGGCGACGCCCTCGGGAATGTTGAGGTGGAACTCGTAGAGGTTCACGTCGTCGCGGTGCCAGGGTAGCGTCTGCCCGTTGGCGGTGAAGACCACGCCGGTAATCGAACTGGCCGGGCCGTTGGGCATGTGGTGGCCCGGGATCCATTGCGGAGTGATCAACGTGAGCGGACCGGCTGTGACCGGAAGATCAATCTCGGCGTGATACAGCTTGCGCGGCGCATCTGTAAGATCGGCGGTGATCTGGATGGGAGGCTTTTGCGCCAGGGCGGACGAGAAAGAAAGGCCCACAGCAACCAGAGAGATTCGGGCAGCGAATCGGACCTGGAGAATGTGCATGAAGGGAAACTCCTGAGCGACCAGCGTATCGCACCGCGGCGCGGATATGGCAGAGGTCCTTAAAGCGCGAACTGAAGACGCCATTGCAACAGCAGCCGTGAACATTGGTCAGTGAGCTGCGGATAGTAGCCGTGTTACGGGATGTTGTCGTTAGCTAATAATATGTCCGGTGTTTTTAGCAAGTGAAGTGTCCGCATAACGGGCGG
>OKRB01000059.1 GCA_900290245.1 Candidatus Sulfuritelmatomonas gaucii | reverse complement strand
AGTAGCGTCGTAGTTCGTCGTAGCTCATTTCCGACGATTGTTT
The DNA here is from genome assembly GCA_900290245.1 of Candidatus Sulfuritelmatomonas gaucii. GTDB lineage: Bacteria > Acidobacteriota > Terriglobia > Terriglobales > Acidobacteriaceae > Telmatobacter > Telmatobacter gaucii. The sequence goes on along the minus strand of OKRB01000059.1, from coordinate 1,062 downwards.
GATTTCTTTCTTGAAGTAGGCGGGCGCTTCTGCCAGTTCGGGGTAGGTGGCGGCATCGAACTTGCGGTAGCTCTCGATGGCGGAGCCGCTCAGGCTTCGCTCCCACCCCAACTCGTAAACCCACCGGCCCATGGGGTTGGACCAGTGCGCGCGGTCGGCGGTGATGCGGTGCGTGATCTGGAAAGTGTGGGGATCGAACTGGAATACGGAGACGCCGCCGAACACATCGCGGTCGGGATCGAAGAATTGATAGTAATAAATGTCAGAGTGCTGGCCGAAGATCCACTTGCGGTCGGGGCGAAGGTAGGTTTGCGCGGGTTTGCCCTTGATGCGGTTGCGAAGCGCGTCCTGACGCTTGTTGGTGTAGGGGAGATAGAGTTGATCCGAGAGGAAGAGCACGCCCGCGACCAGAGTAGAAGCGATCAAGACCGGGACGATGATGCGGTAAAGACTGATGCCGGTGGCCTTGATGGCAGTGATTTCGTTGGAGCGCTGCAGCAGGCCGAAGGTGACCAGCACCGCCAGCAGCATGCTGAGGGGCGTAGTGTTGTAAAGAAAATATGGCACTACGTTCAGCAGGTATTCGCCCACGGTGAGCGGCGAGATCTGATTCCGCAGGATGTCGCCCAGCAACTCGAACAGGGTAAACACCAGCAGCAGCATCAGGAAAGCGGCGACGATCAGGACGAGGTAGAGCGCAAAGCCGCGCAGCACATAATCGTCGAGGATGGTTGGGAAATGAAGATTGAATAAGCGCCAGCGCCTGGGCCAGCGGGTGAGGATGCTCTCGCGAAGCGCCGGGCGGGACGACTCGCCGTTCAGGGGCAGCGCCCGCCCCGGCAGGCCGGGCGTCGAATATCTGCCCACAGAGGTCTTCAACCTCGCAGCCTTGAACCAGGAGCGCAACCCAGTCAGTTCGATCGGGCGCCGTTCCGATTGCCAGAGCAGAAAAACTCCTCCGACAAGAAACACGAAATCGGCGAGCCAAACCCCGGCGGCAGGAGAGAGGCGTCCCTGGCGCGCGAACGACACTCCGATCAAAGAAAGCGAATAGTACAGAAA
>OKRB01000099.1:899-70756 GCA_900290245.1 Candidatus Sulfuritelmatomonas gaucii | reverse complement strand
CTCAATGGTAAACAGGCGGTGCCGTCAGTGCCCGTGTGAGAAATCCGGGTTAATTCGGCGACGGCCGCTCGATGTGGTCGATCACGATGGTTTGGATGGAGCCTTTGCCTGCTCTGAGCTCGAGGCCGAGAGCCTTCATCGCCGTGAGAAGGAACCCCGTGATGTCCGCGTCGTTATCGGCGTCGCCGGGTTTGTACTCGAAGTCGAAGGAACCGCTCAATTCCGTTCGATCGATCACAGGACGGCCCAGCCAGGCGCTCAGGCGTTCTGCCAGTTTCGGCATGGGGATGTTTTTCCCGCCATACCAGGTTTTGTAGTCTCCGCCGGCCCACGGGTACGCACTCTTGTCGCTGGGGGCTTGCAGATTGAGCTTGCCCTTGCCGCGTACAAGCAGATACGTCTGGGCCTCCCTGGTTTCGACGTGGTACTTCAACTGATAGCGATCGATCAGAAGGGCCTGCAGCATTCGGCATTCTTCGTCGTCTGGAGGATCGACTGAGAAGGCTGGTTTCGAATGGACGGAAGCGGAGTCAGCGGGGGGAACAGCCTGAATGTCGAATCCCTGACCGGTCACCAAATCAGTCCAAACCGGGCCGCCGACGATCTGAAACTGCTGGACGTTGAATGCCACCATGAGGAGATATTGCGTCCGGACCCCTTTGCCAATGATCCTGCCGCCGGGGTAGGTGCGAAGACCGTTGAGTTCCCGATCGTTCGGGCCGGATGGGCGCACCGAAGCGGCTTCGAATTCCGGCAGTTTCGCGCCAGCACCCGCAGCCTGCGCGCGGTCTTGCGCAAATCCAAGCTGCCCCACGAGAGCTGCAGCAAGCAGCCATTGAACCATCGCGGGTACACGTCTCTTTCCGCGAGCTTCAATCATTGGAATATTCAATTAGACGCGAGCCTCTTCCGATCGCTCGAGAAATGAGATTCCTCTCGCGACGATTCCCGCGCCAGAATAAGTCACGATGATCCAATCAGACGTTTCGCGGCATCAACGCGAGATTCTCTTGCCGCTCTTCAGCCCCAGAGGTCCATGGTGCCGACCGGTTTGCCCTGCAGCTTCAGGTAATAAAAAAGCTGGCTCTTGTGCCGGTCGAGGTGCACGACCATCTGGAAAAGTTGCCACCCGAGCGGGAATTTCATGCCGCCTGACCACGGTGCAGCGATCTCCTTCTGGGACAGATCTTCTTCGCCGGCATCTTCAATCACCTTCAACGCCGCCGCTTTGTCCTCAAGGAGCAATCCTCTTGCCTGTCCCACACTCACCACCGCAGGCAGCTTCTCGGCCGGCGGAAACATCTGGTCTGCCGGAAGGTCCTCAATTCTTTTGCCCTCCGGCAGTCCCCAGTCTCCAGTGACGAGCCCCCTCATCCCCGCTCCGCAGCTTTCAGCCAGGTGCTTCAAAAGCTGGCCAACCGTCATCCAATTCGAGCCGCTCCAGGGTTTCCATTCCAGATTATCCGCGTCCACTTGGTCCATCAGCTTGGCGGTGGTTGCATACGTAGTTTCAATCTCGCGTTTCAAAAACTCTGTCCAGTTCACGGCCATCCTCCTTGCGGAAACCGCGACGACATGGAGTGTAGACGCGGTGCCGGCCTTGCGCAACCGGAATTACGTTGGCTGCTGCGCCTCACCCCATACGCCGGCGGTGAGTGACTTGGGAACCTTTCTGGTTTTCCAGTGTCAAAAGTGAAAGGGGCGTACGAAGCGGCGTACCGGCGCAAACGTGTACCCTGAAGGTTGGGGCCGGGCTCATAAGCCAAGATGAACGCCCAAGGACGGGTGCCTTTCTCGATGCGTTGGATGACCATTCTGGCTGGTACTGCGGTGCTGGGCTGTAGTGCGGTCTGCGCTCTTGCCCAAACGGGACAGCCAACGGAGGCGGAAAAGCGGTCGGCAACAACCATCATGCTGCCGCCATCGCCCGAGACGCTATTGCCCGACGCATTTGATGGGTGGGTGACGGCAGAGCCTTCAAAGGTAGTGACCGATGCTTCGCAGGCGGACCCGGCGAACGCCGCGGCGCTGGAAGAGTACGGCTTCAATGCGGCCGTGCTTGCCAACTATAAACGCGAGGGCGACACGGTTAGCTTGCGCGCTCTTCGCTTTGGCGATGTGAGCGGGGCCTACGGCGCCTATTCATATTACCGGCAGAACGCCTGGGTCAAGGCAGATATCGGCATGGGAGCCGCGTCCGATCACGACAACGTCATCTTTTGGCAGGGAACGACGTTGGTGCAGGCGGCATTTTCGCGGGTCGGGCCGATGACGGCCGGCGAATTGCGCGAGATTGCTCGCCACTTGTCTGCGCCGACGGGCAACAGCGCGCTTATACCTCCGATTCTGGCCAGCCTGCCGAAGGCTTCGCTCGAAGGGCAGACCACGCACTACGCGCTGGGGCCCGCGAGCTACGCCGGATCTGGCGGGGTGTTGCCGCCATCACTTGTCAATTTCGATAAGGGCGCCGAGGTAGTGACGGCCACTTACTCGCTGTCTTCCGGGCCGGCGACGCTCACCGTCATTGACTATCCAACGCCGCAGATCGCCGAGGCTCAGGAGAAAGCGATTGACGCATATCTGAAGGCCGGCGGCAAAGCTCAACCGCCATGGTCAAAGCCGCTGACCGAGTCTGACGTCGCTTCGCTCGAGGTTCGGCACAGCGGACCGCTGGTTGCCGTCGTGAGCGGAGATGCAATCCCCGACGAAAGCCACCGATTGCTGGAGTCGGTCCACTACGACGCCGACATGACAGCGATTCCGGAGCCCGTTCCTTCAGATATCGAGAAGACCGGCGAGATCTTGATGAGCATCGCCGTGATCACGCTCATCGGTGCCGGAGCGGCGATCCTGTTGGGAGGGTTCCTTGGCGGCGGCAGGGCGCTCTTCCGGATTGCGCATGGCAAACCGGCCTCATCCGTCTTCGACGAGGAGTTCATCCATCTCGATTTGCGGGAAGAGTGGACCGAAACAATTGAGGTAATCCAGAGGCCGCATCCGAAGGGTTAATGGCCACTCTAGCTTGTGGAAAAAGGTGCCGAAACCCGAAAAAACCAGCCGAAATCACGGGAAATAACGAAGATTCAGAGGCGAATACAAGGCAAAGACCGGATCGCCTTCCTGCCCCGGCGAGCCATGTTAAATGATTGAAACAATGTGATTTATTTTCCCGAACATTTTCCCTTGACACGCTTTCCCCCCGCACCTACTATGCAGCCAAGAAAGTTCTGATGGGTTTGCCTCCGTTGGAACTATTCTCCCTGAGGAGAGAGCTGCCCCGTTGCCGGGCGGCTCTTTCCGTCTACGGTGGGATTTCTGCTCAAGTTGGCAGCCCCGGGCTCGGGCCGGGTAGTGATTCCGTCCATTCCTTGCCGCATTGCTCGCACCGCCAGGTGTTTTCTGGCTCGACACCCTCAAGAACCGGATCCGTGGCGCCGCACGCCGGGCATTTGGGCGGGGTGAATTCCGATTCGCTCGTCTCACTTGCTTCCACGATCTCTCGCGGAATGGGCTGCGCAGCAACCAGACGCGCCTGATCGAGCTGATCGGCGGCGACAAGCACGCGCGGGCCTCCGGGCTCGCCCAAAAGCCCGGCTTGGTCCACGGCATATGCGCGTGGGCTTTCGATCCAGCTCTCGATTCCCGCCTGTTTTAACGCCTCGGAAAGTTGCCACGCTTTCGCCGGCGTTTCGCACTCGCACAGCGGGGTCTTCCATGTATATTCGTGCGGACCGGCCACTTTGTCGTCGGTGTCGGGAGTATCGGGAACAAGTTCCGGCGCCCGGGCGCCGAATGGGGTGCCGAATGCAATGTCGACCGGATCTCCAGCCCATGGCGCGTTTCTCAGCGGCAGCGCGGCTTGGGCTGCCTCTTTCGCTGCTGGCTGAGGAAACAGCGAAGCGGCGCGCGCACTCTCTGGATCGCCGAGCCCACGACTTTTCATTTCATTGCGCAACACCTGTTGAGCAGCTTCGGTGAGATCGCTGAAATCAACGGCGAGCTCACGCAGTTCCTCACCGCTGATTTGACGGTAATGCTCGGTGAGTCGCTGCCACTCCGAAATCGGGTCCACTTGCATGCGCAGAAGTATACGACGACCCTGGCGCTGCTGCTCAGCGATGCGGTCGCTGGCCGAGGTCCAAAAGCATGGTGCGTATCACAACCATCGCGGAGACAGTGAGCGCGGCGAGCAGGCAGGTCCAGAAACCGATGCGGCTGTAGGGAAGATGCAAATCGAGCCGGATGCCGGAAAAATTCAGCACCAGGTCGTCGGGCAGAAGCGCGCGTATGACCACGGCCAGCACGAAGCCGCCTGCCCATACCAAAGCAATGCGAAGAGCGAGTCGAAGAGTGAAACCAAAAACAGTTTCCGGCATGAGCTTCATCCGTTGCCCGACGGCGCAAACCGCATGGCCGATGAGCATATCGCTCAACTTTACCTCTCATCGGCGCAACGATACAATCGAAGCAGCAGGCCGACGTAGCTCAGTTGGTAGAGCAGCTGATTCGTAATCAGCAGGTCGTCAGTTCAAGTCTGACCGTCGGCTCCAGATCAGAAGCAGAAAACCCCATAGACGACGTGGCCTCTCTTGAACGAGAGGTCATTTTATTTTGTGGATGGACGCGTCGCTAACCCCCGACCGCGGCGGTTTGGCCAGTGCTCGCTTCGCAAGAATATCAAGGCCTCTCCACCCCGATGTTTTCAGAGTGGAGAGGCCAGAATTTCAAGCGGCTTGAGGAAAGTCTCCTATTCCGAGATCACTGTCAAGGTTGCCGTCGACTGGACCGATGCCGACGCTCCCGACATTCCTCCCGTGGGCGTCGCGGTGATGGTGACAGTCGTTGTCGTGGTCTTGGTTGTCTTCGTCGTACTGCTTCCTCCGCATGCGGAGAACATCCCCAATCCGGCGAAGAGGGCCACCAGCAGCAGGAGCAGACGCAGCCGGCTGCGCTTTTTGAAGCCCAGGAAGCAGAGCGCAACAGCCAGGGTCGCCGGCAAGAATGGCCTCGGGTTGTGACGCTCAAGAGCCGCTGTCGAAGGCGTAGCGATCGTCAGCGTGGTACTCGCGCTTGAGGCCCCCGGCAAACCGGTGGTTCCGCTTGGAGTGAAGGCAATAGTGGAGCTCGGGTTGAATCCGCAGGAGTAGCCCGTCGGCAAGCCGGAGCAGGCGAAGTTCACCCCGGAGCTAGCGAAGTTATTCACGGAGTTGATGGTGATTTGCGTGAGCCCGACTGTTCCAGGCTGAATGGTCAGCGAGGTCAGCGAGAGGCTCATGTTCATTGACGGCGCTTGGCCCGAGGCGTTCACAGCGAACGTTTGCGTCAACGGTATGGCTGCGGCAAAGTTCGTGTTGTCGCCTGCCTGTGAAGCCGTGATGGTGCAGGCGCCACTGCCAACGAACGTGGGCTTCGTGCCGCTCACCGTGCAGACCGACGAGGACGCAGGGCTTGCGGTGAACGCGATCGGGTAGCCTGCGCCGGCACTGGATGTTGCGCTGAGCGTCAACGAACCGCCCACAACCTGCGTCCCTGGATTCGCCCAGGTGATGGTCTGCAGTGGCAGCGGCCCCAGAACGTTGATGATCAGCTGCAACTGCGCTGCGGCCGAGTAGTCGACATTGCCCTGCTGGTTCCCATCGATCACAAGCTTCGTCGGGAAGGTGAAGGTCTGGTTTGGCAACAGAACCAGCGTCGCTGTTGTTACCCCGGTTTTCGAGGTAGTCGAATTGACGATCGTGAAGCCAACGGTATTTGTTGGATCCGGGCTGATGGCGATTGGGTTGTTTGTCGCTCCGCCCGAGGCTTGAATGCTGATCATCGCGCACTGAGCAAGGACCGGGCACGACGCAATGTAATGGAGCGGCGTTGTTATCGGAGTGAAGATGATGATCTGGCTCGCCTGGTTGACGACCAGGACCTGCTGAACCTGAGGCGCCGCTGAGAAGTTCTTATCTGCCGCCTGGTTCGCGTCGATCACGAAGGTGCCTGCCTGGGTGACCGTGAGAACGTTGCCGGCGATTGATCCCTGCCCGGTGCTGCTCGCGTCAATGCTGAGGACCAACGGGCTGGTCGATGCGCCTCCGGTGGCATTCAGCGTGACTGTCGCGTTGGGAGCATATGTGATCGGAGTGAGAGGCAGGAAGATGATGGTCTGCGAAGCCGGGTTGATGGTGACGGTCAACTGCAGCGACGCGCTGTCGTAATAAACGCCTTTCACCAGCCCGCCAGGTTCATTGGCGTCGATGACAATGGCCCCTGCCTGCGTCACCGTTAATGTCGCCGTTGAGGTAGTGCCGGTTACCGTCGTGGTCGAGAAGGTTCCGGCGCCTTTGCTTGCCGCGTCGATCGTGAAGGCTACGGGATTGTTTGAAGCACCATTGCTCACGCTCACCGTAACCGTCAACCCGGGTGCATAGGTGTAAGTCGTAACTACGGGTGCGGTGAAAGCGATGGTCTGCGGAGTCGTCAAGGCGAAGCCGGTCACCGTTGCAGTTCCCAGGCCGCCGTTCGCGGTATCTGAAACGGTCAGCGTTGCGGTTTGACTCGCGGGCTTCGTCGCTGTGAAGGTGATGGTCGCTGGATAGGTGGACCCTGAGACCGCAGTGGAGAAATTGGCCGAGACTCCTGAGCATGTAGTGGCACCCGTTGCTGCGAACTCCGTGTTTGAGGATGCAATGGCCAGGGTTGCGGCTGTTCCGCAGCCAAAGGCGTTGTCGACGACCGTCGCGGGAGCAGTGACCGGAGCGCCCTGGTACTGAGCGTTGGGCGTGGTCAAGTCGCCGAGCAAAGCTTCGCCAATGTTGTCGCCGCCCGAGTGATAGACCACCACCCACTCGTTGCCTTGCGCGTCCAGCTCCATTCCTTTTGCGCCTAGAGCTGACACCACATACTGATGCGCAGTGTCAGGGCCGCCTGTTTGCGTATTCGGGATGGCGAACGTCCCTTCGTTTTGGGTCGCGTAGTAGATGGTGCCCGTGGGGGTAACGGCGACGCCATCCAACTGATCGTCGTAGTTAGCGGGAGTGGCGTCGGTGAGGGTCTGCAGAAGGGTCGGAGTTGCAGCATAGCCGGTTCCCGCGGTGTACTTCAGTTCGTTGAGGTTTGAACTCGCAACTTCGTCGTTGCCAAAGTTACCTGCACTGGTGAAGACACCTTCAGTGAAGAACAGATTGCCCCACGGATCGAAGGCGACCTGGCTGATTGCACTCGTATCCGAGTAGAGCAATGTTGCGGTACCGCCAGTTTGGCAACTGGCAGGGCACACGTAAATCGCGCTGGCGCCGGTCGAACTTGGAACGCCGACCATATAGAGGTTGCCCGATGGATCAAAGGAGATCGCCTTGACTCCCCCACTCGGCGCGGACCCCACAGTGCACAAAACTGTGTCGGTGCCGGTGCAGGCTGAAGGAGTCGCGTCGCTCAATGCCACATATGCGCCGTTGACGTACGGAATCTTCAGAACCGCCGGGCCATAGAGATGCGACATGTACAGGTTATTCTTGCTGTCGAGCGCGAACCCGCCCGGTCCGTTGATAGCCACCTGGTTGGTCAGGGCGCCGGTGCTTGCGCTAACGAAGTCCGCCTTGTTGTTATAGGTTGTTCCGACGACCACCATGCCATTCGGTGTTACAGCAAAGCTTCCGCCGGCCGGATTCTGCCCGTCAGTGAAGGCGCCACTCTGATAACTCCAATTGATCTGGTTCATCGTGAGTGCGGGTACGTCGGACGCAACAATATTGTTATTGACCGTGATGGGCGCCTGAACCTGCGTCGCAGCAGCATATTGGTTGCCGTTGGCGCTGCCGCCTGCCTGGTTGGCATCAACCTTCACAACGCCGACCGCAACCGCCGTTAACAAGTTGCCCGCGATCGTTGCGCAGGTAGGACATGCGGAACCCGCATCGATGCTGAAGACGACCGGATTGCCCGATGCGCCGCCCGTTGCCGACAGTGTGATCTGCTGGCCAACCTGTACCGTCGCCGGAGGATTGAAGCCGGTAATGGTCTGCGGCAGAATCGACGATTGCGTGGCTGTGCCCGTCATACTCACGGTCAGCGTCAACGCCGGAGTGGCAACGTTGATGGCTCCCGAGCCGTTCTGTACACCGTTGGCCGTTCCCGGAGGCGGTGTGAAGGAGGCCACGAATTGACAGAACGCTCCAGCAGGGCCCGAACTTCCAGCCGAACACCCGTTCGTTGTTGCCGGGTTCAGGGTGAACATGGTGTTGGTGGGCTCGGTGACGACCGGCGTCGCCAGGGTTGCGGCCGCATTGCCGGAGTTCTCCAGGTAAACCGCGGCGGATTGCGTCACGCCATCCGAAACGGTACCCAGATTCACAGAAGCCGAAGTGCGCATGATGGCGTAGGCCGACTTGCCGCTTGTACTTGCGGCGTACAAATCGCCCTTGGAATCCATCCAGAGAGAAGACGCTTGTGACCCAACCGTTTCGACGATAGCCGCATTCGAGGTGGAAAGCGTTCCGCTGGCGTTGGGAATCAGGACGATGTTACCTGCACCGGCATCCGAGACCAGGAGACTACCCGATCCATCCACCGCAACACCGGACGCCTTTGTCACATTGGGTACCGCGACAGAACTGACCACGCCGATAGCCGAGACTTCAAAGATCTTATTCGCGCTCGAGTCGGCGACAAATAGATCGCCCGAACCGTCAACAGCAAGTCCCATCGGCGACGAGATCCCGTTCGCCGCAAAGGCAAGAGTTACGCCGGCCTGGCCGGTGATTGGGTTGTAGAAGACCACGCGCTTATTCGTCGTGTCGGAGATATAAAGCGTGCCGTTCGGTCCCGCGGCAATGCCCATGGCGCTGGCCAGCGCAGTTCCACCGGGGGTCGCCTTGTTGCTGACAACGGTTGACTCCGTGCCTGCCGCAAATGCGCCGGTCGTGCCGATGTTCGCAATCTCCAGAACCGCCGGCAGGCCGTCATCGGCGATAAACAAGTCCCCATTCGCGTCGAAGGCTAACGACGTTGGGTTAACAAATCCCGAGCCGATCGAAGCCGGAGTCGTTGATCCCGCGGGAATCTCATACACTTTCCCCGCAGCCGAGTCGGCGACAAACACATCGCCCGCCGGATCGGCTACCACGGATGTCGGACCAGAGAATCCGGTGAATGGTCCGTTCGGCTGGGCGCCGGGATCGAGACTTGCCATCGCGCCTTGGCCAATGCCAGTGAGAGCGGCAACGCCGCTTAGGCTGTTCGTTGTATCCGAAATCACCAATGCCGCATTGCGCGCACCCACGCTTGTGGGATTGAAGGTGATAGTTGCGGATATCATCGCGCCTGTCAGCGACACCGCGGGGCTGAAGGTTCCATTCCCGGTGCCAAGCTCCGCTCCGCAAGTGGTGCCTGGCGTAATGCCGAATTCGGATGTCGCCTTGCCAAACTCAACGACTGATGCGGTCAGCGTTGGCGTGCATGACGCGCCGCTGTCGAATACATTCGCAGTTGCCGTTGTCGCCGTGCCGCTGATCGTCGTCGCCCCAAGGAAGAAGCTATTCACCGGGATAAACGACACGACGTCGCCGCTGTTATAAGGAATCCCATAGAGATTGCCCTTGGAATCGATCGCGAGGCCTTTGCCCCCCTGTGTCGAGAGCATGTAAATGCCGCTGACTTTTGGCCCGCCCGATTGCGTGTTGGGAATGGCAAAAAGACCGTCGCCGTTCGTGGAGAAGTACACCGTGCCGGTACCGGAAATCGCAAGGCCGCTGATTCCGTTGCCATAGCTGGCCTTGTTCGTGTAGGACAGCACAACGGTCGGGGAGGTGGCATATGATCCCGAGGAAAGCGGGAGTTCGTTCAGGTTGGTGACTTTGCCAGTGCCGTTGTTGCCATCGACAAAAAAGATGTTGCCCCACGGGTCGATCTGCAGTGCGCCAATCGAATTCGCATCCTTGTAAATGAGCGTTGGAGTAGCTGTGGGGCTGGCCAGACAAGCGAGATTGCATTCGAAGATCGTGTTGGGGTCAGTGCTCGGAAGCGTGTTGGATTCAAAGAAGAAGTTTCCCTGCGGATCGAAAGCCACGCCGGCGTAGCCGGAGTTTCCCGTTCCAGCGAGGGTGCCACTCATGTAGGCCGAAACTGCGGGCGCGAACAGACACGGAGCAGTGTCCTGGTTGCCGCCCAGGCAAGCGGTCGTCGGAGCCGTTGTAAATCCGACATAGGCGCCGGTGGCGACGTTGTAGGGAACCTTGAAGACGTTGGCGTTGTAATTGCCGCCGAAATACAGATTGCCGAAACTATCAAGCGCAGCCGCCGAGCCGCCTATGCCGGCCGCTAGCGTTGTATCAGAGCCGGCAGGGGTGATCTGAAGAAAATTGCCTGTATATCCGTCACCGACGAGGACGTTGCCGTTCACGCCGATCACAAATGTCCCACCCACGGGCTCCTGGGAGCCGTCCCAACCGCCGCCGGTGAGTGCTCCCAACTGCGTAGGCGTGCCGGAGACCACGATGGGCAGCTGGGCATGAGCAACCGCCCCGCTCAACCAGAGAGCCAGCACCGACAACAAGGCTAGAGATGTGAAATTGAGGGACCGCACTGGACTCGTCGATCTGATCAATGTAGTTTGCATTACTCTTCCTCCGATTTGGTTCTCTCCGATTTCGGGAATCGGCTACGCCCTGCTCTGTCCCGCATTGTTCTTCAGCTGGTCTGCTTCACACCCGGCAAAATTCGCCTTAGCTGCTCTCACCGAGCGCCAAATCACATCTCTGTCTCAAGACCCCGGGTCTCTCGAAGCCACGCACCCGCCGCGCTCTCACCTGCCCGGAACGGATGTTCGGTTCAGATATTTGCTCAGGCTTGTTGTATTGAAATCAAAACCCCAAATCTGCTGAACGAATCCCCGCCGGCGGCTGATAGTGATATCGATCCACCGTTGGATCCTGCCGTCCCTTCCCGGGAACGGAGGTGCAATCACTGCGAGGGAAAAAGAACCCCTCGCAAATCCGGACTTCGCATCCCGACAATTTTTTCGCGCACGCCGGGTATGCCACCCCTACCTGGAACTCCGCACAGAATCAAAGACCAATTTGGTAACGATACACCCTACTCGACAAAATTTGGCATTGTCAAGTAAAAAACGTTTGAGTAAAGCGAATTAGAGCTGTCCCTTAAGCGAATGGAAAGAGCACGAAGCCGCGCCACTTAAACCTTCAAGAATCTGCTTTCGCCCCGCAGACGGGCGCTCAAGGGAGGAGCCTTCAAGACGATGCAGCCCATCAGGCCATGGCGAGTCGGCGTCCGGAATTCTCGAATGGATGATACCGTTATCCATCCTTCATAAAAAAAGGAAAAAGCCGAACCGGCTTCTGTTTCCCACGCAGGGTTCCGGTTTGCTTCGCGGCTTGTGCAAACTGACTCTCATCGTCAACCGGCCAGTGACATACCGGCAGGTCGCACGAGGCGGATGAGCACCGGACCTATCAAGGCATATGGACACTGCGGTTGGCAAGAGCAAAACGTTTGAGCCGGGCTCTCCAAGGTAAGTGACCGTTTCACTTCTTGCGTGGTAGGATGGCTGACACCTGCATAGAGCTGAGACCGAGGCGGCAAGTCCGCCTGATTCGGGGAGATTAAAACCTTATGCCGATCATACAAAGGGGTTGGACTGTAAACGTGTGGGGACGTCGAGCGGCATTTTGGTTGAGCATTCTGGCAGGGCTTTGGGTAACGGGCTGCGGGGGAAAAGGAAGCTCGACCACTCAAACCAAGTCCACTCCTACGATCTCTGCATGGCCGACGGCGAGCGCGATTATTTACGGCCAGACGCTGGCGCTGTCGACGCTGACCGGAGGCACGGCGTCGGTAAGCGGTTCGTTTGCCTGGACGACCTCCACGACGGCGCCCGGTGCTGGAACACCGAGCGAAAGCGTGACATTCACGCCCACCGACACCACCGATTACAACACTGCGACAGGCTCAGTGAGCGTATTGGTGAACCCCGCGACACCTACGGTGACGGCGTGGCCGACGGCGAGCGCAATTACCTTCGGCCAAACGCTGGCGTCTTCAACACTGAGCGGTGGCACGGCATCAGTGGCCGGTTCATTCGTCTGGGCAACATCCACGACAGCGCCTGCCACAGGGACGACCAGCGAGAGCGTGACCTTTAAGCCCAGCGATGCCACGGACTACAACACCGTACCTGGCTCCGTGAATGTCACGGTGAATCAGGCGACGCCCACAGTGACGGCATGGCCGATGGCAAGCGCAATCACCTACGGCCAGACGCTGACCTCTTCGGCGCTGACGGGAGGCACGGCTTCGGTGGTCGGCGCGTTTGCCTGGACGACACCCACGACCGTGCCCAGCGCCGGGACGCCTAGCGAAAGCGTGACCTTCACTCCCAGCGACGCAGTGGACTATAACACCGTAACTGGCTCGGTCAATTTGACGGTGAACAAGACGACGCCGACGGTGACAGCATGGCCGACAGCGAGCGCAATCACCTCCGGCCAGACGCTCGCATCATCGACGTTGAGCGGAGGCACGGCGTCGGTGCCTGGTACGTTTGCCTGGACCAGCCCCGCGACGGTTCCCACTGGGACGGCAAGCGAGAGTGTTACTTTCACGCCGACAAACGCAGCGGACTACAACACGGTAACCGGCTCGGTCAGTGTGACGGTCAACTCACCCACGCCCTATGTGCTGACGGTCGATTCGGCTGCGCCCGCAACTGGCATTACCATCACGGCAAGCCCCACGGACAACAACTCCAAGTCCGGCGGTACTACGCCGTTCATGCTCACTTATTACGGCGGCACGCAGGTGACCCTGACCGCAGCCCTGTCTGAAAATGGAGCCTCCTTTGTCTCCTGGACGGGATGCACATCGACAAGCGGAAGCAGTGGAAGCATTTGCACCGTGACTGTCAACGCCAACACCACTGTGACCGCGACGTACAACCAGACGACGATCACCTCCATCACCGTGTCGCCCAGCACCGCGACTATTGGCACGCAACAGCAGTTCACGGCAACGGTGAATGGCACCGGTAACTTCAGCAAAGCGGTCACCTGGTCGCTGAGTTGCGCTTCATGCGGCTCCCTGAGCCCCGGCACCCTCAGTTCGTCAGGGCTCTACAACACGCCATATCCGGCGCCGGCGAGCGTCACCATCACCGCCACCAGCGTGCAAACCACTTCGGTCAGCGGCTTCGCTACTGTCACGTTGAACCCACCTGCGACGGCTTCCGGCCCTGCGCTCACGGTGGATGTCGGTACGCCCTCCAATCCTGCCGAGAATCCGCACACGATCAACCCGTATGTCTATGGGATGAACGCGTATCTTCTGGATTCAGCGTCAGAGAAGATCGCGAATCCCGGCCTTCTGCGCTGGGGTGGCGACGATACATCGCGCTACAACTATCAGAACAACATGACCAACTCCGCGGCCGACTATTACTTCGAAAGTTTTCTGGGAGCCGCGAACCAGTTCCCCAACTCGAGCGGCAGTACCAATTTCACGCAGTTCTTCCCGGCCACCGATACCGTCGGCGCGGCCGCGCTGGGCACCGTCCCTGTGCTTGGCTGGGTCACCAACAATACGCAATTCGCGTGCAGCTTTACTAAGTCGCAATTCCCGAATCAGCAGAACTACAACAGCAACAATTGCGGCAACGGCGTTCTGACCAGCGGCGCCGATCTAAATGGGAACAGCGGCACCTCGTCCACACAGATTCCGAATATCACCAGCATTCAAGAAACCCCAACGGATATCACCAACACGACGACCACACCACAACCGGGCTCCTCCAGCTCGGCCTTCACCACTTGGGCCGACGGAACCTGGTCAGGCGGCTGGGTGAATTCGATCGTGACCAATCCGAGCTACGGCAATGGCGCCAGCGGCAAAGGCGTGGCCATGTGGGATCTGGATAATGAGCCAACCTGGTGGGATGCCGTGCACCGCGATGTGCATCCCGTCGCCTTCACCTACGACGAGGTGACCAACAACGGAATCGGCACGGCACTGGCCATCAAGACCGCCGATCCGACCGCGTTGGTGAGCGGCCCCGTGATCGACTACTGGGAAGCGTACTTCTATTCCAAAAAAGACATTGAGTCGGGATGGAGCTCTGGGCCCTGCTATGAGCCGTGGAGCGGCCCCACCGATCGCACAGCGCACGGCGGCACGCCCCTGATCGAGTACTACCTGCAGCAGTTTGCAAAGTACTCGGGCCCGTCGTACTACAACACTCGTCTGCTCGATTATCTCGACGTCCATTCGTATTTTTCGCCGAGTTACAACGGCAGCTCCGTCGGCTTTACGACCGCGGGCGATACCCAGGAACAGGAGACGCGGATGAATGGCACGCGCGTCTTCTGGGATCCGACCTATACCGATCCGAACTTGCCGCAGCCGAATTACGTGACTGACTCGAATTACACACCGAATTGCACGACGCCGTTGCAAGCGCCGGAAGTGATTCCCATGTTGAAGTCGTGGGTCGCCAAGGACTACCCCGGCACCAAAACGGGGATCGATGAGTACAACTTCGGTGCCCTTGAGTCGATCAACGGCGCCGTGGTCGAGGCCGACATTCTGGGCATCTTCGGGCGCCAGGGCCTCGACATGAGCGCGTTCTGGCCCACCACGAATTACAGTTCGCAGGAGCCCGGCAACTACTCCTTCGCCATGTATCGCAACTATGACCTGGCAAACGACGGAGCGTCGTTCGGCGACGTTTACTTGTATGCCACGAGCGCGACCTCGGGTGCCGATGCCGAAAACCAGCTTGCTGTCTACGGCGGGCAGCGAAGCAAAGACAGCGCCATCACCGTCATGGTGATCAACAAGACCTACGGCCCGCTCACTTCGACCGTCAGCCTCCAGAACTTCTCGGCCCCAAGTGGCACCACCGCGAGCGTTTACCAGTACAGCAATGCCAACCTAAACTCGATCGTGCAGCAGGCTCCCGCCAACGTCACGTCGCCATCAGGGAGCGGTTCGACAAGTACTATCAACAACTACACGTTCCCGGCCCAGTCCATCACCTTGTTTGTCGTGCCAGACTAACGCGGCGGGCCCGCGCTGTTGCGAACCACGATGGAGTGCCGCGGAATCGCGACCCAGTTGACCTTCGAGTCGGCGTTTTGCGCGGTACGCCTTCTCAGCTGCTCTGCCGGCGCGATATCTTCGCGGTGCGCGGCGAATGATAACGCAATCATGCGGGAAAAACGTGCGCCGGAATTCCCGGCGAATTGCATCGAGAATAGTTCAAAACCTTCGCGCTTCAGAAGTGCTCGGGCCACCGAGGATCTGAAGATAGCCAGGGCCGAATCGCCTGCCCATCCCCGCCTATCCGGTGTCCGCCGAAGGGGGTTGCAGGCTGCTCTCACATCGCGGCGTTCCAGGTTTTGTGGACTCACGGATTCGAATCTCCGCGAAGAGAGAGAATTACCGAGTGAAACGCTTTTCCTCTTGCCAAAGACACGTCGGTTGTGGCTTGATTGCTAGGGCGGCAGAACGGACTCCTCTTGGGGTGATTGGCCGAGGAGAATCTCATCTCGCCGTATACGCCGATCGATCCCGCAGCCCGAATTCCCCTGAGCGTTGAATCCTGTGCTCATCACCGTTGAAGTGTGTCTTCGGCGCTCTGGCAATGCCTTCTCCGCACAATGGGAAGCCGGAATTGATGCGAAATTCGCGGTATCGATCCCATGCGTGAAAACCTGAAAGAATTCACTTGACAGACTCTAACCCGAAGCTTCAGAATTCCCAGTCATCAATGCTGAATGGAAATCTGCGTTCAGGCACTCAAAGGCTTAAGTAGGGTGTGAAGACTTAGAGCCCAGTGTCGCAGTGACATACGGAATGTAGCCGACGGGGGGACTACTATGAAGTTCTTTTCAGGGATCAGGCCGACAGCCTCGTTGCTGGTGATGCTTGCCGCAGTGCTCCTGCTGCCGCAATTGAAACTTCACGGTCAGGCGACAGGCAACGTGACCGGCGTCGTTGCGGATTCGACGGGCGCGGTTATTCCAAAAGCCGGCGTCACTTTGACCAACTTGGAAACTGGAATCAAGCGCACAACGATTAGCAACAGCGATGGCGCCTTTGCGTTTGCCGGCATCACCCCGGGGACGAATTACAGGATCGATGTCTCTTCCGCCAACTTTGAACCCTGGCAGTCGCAGCCATTCCCGGTGCGCGCCGGAGACCAGTTGAGCTACACCGACATCCGGATGAAAGTTGGCTCAACTGCTGCGGCAGTCACCGTCGAAGCGCAGATTGATTCGGGACTGGCGGCGCTCGACACCGGTGAGCGAAGTGACACCATCACGGCCAAGGACCTGAATACTCTCAGCATCATCGGCCGCGACGCGACCGAGTTGGTGCGGACGCTGCCGGGCTACTCCATGTCGACCGGCGACCAGGGGCTCTTTAACCGGCCCGGATACAACACTGCCGTGGTGGGGCTGAGCGGCCCAACCGGGGCGTTCTCTGCCAATGGCGCCGGCGTGACCGGCATTGCGACCGTGAATGACGGCGTTTCGCTGACTGACATCGCTACCAATTCGGGCTCGGTGCAAACAGTTAACGTCGACATGGTGCAGGAAATGAAGGCCACCAGTTCTTCCTACGGCGCGCAGTATGCCAAGGGGCCGGCGGTGATCAGTGCAGAGAGCAAGACAGGCGGATCGGCCTTTCACGGCGAGGGCTACCTTGTTGCCCGCGACACCGTACTGAACACCAACGATTGGTACGACAACTTCCTGCGTCAGTCCCGCCCCGCGGGGCAGTACTTCTACCCTGGCGGCAACATCGGCGGCCCGCTCCTTCTTCCTTTCACGCACTTCAATCGCGGAAGAAACAAGCTTTTCTTCTTCGCCGGATACGAGTACGACTACCAGAGCTTTGAAGCCAACCAGCAGGCAATCTCGGCCTGGGTACCCACCATGGCTGAGCGCCAAGGCGATTTCAGCGCCGCTTCGCTCAATGCAGAGCTTTGCGGCGGCCGGCCCGATGGAGCGCAGAATCCCAACGCGATTCAGCCGATGTGCTACACCAACAACTACTATCCGGATGGGACGTCCATCGCGAACAACAACACCAGGCCTTATGTGAACTCATCCGGCTTAGCCCTGGTGAATTGGTTCCCCAAGCCCAACGCCGACCCGTTCACAAATCCGTTCGGCTACAACTACATTCAGCAGATCATCCAGAACCAGAACGTCAGCATGTTCAAGGGCACGCTGGAATACGACATCAACGAAACCAACAAGCTGTTCCTGGTCTATGGGCTGCAAAGAGAGGTCGACGAAGATCCCGTTGCTCTGGGGTATTTCCCCAGCGCTGCAGTCCCCTACCCCGGCAATGTGACGACCGGAGACGTCTCCAATATTCTCTCGGGGCGTTATACGCGTTTCTTTGGCTCCAGCGTCACAAATGAGTTTCTCGCCGCGATGTCGTTTGTGAGCTTGCCGGGAAAGATGAACAATCCTCTGGCCGCCCAGCGCTTCAACATGAACACCTATAACGGCGGCAACGGCAACTTCGATTACTTTGGCATGTACAAGAACACCGGCGACTATGCCGTTCCCGCGGTCGCCAGCGGCGGCAACAACGGGTATCCGAATGTCTCCATGCCTGGTGGTTTCTACACCAACAGCATCCGGACCAAGAAAGTGGATCCGATTGTCCAGGACAATGTGAGCTGGCAACTCAAGAACCACTTCCTGCAGTTCGGCGTGTATTGGGAGACAGGCACCTACAACGGCATCGCTGACACCAATGGCGCCTATCCGCAGGGACAGTACAACTTCAATCCCGGGAATAACTACTTCGAATACAGCTCGTATGTCATTCATGAGCCGTACAACGGCTGCACCAATCCCAATCCCGCCGGCACCCTGCGTAATTCAGGCGCTGCCTATCTGGGAACCTGCATCAATCCCACCGCCATGATGTACGAGGGATTCGCGAACGAATTTAAGCAGACGAATTTCACGCCTACCGTGGACATGCGTTATACGACCCTTTCCGGGTACGCGAACGATACATTCAAGCTTCACAACCTGACCTTGATCCTGGGCGCGCGCATCGAGCACCTTGGTCCCTGGACCGACCGGCATAACAACGGCCTGGCGACTTTCTCTGACGCTCTCTACAAACAGCAATGCGGCGGCATCACCCGCGTCTGCAGCGCAGCTCTCGCCATGCCCGGCATCACCTGGTCTTCGCAGAAGTCGGGTGTTTCCAATTCCGTTAATGCGCCTACAAACATCTTCTTCACGCCGCGTGTCGGCGCCTCATGGGATGTCTTCGGCAAGCGGAACACCATTCTGCGCGGAGGGTGGGGAATCTACCGAAATGAGGAACAGTTCAATCCTTATGCTCTGGCAGCCGCAACGGCGCAGGGATATGAGACCACGGATATCCAGGGCATTTTGTCATACAGCCAGATCGACAATGATTCGCCCGTCAATCCACCCGATTTCATCGCCTATACCCTTTCCCCGACGGACACCAATCGCCCGATCTACTACCAGTTCAATGGCGGTATCGATCAGGCCTTGCCTGGAATCGGGTTTATGCACTTCGGACCCTCGCATCTTTCGGTCGCCTTCGTTGGTAGCCGCAACGTCAATCTCGGATCGTACAGCAATAGCAACAGCTACAACAGCGCTTCGGACATCAATGTCATCTGCGGCATCGAAAGCGGCTGCCCCACTAACAACAATCCGAATATGCAGGGCACCAACGACAACCTGATCAATATTGATCCGTCCTACAGCGCGCTTTGCACCTTCCAGGGCGGCACTCTCTGCAATGCCAACGGCCTTGCCGGCGGCACCGCCGACCTCGGCAGCTTCGACACTGCGGAACAGGACTTCTACCGGCCGTACCCGTTCTATCAGCACATCTACCAGCTCAAGCACAACTTTTACTCGAACTACACCAGTGCGCAGGTCGAATGGAACAAGCAGGCGGGTATGGTAACGTTCGGCGCGAACTACACCTTCGCCAAGAACCTCGCCACCGCAGCCTCGTGGAACAACAACATCGTTGATCCCGTCAATCTGCGCAATGATTACAATCCAGTCCCGTACGACCGGACGCAGACCTTCAACATCTCCTACCTCGTCAATCTGGGAACTCTCTACAAGGGCGGGAGGCGGTTGCTGAAAGAGTCCGCCAACGGTTGGATGGTTTCCGGAATTTCTACGGTGGAAAGCGGGTTCCCACTCGCTTCGGAGAACGGTGAGAACTTCGGCTTTGGCTACGGCTCGATTACTCCGGTGCAGGTGAACAATGTAACGCAGGCGCCCCCGCAGCAGGAGCAGAACTGCAAGACCAACTACGGGATCAATGGTCTTTGCAGAACGAGCATGAACCCGGTTGTGTGGCTCGGTTCGCCCGACATTCAGTTGATGCCCACGATCAAAGGCAATCCCACCGGTGGGCCCAAGACGCATCAGTTCATCAATCCCTTGGCCTTCGGATTGCCCGCTCCGGGGAGCAACGGTGTATATCGGCTCCCGTACCTGCGTGGACCCGCGTATTTAGATCATGACGTGACCGTATTCAAGAGCTTTGGTTTGGGCGAAGGCAAAACGCTGCAGCTCAGCATGGCTGGCTTCAACGTCTTTAACCATCCCCTGGTGTCTTTCAACAACAATGACACCACCAACCTTCAACTCAATTTTCAAAATGCCACTGTCGGGCAGGCGCTCACGTCGAACGTGATCCAGTACCAGGACTTTGGAATCGCAAATATCAAGGTCGGAAACCGGCTGGTTTCAGTGGAAGCGAAGTTTTCGTTCTAAGAATTTGCCGGAAGTCCTTTCGGCTTGGTCCGCAGGGCTTCCGGCGCTGAACCGGCAGAACATCGGCAACAGCGATCTGACCGGTTCTGGACTGAGTTTGGGGTAAACATGCCGTCACAATCGATGCGTCCGGCAAGCAAGCCGAGCGCAACAAGTTTTCGGATTAAGTTTGTTGGGAGGAAGTGTATGGCCATCGAGTCTGCTGTCATATTTCGTCGGGTTGCACGCGTCGCGTGCCTGATTCTGCTTGCCGGATTGGTGGCGACTGGCGCGGCCGTTGCCCAGTTGCCAATCAAACCGCCGGCGCCAGTCACGGTTGGCTCGATTATTCCCTTCTCTCACGGTGGAACGGGCGCGTGGAACCAGATCTATTCGATGAAGGTCTCTCCTAACGGCAACATCCTGTTCCTGGATTCCGCCGCCAGCAATATCTACCAGCTCTCGCCCGGTTCGTTGACACCCACCCAGGTCGTGGGACCGGCAGGAGCGAACGGGCACTCCGACTGCTCAGATCTGGAGCCGAACGGAACTTATTGGAACGCAGCCATTGCCTTCGACCAATGGAATAATCTCTACGTTACTGACCGCTATGGCTCGGCAGTGCAGTTCTGCCGCGTTCCTTACAACGCGAGCTCAGGCACCTGGAACTTCGCGAATACGGATATCTGGGTAGGCCCGACGTACAAAGGCAGCAGCGGCACAGCGGTTCCGATTCCGCCCCAGGATCTTCAGGTCGGCGATGATGGTGCCACATTCTATGTGACCACCTCAGATACCGAGTCGATTTACAAGTTCACCGTCAATCAAGCCGGAACCGTCACATCCGTGACTGCGGTGGCCACCGGCCTTGAGGATATGGTTTCGAATATTTCAGTTGACCACGCCGGCAATATCTACTTCCTTGAGAACGCTTATGACTCGCCCACTAATCGCGTGAATGGAATCCGCGAGATTCCTGCCAACGCCGTCCTCCCGATAGCTGGTGATGGGACGGGATCAGCAGAATCCAAGCTGACGCGGATCGATCCCAACGGATTGGGATACAACGGCATCAAGGGCATCACTTTCGATGCCCATGGAAACCTGTACTTCAGCAGCGAGAACAACTCAAGCTATGGCGGCCAGGTGGATGGGATCTTCATGATCCCGAACGAGGGTACGCCAACAGTTCCCAATCTGGTTTGGGCCGACACAACCAGGGTCTCCCCGGTCGGATCAGGGTTCCCGGCTATGCTCGATCCGCGTGGCTTGATGTGGCTTGCGACAGGCGGCAGCGGCAACTGGGTTCCGTCCGGATCAAACGCTCCAAGCTGCGATACCACCAGCGTCACATCGGCGAAGCAGACCTGTCTGACGTCAAGTATCGTGCTGTGGAAGCCAGGGACCCTGAGCCTGACCTCCTCCGCGTGGACCAGTATCACTCCGGCCATGGGGCAGCCGCTCTTCTTCATGTTCAGCCAGAACACTACCGGGAACTTCGTCTTTGCGGGTCCGAATGCCGGTAATTTCCAAGCCGTACCCAATCCAATTAACAACACCACTGCCACCACTCCCACCCCTCCCTGTACGAATGGCCAGGCATATCCGGCTTTCAGCCCGGTAGAAACAAGCCCATCGCAATATAGCTGGTGCGCTGATTGGGTTGCCATGCTTGCCGGCTCTGCGGGCGGCGTCAGCGCCGAAGTGCAGATGCAGGATCCCTCCAATAAGAACGCCATTATCGCGGGCAGTAATGGCTATGTGAACGGAATTGGAGAATTTCCAGCTGCCTCCGTCATCACCACGCCTGCGGTGCAGCCGCTGGCTACAGGATTGAGCACTCCATTGCAAGTGGCGGCCGATCCGCAGGGAAATTCCTACGTCGCGGATTCCGGACTGAAGTCGATTCAAAGATATGCTGCGGGATCGACCGCGGCAGGAGCTGGCACTGCCATCGGAAGCGCACTGGCCGCCCCGACCGGTGTTGCGGTGAATGGCTCCGGCAACCTATATATCGGTGACTCCGGCAGCGTGATCGAGATTCCCAATATCCAAGGGAAGCTGGCCACATCGCAGCAAACCACCATCGCCACCGGGCTGGGCAGTCATCTGAATCTGGCTGCCGACGGTTCTGGCAACGTATTCGTGGCCGACGCCGATAATAAGCAGGTCGTGATGGTGCCGAACCCGCAGACTGCCCTGATGCTCGCCGGACGGCCGCTTCTCACACTCGGCTCGGGTTTCCAGAAGCCGACGGCGGTCGCAACAGACAGTTCCGGAAATGTGTGGGTGGCTGACGGTACGAACCTGTGGGAGATCACGATGCCGGCCGGAGCAGCTTCTGAGGTCGTCGCCAGCGGCCTGGAGGCTCCCGTCACCGGCCTTGCCGTTGATCCTTCGGGCTCTGTGTTCGTAGCAGGCGCTACCGGCCTGGTCTGGATTCCCTTCAATCCCGCCACCGGCACACTGAGTATCAACGGCGAACTCACAGTTGCAGCCGGACTGGGCGCCAGCAATTCTGCGCTGCCGATCGGCGTGGCCCTCGATGGAAATCAGAATGCCTATGCCACCTTTGGCACCGGTTCCAATGCAGGTGCGGCGCAACTCGGTATTACCGGGTCACTCGACTTCGACAATTTTGGCGAAATCAATCCGAACGTTCCGTTTGAGGCCGATGCCCAGATTTTCAATCTCGGCAACGTCAATTTGACGGTGAACAACGACTTGACGAACGACGTGATCTCCGGCGCCGCGGCGAGTGATTACACATTGATCACCCCGAACCTCGGCTCTCCCGCGTGCGGGCCGACAACAACCGTAGCGCCGGGAGGTTCCTGTTTCCTCGGATTGCAGATTACCGCGCCGCAAACAGGGCAAACCAATGCGTCGATTGCGGTGACGCCCGGTACCACTACACCCACGCCCAACATTGCGACCGGTCTGAATATCGCATTGTCCGCCAATGTCATTACAGATGTTCGTCCGGTGACTTCGTTGGTGTTTACCGTCACGCCATCCAGCGGGGTGGTTTACCCGGGAACCGTATCCGTAAAGGTGACCGTCTCTGCCGGCACAGGTTATGGCACGCCGGGCGGAACCGTCTTCCTTACGGCCAGTTCAGCCAATGGCGCGCTCCCCAGGCAGAGCCAGACGCTCGACAGCAATGGCACCGCAACCTTCACGTATACAAATCTGCTTGGCGGCTCTTACACGGTCAATGGGTTGTATCCCGGTTCCGGCACCGCCGGCACCGCGCAAAACTCGTGTTCACCTTCGGGCTCTCTCTGCTTCGCAGGATCCATCGGGAAGTCAACTTTCACTGTCGGTCCCACCAAGCCAACGGTTGTAACCGGTCAGCCTGGCAACGCCGGTTGCCTGGCAGAAGCGACGGCATCGGGTGACCCCTGTACGCCGAATCAGGACTTTGTGACCTTATGGAACAACACCGTCTACGTAAATCGGGCGCAAACTGTCCTCATCGCGGCTACCGTCACTTCGACTTACAAAGCGCAGCCCACCGGAACCGTGACGATCATGAACGGCAGCAAGATCGCCGACCCAACCCAGGGCGTCAACGGTGCCATTCCGCTCAACACCATCAAGCTATCCAACGGTCAGTCCGTACCTGGAATTGAATTCTCCACAGCCAACTTGCCCACTGGCGTATACAACCTCACTGCTGTCTACAGCGGCGACACCAACTACTCCACGCAGACCACGAACGTCGCTGCCTTCCAGGTCATTAACCAGAGTGTGCAAGTCACTGCATCGGGTTCAGTCACCACCAAGGCCGGAACGGCCGCCCAGGCGACGCTTACCCTCATGCCGCTGGTTGGGTTCAGCAACTCCGTGCATCTGGAATGCAACGCTCCAGATGCGCCGGTACAGCCGCTGACCGGGGCCTCAAGCACGATGCTGCCGGCGTACGCCCAATGCTCGTTCTTGTATCCCGATACTGTGAACGGCGTCGTTGGAGTGGGGAAAACCGGGGCGGTTCCGTCCACAATTGTGATGACCATCAGCACCAACGTGCCAACCAATGGCGGTACGGCGTCGCTTGACCGAAAAGTGCAGTGGACATTGGCTGGCTTCTTCGGGCTCGGCATGATGGGATTGATCGCAGGCCGCAAGAGGCTCAATCGTTACCTGGCGCTGGTTTGTCTGGCGCTGATGTTTTCGGGCGTCTTCGCCGGGATCACGTCCTGTACTAACGCGAACTATTCGACGCCGCCGCCGGCGCCCAAGGTGACAACTCCCGCGGGCACCTACAACGTGCAGATCATCACCTATAACCAGAATCAGCTGACACAAAGCTCGCTGGCTACGCCGATGTTCACTTTGCCGATCACGGTGCAGTAGCGCAACCGGGAGTGCGTCACAGGAAGCGAGTGCTGTCCTGGAGCTTGAGGCGGCTCCCGGAGAGCGGAAAAAGAGTGAGGCCTCGACCCGCGAGTGAAACAGAAAGACTCGCGGAGGTTCATTACGAGTTCTTTTCGGGAGGAATGCTATGGTCGCCACGTCATCCACTAATCTTCGCCGGCTCGCCGGCTTTGCATCTGCCCTGGTGCTGCTTAGCCTCTGCCTGACGGGTCTTGCCGCTGGACAGGGCTCGCCGCTGGTGACCGTGAGTTCCGCCGCTGGCATGAGCCATCCCACGGGATGGGGGACCCTGCAGCAGACGGCAATCGACCAGGCGGGCGATTGGCTCGTCGTGGACTGGGTCAACGGTGGAGTGTATGAATTCCCCGCGGGCGGTGGATCCGCAATTACGTTGGTTGCTGCCCCGGGACTGGGTGGCGGATATGAGAATCCGGCGATCCTCATCGACCCCGGAAATAATCTCTATCTCGGTGCAAACTGGAACAACGGCCTCGTAATGTTCCCGTGGGACGCAGCACAGAACACCTGGGACGGCCTCAGTTCGGTAACTCCCACCAACGCAACAACGGCCATCTGCACCAACTCCGGCAAAGGTAATGGGACCAACTGCTGGGCCCAATATGGAATTAGCGGCTATTCACAGGGATACTTCCAGCCCTGGGGTGTTTCTGTCGGCATCAATAACACGATTCTCGTCGGAAATCAGAACAGCAACAACTTCATCATGAGCCTGGGGGTAAACAATGCCTGGACAAACCCGACACACGGCAATGTGACTGTCGAGGAGATTTCGGCAATGACCAAGCGGCCGATCTCTGTCGCCCAGGACCCTGCAGGCAACATATATTTCGTTGAGGATTCCGGTGGCCTGTCCGGACTTTACCGAATTCCCGCCGGTGCATCCCTGCTGGCCGGTGACAACGATGCGTCAATCACTCGAGTCGACCCCAATCTCCCCAGCGTTTCCGGAGTGATCACTGACTCCGCCGGCAATCTTTACGTCAGCGACTCGAAAGACGGCGTTTTCCTGATTCCCAATCCTGCGGGTACCCCGCAAACCGCGAACGCGGTCATGCTCTCCCCTGTGCCGACTGTCGGCGAAGTTGCCATTGACTGGGCGCGCAATGTTCTGTATGTCCCCACCAACCAGACGCAGAACAACAATAAGGCTGACGCAGCTCTGGTGAGATTTGGCTACACAGACATGGGAGCATCGGCCGTGGGAGCCGCAAGCACCACGAACGGTATGGTTGGCTTTGGCTTCAACCCCGCGACCGGAAGCACCGTGACGCCGGCCAAGTTTGCCATCATCGAAGCCGGCGTGACAAAGCCTGATTTCGCAATCAGCTCCACCAGCCCCACCACTGGCGCGTGTACCGCTGGAACTGCATACGGGCCCAACTCCGGTTGCCTGGCACAGATAACGATGACCCCGACTGTCGTCGGCGACATTTCCGCCAAGCTCGTCGCGCTCGACGCAAACAATAATGTCCTGGCTTCGATTGCTCTTCATGGCTCGGGAACCGGTTCCAATATCCAGGTATCGCCCGCGGCCGAGTCTGCCATTGGCGCCGGTCTGAAGACTCCCAGCCAGGTAGCTGTCGATGCAGCCGGCAATGTCTATGTCGCCGATGCCGGACTCGGCAAGGTCCTGAAGTATGCCGCCGGGTCAGGAAGCTCTGCGACACCAGTCAGCATTGGGACCGGCTTGACTTCTCCGACCGGCGTCGCCGTCGACGGAGCCGGAGATGTATTCATCGCCGATAGCAGCTCGGGCACCGTGTATGAAATTCCCTACGGGCCCTCGGGCTTAGTTGCGGCAGGACAAACCACCCTCGTGACCGGTTTGGGCGCCGGCCTGAACCTGGCGGCAGACGGCTTGGGCAACCTCTATATCGCCGATCCGGCCAACAAGCGTGTCGTCAAGCTGAGCAACCTCAGCGCCTCCACCTCCTCGAACCTGGGTCAGGCTGAAACCATGCTCACAACAGGTTTCACTGCTCCCTCGTCTGTGGCAATTGGACCCAACAACAGTCTTTATGTTGTCGACGGTGCAAACCTGTTCAAGTTCACTGGCGGCACAGGCGCATCCACCACCTTGCTGAATAATTTGAACGGCGCCACCGGAATCGCGATTGATGCGTCAGGCGCAGTCTACATCTCTGAAGCGGGCGGAACCACGCGGATTCCTCTGATCGGCGGAGCCTTGACGCCCGCAAACGAAACGACAATTGCTGTGTCGGTGACCATTCCGATGGGCGTAGCGCTCGATCGCGCGGGAAACGCCTATCTGGTCGATGGAGCCGCTCTGAACGTGCACCTCGTCGCCATCAGCGGCGTCGTGACGCTGCCCACGCCGACCTCGCTCACTGCATCCACTCAGGCGACAGCGACCATCGTCAATTCCGGTAACTTGCCGCTGAATATAAAGTCATATTCAAGCACCAACTCCGTTGACTTCATCGCTGCCGATGGAACTTGCATATCCGGCAGCCCCGTGGCGCCTGGAAGCACCTGTCAGACCGTCGTCACCTTCAATCCTGGACCCGGAGAGCAGGGTACCCTCACCAGCCAAATCGGTATCGGCAGTGATGCACCGAGCTCTCCTGCACTGATCAATGTGAGCGGTACAGGCCTGGCCCTTGCCAACTCGGTGAGTGCTGGCGCGCTGATGACTTCGGCAGAAGTCGTCAACACCCCTCTCAACGTAACGATCACTCCGAAGACCGGCAGCGGAGCCGCTCCCTCCGGAACTGTCACAGTCACCTACCCCTCTTGGACCGTGAAAGCCGGCGCCGCGGGCAGCGTTGAGACGATCGTGCCCACCACGATCACCACGCCCGCGCAGGCACTCGATAAAACCGGCAAAGCGACGGTCGTTCTATATCCGGTAATGGCGGGGTCGCAGACATTCACCATTAACTACAGCGGCGATCGCGCATACGGGCGATCAACCCAGACTGTTACTGGTACTGTGGCGAAATCGAACGTTGCTCTCATCAAGGAGCCGCCGATTCCGGATCCGACCGACATCAATCTGCCGTTTGTAATGCCGGGCAACGGTACCGGCGCTGCGCCCTACGACGGTTCAGTACTGCCTTGGCAATACAGCTTCACGCTGAGCGTACTCACGAAATATGGCATTCCCACCGGCACTCTCACAGTGGACGACGATTCGACTGCTTGTCCGGCAGGAACCTCGTCGACGAGCATGGGCACAGCCACATGTGCGCTGGCGAGCTACAAGGGAATAGCGTGCCCGCAGAATTCGGCCAACAGCAACCAGGTTCTGCAAAATGGCGCCGCCGACCCGAAAACACTGGTCGGTTCCGCCGTGGGAAACCAGCCCTTTGCAACTGCTTGTCTGTACCAGGTTCCGCAAGGAACCACATACACTCCGGTCATTTACACCCACTATGTAACGCCCGTATTCAGCGGGGACGCCAACTTCAATCCGTCCAACGGTACGCCCATGCTGTTCCAGGCCACGCGTGGGCCGCTCGTGCAATTGGGTACCCCAGCATCACCGGCGACCACGACGGCTCCTTCATTGACCGTCTCTTCGGGAGGGTCGGCGAGCATCAATCTCACCCTCACCTCGATCCTGGGCTACGGAATCGCCGGCAAGAACGGGTTGCTGAATAACGCTACCTTCCCGGTCACGTTGACGTGCGACAATTTGCCGCCGCATGCCACCTGCTCGTTCAACTATCCGACCCCGGATCCGAGCATCTCCACGGCGGTAGATATCCCGTTCCCCTCCGACTGCACAACGGCAAACGTGGCGCAAGGACAGTCAGTTAATCCTCCGCCCCAGGGCACCGGCAATTCGTGTGTGATCTCCTACACGCCGGTGCCGGTCACCATTCCGGCCACTTCCACAACTCCGGCATCGACCGTGATGATGACGACGGGAACCGGACAGGTGACGATGACGATCAACACCAACGTCACAGTCGGAACAACAACCGCAAGCAGCAACGTGAGCCCGGCAACGGTGACGTTGGCCGCCATCTTCGGCTTCGGGATGGTTGGCCTCTTCTTCCGGCGCAAAGCCTTCGAAAAGAGCCGGCAGTTCCTCATGGTCGTCCTCGTCGCACTGGCGGTGGCACTCGCGGTCAGCGTCACTGCCTGCTCCACGACAAACCTCAGCCCCGAGACGGTGTTGAAATCTCCTTCGGGCACCTATGCCGTGACCGTCACAGCGCAGCAAGTGGGGAATCAGTGCGAGCCGGCGGCTCCCTCTCCTTCAGACAACTGCACAACGTCGTCTGGCGGAACAGGCCAACTCGCGCACGGAAGCAACAACCCCGTTTCATTGCCGTTCTATGTCAACGTCACTGTGCAGTAAGTCACGAGCATCACGTAACCCGGATAAACTCCCATCGCGCCGCTCAAACGGCGCGATGTTCTTTCTGCGGAACGTTTTTTCAGTTCGCCAACTTCGCAGCAGCTTCGCCGGCTCGCTAAAATTCAGCGCCTCGGGTTACGCCAAGTGCTCGATCATCACAGTGCGGGGGCTGGGTTTTTGCGGCCGGGGCGGCCGTTCAAAAGAGATGCAGATCGGTGGTAAGAACCGTTGCCAGCTGAACTAAATTGATTTAGTATGGGTTGACCTCAGGTAAGGCAGCGAGGTTCGCCTTCGCAGAGCGGGCTTATTTACGCTTCTGGCGCCAGCCGAACGCTCAAATTGAAAGCCGTGAATTCAGCGCATGGGATCGGATCCTTTCCCCGGGCAGAGTTGTATTTGGTTGAGCGCAACGCGCCGTCAATCTGATTCAAGGAGAAGTTGAGTATGCGGTTCTGTTCAGCGGGTTGGCTGGTGGCAGCGGTCTCGTTGGTTGCAGGTTGCGGCGGCGGCAGCGGCGGAGGCACGGGCACTCAAACCAAGTCCACTCCGACGATCTCTGCATTCCCGACGGCTAGCCCGATCACCTACGGCCAGACGCTGGCGTCATCAACGCTGAGCGGAGGCACGGCGTCGGTAAGCGGTTCGTTTGCCTGGACGACCTCCACGACGGCGCCCGGTGCTGGAACACCGAGCGAAAGCGTGACATTCACGCCCACCGACACCACCGACTACAACACAGCAACAGGCTCCGTTAGCGTGATGGTGAACCCCGCAACGCCCACGGTAACGGCATGGCCGACAGCGAGCGCAATCATTTATGGCCAAACGCTGGCGTCTTCAACGCTGAGCGGCGGCACTGCGTCGGTCGCCGGCGCGTTTGCCTGGACAACATCCAGCACAGCGCCAGGCGCCGGTATACCGAGTGAAAGCGTCACGTTCAAGCCCAGCGACGCGACCGACTACAACACGGTGAATGGCTCCGTGAATGTCACGGTGAATCCCGCGACGCCGACGGTGACGGCATGGCCAACGGCAAGCGCTATCACTTCCGGTCAAACGCTGGCGTCCTCGATACTAAGCGGAGGCGCGGCCTCGGTGGCCGGCACATTTGCATGGACGACACCCACAACAGTGCCCAGCGTTGGGACGGACAGCGAGAGTGTGTCCTTCAGCCCCAGCGACGCAGTGGACTATAACACCGTAACTGGCTCGGTCAATGTGACAGTGAATTCTGCGCAACCGCCAACTGTCGTCAACACAGTGCCGTCCAGCGGCCTAATGAACGTCAATGTGAGCAACGCTCTCACGGCGACATTCAGTGTGGCGATGGACTCATCGACGATCAACCCATCTACCTTCACCTTGGCCACAACCAGCGGAGCCACCCCTGTCGCAGGATTGGTGAGTTATAACGCCGCGACCGTCATTGCCACCTTCACACCTAATGCTGCCTTGGCCTCCAACACCTCCTACACCGCAACCATCACCACCGGAGCAAAGAGTTCCAGCGAGGTGCCGCTCGCCTCCTCCTACATTTGGAACTTCACCACCGGCGCGATTCCAAACCAGGTGACGGTCGATTTTGCAACCACCTATCAAACCATCCGCGGCTTTGGCGGCTCGACGGCCTGGCTTGGACAGATGCCCACGGCGGTGGCCACGGCCCTGTTCAGCCCAACGAGCGGCCTCGGCCTCAACATCCTGCGCCTGCGCATCGATCCCCAGGGCTCGCCCTCGAGCGCCAATCCTTATGAAACCAGCGAATGGGACTATGAAGCTGCCAACGGCAGGGAAGCCGTCGCAGCCAACCCGAATGCAATCGTCTTTGCGTCGCCGTGGACGCCACCGGCCGCTTGGAAGCTTAATGGCACCACCGTCACTGTCAGTGGCACTAGCTTTAACGAATCCTTCAACACCACTTGCGGCGAAGGAGCTGACTACTGCGGCGGATACCTCGATCCAAACCAGTACGCGGACTACGCTAACTACCTGGAGGATTTTGTCAGCTTTTTCAATACCACCAACGGTTTCAATCTCTACGCCATCTCGATGCAGAACGAGCCGGAAGAGAACGTGACCTATGAATCCTGCGTATGGACTCCCCAGCAAATGGATACTTGGGTCGCAAGCAACGCCTCGACAATCACCTCGGACAAATACTCTACAAAGCTCATCATGCCGGAGTCAGATACCTTCAACCCCGTCGATGCTGCAACGGCTCTCAACGACTCGAACGCGCAGGGCCGCATCACCATTGTCGGTGGTCACATCTATCAAGTCTTGTCTGGGGGCTCGATTGTGCCCTATTCCATTCCCTTAGCGGACACACCGAAAGAACTTTGGATGACCGAATTCGGCCCCTTGACCACAGCGACACCAAGTTGGGCTCAAGCCGTGACGACATATGCTGAATCGATCCATAACTCCTTGGTCACCGGCCAATACAACGCCTATGTCTGGTGGGGGATCTTCGGCACTCCTACCGCTGCCGGCACCTGGGGCTTGGTCGACAACAGCGGGAATCCAACAGTTTTCGGCTACATGATAGGTCAGTACTCCAAGTTCATCCAGCCCGGTTACGTCCGCGTTTCGGCAACGGCGAGTCCCGTTTCCGGCGTGTATGTTTCGGCGTATAGCAACAGCTCGCCGTCGCACTACGTGATCGTGGCAATCAACTCCAATACAACTACGGAGAACCTGACTTTCGTACTCAACAATAGGACTGTGACTTCGATGATGCCGTATCAATCCACGTCAGCCGCAGGACTGGTGGCACAGACCTCGGTGACCGTTTCGAGCGGGCAGTTCAACTACACTCTGCCCGCCCAAAGCATCGTCACATTTGTGCAGTAGTGCGCCTTCTCGGAATCCACAACTTGCGTCGGAAATGGGGCGCGGTGGTGGGCGGACGGCCCTCGAGTTTACACCGGAGCAGCGCGCACGGATTTCGATTCATTGAAATCCGTACCGGCTTCAGACGACTGCTGCGTGGCGACTCCACAACCGACCAGCGCGGCTCTGTCTTTCAGCTCCGAGACGCGCAACTGAGTCGGCGAATCGCCCATCTGGGCTCGAACGGCGGGCAAAAACAGATCCGCGGATCGCGAGATGCTGCCGCCCAGCACGATAACGTCCGCGTGGAAGCCGGCAAGCAACGATCGGATCACCTCGCCAAGATGCCGACCGAATTCGACGAAAGCCTGCTCCGCGGCCGGATCTTTTTGAACTGCAGACGCCAGGTCGACCACTTCGCGCTTTACGCCAGTGCGGCGCTGATAGTTTCCTGCGATGGCCCTGGCTGAGACAAAGTCCTCCACGATTCCGCCTTCATACGGAAGATTCCAGATCTCGCCGCCGCGAGGCACTCCTGGTCCTTCGGTCACCAAGCGGCCATCCACCGCAAATGCTGCACCGATTCCCGTCCCCAGCGTGAGACCCACAACGCGGCTGAACCCTCGCGCTGCGCCCGCACCGATCTCACCCAGAAGATACGCGTCGGCGTCGTTCAAAAAGCGCACTTGTGCCGGCTCTATGCCGAAACGCGCAGCCAGCGCCGCGCGCAGATCAATTCCATAAAGATAAGGCAGCTTGTGGCGCATCAAACTTACGCCCGCCTGCAGATCGAAGGGACCTGGCACCGCAAGCACGGCGCCGATCTTTCCGTTCTGTGTAGCTCCAGCCTTCACTCCAAGCTCATGCAACAGATCGAGGAAAGCCTCGCTGGTTTGTGCGGCAGGGTGAGGAGCGCTAACGACCGGCCCGAGATGAAACTCCTGCCCGCAGCACACCGCGGAAGCGACGTGGCTGCCGCCAACGTCAAACGCGAGCACGCATAGTTCAAGGAGGTTTGCCGTCATAATTGTCGCACTTTCCCACCCCGCTGAGATCGTTCTCATTCCGGCTTGGATTGTTATCATTTGTATCACGAAATGCCTCGAATGCGCCGTCGTTTTCGCGAAAAGTTTGATGGAACACCTGCTAAATTCGCGGGGATTCTGCTTGGAATACGTTCGCTGATCCGGCGGCTTCACGCGCCGGACAATATTCCTTCCGGAAGGCACCACCGTGCGATGGATGATAACGATATCTACATCAAAACGGATTAAGCTTCCGGAGCGGTCGAGCACTGCACCGCGGCTAATGGATGACAACGGGAGCGGGATGATTGCATCCGCACGAGCGCCGAAGCACAATCTCTACAGGGAGAACGATCCGGTTGCCCGTGTGCGGCGTTTCGCCGCGCGTGATGCGGTCAAAGAGCAGGCTTGCCGCCACGCGGCCCATTTCCTGCGCAGGTTGGCGAACCACTGTGAGCGGCGGAGAAGTAAACTCAGCAAGGTCGAAGTCATCGAACCCGGCGAATGCAAGATCCTTCGGCATGCGGATGCCGAGACGCGCAATCGCACTGAGGACATAGCGCGTCACCAGGGTATTTGACGTGAAGATCGCCGTCGGCGAATTCTTCCCGTTGAGCTTTGTCTGCAAGACCCGCAACGCAATCTCTTCCGATCCGCAATCGAAGACCGCATCCGCCTCAAGTCCGGCCTCCTGCATCACGCGACGATAGCCCAGGTATCGTGCGTTGATGGTGAACAAACTCCGGCTTAAACCGATATAGCTGATGTGCTTGTGGCCGTGTTCAATCAGATGCTCCACGATGCGCCGCGCTCCAACGGCATTTTGCACCAGCACGACATCGATTGAAGGGTCGGAGACCGGCCGGTCAAACGCAACAAGCGGAGTTTTGCCGGCGAGCGTCCGCGTCACGCGCGAGTGACGAAACTGCGACGGAATCACGAGGAGGCCGTCGACGTGCCGCTGCAGCATCTCGTCAGCCTCGGCGTACTCGGTATCCGGGTCCTCGTTGGATGTGGTGATGAGCACAGAGTAGCCATGCTCCTTGGCCACCGTGGTTACGGCGTGCGCGCAGTTGGCGAAAAAGGGATCGTAGAGATAAGGAAGAATGAGTCCGATGGAGCCGCTCCGCTGACCGCGAAACGCGCGCGCCAGCACATTGGGACGATACTTCAACTGTTCGATCGCAGTTTGCACACGTCGCGTAGTTTCAGCCGAAACCGGAACCGTACCGCTCAACACGCGAGAAACCGTCATGGTCCCCACGCCGGCTAACCGGGCGACGTCACTCATCGTCGGCTTCCGCTGCACCAGGGGCGCTGCGAGCCGCTGTTTCGTCCTGCTTGCAGATGGCTTCGCCGTGCGTCTTGCCAAATCGATCTCTCCCAAGTCAGCTAACGTTACATATTCAACTGCGCTTCGGGCGGCTTGGCTTCTCCACGGGTGGTGGACTGGTTGACTCGCGAATGATCAACTCCGGCAGCACCGACCGGACGCGCGGGATGGCAGCCTCTCCGCGAACTCGTTCTAAGAGAATCTGCGCGGCAATCTTACCCATCTGATGCAGCGGCTGGCGGATGGTCGTGATGCTGGGGTTGTGAAACGCCGAGCTCTGAATGTCATCGAACCCCACTACGGAGATGTCTTCAGGAACACGCAATCCATGATCCCGTATCGCCCGAATCGCGCCGATCGCTGCAAAATCGTCATAGCAGACCATGGCCGTAAATTGAGTCGTGCAATTGAGCAATTCGCGTGTCGGCTCGAAGCCCAATTCGGGCGTAGAGACCATGAGTTTCAATTGCACGGTCAGCTCCGGTCGTATCACGATGCCAAGGTCTCTTGCCACATTCTGCAGGCACTCCCAGCGCTCATCGGCGTCGGAGCTGTGGCTGCCGCCCCGCATGAAAGCGATTCGCCGGTGGCCGAGTTGAAACAGATGCCTCAACGTAAGTTCCGCCGCACGCCTCTGGTCCAACACCACATTCGTGATTCCCGGGATCTGCTGATGGCCCGCGACCGCAACCGCAGGCAGCTTGAAGCGATGCTGCAGCACGGTATCGATCAGAATGAAGCCCTCAACCGAACGTTCCATCAGCAAGCGCGGGTACTCTTCGATCAGGTCAGGCTTGCGCCGATGGCTCGCAGTCAGGTAAAAGTAGCCTTCCTCGATAAGAGATTCCTCTACACCCGTGAGCACTTGAGAAGAATAGCCGTCGCTCAGCTCGGGGACCAGCACGCCAATGGAGTACGTCTGCCTCTTGCGCAACGACCTCGCATAAAAACTGGGCCGGTAATCGAATTTGGCAGCCGCAGCCCTCACCCGGTCCCGCGTCTCTTGCGGGATCGCACGCACTCCTGGAGCGTCGTTCAGCACCAGGGAAATGGTGGCCGGCGACAGATCCAGGTACTCGCCCAGAATCCGCAGACTGACGGGCTGCCCCGGTACCGGCTCACGCTTCTTTTTCGATCTTTTCGCCATTTCCTCTTGTTGTAACATGCCGGTGCCATTTTTGAGTGGTCCGACGACGGGCTAAATTGCTCGTACGGCGGCCTTTTCGGGCTCCATTTCGCGCACATCGAGATGGTCATACCAGGAGAACTTGAGGATGGCTGACGTTGCCAGGATCACCGCCAAAGTGATTGCGGCCCGCCGCAATTCCCAGATCACGACATACATGGGAAGCACAACGAGCGAAATCTGCCACACGATGCCGACAACGATGTTAAACATGTCGCGGAAAAAGTCGTTGTTCCGCACGAACCCGGGGTCCTCGGCGACAACCACTTTGTGAACCGGGCCCCACAAACCCCACGGGCGCACGCGCCTGTAGAAGTCTTTCAGTACCTCTTCGTCCTCAGGCTTCGTGAGCAGCGTGCCGGCAAAGCACCCGGCCAGCGAGAGAAGGAGCACGATGGGAAAAACGATCGACACCTCTTCGTTAATGGAATAGGTGGATAGCAGGTGGTGGACGAAGGGCTGGTTGTGAATCAGCCTGGTGGTGTTGGCGTCGATGACGCAAAAGATCGACGAGGCGATACCAGCCACCATGCCCCAGAAGTATCCGTAGCCGTTAAAGCGCCACCAGTACCACTTCAGAACATTCGACGCCATGTAGCCGGCCCATAGGCCGCTGACGATCCACAGCACCACGCCATTCACCGAGTTGACATTCCAGCCAATGAGGATGCCGATCACCACGACGGCAAAGGAGCTGACGTAGCTGAGGCGAACGTAGGTTTTGGGAGATGCGTCGGGCCGGATGTAGCGTTTGTAAATGTCGTTGACGAAGTAGGGAGGCGCGGCGTTTACGGTGGCTGCAAAGTTGGCCATGAATGCGGCCAGCAAGCCGGAGATCAGGAAGCCCAGCAGACCCATGGGCACGAATCGCCCCAGCGCATAGGGCAGCACCAGCTCGAAATCCATGCCGGTTCCCATGGCACGAATGTTCTGGCTGAAAAACACGGCCGCCAGGACCGCTAGCCCGGCGGTAAGAAAGTAGCGCGGGAAGGTGAGCACGACGTTGACCCAAGCGCTCATCATCGACGCCTCGCGCGGCGATTTAGCGGCAAGGATGCGTTGCATATCGTAGTTTGGGGCCGGGCCCGCGGCCGAGATGAGCACTCCTTTGAAGAAAAGCATCATCACCAGGAAGCCGAACAGCCCGTACCCATCCTGCGCAACTTTTGCGTCTGCGGCAGGGATAAGCGTCGACCAATCGAGGTTCAGATGCCAGCCGAAAAACACGTTATCCCACCCTTTGGGGACCACGCGAAGCAGGGTTTGCGGCGCCACTTTGCTCATGGCGATGATACCCACAGCGAAGGATGCGATCGACAAGATGCAGAACTGCACCACCTCCGTGATGACCACGCTGATCATGCCGCCCTTGACCACGTAGATCGCGGTGATACCAATCAGGATCACGGCGTATTCGTTGGGCGTCAAATGCCAAGGAAGAAATGTGGCCGCGAACTTGCCGATGCCTTTGAACCCGTAACTGAAGAACCCAATGATGCTGACAAACGCATAGATCACGACAATCAGATGCGACAACTGCGCGCCCCGGCCGGTGCCGAACCGCGTCTTGATCCATTCCGCGCCCGTCATCACATTCGAACGCCTGAGCCATGCCGACAAATAAACCATCAGGAAGACCTGGTTGAAGGTCGGCCAGAGCCAGGGAATCCAAACGCTTTTCAGGCCGTAAACGAACATCCAGTAGACCAGCAACATGCTGCCGCTGATGTCGAACATTCCCGAGGCGTTCGAGAGGCCCAGCACATACCATGGCAGTTTGTTGCCACCGAGAAAATAGGCCGCCATGTCGCGCGAAGCGTAGTGGGAAACCCAGTAGCCTACCAGCACAGTGCCGGCCAAGTACGCCAGGATGATCACAATATCCAAAACTTGAAGATGCATTGACGTCCTCAAATCTCTTCGTCAATTCTCTACTGCGCTACCGTTGCCCTCTTTGGCATCCCGAGTGCGGCTTGGCCCGGTTCCTAACGCAATTGCCCGGCCAGCAGGAAAACAAGCGATGCCTGCCAGTTGATCGCGATCTCATTGCTTGCATACGATTCCGTTTCATCGGCGTAGACCCTGGCTGGAAGCAGATCCTTCGGCAACGCGGCCAGGACTGAATCCTGCCTGCCAGCATTGGGTCCTCCCGCCAGGAGCCCGGGCCACGGTCCCTGCTTGCTCGCGGCGCTTGGACGGTGATGCGGATGCTGCACCGAGTTCTCGCCAACCTTCGTCACCCAAGAAAGTGAGAACGTGTTCCGCCCCAGCAGATAGTGCAGATTGTCCCGTGCGGCGTTCGCAAACGCAGGATTCGGAGCAATCGCATCGGCGATGAGCAGGTCCATTCCGTACTGCGCGGCAATTCCGTTCGAGCCCCACACATAGTCTTTGATTTGAAGGCTCACATGGTACGGATTGGCAGAAGTTTCATTCACAATCGCGCGCGCCGCAGCCAGCATGCGTTCACGGATCGCGGCCTGCGCCTTCGCCTCTGCATCCTTGCGCCTCGAGAGCACGTAGCTGCGCAACGCCATGGGGCCCAGAGATCTCCAGTTTTCCGCGGGCGGCGAATCAAGGCTGGTAAGGTATTCGGTGTAGTGATCGAGGAAGAATTGATGGTACTCCTCCTCGCCTGTGGTCCGCCAAAGCTCAACTGCGGCCCAAAGCCGCTCGTCCGAGCAGTTGGAGTCACCGTACTCCCCAGTCGTTACGCCGGACGGATTCCTGAACGTCACATTCGGATACTTTTCTGTCCACTCCCAGGCCCGTCGCGCTGCATCCAGGGCCCGCGCTGCAAACTTTACGTCGAACGGCTTGTACACGCGCGCGGCAATCGCTGCCACCGCCGCCAGATCGGCCGTCGCGCAAGTGCTTTTGTAGGGCGCCGACCCGGTTCCAATCACATCACTGGGTAGCGTGTCTTCGTCGGCTGCGATAAATCCGGGAAAATGCTCACTGGTCTGCTTGTGCCAGGCGCCACCGTCCGCGTCCTGCATCCTCAGCATCCACTCCAGGTTCCAGCGCGCCTCATTCAGAATGTCAGGCGTGCCGTTCCCGGTTTCAGGAATCGCGAGCTGAACCTGCTTGAGTCTCGGCCCGTAGATCTCCCAGGCCCAAAGC
Source organism: Candidatus Sulfuritelmatomonas gaucii (assembly GCA_900290245.1). Lineage (GTDB taxonomy): Bacteria > Acidobacteriota > Terriglobia > Terriglobales > Acidobacteriaceae > Telmatobacter > Telmatobacter gaucii. Next base: position 32,745 of record OKRB01000099.1, on the reverse strand, counting down.
AGCGTGCCTGTCGCGACTCCCGAGTTGACCATATATCTGCCGTAATCGCCAGCGTCGTGCCAGCCACCCCTGTTGTCTCGTGGTCCTTGCTGGCCAGAGCTGGGATGAAACTCGCCATGCAGATGACAGGCGGGATGGGAGTAGCCGGGAAACTCCGGGCCCAGGTCCACCGCAGTTCCGCATCGTTGCCCGTAAAAGCCGCGCATTGCCATGAAATAGGTGTGCTCGTAGACGTTCCCGCCCACAGTAAAGGTCCAGCTCTTTCCCACTCCGGGAACCTCAAGAAAGAATCTTCCTTCGCGCCGAAGCCCGGAAAAATCAGCAATCTCGACCGNNGACCGTTCACGGGGTAACCCACTTGGTCCACCTTGATCGCCGCTGTCGGGACCCCAGTCCCGCGAGCCAGAACGCCCGGCAGGAAAGCGAATCCCGTAACGCAGGCCCGCCACAGCAATGGTCGGCTTGTGAGGGCGCTTCGTAGATTCCTGATCACTCGACATGCCCTATCTGAACGTGCCATATCTGCGTTTTCGCTTGACGCCGGAGCCAGTGTTTGATGGAAAGACGGATCAGTCTCTCACATTCCCATGAACCGGGCAACGGCACTCTTCGCCGCCGACATCCATAGACCCGAAATAATCTTGTTTCGATTCCTTGACTTCAAGTATAATCGCGATTCGCTTTCAAAAAGCAGAGAATTGGCCCTGCAAAAACGTTTCAGCATCTATTCTGTCGAAGGCACTATTGATTTCGATTCGGACCGGTAGAGGAAGTGCATATGAAGTTCGGGTATTTCGACGATCGCAATCGCGAGTATGTGATCACCCGGCCCGATACTCCTCTGCCGTGGATCAACTACCTCGGTTGCCAGGAATATTTCGGCATCGTCTCCAATACCGCCGGCGGCTATTCGTTTTATCGCGATGCGCGCTTGCGCCGCCTCACTCGCTATCGCTACAACAATGTACCTCTCGATTGTGGCGGCCGATACATCTACTTGCGCGATCGCGAAACGGGGCAGTTCTGGTCGCCCTCGTGGCAGCCGACCCGTCACTCTGCCGAAGGCTACTCCTGCCGCCACGGGTTGGGCTACACCATCATCGGTTCAACATTTGCCGATATCGCGGCTCACACCCGGTACTTTGTGCCGCTCGACGAGAATCTTGAGATCTGGCAGCTCTCGATCACTAACCGGCGGGCAGCACGCGCGCAGATCTCCGTCTTCGCGAGCGTGGAATTCTGCCTTTGGGACGCACAGGACGATGCAACCAACTTCCAGCGCAATTTGAACATTGGCGAAGTCGAGGTTGCTGACGGCGTGATCTATCACAAGACGGAGTACCGCGAGCGCCGCAACCACTTCGCGTACTTCGCATGCTCGAATCCTGCAGCATTCGACACTCAGCGCGATGCGTTTCTCGGCCCCTACTCTGCCTGGGACAACCCCGCCGCAGTAGCAGCCGGACAGCTGACTAACTCCATCGCCCACGGATGGGCGCCGATCGGAGCTCACCAAGTCAATCTGGACCTGGATCCAGGCGAGACGCGGCAGGTCGTTTTCATTCTCGGCTACCAGGAAAACCCCGCAGACCGAAAGTTTGATCCTCCCGGCTCGCAGATCATTAACAAGTGCTGCGCCAAGACCGTGATCGCGAAGTATCTCGACGCCAATGAGGCCGCCGCTGCCTTCGCCCGCCTCAACGCATATTGGGACAGACTCCTGAACATTTTTCAGGTCGACACTCCAGAAATCCATACCAACCGCATGGTGAACATCTGGAACGCGTACCAATGCATGGCCACATTCAATATCTCGCGTTCCGCTTCGCTCTTTGAATCGGGCATCGGCCGCGGTCTCGGCTTCCGCGATTCCAACCAGGACTTGCTCGGCTTTGTGCACATGGCGCCTGCTCGCGCCCGCCAGCGCATTCTCGACCTGGCCGCTACACAACTCGAAACCGGCGGCGCCTATCACCAATACCAGCCGCTCACTAAGCGTGGGAACAACGACATCGGCAGCGGATTCAATGACGACCCGCACTGGCTAATCCTCAGTGTTGCGGCGTATCTGAAAGAAACTGGCGACTGGAGCATCCTCGACGAGATGGTGCCGTTTGACAATCAGCCGGGAACGGAAGCGGCGCTTTACGACCATTTGCATCGCAGCTTCCGCTACACGCTGGAGCGACTGGGACCGCACGGTCTGCCCTTGATCGGCCGCGCTGACTGGAACGATTGCCTTAATCTCAACTGCTTTTCTGAAACGCCCGGCATGTCGTTCCAAACCACGACTAATCAGGACGGCAAAGTAGCCGAATCGGTCTTCATTGCAGGCCTTTTTGTCCACGCTTCGCGTGAGCTGGCTGCCATCGCCCATCGGCATTGCCACAAAACTGAGGCATCCTGTTTTCTTTCCGCAGCCGAGAAAATGGAGCAGACGATCAAGAAGTATGGATGGGATGGCGAATGGTTTCTGCGCGCATACGACAGCTTTGGCGCCAAGGTTGGCTCGAAGGAGTGTGACGAGGGCAAGATCTTCATCGAATCGAACGGCTTTTGTATACTGGCAGGAATCGGCCTCGATGACGGAAAAGCCGCCAGCGCCCTTGCCGCGACGCGCAAGCATCTGGCTACAAAACACGGCATCGTCGTGCATCAGCCAGCCTACTCACGTTACTACCTCCATCTGGGCGAGATCTCGTCGTACCCGCCCGGATACAAGGAGAACGCAGGCGTGTTCTGTCACGTAAATCCCTGGATTATGATCGCGGAGACGCGGCTAGGCCATGGCGACGAGGCTCACGATTACTACCGCCGCATCAATCCCTCGGCGCGCGAAGAGATTAGCGAGGTGCATCGCTGCGAGCCTTACGTCTACGCGCAGATGATCGCCGGCAAGGATGCTCCCACATTCGGCGAAGCCAAGAATTCCTGGCTTACCGGCACCGCGGCGTGGAATTATTACGCCATCGCGCAATGGATTCTGGGAATCCGTCCCACCTATGACGGGCTCGAAATCGCTCCCGTCATTCCCAAAACGTGGCCCGGATTCACGGCAACTCGAATCTTCCGCGATGTGGTTTACCGGATCGACATCGAGCGCAAGGGCAGCGGCAATCACATTGCCTTGACCGTCGACGGTGCGCCAATTGAAGGCAGCATAGTGTCCGCTCCCTTGGATGGCCGCAAGGAAGTTTCCATCGTGGGCGTCCTGAGCTAGAGCCACCGATACCCCTCTTCGAGTCGAGGAACGACCTTGTATCTTGCCCGCGAGTCGCGCTACAACACCATGCAGTACCGCCAATGCGGGCGTAGCGGCATTCGTCTGCCAGCGATCTCGCTCGGTCTCTGGCACAACTTCGGCGGGGTTGACGCTTTTGAGGACGGCCGCGCCATGGTGCGCCGCGCCTTCGATCTGGGAATTACCCACTTCGATTTGGCGAATAACTACGGCCCTCCGCCGGGAAGCGCAGAGAGTAACTTCGGCGAAATCCTTCGTCTCGATCTCATGCCCTATCGCGACGAACTGATCATCAGCACGAAGGCCGGCTGGGACATGTGGCCCGGACCCTACGGCAACTGGGGATCGCGAAAATACCTGCTGGCCAGCCTCGACCAGAGTCTCAAACGCATGGGCCTGGAGTACGTCGATATCTTCTATTCGCATCGGCCCGATCCCGACACGCCGGTTGAGGAAACCATGGGCGCGCTTGATCAGGCCATCCGATCCGGCAAGGCTCTTTATGCCGGCATCTCCAGTTACAACCCGGAACAGGCCGCCGCAGCCGTTAGAATCCTACGCTCCCTGGGCACACCCTGCCTCATTCATCAGCCCAAATACTCGATGTTCGAGCGCACCATTGAAGATGGCCTGCTCGATGTGTTGGCCAAGGAAGGCGTGGGAGCCATCGCCTTTTGCCCACTTGCGCAAGGCCTGCTCACCGACCGCTATCTCAACGGCATTCCCGCCGATGCGCGCGCGTCCAAGCCGCACGGATTCCTCAAGAAGCATGATATTGACGATCAACGCCTCGCCAAAGTGCGAGCCTTGAACGCGCTTACACACGATCGCGGGCAAACTCTGGCGCAAATGGCCCTGGCCTGGGTTCTGCGCGACACCCGGATCACATCCGCGCTCATCGGCGCCAGCCGCGTCGAGCAGATTGAGCAGAATGTTGCGTGTCTTGTTAACCCCGCCTTCTCCGGCGAGGAACTTACCCGGATTGACGCGATTCTGAGCGATCGCGCCTGAACCGCGCACCCCGATGGTGATTTCACCCGACAGCACAACGCCATCGCTTAAAACCGATACAATTCCAGCGGACCACTTGTGCATCAGGAGGCGCCACATGAAAGCGCTGGTGAAAAGCAAGGCTGCACCGGGCCTTTGGCTGGAAGAGATTCCCGAGCCGGGGATCGGCATCAACGACGTGCTGATTCGCGTGCGCTACACGGGCATCTGTGGCACCGATGTGCACATTTACGAGTGGGACGATTGGGCGCAGAAGACGATCCATGTGCCAATGACCATCGGCCACGAATTCGTTGGCAAGATCGTCGCCGTCGGATCCAACGTCAACGACTTTTACCCCGGAGACATCGTCAGCGGCGAGGGGCACGTCGTGTGTGGCCGCTGCCGCAACTGCCTGGCGGGCAGGCGCCATCTCTGTGCCTCTGCCAAGGGTGTCGGAGTCAACCGCCCGGGGGCTTTTGCAGAGCTGATTTCGCTTCCCATGACCAATATCTGGAGGCACAATCCCGGCATCAACCAGGAAGTTGCCGCCATCTTCGATCCGTTTGGCAACGCTGTGCACACCGCTCTTTCGTTTCCTGTGCTTGGAGAGGACGTTCTGATCACCGGCGCCGGACCGATCGGCATCATGGCCATCCCCGTGGTGCAGCACGCTGGGGCGCGCCACGTGGTCGTCACCGATCTCAATCCCTTCCGCCTGGAACTGGCGCGGAAGATGGGCGCGACGCTGGCGGTCAATCCAAACGAGACCCGACTGGCCGATGTGCAAAAGCAGCTAGGCATGGCCGAGGGCTTCGACGTGGGGCTGGAGATGTCCGGCAATCCGCAGGCCCTGCGCGACATGATCGCCAGCATGAGCCACGGCGGAAAGATCGCTGTTCTCGGTATTCCCGCCAAAGAAGCGGTGATCGATCTCCGGCAAATCATCTTCAGCATGCTGACCGTGAAGGGCATTTACGGCCGCGAAATGTATGAAACCTGGTACATGATGTCGGTCATGCTCGAGTCTGGTCTGGATATCTCGCCGGTGATCACACATCGCTTCCCGTACAAGGATTTTCAAAAGGGCTTTGACGCAATGATCTCCGGCAATGCCGGAAAAGTGGTGCTGGACTGGACCAGCTTGGTGTGAGTCATTCTGGCCGACGTGATGCTTTTGGCGTCCCTGAGCACTCAAAGTTTGAACCAGTTTGCCGAGAACGTGTCCAGGGCGGACGCCTTATGTGCGGAAATCACATGTATCCAAAGGCGCTTGGGCGGTGACGCTCCCCGTGGAATTCCGGTCAAAACGGACTCGACGATCCAGAACTCGGCTGCTGGTAAGGCTCGGAAAAGGCGGCGTTTATATACCCCCGTCAGTATATGAACCTTGGGAGGTGGAGAGCTGTCATCTCTTTCGTCTGAATGTGTATATCCTTATAGGTCCTAAGGACGTGCCTCGGCCAGTTCGTTCCATGATGGGTGAACCCTGCACGTGAAAGTTGTCCGCGCTCGACGTTCGTGCTTAGGGGGCAACCAGACCAGAGGCATTATTTTCTTGATGTGCCGACTTCTTTCGATAGGGGGCGAGTCTGATGCAAGGAACAGGCGAGAGAGGCGTACAATGGTGCCGTTTTCGAATTCGGAAAGGAATTCCGGATGAGATCAATGGGGGCTACCCAAGAAAGAGGGTCGATGTTTCTCATAAAGAGGTTTGCTAAGCGAATTCGAAACTTTCTTGCCGCCCCAATTTTGGAAGAGCTTCAGAGGGGGGGCGGCGGTCACGATGCGATTTTGGAAGAGCTTCGGAGCAGGGGAGACGGTCCCGATGCTGGAACACAGCTCCTCCTCACGTGGAGCTATAGACAAATGATAGAGCAGGGTCGACCTCTGCCCAGCCTCAACGAGGTCGGCTTCAAGTGCTTTTCGCAAACCGACGAAGACGGAATTCTGCTTTTCTTGTTTTCGATCGTGGGCGTTAAGCACAAGTTGAGCGTAGAGATTTGCGCGGGCGATGGACTCGAATGTAACAGCACCAACCTTATTTTGAATCATGGATGGCACGGCCTTCTCGTAGACGGTGATGAGGCAAACGTCTCCCGCGGGAAGCGCTTCTTCGCGCAATCCAGAAATACCTATGTTTACCCCCCGCAGTTCGTATGTTCCTGGGTTACAAAATCATCCGTCAATAGGCTTCTTCTTGATCACGGATTTCAAGGGGAGATCGACCTCCTGTCACTCGACATGGATGGGGTGGATTACTGGATTTGGGAGTCGATAGAAATCATACCCCCCCGCGTAGTCGTGCTTGAGTACCAGGACATGTTAGGTCCTGATCGCTCTTGGACGGTGCCCTACGATGACCAATTCACATTCCGTAGTTACCCGACAACAGATGGGATGCCGAATTTTGCAGGAGCCTCCCTTCGCGCTTTCGTCAACTTGGCTCACCGGAAAGGTTATCGCCTTGTGGGCGTGAACCGGTACGGCTACAACGCGTTTTTCGTGCGCAATGATTTAGGCGCGGACATTCTTCCCGAAGTCGCGTTAGAGGAATGTTTCAGCCACCCAAAGGTGATGTGGGGAATCCGCGAGCGTTTCCCGACTACTGAGAATTTTCCCTGGGTCGAGGTTTGAGGATGGTCTGCCCGATTTCTCGTGCCGCGCTCGCGCACATCCACGAGGTCGGCTGGTTGAAAGGCGCCGAGGAACACGCGCATCGCGAGATGCATTCTTGTACATTGTACAAGGACTAGTCGCGCTAATGAAAAAGAGACAGGCAAATGGGGCCGTCCTGTACATCAGAGTTTCAACTGACGAACAGGCAATCGGCCCCTTCAACCTGATAAATCAGGAAAAAATGTGCACAGCGTGTTTCAAAAACATTTTCGTAGTGTGATCCAGAGGCAAGCGAGATGGAAGAAGGCCAAGTAGATGCAGAGCCGATGCTCGTGACGAACCAGTACGCGCCGGAACTGCCCCAGCCAAGCGTTGGTGCGTTCGATCTTCCAGCGCCGTTTGCAGCGTCGCAATTTCCGGCCATCCTCATATCTCCTCTGCTTGTTGTTTTTCCGGTAGGGTGCGATCAACTCGATGCCTCGCCGTTTCCATCGCTCCCGCAGTGGATCGGAATCGTCGCCGCGGTCAGCGATCACTCGTTTCGGCTTCTGCCGCGGCCGGCCTTTGGGTCGCGGGACGCGGACTTGGTCGAGCGTGGCGTCCGCAAGTGTAACTTCTGCCGGAGAGGCACTTTCCAACCGAACTCCCAACGGAACACCTTCACCGTCTCCCAGTACCATCCACTTTGTGCCTTTACCACGCTTGGTTTTGCCGACCGCATCGCCCCCTTTTTAGCCGCTGCGAAGCTGCCGTCCAGGAAAGCTTCGTCCCATCTCAGCAAGCCTTTTTCATCTAGTGCGCCCAGCAACGTGCGCCAGGCCCTGAGCCAAACTCCTTCTTCCTCCCACTGCTTAAGATGCCGCCAGCAAGTCGAGGGCGAAGGATACTCGTCGGGAAGAAAATGCCACGCCGCTCCCGTTTGCAGTATCCACAGAATGCCTTCTAAACAGTTGCGGTTCGGCGCTGGAGGACGCCCTCGCCCATACTCGCGCCGTTTCGCCTCCGGCAACAGCGGGCCAAGCAACTCCCACTGCTCATCCGTTAACAGCTTCTGCCGCTTCTTCATGACAGAAGCTCAACAGTACAACTCCCTCAAACGTAAGTACCTGGTTTGAGGCAGAACCTATTTTTGAAACAGGCTGTAACATGGATGTCGCCTATTCGGACATAACCCCATTTCCGGCTTCTGCCCGGTTTGCCGGTAATCCACCCGGAGCAGCACCGAAACCCGGGAAAACGGTCGCGATGCCGACCTTCAATTACTGATCAGAATCTGCAGCCAATGATGGAGATTCTATTGGAAGATTTTCGTTTTGAATGTAGATGCCGATTTTCCGTGGCGCTACTTCATCTCTAACACTTTTCTGATAGCCGGCGTCGGAACGCCGGAACGGATCACGGCGGCGCGCAGATCGTCGGCCAGCGCCTGTAGCTCGTCCGGCGCCTGCTGAGCGTGGTAGATTCCGCCGTCTTCGAAAAACCTGGAGTTGAGCAGCAGACGAAACAGGAATGCGAGCACGAACACCGGTGTGACGGCGGCGACTCTTTGACTGAAGGGGACGATCTTGTGGCCCAACGCCTTGAGCACTGCATAGGATTCGTGGATCACTGCGGCAGCCAGCTTGATGTCTGGGTCCGATGGAGGCACCCGCTCATCGCCCGAGCCAACGGTCTGCGCCGCCCGTCCACAACACCTTCTTAGTCGTTGTGGACCCCGAAGACCACGTCCTATTTAGTCCGTTCCAGCCACAGAGCCTTTGCCGTGGATGGGATCGCTCTAAAGGAATATTTGGGAGATTGCAAGGCCTTTCTACAAAACCGCGGGCTTCCTGGTCATCCGAGCTGCGAGAATTCCCGAGCCGGCGTTCGGTCCAACGGAATAGGGGACGTTGTCCCACAAGCTTCCATACACATCATGATCGTGGCGGATCTGACACATTCTGATGCTAGAGACAAAATAGTCGCTGGAAAGCTGGTCAAGCAGTTTCTCAGAAATGCTGTGTGGCTCCGTCAACGTGGGTGGATGATTTATTTCGGTAATCAAAAGGAAAGTCCCTTTTTTCTTGATTACTCTGGCAACCTCAGAGAGGGTCCTACTGATATCATCCACGTGGTCGAGGGCATTGAAGCATGTCACAAAGTCAAAATGCTCGTCATCAAATGGGATGTTCTCGGACGGAGCACAAACATATTGCATTTGATGCGAAGTGGTGCCTAGCTTTCGATACTTGTCGGCCAAAGGATCAAGCCCAACTCTTTCCTTGGCACAGTCAGCCCATTCCAAGCTCCCACGCGGGCCACAACCTATGTCCAGAATTGACCGTCCCGAATATTCCTCCATATCTATTTCGAAGGTTCACTTGCGTTTAACAAAGAACGGCAAGCCGCGAGTGGCCTACGTCAATGATCTGGCTATGCAGGTTTTTGAATCAATGGGCATCCCTGAGCGCAAGCGGAAGAAGGACCGCCGGGTGCTGTTCCCATTCGTCACACCTGAGCAACTATCAGTGAGGTTCATCCGCGCTTGCCGTGATGCTGGCGTGGATGACTTCAGCCTTCACGATCTGCGTCACACCTTTACGAGCCAGCTACGCATGGCTGGTGCGGACCTTCATGATTTGCAAAAGCTTCTCGGTCACTCGGACCTTCGCATGACCACACGCTACGCACATTTGAGTCCCGACCATCTGGCTGCTGCCGCCGCCCGGCTGAATGGCGTCCTTACGTTGCCTGATCGAGCAACAGAAACAACAGAAGAGGACGTCCACGTAGAGGGCAAAAAAGCGCCGAAAACGGGGTCTATCGTGACCACAGAGTTACCAGCGGATGCTGGGGAAGAGGCTGCTTAGACCCTGCCTTATTGATTCTATTTGGCGTCCCCGACGGGATTTGAACCCGTGTTATCGCCGTGAAAGGGCGGTGTCCTAGGCCGGGCTAGACGACGGGGACGCTTGGGGAGCAGAACGCGGAGGGAAAGTTTGGCCGGAAGTGCTCTCCTCAAAGGCTATCAACTCGTGAAAAGCGTGTCAAAACAACGAACAGCAGATACGGCATGCCGTGCCGCTCCAACTCTGCTCTTCGACCGGCTAAAGCGGCGCCCGAGCAGGTCTCAAGCGTAACGAGCGGGAACCAAGTGCGTTACGACAATCTTGCATGGTTCTGAGCTATCCTCGATGGATGAGGGCCCTGGTGTGACCTTGATCTTGTGGCCCACGGTGCCGCGCCGTATTTTTGCGTCAACTATCCTTCTAACGGCGTCAGATGGTCAAGGCTTCAGCAGTTTCGGGAAATGGAGTATCCGCGCAAGGCACTTGCCGGGGACAGTATTTCCGGAACCCTTCTAACGTCGCATGGCAACTTCGCGAATGGGTACGCGAATCGAGAAAACGCGGCAAGGCCGTGGCTAGGGTGGTTCAAGACGCTCCCTAGAGGAAGAATCGAGTGACGCAAAGCAGATTTTCACGCATTCCTATCATCGTGTGTTGGGTTCTGGCGGGACTGGTAGCAACCGGCTGCAATAAGAAGCCGGCGGCCGCAGCGGGACCGGAGATGCAGGGCTTCCCCGTTCAAACTGTGACTGTGGCCATGCAGCCCGTGGCGCAGAGTAGCGAATATGTCGCCACCATCAAGTCGCGCCGCTCGGCCACCATCTCTCCGCAAGTGAGCGGCCAGCTCACTGAGATCCTTGTGCACTCGGGCGACCAGGTGAAGACCGGCGAGGTGCTGATGGAAATCGATCCACGTCAGCAACAGGCCAACGTCGCCGCTCTGTTGGCTACGGAACGGCAGAAAAAGGCGGTCTATGATTACGACACCATTGAGCAGGACCGCCAGAAGAAACTGTTTGAAGCGGGCGTGACCAGCCGCGATGCTTATGACCAGGCCCAGCAGGCGTACGAGAACGCCAAAGCGGACTACGAAGCAGCCGCCGGGAATCGTAAGACACAGGAACAGTTGCTCGCCTACTACACCGTCCGCGCACCCTATGCCGGCATCGTGGGCGACGTCCCCGTCCACGTTGGCGACTACGTTTCGCAATCGGGTTCGCCACCCACCCTGCTCACGACCGTGGATGAGAACAAGGATCTCGAAGCCTACATCTACATCCCCACTGAGCGCTCCTCAGAGATTCACAGGGGCCTTGGCGTCGACCTGACAGACAACAGCGGCAAACTGCTGCAGAAAACAAAGATCGATTTTGTCTCGCCCGAGGTCGACAGCAATCTGCAGGGGATCCTGGCGAAAGCCCCGGTGCAGCCCTCGCCGGAAATGCTGCGCAACGCAGAAATGGTCAAAGCCAAAGTCATTTGGAGCACCAAGCCGATGGCGGTGGTCCCGGTACTGGCCGTGGCGCAGCAGGGCGAGCAGAGCTTTGTGTTCGAGGTGAAGCAGCAGAACGGGATGACCGTTGCGCATCGCGCGCCGGTCACGCTCGGATCTACCGTTGGCAATAACTACTCCATTGTGTCAGGGCTTAGCGCAGGCGACCGCGTCATCATCACGGGGATGCAATTCCTAGTCGATGGCATGCCGGTCATTTTGCTTCCGGGTCCCCCGCAGCCCCCAGCCTCTCAGGGAAAGGGTGCTGCTGCTCCTGCCAAAAGCGGCGGAGCGCAAAGCATGAATAGTGGAGCACAGGCGCAGAAGGGAGTAACCTCCCGCACTGCGGCTGCCCATCGTCATCATAAAGAACATCGAAGAGCCCTGGCGCGGAAGAGCAAGCCTGCGCAGCGCGTGACAGTCTCATAAGAAAGAGGGCTCACCTTGTTTGTTGACTTCTTTATTCACCGCCCGGTTTTCGCCACGGTCTGCGCGCTGCTCATCATTTTGGCCGGCGCCATCTGCGTCCCCAATCTGCCCGTGGCGATGTACCCCAGCCTGGCGCCGCCGGTCGTGGAAGTTAATGCCGTCTACGTGGGCGCCGACGCGCAGACCGTCGAAAAAGCCGTCACCATTCCGCTGGAAGAGGCGATCAACGGTGTTGAGGGGATGCGCTACATCAGTTCCTCAAGCACGAATGCCGGTATCAGTTCGATCGATATCACCTTCCAAACCGGCTACAACCTTGATATCGCGGCCGTTGACGTGCAGAACCGTGTGGCGAGCGCAGAAGGCCGCCTTCCAGGCGAAGTCCTCTCCACCGGCATCACCGTCCTGAAGTCCAATTACAATTTCGTCTTCGGCGCCGGGTTCTTTACGCTTGATGGGCGTTATTCGAGCGAGTACATCTCGAATTATCTCGACATTTATGTCAAAGACGCGCTCAAGCGGGTGCCTGGCGTCGGCGATGTCGTCATTTTCGGCGAGCGGAAATACGCGATGCGCGTGTGGCTCGATCCCATCCGCATGGCCGCCCGCGGCCTGACGGCCTCCGACGTGGTGAACGCGCTCACCGAGCAGAATGTGGAGATTCCCGCCGGCTCACTCGGGGAGCCGCCATCGAATTCAACGCAGGCGTTCCAGATCCCCGTTCGCGTGACCGGCCGGCTCACCAACCCCGATGAGTTCAACAACCTGATCGTCAAGTACTCTCCAAATGGGCTGGTGCTTCTAAAGGACGTCGGTCACGCTGAAATTGGCGCGGAGAGTTATGGCAACTTACTGGAATATCAAGGCCACCAGGCGATGGGCATCGGCGTGGAGCAACTATCGAACGCCAACTCACTCGACGTGGACCGCAGAGCCAAAGCAGAGCTGGACCGACTCTCGAAGAACTTTCCACCCGGGCTGCTCTACGCGGTAGCCTTCGACTCCACCACTGCTGTCGGCCAATCCATCCGGGAAGTACTGGTCACGCTCGCCGAGGCCATCATCATCGTCATCACCGTCATCTTCCTCTTCTTGCTCGATTGGCGCGCGACTATCATTCCAGCCGTCACCATTCCAGTGTCGCTGATCGGAACCTTTGCCTTTATCCGGATCTTTAACTTTTCTATCAATTCACTCACCCTCTTCGGCATCACTCTGGCCACCGGCCTTGTGGTCGACGACGCGATTGTAGTCATCGAGAACGTGCAGCGCCACATTCACATGGAGCACTCCGATCCGCATGAGGCCACTTCGCGCGCCATGAGCGAAGTCACCAGCGCGGTCATTGCCACATCGCTGGTCCTGATCGCCGTGTTTGTCCCGGTATCGTTCTTCCCCGGAACCACCGGCATCCTCTATCGCCAGTTCGCGCTGACCATCGCGTTCTCCATCGCCATCTCGGCATTCAACGCGCTCACGCTTTCGCCGGCGCTCTCAGCCCTCGTTTTGCGCGGCGAAGAAGCGCGTCCGCGCCAGTTGGATTTTCTTCACATCCGGTTGATCTCGCGCGCCTTCGCCGCGTTCATTCACGGCGCCGACGCCTTCATTACCTGGATGGCCAGCACCTATGCGCGCATCATTCATGTGGCGCTGCAACTGCGCTATCTGCTCCTCCTCGTCTTCTTTGCCGGGCTGGGTGCAACAGTCTGGATCTACGGGTTCGTTCCGACCGGATTCATACCGCAGGAAGACGCGGGCTACTTCATGGTGATCGTGCAGGCGCCTCCAGGTTCCTCGCTCTCTTACACCACCAGTCTCTCCGAGCGCGGCGCGGCCATCATCAAGCAAGACCCGGATGTAATCGGACTGTTTTCGATCATTGGTTTCAGCTTCGCCGGCAGCGCCTCAAATCAGGGCATGATGTTTGTTAGCACAACAGCAGCGACCAAGTCTGCCGAGAAGGGCCATACAACAGCCAACATCGTGCGGGATCTCACGCCGAAACTGCAGGCGCTGATGTTCATGCCCAATGGCGGACTGGTGCAACCGTTCGAGCCGCCGGCAGTGGAGGGCGTGGGCAGCTTGGGTGGATTCCAGTTCATGCTGCAGGATCAAGGCGGCAACAGCCTCACAGACCTGGACCGCGTGGCGCACCAGATCGTCGCTGCAAGCGGCACGCACAAGGAATTGGTCAACCTCTTCACTTCCTTTTCGGCCAACGATCCGCAGGAACTGGTCACGATCGATCGCGACAAAGCCAAGACCATGGGCGTTTCGATCTCGCAGATCGCCACTACGCTCAGCGTCTTTATGGGCTCGGAGTACATCAACGACTTCGACTACAACGACCGCACCTATCGCGTCTTTGTGCAGGCCGACCGGCCGTTCCGCATGACCGCCGGCGATCTGCACAGCTACTACGTTCGTGCCGACTCCGGACAGATGGTGCCGCTCGACAACCTGGTCACTGTCGCCGACAGCGCCGGCGCTCCTGTGATTACCCGCTACAACCTCTTCCGCTCGGTGGAAATTGACGGCTCGGCCGCGCCCGGTTACAGCTCGGGCCAGGCGATTGCCGGAATGGAAAAACTGGCGCAAGCGAACATGATGCGCGGTATGGGCTTTCAATGGACCGGCCTGACGCTCGATGAAATCGAATCCAGCGGCGAAGCGATCATCATCTTTGCCCTCGGCATCGTTGTTGTTTATCTCACGCTGTCGGCCCAATATGAGAGCTTCGCGTTGCCCTTCATCATTCTGCTGGCCGTGCCCATGGCCGTGCTGGGCGCGTTGGGCCTGGTTTCGCTGCGCGGATTCGCCAACGATGTCTATTGCCAGATTGGCCTCGTCATGCTCATCGGGCTCTCGGCAAAAAACTCCATCTTGATCGTCGAGTTCGCCGAGCAGCTGCGGCGCAAGGGCCGTACCATCGCCGAAGCCGCAATCGAAGCCGCCGAACTGCGTCTGCGGCCCATTCTCATGACTTCGTTCGCGTTCATCCTCGGCGTGCTTCCTCTGGTCTTCGCCACCGGCGCCGGTTCGCAGGGCCGTAAATCAGTGGGAACCACAATTGTCGGCGGCATGTTGCTTTCTACCGTGCTCAACCTGGTCTTTATTCCCGTGCTCTATGTGATCCTGAGCCGGTTGCTGAGGCGTGACAAATCACGCGGTGAAGCGCAAGCATAGCCTAGGGCTTCTTCACGAGCTGCACTGGACCCACCTGCATGGCCGTGGTTGTGTAGAGGTGGCAGTTGTCCGTCGTCTCTTTGAAGCGGAAATAGGGATGGAAAAAGATGGCGGCACGCGCGTCGCCCGACCCTTCGGCCAGGTCTGTCAGCCAGACGCCGTCGGGCTGTGCCTGATTGTGGATGTGCAGCCAGAAGCCTTTATGCAAGTCGGCCACCACCCCTCCGCCGATCTTCAAGTCCTGCACTGACTTCACATTGAAATCGATCACCTCGCCCGTCTCCTCGTCGAGCGAAACCTTCCCCTGCATCACCCGCGCGAATCGCTGGTCTATATTCTTTGCCTGGAACTTCGGGTTGGGCACAATGTCGTAGAAAAGCACGTTCCGCCCGTTCACTCTCTCCCGATGCCCGTTGGTCAGCATCATGGCTTCCAGAATGTCTTCGAGTTCCTGGTTTTCCTTGCCCTCTTCCTTCTTGGCCGTCGCCGCGTTGCTGTACTTCGTCGTCTCTTTCATCACGCGCTCGTCCTGCTTGTGCGTTTCGTCCGCCGTCAGATCCTTGCCGTCTTTTTGGAGGATTCGCTCAACGGGAATGCTGTTCACAAAAAACAGGTCCTTCACTTCCCTAGTCGTCTTCTTAACCTTGCCGTTGCTGTCGGTTTCGGTCGTGACGTCGGTGACGCGGCACTCGTAGCGCTCCCGTTCGGCGGCGAGTTTCTGCTCATTGGCGAGCGCCCGTTGCAGCAGCTCGCTGGCATTGGGTAACGGCGCGTCATGGACAGGCTTCGCAGCTTGCGCCGCTCCTAACCAGGGCCACGCCCAGCTGACGACCGCGAAAAGGCAGATGAAGAAGGAGCGAAACATGCTCGAGATCGACTGCTTTTGGGGACTGGGGAAACCGCGTCCGCTTTCAAAAGGGCCGCGTGTCGGGTCCCGCGCACGATCTTGACGATTTGACGTCAGGCATTCAACGGGAGCACAGGCATCGCGCCTTCTTTTTTTGCTTCGGCCACCACGGCATTAAGGTGTTCCAGCACCTCAGCGACCGTCATCGTGTACACCTCGCGTTGCGCATCATAGCCTGTCTCGATCAGTTGCTTCAAATACCGCCCGGCAAACTGAGCCGCAAGCTGGTCGGTGATCACCTTGCCGCAGCGTTTCTTCTGCTCCAACCAGGCAGTGCATGGCAATGCGATCCACATGGGGCGGCCGTTCACGTCGAAGCGTATGTCCACCGCGTCAGCGTGGCGCGTAGCAATCGCCACCATGGTCCCTTTCCATCGGCAATGCAGATCCTCGCCGCTCCAGCGATCGGTAACGTGGAAGTCTTCGTACATATCCTTAGCCTACCGTTCCGGGCATCCCAGGGCAAACGAGGTGCCCGGTTGCCGCTGCGCAAACCACGCTGATAAACTAAACGGGTTGCAGTGGCGCTAACCTCATCTGTTTGTACCCGCCTGCAAGTCTGTTTGCAAAGGACAAGAAAGCCTCCGTGGATACTCGAACACGTCATGCCCTGAAACAAGACAAGTTTGCTCTGGCTGCAAAGAGCAGTGCCAGTTGGGTCACCGAGAACCAGACCACCGTGGTGCGCTGGAGCATCGGCATCGGTGTGGTCATTGTTCTCCTCATCGGCGGACTGGCTTTTTGGAGCGTTCGCTCGTCGGCCGCCAATATCGCGCTGGGCGCGGCCGTGGATGTCTACACCTCACCATTGGCAATTCCCGGTGCTCCTTCTGAACCCGGCGTGTATACCACGGCCGAGGCGCGCTCTAAAGAAGCCAATCGCGAGTTTGTGGCGATCGCTCACGACTACGGCTGGCTGCCGGCAGGCGCCAGGTCCCACTACTTTGCCGGAATCACCTATGAGGAACTGGGCCAGAACGGCAATGCCGAGAACCAGTTAAAGGCGGTCGCTGGCTCCTGGAACCATAATCTTGCCAATCTGGCCAAACTGGCGCTTGCTGGACTCTACCAGCAGACAGACCGCTCCGACGAGGCGATCGATCTGTATAAAGAGCTTGCCGCCAAGCCATCGGTCACCGTGTCGGCAGGTTCGGCGCAACTTGCCCTCGCCGATCTCTATGCTGCGCAGGGAAAGCTCGATCAGGCTCGCGTGCTTTGGGCCAAGGTACGGGATACGGACAAGGAAGGCGCGGCAGGGCAGATCGCAGCACAAAAGCTCACCGGGCAGTAGTTCCTTGGCCGTCCCCCCGGACCGAAGTCCGCGGCCCTTTCCGCTCACCACTGGCGCCCTCTTGGGTTAGAGTGTGCTTGAGCATTTTCGCCCCTGTCTGCGTCTGGTAATTGATGAGTACCAGCCAGGCCATTTACGCAGGTTGGATGGAGATACCCAACAGCGCGGTGAACGACGAGACCCGCCTGCGCGCGGAAGACGCCGCGCTTGCGGTGCTGGTTGACCAGTATGCCGGCGCGCTTTATCGCGTGGCGTATTCCGTGCTGCGCAACCCCGCTGACGCCGAAGATGCCGTACAGGAGGCGTTTTTGCGCGTCCTGCGCCATCGCGACTCCCTGGGTGAGGTGCGTGACCACCGCGTGTGGCTCATTCGCATCGTCTGGAACATCGTGCTCGACCGCAAGCGCCGGGCCAAAAGCCGTCCTGAAACCGACGACGTCGACGAGTTGGCGCGCGTGCTGCCATCCACCGGCCTTTCTGCAGAAGAGGTTGCCGCCGCGGCACAGCACCATGCCCGCGTTCTTGCCTGCGTCGACAGGCTCCCCCCTAAGGAACGCCAGGTGCTGATCCTTTCCGCCTTTGAAGAGCTGACAAGCGTAGAAATTGCCTCGGTCCTGGGTATCACCGAATCCAGCGTGCGTTCGCGCCTGTTTCGCGCCCGCAACCTGATGGCCGGCCTGCTCGATCACCAGAGGAGTTTGCGATGAATTCGAATCCTCACAACCCGAAGATCTCTGATTCCGCTTCTCACGGCCCTTCCGGCGCCGGCGACGAGACGATGCGGCTGATCGCCAGCCTGCCCGCGCCCGCCGGCCTCGAAGATCGTGTCCATACGGCTCTCCGCGTCCCGCCTCGCCCGGCCCGCGTTCTGGCTTGGCCCAAACGCCTGAACCCACAGAGCGGCTGGATGCGAACCGCGGCTGCTGCAGCCATCGTTTTTGTCGTGGTCGGAGGTGGATGGGGCGTCTACACCCGCGTGCAGCACAATCAGCCCGCCAAAATCATCGCTATGCCGGCGCGCATGCCCGCACCAGGCGGCTTTTCGAGCGCAGGCGCCATGCGCACCCCGCAAACGCTGCCCGGCCCAGTGGCGCCCCAACCAACGAAAGCGAATCCCGCACAGCCCAGGAAGAACAAAAAGCCGGTTGCCAGCGCCAAACCCGCGAACTCTCTAGCTCACCCTGCCGTCTCCAAATCCACCGCGCAGAGCGGTCAAGATAAGTAAGGCCGAAAATCCTCGTGGGCGGCGATTGCTCCGACGCTACGCATCCCGAACCACGGCTCGGATCAGCATCCCCAGAAGCGCCAGTACCACTGCGCCCCAGAACGCCGGACCCAGCCCATGCACGTGAAATCCCGGAACCAGGCTCGAGGCCAGAAGGATCATCACGCCATTGATGACCAGGAGGAAAATCCCCAGCGTGAGAATGCTCAACGGAAATGTGATGATCTTCAGAAACAGCCCTACCGTTGCATTTAACAGGCCGATCACGACCGCCGCAATAAGCGCGGGGACGAGCCCGGCCACTTGAAATCCGGGCACAAGATGGGACACAACCAGGAGCGCAATCGCGCTCAGGATCCAATGAAGTAAGAGCCTCATTCTGCGGTCCTCCTGCAGGCTTGACAGAATCGACTGAACTGCTCGACGCGGAGATTCATGTGATGCCGGCAGCCCCCCTGGCCGCCTCTAAGCTATTGATGCGCTGCGGGAGCACGCAAGTGGAAGAAAAATCAGATCGAACGGTGAATTCTTCTCCCCATGGTTCGTTTACATTGAAATCATGTTCGCCCGCCGCCTTTCCGTCCAGCGTGTCGACGCAGCCGGTGAGCGCCATCCCTGCCCCATCCACTGGATTGACAACTTTGCCATGCGCAATTTCACGAACGATGCGATCTTTGACGACACATTCCCCGCCGGTGATGGTGTTCTTGAGGCCGGGGCGCGTGTTCCGCTCGATCGGCTGCAAGCTGCCATGGAGGAATGGTTTCGCCGCAAAGGCTACCTCAAGATCGGCGAGCAGCTGGAAGTCACCGGGATCCTCCCGATCCAAGAGTAGCTCTCATGCGGCGGCCGCGCCCGCCTTGCCCTCGCCCCTCGTCCAAAGCTCGAACTCGGCCGCGCGCCGAGCCCTGAGCCCCGCATTCACTTCGCCGCCCGCGTAAACCCAGTAAAGCAGTTGCTCGCCTGCGGCATCGTATTGGCCGGCGTTCAGCTCGCGCAGCAGCGTTGAAGCTGCCAGCCGCCCTGCGCCCAGGTTGAAGCAAAAGTCGACGAGCGCGTCGAACTGCCCCTGGGTCAACTTCACTTGAACCAGCCTGCCAACCATCTGCTCCGCCCGGCGCACGTCCCCGGCCAAAAGCACTTCCGCATGCGCTTCATCGATGCCCTCCGAAAATGTTTCATTTGAAGTGACACGGTGCCCGTAGCCAATGGTCCTGAATCCGGCAACATCGATATAAACCTGGCCGCGAAAACCCTCTGACCGTCTAATCAAATCCAGACCTGCTGCGCTTAACTGCATGAAAATCTCCCCGTCCGGCCGGAAATCATCCGGCCAAAAATAGCAAAGGCCTGCTGCGAACCCGCAGAAAAGGCGGGTTCGCAACAAGCCCTAAAAACACCCTAGCAGGATCTGCGAATTAATCTGCAAATCGGATAGGCCACACCGAGCTTTTTTCCCGAATCTCAGGCGCAGAGACCTTGAAGACCGGCTCCCGAAACGTTCAAGATAACATGCTTATTTTGCAATCACTTGGAATGGTACAACGTCTGAATCAAATCGAGTTACCATTTTCTCCCCGTTTGTTCGCCAGACTTTGTGCCCAAAATGGGAAATTGCACCATTTTTGGTGCAGATCGTAACCCGCATCGACTCAATACCTTATCCAAATTCGCGCATGAAAGCAGCGTTTTCAACAGAAATCCCCTGAACCATCTTGACAATAAAGAGGGTGCCGAGGGTCAGCTTAGTAAAATAACCGAATGGTTATACCAAGGAAAACACGCAACTTAAGACGAAACGCGCCGCTATGGATTGGTATCGTAGCGGGCGTCTCCGCCGTTGCGCTGGTCGCGCTCGTGTTCCTTTTTACGACGCGAACAGTGCAAGCAGATGCGGGTCTTTCCAGACCAGCCACCGCAGCACCCGCATCCCCACTCGCAGCGAGTGCGACGCCGGACTTTTCAGCCGTCAAAAAACCGGCGCTTCCGCAAGCACCCCAGACCGATGCCGCCCGCCAATGGAAGGATCATGTTCATGGACTCGCTTCCTGGTACGGCGGTGTCTTTAACGGACGCCGCACCGCAAGCGGTGAGGTCTACGACATGTACGCCATGACGGCCTGCCACCCGACGCTCCCCTTTGGCTCACTGGTCAGGGTGGTTAACCGGAGAAACCATCGTTCGGTCGTAGTTCGCATTACCGATCGTGGCGATCTGGTTCACGAGGGCCGAGTTATCGACCTATCCTACGGCGCCGCCGATAAGCTCGGGATGACCTGGGCCGGCATCGCGCGGGTCGATCTTGAAGTTCTTTCACTGGGGGGAACTCACTCCCAGCAGTAAGAATCTCTTCTTGAAGCAGAGCGGCCAGCCCGAGGGCTGGCCGCAGCTATTTAAACCATTGAATCTCAATTGCCTTCCGGCTGCGTAAAGGGCTTTTGCAGATATTGCCGGGCTTCGTTCACGGCTCCCTGGGTATTGTCATTGGTCTGGATCGCCAGGCGGTACTCGTTGACCGCCCGATCCCGCTGCCCGGTCAAATCGAAGATCTTTCCGATCGCGATATGACCCCAGACTTCGGTCCACGGTGGCTCATCATCACCGCGCAGCGAGTCGCGGAACGCGTCCACCGCGGCCTGGTAGTTGCGCTGCGTAAAGTACACCTCGCCGATGCGATAGCTGGCCAGCGAGCTCTGCGGATTGGCAACCAGCGCTTTCTTGTATTCGGCCAGCGCACCGATCAGGTCATCCTGCGCGACCAGTTGCTGCCCCTTCAGGATGGCGATCCGTACCTGCAGATCCGGAGTGGCCTTCAACACCCAATCGTTGGGATCGACACTGATGCGTCGCGGCCGCCCGAATGTGTCGACAACGAATTGTGTGTTCGTGCCGACCACCTCAACGTCCTGGTTCACGGTCTTGCCATCAGTCTCGATCCGCAGGTTCACCGGCATCCGGAAAAGATCGAGGTCCTGATCGATCTCTCCGATCGTCCTGAAGCCCTTGTTGTTTCCCAGCCGGTAAACGGCGTACTTGTTTGTGAACTGCGGCGCCCCGGTGCCGTCAATCCACTGCGAAAAGAAGGGGAGCAACTGCTTCTGGCTCTGCTCTTCGGCCACCTTCTCAAAGTCCTCGGTGGTGATGGATTGGTCGCTGTATTGGCTCAGCGCGCCCTTCAGCGTTGCCAGAAACAGTTTGTCGCCGATTTCTCCGCGCAGCATGTGAAACACCATTCCGCCTTTGTCCAGCGTCATCGACTGGAACTGCGGCGAAAACGGATCCTGGCGGCCAGCGCTCGAAAGCGGCATGGTGTCGTAGGCCAGCGCGCCCGCGGCCACGTCCTCGAGCGCCGTGCGCATTGCGCTTCTGCCGGTCTGATCCTCCACGTACATCAACTCGCCGTAGCGCGACATCCCATTAGTGACCCACGCGTCATTCAGCGTCTTCGGGCTGGTTTGGCATCCCCACCACTGGTGGGCAATCGTATTAGCCAGCAGCCGGATGCCCGGCTTGTCGCCGATATGCGCGCCCATGATGGCTGCAAGTTCCGGCGCGTAGGCCGCCTCCAGTGTGTCGTTGGGCAGCTCCACCACATACAGGCGGGGCGTCTCCGGCAATCCAAACGTGTCGGTAAAGTAGTCGTATTCTTTGGTCGCTGTTTGTGCCAGTTCGTTGGCCGACGCCTGGTGGCCGATGGTCGTGTAGACCTTCACATTTCCCGCGCCCACCGAAACTGGCCCCACGTACCGGCCGGCGATCACCGTTCCGGGAAATCCCGGCTTTGTCCAGTTAAAGTCATACTCGTCGCCACCCTTGCCGTTGGAGAGCTTGACGTGTTTCGCCGCGCCCACCATGCCACTGGCAAACACCTGCATCCCTGAGGGCACGCGAATGTGCATCTCCGCCGTAAACCTGTCCGTCATGTACCCGGTCATAGGAAACCAGCGCGCCGGATAAAGCAGATAGCTGATCGGTTCCTGGATGGCCGCCAGTTTCAATCCCTGAACCGGTCCGTCCTCGTTCCCGGTGATGATGCCGTCGTAGACAAATGTCCAGTGCTCAGACTGGCCCGCAGCAAAAGGCGTTGACGGGGTCACGCGGATCGATCCGTCTGCCATCCGTTCGCCATCGAGCAGTTTGCCGTTTTCATCGGTAATCTTCGTGACTTTCAGCGCCGGATGAAATCCGAAGGTCACGACATCCAGGTTTGCTGGCGCGGTAAAGCTCACCACTGCGGTGGCCGTGAGATGGTGAGTCGCAGGATCCAGCTCGGCGTCAATCACGTAGCCCGTGATATTCAGCGCCGGGCGCTCGCGCTGTGCAGATGCTGGAGTCGCTGCCGCCAATGTGCAGGCCGCCAGCAGGAGGACCAGGGCATATCGGCTCAAAAGCTGCCTGCTGTTCGATTGGGAAACTTTCATCGTTCTATCCATTGCAATCTTCATTTTCTCTTGCCGCCGTTCAAAGGCTGGTTGGGGATTGGGTGAAGCCGCAGATTCTTCAAGGTTGTCCTGCCTTTACTGCCGCCAGCCTGGACCCATGCATAGTGTTCAATACGATTGAGGCTACCCGCTCAATGGCTTCTGCCGTTTTACCCGGTATACCGTCAGGTTGGATGCGTAGCGCGTTCCGGATGACCCCCAATTCCATTCTCATGGACTCCCGAGCGGGCCCGTCCGGTAGCAACGGCCTAAGCTGTTGGACGATATTTGCCGCCGTAAAGTCCTTCTGGATCAGCTCAGGAACCACGCGCTTCCCGGCAATCAGGTTGGCCATCGCCACATGCGGTACCTTCACCAGCCGCTTGGCGATAGCATACGTTATCGGCGAGACGCGGTAGACCACCATAAAGGGATTGCCCATCAGCGCGGCCTCCACCGTCGCCGTTCCGCTGGCCACTACCGAGGCGTGCGCATGGAAGAGGGCAGCGCGGGTGTTCTCTACCAGCCGCACCGAAAGTCCGTCGCCATTGTCGCGGACCAGTTGCAGCACCGCTGCGCGTTGCTCTGCGTTCAACGTTGAAGCCAGCGGGATCACAAACTCGTACTGCCCTGTGGGATGAACTTCCGCCTCGTACGGCGGCAGGTTCCGCGCCGCCTTCAGCATCTCCGGCAAGTGCGCATGAATCTCCGGGAGCCTGCTGCCGGGCAGTAGTCCGATCCAGGTCTTCATTGGGTCCAGGTGATTCTCGCCTGAAAACTGCTCGCGCGAGATCGCCGGCAGCGGCAGCTCCGCCAGCGGATGCCCGACATACTCCGCCTCGACGCCGCGCTCGCGATAGAACTTCTCCTCGAACGGAAAAATCACGAGCATGTGCCGCACATACTCGCGCACCAGCTTGATGCGATGTTGCTTCCAAGCCCAGATCTGCGGACTCACAAAGTAAATCACCGGCACGCCCAGCCGGTGGAACTCCTTTGCCAGCCGGAAATGGATCTCAGGAAAATCGATGAGCACGGCCACATCGGGCCGCCGCGCGCGAATAGCCCGTTTCAGCTTCCGGTATTCGCGGTAGATGCGCGGCAGGTGCAATACCACCTCAGTGAATCCCATTACGGCTATGTCTTCGGCACGAACCACGCGCTCCACTCCGGCTGCTTCCATACGCGGTCCGCCCATGCCGTACATCTCGAGCGGTTGCCCTGCCACTTGCGTTTGTCTGCGCAGCTCCTCCGCGAGCAGTGCCCCATAGTGCTCACCACTCGCTTCCCCCGCCGAGATGAAGATTCGAGGAGCCATACACGCCGCGGATGCCCCTGCCAACTAGTTCGTAGACCCCATCATAGCGGCTGCGCGCAGTGTTACCCTTCCCTCTGGAGCACGAATGGGGGCAACAGTGCGATTCTTTTTCAGAGTGTTTTTTCTTGCGGGCCTCATAGCCGATCTTTCCCTCGTGGGTCTCGCCCAATCTGGACGGACACAGGGCGGTGGTGCAGTCGTGAGCTTGCCTACTGGCGCCTCCGCAAGCTCCATTCCTGACAACCCCGTCGCTGACCCCAAGGCCATCGTCACCGTTGGCAACGCGCGCTTCACCATTCTCACGCCGCAGCTCATCCGCATGGAGTGGTCTGCCAACGCTGAATTTGAGGACCATGCTTCGCTTGTCTTCATCAATCGAAGACTGCCGGTGCCGCAATTCAAGAC
This sequence comes from Candidatus Sulfuritelmatomonas gaucii, assembly GCA_900290245.1. GTDB lineage: Bacteria > Acidobacteriota > Terriglobia > Terriglobales > Acidobacteriaceae > Telmatobacter > Telmatobacter gaucii. Next base: position 8,393 of record OKRB01000099.1, on the reverse strand, counting down.
CAGCAATCAGTCATCCAACGGAGCTGAGCTCTGGACGATTACAACTGACGCGCTCACACTGACCTACATGCCCTCTGGCGATGGCAACTTCACGCCCGGGAATCTCTCCATCAATCTCGTCGTCGACGGCAAACCCGTCACATGGCATCCCGGCCTCGACGATTCCGAAAACCTACAGGGCACCACGCGCACCCTCGACGGCGCGCTGGGTTCAAAAACGCGCGAGCCGATCGGGCCGGGCCTTGTTTCACGATCCGGCTGGACGCTCGTCGACGATTCCACGCGCCCGCTCTTTGACTCCACCGACTTCAGCTTCCTTAGCGGCGAGAAGAGCCCCTGGCCATGGGCCATGGAGCGGCCCGAAAACGAAAAGCCCGGCTCCTACTCCGACTGGTACTTCTTCGGCTACGGCCACGACTTCCGCAAGGCGCTCGGGGACTTCGTCAAAGTTGCCGGCCGCATTCCGCTGCCCCCGCGCTTCGCTTTCGGCGCGTGGTGGTCGCGCTATTGGGCCTACAGCGATCAGGAGCTCGATGAACTGGTGCGCGGTTTCCGCGAAAACGATACGCCGCTCGATGTGCTCGTGATCGACATGGACTGGCACATCAACATCGACCAGCTCCAAGCCGCGGGCGCATCCGACCAGTCAGGCCAGCGGCTTGGTTGGACCGGCTACACGTGGAACAAACTGCTCTTCCCCGATCCCGATTCGTTCCTCGAGAACATCCACGACGAGGGCCTGAAGACCACGCTCAATCTGCATCCGGCCTCGGGCATCCAGCCATGGGAGCAGGCTTATCCCGCGATGGCACGTGCCATGGGCATCGATCCGGCGACGAAACAATACGTGCCCTTCGACCCCACCAACAAAAAGTGGGCCACGAATTACTTCGACCTGGTGCTCCACCCGCTTGAAAAGCAAGGTATCGACTTCTGGTGGCTCGACTGGCAGCAGCAGCCCATGATGACCAAACTCGCCGGCGTAAGCAACACCTGGTGGCTCAACTACCTTCACTTCACCGATCAGGAGCGCGAAGGCAAGCGCCCGCTGCTCTTTCATCGCTGGGGCGGCCTCGGCAATCACCGCTATGAGATCGGTTTCTCCGGCGACACCATCTCCGTGTGGCCTTCGCTCGCCTTTCAGCCGTGGTTCACGGCCACCGCGGCCAATGTGGGCTACGCCTATTGGAGTCACGACATCGGCGGCCACAATCCTGGCGCGGTCGATCCCGAGCTCTTCACACGCTGGGTGCAGTTTGGCGCGTTCAGTCCCATTTTGCGCACGCACACCACCAAGAATCCCGATTCTGAGCGCCGCATCTGGGCCTATCCCGAGCCGTACTCGTCGATTCTCCGATCGACCTTTCAGCTCCGCATGGCCCTCCAGCCCTACATCTACACTGAGGCGCGGCGCACGTACGACACGGGCGTTGCCTTCCTTCATCCTCTTTATTACGACTGGCCGAATGAAGCGCCCGCCTACGACGCCCGCAATGAGTACATGTTTGGCGACGAGATGCTTGCCGCTCCCGTGGTCGCAGCTGCCGACAACGTGACGCGCCTCGCCAGCGAAAAAATCTGGCTCCCCGCGGGCCAATGGATCGAGTGGCCCACCGGCAAGCATCTCGATGGTCCCGCGCAAGTGGACCGCAACTTCTCAATGGACCAGATTCCCATTTACCTCAAGGCGGGCGCCATCGTTCCCATGCAGCCGCCCATGCTCTTCACTGGACAGAAGCCTGTCGATCCGCTCATAGTAAACGTTTGGCCGCTGAGGCCCGGCGAGAGCTCGAGCTATTCGGTCTATGAGGATTCAGGCAAATCGGTGGAGTACCAGCGGGGCGTTTTCGCGCGCACGCCGATCCACGCCGAACAAAAAGGTGACACGCTGCGGGTAGAGATCGGTCCTGTGCAGGGAAGCTACCCCGGCATGCTCAAGGCGCGTTCCTGCCAGCTCCGCCTTTCCGCCGACTGGCCGCCCGCCGAGGTCAACGTCAATGGCAAAACTGTGCCGCAGGGCGGCGTCGGCAAGATGGGTTGGACCTTCGAAGGCAACACGCTCACCACTGTCATTCCCGTGCCCATGCTGAGCACGACTGCGAAGGTTGTCATTGAGGTCCGCCGCGCGCCAGGCCTCACCGCCCGCCGTCCCGAACTCGACGGTTTCGCTGGGACCATGACGCGCCTGCGCGGCGCCTACGACGCTCTGCAGCAGACCTGGCCAGTGGCCGCGCCGCCTGATCCGCTGATCGATGCCATGCAGACCGGCGACCGCCTCAGCTACCATCCCGAGCGCGCCATCGCCGAAATTGCGCATCTCCACGAGATGCTGCCCAAGGCGCGGGGCGCCGTCAACGCACTCGACGCGACCTTTGCCGCACATCTGAACGATGAGGCGGTGCGCATCGGCGGCGCCGCGTACTCCCACGTCGACGTGCAAGCCGAAAAGCAGCGCCGCCTCGATTCGCTCCACCGCGCCGAGGCCCTGCTCGCCGACGCGGGGAAATAGCTACGCAGAACCTGGTCGCTTTGCGAAATACGCTTTCATCGGCTCGAAGTAGCACTCTTTCCAACCTGATTTGTAATCCGATTGTCCTTTCGGAATGTTTGTATGGCGCAGCGTAAGCTTTGTGCCGCCCGGCGCGTTTTCGAGCAGCACATCGATCTGCGAGTCTTCGTCGCCGCTGGCAAACTCCGTTGTCCGCCATGCCTGCACGATGCGCCGCGCCGGGACGAGTTTCAGATTCCTGCCCGTAATGTAGCCATCCCACGCGCTGAACTTGCCACCCTCGCGTGCAGTAACTTTCGCCGCCGAACCGGTCATGGCCGCGTGCCCCTTGCTGCTGAGCCACGCGTCGTACACCGCTTTCGGCGCCGCGGGAATTGTTGTGCTGACTGTGAATTTGATCGCCATCGCTCACCTCTTAACGCACGGTCGGGAACAAAAGCGAGTGAAGCTTGTAGCTCGTAGCCTGCAGCCAGCAATCAGTGTTCCCTATTCCCTGCCTTAATCGTGGCAGCACTTGCCGGCCGCGGGCTTCGCTGCCACCACCTCAGGCTGCACGTAGCCCGCACCGCGGTCGACAGCGTAGTCTTCGCCATACTTGTCGTGATGGCGAACCCACGCCATGGTGTGCTTCAGGCCCGCTTCGTCTCGACCCTTCGGCGCTACGTCGAGAAAGTTATACGTGCCCACCAGAATGTCGAGCCCGCGCGCATACGTGGAGTACGTATGGAACACCTGGGCACTCGCATCTTTGAAAAACACGCTCAGGCCGGGGCGCTCGGTCGCGGGGAATTCCACCATCTCGTAGTTGTAATAGACCTGCGGCTTGCCCTCTTCTTCGGATTTCAACGAGACCTGGTAGTCGTAATTGAAATCGCTGCCATCTGACGAATACCAGTTGAACTTCCATCCCATGCGCTTCTTGAAAGTCTCTATCTCCGCCAACGGCGCATGCGAGACCACGGCGAACGTTACATCGCGATTAGCGAGATGGATCGTCATTCCATCGAAGTGATCCGCCAGATACGAGCAGCTCGGGCAGCCCTCTTTCCAACCCGGCCCGAGCATGAAGTGGTAGACAATCAGTTGGCTGCGCATACCGAAGAGATCCGCAAGTGAGGCCTTCCCGCCCCGACCTTCGAAGTCGTAGCGTTTCTCCACCTTCTCCCACGGCATCTCTCTGCGCATTCGGCTGATCTCGTCGCGTTGCCGGGTGAACTCCTTCTCCTTTTTCAGGAATTCCTTGCGCGCACGAATCCATTCATCGTGCGAAACCACATTGTGCTGCTTTACATCTGTCGCAATTGTTGCCATGGCGATCTCCTTCAACTTGATTTGCAATGGGGGATCCTGCACCAACGTAACGGAAACAGACTGACATGATCACTCTCGAGCGGATCGGCTAGCCTACTTCACGCGGCGAAACCATCGTACGATCATCGCCGCAAGTCCGCCGCTTCCGGCCGAGCTTCCCGCAACCACCGCTGCGGCCGTTGCAATGCACACGGGACACATACGACCTCCTTGCGCACACGATTGGAGCGCTCGGCGCGTTCCTTCCGGATTTCACGCCGACTTTTCCTTTTCATTCAATCCATCGAACGAAAAGGAAGGATCACCTCTCAAAGAGCCCAGAGCTGATCGCTGAAAGCTGTTAGCTACTGTCTTACGCCACCTTCGCTGCTTCCTGCATGAACGCCGGCGGCTCGTCGGCGCTTGGTCCCCAGCTTGCCGGGACTGCGACATTGAGCATCCTCAAATACACGCTGAACTGCCCGCGATGCTGGTAGACATGGCTGAACATGATGTCGCGAAGAAACTCGGCGCGCGGCTGCGCAAATACTTCGCGGTCGCCGGCCATCATGCGCCAAGTTTCTTCCATTGCCGCGTCGTCGAACTTGGGCAACAAGCTGTGCATGGTTGCTACGCTTTCGTCGTGCGCCTTCAGGATCTCCGCGCGACTCGCGGGCTGCGGATAGTTGCCAAATTCCGGCGCCTTCGCGGGATTTGTTTGGACGAAAGGCAGGAGCCGGCTTGGCACCAAAGCGATGTGCAGCGCAAGCTGCCCGGCAGTCAGCGATTTGTCGTGCGGCTTCCACGTCAGCTTGTCTTCAGGCAGCCGCTCCAGATACTTTCGCGTGATGGGCGCCTGAGTTTCAAATTCAGTGAGAAAAGACTGTGCGATCGACATGATGAACCCTCCTCGGTGGGGAATTGTGGTGGGGAGATTTGTAGCTTACGTGCCAGCAGCTGCGCCCGCATTCGCTCCTTCGGCGCGCGTGCGAACCTGCTCGTGAATGTGGTTCCAGCCCATGGCCACGCCCTTCTTGTGGTCCTCCTGGATCAGCCCGAAACCTGCGTGGCAGAACTTGATCACGGTTTCGCCATCCTGCTCGCTTAGCCGGTACTGCATGTTGTTCGCAACGGGATAGGACATGAACAGCGGCCCGCTGAACTCAAGCAGCGTCGGCCGCTTGATGGCCTGCACCGTCGCCCAGTAGTGGCCATCGCCGTTGCCGAGGTCGCGGAACCAGCGCCCCCCGGGCCATGCCTCCAGCTTGAAGGGCATCGGCGTTCCGTCGGGATGCTCGTTCCCTGGGCCCAATTGCTCCAGCAGCGCCGCGAACGTCACGTCAAGCGACGCGCGTACGCGAATCTCCTGGGTGATTTTGATTGTGAGACCTTCAATGTCGGGAACTGTCAACGTTGTCATAGATTCTCCTCGGGAAAGTTTGTTTCATCCGCGGCCCTTACTCCGATTCCTGCTCGCGTTTCATCTCCGCTTCGGCGCGATCTTTCACGCGATTCAACTGGTGCTGCCAGTAGCGCTCGAATGTCTCGGTCCATTCGTGCAGCGGCCGGATGGCGACGGCGTTCGTCCGGTACAACCGGTGCCGTCCGTTTCGCCGCACACGCACCAGGTTCACGCGGCGCAACACACCCAGGTGCTTCGATACGGAAGGCTGGTCCAGCCCGACCGCCAAAACAATCTCACCTACCTGGCGCTCCTGCTGCATAAGGTAACTCAAAATCTGCCTCCGTCGCGGCTCAGCGACAGCATTGAACGCGTCGGAAGTAGTCGCAGCCCGTGCCATGCATCAAACAATACATTCCCATATAGGCATATGTCAAGCGAAAATTCCCTTACAAAACTGAAAACGCACGAACCGCATGAATCGGCTATAGTTTTGCGCAAGGGCTTCCTCGTTGCGAAAGGACGATTCGCGCATGACTCTCGACCGCCGTGCCTTCCTGAACGCCTGCTCCGCCGCGGGCATTGCATCTCCGCTGATACCCGGCATCCTCTACACGCTCGCCGTGCAAGCGCAGGAGGCCGCTCCTGCCGCGACGTCCAATGCGCTGCCCAAAATTACACCTGAGATGATCGACGAGGCCGGCCGCCTCGCCGGAGTCGGTCCGTTCACTGCGGACCAAAAGAAGATGATGCTCGACGGGCTCAACGACCAGCGCGATGCCTGCGCCAAAATCCGCGCCCTCAACCTCGAAAACTCGATTCCACCGGCCTATACATTTCACCCTCAGCCCGCGCCCAAGCCGGCGGAGAGCCATATCGCCTTTCCCTCCGCCGCACCGCTGCTGCGCTTCAATGACAATGAAGAGCCGGAAGCCCCGGCCAATATCGAAGATCTTGCTTTCGCCAATGTGATTGACCTTGCCAACCTCATCTTCCATCGCAAGATCACTTCCGTCGCTCTCACACAGATGTATCTTGCGCGCCTCAAGCGCTATGATCCGAAATTGCATTTCGTTATCACGCTCAATGAGGATCGCGCGCTCGCCCAGGCCAAAGCCGCTGACGACGACCTGGCCGCCGGTCTCTACCGCGGGCCGTTGCACGGCATCCCCTGGGGAGCAAAGGATTTGTTGGCCGTGAAAGACTACCCGACGACCTGGGGTGCTGGCGGCTTCGAACACCAAACCTTTCGCGAAGACGCGACAGTCGTGCAGCGGCTTGATGCGGCTGGAGCTGTGCTCATCGCCAAGCTCACGCTGGGCGCGCTGGCGATGGGTGACAAGTGGTTTGGCGGCCGCACGCGCAATCCTTGGAATCCCGCTCAGGGTTCAAGTGGATCGTCGGCAGGTTCCGCCGCAGCCGTGGCAGCCGGCTGCGTTGGATTCGCAATCGGTTCTGAAACGCTCGGCTCCATCTCTTCTCCCTCTACGCGCTGCGGCTGCAGCGGCCTGCGCCCAAGCTTCGGCATGGTGCCGCGCACCGGCGCCATGGCCCTCAGTTGGACGATGGATAAGCTCGGCCCCATCTGCCGCTCTGTTGAGGACTGCGCATTGGTGCTCGATGTCATCTTCGGTCCTGATGGCAAAGATCTTTCCGCGGCTGTAACTGCAGATTTCAATTGGGATCCGAACTTTGATTGGCGTGCACTGCGCATTGGCTATTTCAAAAGCGAGTTCGACCCGCTGCCGCCGCTTGAGACCAAAGAAGCCACGCCGAATGAAACAGATGAGGAGGCGAAGAAGCGCGAAGACGCAAATGCTGCGATGATTGCTGGGCGCGCACGCCGTGACTACGACCGCCAGTATGAGCAGGCGGCGCTCAGCAAACTCGCTTCGATGGGCGTCAATCTTGTTCCGGTGGAGCTGCCGAAGCTGCCGTGGGATTCGATGGTTCCGCTGCTCACTGCTGAAGCTGCCGCGTCCTTTGATTCTTTGACCATGAACGGACGCGACCGCCTGCTTACTGAGCAGGGGGCTGAAGACTGGCCCAACGACTTTCGCGTCGCGCGCTTCTATCCTGCCGTTGAGTACATTCAGGCCAACCGCGCGCGCACGCTGGCGGTTCGGCAGTTTGCGGCGCTCTTTGAAAAGGTTGATGTTATCGTGACGCCGTCGACCGATGCGCAGCTTATCGCGACGAATCTGACCGGCAACCCGGCGGTGATTTTGCCCAATGGCTTTCGCGGCTCCGACGCGCCTGCGCCGCCGGCTGTCGACGATGGCGATCACGACGA
>OKRB01000099.1:0-889 GCA_900290245.1 Candidatus Sulfuritelmatomonas gaucii | reverse complement strand
CAGGACGCAAAGCTCGCCTCCTTCGCCAAGGCGTACCAGGACGCGACCAACTTCAACCAGCAGCACCCGAAGCTGGACTGAATCTGCGAATTGTTTTCAGTGCAATTTTCGGCACAGGGGCAATAAAGCGCCTCGAATCATCGCAAATGTTCGATCAAGTGGTGCGTTGACCCCCTCAAATGTTCAATGAAATGGTTACATTTGGGGCCAAAATGTAACCACACGAGGTTGCGATTTTACGACGCATTGACCTCTCCAGGTGCCATTTTGCATGCAAATGTAACCTCCGCAGGTTGCGAAATAGAGCAAAGCGCACCAGATAATTACCCGAAAGAGCAATTATTTGCAATTAAATGCAATTATTCGGCCTCTAAAACGCGGATTTGCGCCTCGTTTTGACGCGTTTTCGCACCGGAAACAAGTGCAAATGCGTTCGCAGGCAAAACACCCAAGCGTCAAGCCGCACCTGGCTCGGTACCCCAGTCGTGGAATTTGCAAACGCGAAGATTGGGAGGGATAATGGCTTTCAAGTTAAATCAATTAGATGAAGCTGCAGCCTGAGCTGGGTTTGAAATAGGCATCGTGTTATTCCAAACCTCCAGCAAAAGCGAAGTCGCCGGGCCCTCTTGCACCTTCCCTGCGAGCACCGGGCATTGGTGAAGTCGCCCATACGGTTGTGGCGATCAGCCCCGTGCCCTTGAGGGCCAGTGTCGAGGGAAAGGCGGCTTTGTGAGCCTGATGTTGCTTGGTTCATCTCCTTCTCACTCCAGAAAGTCACGATGCAGTGTGCCGCGGAGCAAACTCTGGTTGAGGCCGTGCGGGGCACTTGCCTGGCTGGCCGCGTTATCGTTTGTTTGCGCCGGCTCAGCATTGGGGGCACAAGCAAGAA
>OKRB01000026.1:1239-1556 GCA_900290245.1 Candidatus Sulfuritelmatomonas gaucii | reverse complement strand
ACCGTTAAGGGCAGACAGATTCGCCAGAACCTCGCAGACGCTCATGGGCTGGGCACGCAACAACGGCAGGGCGGCAAACACCAGAAAGAACCGAAAGAACCTCTTCGCTGACATGATGCACCTTTAAGACAAGAAGAACCGGTGTACCTGCGCTGCGCCCCTTTGGTGAGACACGGAAATCAGGGACAAGTCGCCGTTCGATGAAGCATACTTGTCGAACGGATGTAATCGTAGCAGACTGAGGCTGACTGGTGAAGCGGAGGCGGGCTCTGCTGGAGAGCAACCCGCCGAGGAATAGCCAGCCGGAGACTCATCCA
>OKRB01000026.1:0-1229 GCA_900290245.1 Candidatus Sulfuritelmatomonas gaucii | reverse complement strand
CGGTAGGCCAGCGCCGAGTGCAGCCGCTGCTCGTTGTAGTAGTGATCGATGAACTCTTCCAGGTTCTTGCGAAGCTCATCCATCGTGCCGTAGCGGCGGCATCGGATTTCTTCTTGCTTGAGCGTCTTCATGAAGCTTTCGCACTGCGCGTTGTCGTAGGGGTAGCCGGTGCGGCTCATGCTACCGACAATCTGGTTGTTGTGCAGCAGGGTGACGTATTCCAGACTGGCGTACTGCACGCCGCGATCGGAATGATGCACCAGCCCCGCCGCCGGCCGGCGCGCCGCGATTGCTTGCAGCAACGCCTCTTTCGGCAGACTGGCGGTGAGTTGGCGATCCAGCGCCCACCCGACCACGCGGCGCGACCAGGCGTCCAGCACCACCGCCAAGTACACAAACTCGCTCCGCAGCCGGATGTAAGTCAGATCCGCTACCCAGAGCTGGTCGGCCCCGTCTGGCTCCATGAAGGGAGCCAGGTTCGGGAAGATCGCCAGTTGATGACGGCTGTCGGTGGTCGTGATCCACTTCCGCCGCCGGATCGCCAGCAGATTGTCCTCCCGCATGATGCGCCGGATCTTCTTGTGATTCACCACGAAGCCCTGCTTGCGCAGCGCCGCGCGCACGCGCCGGTACCCGTAGGCCCGATGCGCCAGGCAGATGCGCTGGATGTGGTCTCGCAACTCACCGTCCGCTTCCCGCGGCGCTTTCTGGACCCAGTAGCGGTAGTAGCCGGCGCGTGCCACTCCCGCTAATTGGCAGAATCCTTCAATCCCGATTTCGCCTTGCTGCTGCGTCATCGCTTGGATTTGCGCGGAGACGCCGCCGCGCCAGTTCCGCTGCTCTGCTGGCGTAGCTCCTTGATGCGCTGCAAGGCACCTCTGAAAAAACGGCTCTCCAGAGTGAGCCGGCCCACCAACTGCTCCAACTCTTTCACGCGATCCGCCGTGCGGTCGGAGGGTGGCTCCGTATCGGGACTCTTCTTGGGCCGCCCCGCCCGGCGCAACGGCTGGCCCGCCAGCACGCGGTCACGCCACTCGTAGAGCAGCTTCCGACGGACATTCAACTCCCGAGACAGGGCCGACGGACTCTCTCCAGCCTGCATTCGCTGGACCGCCGCCGCCTTGAATCTCAGGCTAAAGACCCGGTTCGCCTTCTTCATCAGGTTCAGTTCTCCATTCAGTGTAAAACCGTCCCTGATTTCTCTGTCTCACTTTAGGGGCGCACTCCAC
>OKRB01000151.1 GCA_900290245.1 Candidatus Sulfuritelmatomonas gaucii | reverse complement strand
GTAGGGATGCAAATCACAAGAAAAGACGCTGCAATGCGGCGAATTTCAACAAGTTCCTAGAACAGAATTTGCTGAATTGGCAACGCACCCGGTCGCATCTGTCTGACCTAATGCTGACCACCACATTCTTGCCGACGGCCTGCTGGAATCCGGCGTGAATTTCGTTGCGCCAGTTGACATTTCACCCCGGCATCACTTTTCGACCACTGGCCGTCATGGCGGGGCCTGTTGGCACAATTCATGCCGCGCTGGCGGCGCGATTATCTCTTTCCGCCCCCTTACAAAGTCCTTACAAGTTGACTGCTCCATTCTTACGTGGTGCGACCTCCCATGAGAGAAGGATAACTTCCGTTCCGAGGCGTGCACGACTGCCTCTTGTCGCGCCGTCAGGATGCAGCTGCCTAGGGGATAGTCATGGTCGAGTCCGATCTTACGTTTCTTCTAATTCCAATGGCCCCGGCCCTGGCATTCATGCTCTGGGTGATTTGGGCGCTGGAGAAGCAAATTAGGCGGGATAGGCGCCACTCTGACGAGATCGCTCGCCTGAAGGCTGGGTCCGATCATCCGGCGTCCACTAGCGCAGCTCCTAAACAGCACGGCGCAGGAACATCCGTTCATCTCAATTTCGCTAGACAGCCGTAATAACTGAGCTCAGCCTCAGCCACTGCGAAGGGGTCGCGGACAATCTCAGACCCCATTGTCCGGAGTGAACCAGATCACATCCGAGAAGGATCGCCGACAACTCGCACGGAACTCGGAACTCCAGCTGAAGATCCCGTACGGAGCGTTGCGCCGCCCGGCCTTTTCTCGTCCGATGGGGGGAGTATCCTAAAAGTCCTCGGGAGCGATCCAGATGAATACGAAAACTCTGAATACGGTCGAAGACGGTCAGGACCTCGCGTGCATCTCCAGGGAGTTGGACAACATAAGGGATGGGCTGAAGTTGCTGGGCCTGAAGCAGTGCAGCTGCTGCCGCAAATACTTCATTTGCCCGGACGGGAAGAACCTGCTCAACGCAGGCCAACTAGTTTGCTACAGATGCTTAAGTCGTTGGTGGGAGCAACGCTCGCCGAAGATTTCAATTGAAGAGCGTAATACTGTCGAGCTTCAGCTTCTCCGCTGGCTCCTGACCTATCACGGGGCGCGAGTCGTTCGACGGCTTAGCCAAATGCCCGCGACAGAAGACATCGAACTCAAGATAGCGGTCGGATGCGAACGATGCAACGGGAGGGGCCAGAGTGGTACCACTAAATGTCAGAATTGCGATGGACGCGGCTGTGAATGGGTCGTTGTGGTCAAACCCAAGCTGAGGGTCCATCATACATAATCGCGAAAGTCGACTTTGGCGTCCGCCATGTGTGCGAACCGATCTAAGGGGGCTCCGCTATAGAGTTCTTGGTGGTTACCCGGACGCTCACATGCCCCGAATCAATCGGGGGATGGTCTACCTCGGCGCGCCAAGATAAACAGTGAACACAAGCAAAACGGAATCATGAAGAAGACTTCGGCATAGACGACCCTCCCTTTGGGCGCAAGAGAGAACCGCCGGGCTCATTTTAGGACCGACGGATAAGGGATGGAAGGCGGAATTCAAATTCCGGTATGTACCCCGAATTTCTCTTCTATGCGATTGAAGAAAACGGGCGTGACGTCATCGAGCTACACTAGGTCAGCATTGCGACAACATCACGCCCATTAGCTGAGAGTCAAGAGGGCTTCCCCGGCCCTCGATTGACTCGGCTCCCTGGGTAGGAGATTGAAGCAGTTTCTACCTGTCTGTCAGCTGCTGACTGTTCAGAATTGCTCACATTGTCTAAAACAAGTTGACCTACGGATTCTGAAAACGCCTGTGACGGCGGGAACGGGTAGAGTGTTTCGAGTCAGTACCATGCGGCTGTGGGAAAACGGGCCGAATTGAGCGACGGGCGGGCTGCGTCGGAATTCGATGAATTCCGGAGAGGCCGGTTAGCGGCGCAGGGCCGCGGGGAAGAAAAACTGGGGGCCCGACCGCAACCTGGCCCCCACGTCGCATAAGTTTAGATGCGCGGACGCGACCGGATGTTGCGCGGCGCTTGAGAAGTAAAGGCCGTTATACCGACGAGATCAGGTTTGGGGAGACGTTCGTAATCAGGATGGCCCAGGTTCTCGTCGAGCAGTGTCACCTCCCAGTCCGGAGGCGTCAGTCCTGCCACCACGAGAAGCCCGAGGGGTTTCCAGACTCGATACTTGTTCAGGCGGTTCGAATGAACTTTGTTCAGGCTGACGACCGGATCACGAGGCGCCTGGCGACCCGAGTCTCTCCCGTCGCTACGGCTGCGTCGATCTTTTCTCGTTGTTGTGGCTTGATGACAAGCAGTGCCTCCGGGTCCATGAACTCACTATAGGCACGGCGGAATTCCTCGTCGGTCATCGCGTCCAAGCTGGGCGTCGTTCGAGGGTTCGATTCGTTCTCACCTTTGAAGATCTCGTTCAAGTGACTCATGATCATCGCGGATGCGTCGTTTATGAGGTAGTCGCGCAATGGAGCGAGCTCCCATTTCTTGGGTGCGATCGTATAAAGCACTCTGCTCAGACTGAACTTGCTTGGCCGCAACTTTCCCTTCTTGTCGAGCACAGAAATGCGTTCGACTAGATCGGGCAGAGCAAGTGCCTTTCCAGGACAGACTTCAGAGTAAGGTGATACTGCGTCATCGCGTACCAGAGGATGACGCTCTTATGCGGCGACGGATTGTGGACCTTGAATCGCGCGGTCTTGAACATGGCGTGAAGTCACCAGCATTGTAGCGCCTACCTGCTGTCTTTGCTTAAGAGAATGTCCATGTTGGCGCGGAAGACATGAACGTTCCTCGCTTCCGCTAGACACAGAAAGCCCCACCGGTTTCCCGATGGGGCTTTCGCGTTTGGTGCTGGGGCTTATGTCCGGTTCGAGCGCGGCTTCGCCGCGCACTTTGTTTTTCGAAAAACTAAATGGGCGATTTGCGGCACGACTAAAGTCATGCCCTGACACTTGGTGGAGCTTCGCAAAGGTTTTGTCCGCAGCCCGTAAAAGCCCTTGCTTTTTGTTACGCGTCCTGCGGCACGAATGAATTCGCGCCCTGATACAGAACGAAAAACAACCTCAGATCTTTCGACTCCGCTACGCTTGGCTCAAGATGACAGCGGATGAGGTGGGGGGGCGGGTGCGGCGAATACGGCACGAATGAATTCGTGCCCTGATACGAGGCCGTTCGATCCCTGACCCCTTATCGCTGTTTTCTGATCTCTTATCTCTGTTCTCACGCACCCATCGTCTTATCGAATCTACGGCCCGGGACCCGGGGCACCCGCCATCCTCTGCAATGCTAAAATCCGTGATGCGAGGGAGGTTCAGCGTGAATTCATCAGTGCGTCATTGGGGAGCGCTCTTGGCGTTCGGGCTATTGGCCACGCTGCCCATGGTTGCGAGCGCCGCGGAACCGTGCAAGCTGTTGACTGCGGAAGAAATCGCCCAGGTGCTCGGTAACCCGGTTTCGCCCATGCCTCTGGGCACTACTGGCTGCATGTGGAAGGGCAGCCCGCAAGGAGTAAGCATTGCGCTGCGCGATGCCTCGGCCTGGGCGCGAACCATCATGCCCGTTCAGGGCATGACCAAGACGGATGTCAGCGGAATTGGCGACGCGGCGTCGCTCTCGGGGATGCAGAATACCTGGACACTGTCAGTGAGGCAGGGGAACAATGTCATCGTTTTGACGGTCTACGGTGCAAAGAGTCCGGATCAGCAGCGTTCGTCGGAAGAGTCGCTCGCACGGCTTGCTCTCAAGGATCTTTAGGACCACACTTGCCGTACCTCACGCAACGGACAATCGGGGGCCCATGCGTTTCGCTCGCTGCGCGGGCTGGGTTCGAGCGCGGCTTCGCCGCGCACTTTGTTTTTCAAAAAACTAAATGGGCGATTTGCGACACGAATGAATTCGTGCCCTGAGACAGAACGAAAAACAACCGCAGATCTTTCGACTCCGCTACGCTTCGTTCAACATGACAGCGGATGAGGTGGGTGGTCGGGCGATCCCGCCCTAGCCACAAGAACAGAGACGTGGCGAAGTTGGGGCGCCCGGGAGCGCGGCTTCGCCGCGCACAGGCCCCACCATCACGAAAGCAACCGCCGGGCGCTCCACCCCGCCCCGAGGAGAGTACGCAGAAATCCTGTGCTCTGGGCGGAGTCTTGTTCCTGGACTTCCCAGCAGGGCCGCCGCAAACACAGTTTCGTCGTTTCAATCACCAAGGCATGTTCCCACCCGGCGGGCTGACTCCAACCATGAATGGTCGAGCGGAACGGACTTTCGCTTGCCTGCGACTTGATCCAGTGGCACCGGCTCGGTGTGATCGCCGCAGGCGGCCACCATCACCCCGAAGCTCCCCCTGGCGATGAGATCGGCACAGGCGGTGCCGAGGCGCGTGGCGAGCATGCGATCTGCCGCGCACGGTGTGCCGCCGCGCTGGACATAGCCAAGGATGGTCACACGGGATTCGAGGTGCGTGAGTTCCTCGAGCTGATGGGCGAGGCGCAGGGTGTTTCCCTGATGTCGAACGTCAAGCCCGGCGATTTCGTGTTTTGCCTCGATCTTACCGCTCAAGGATTTGGCGCGCTGCAGTTTCTTCTCGGCGCTCTCATAGATGCGCGCATCCTCGCGGCTCTTCGCGCCCTCGGCTACGGCCACAATGCTGAAGCTGCTCCCGCTCCTGCTGCGTTGACGGATGGCCTCGGCGACCTTCTTCACGTTGTAAGGAATCTCTGGAATGAGGATCACGTCTGCGCCGCCGGCCAGTCCGGCGCCGAGCGTAAGCCAGCCTGCACGATGGCCCATGATCTCGGCGACGATGATGCGGTGGTGGCTGTGAGCGGTGCTGTGCAGACGATCAATCGCCTCGGTGGCAATGTCCAAGGCGGTGGCGAAGCCAAAAGTGGCGTCGGTCATGGCTACATCGTTGTCAATGGTCTTGGGAAGCGTAATGACATGGATGCCGGCCCGGTGCAAGCGCAGGGCGCTCTTCGCGGTGCCGCCTCCGCCGAGGCAAACCACGCAATCGATTCCCCACTTCCTGAGATTGTTCCGGATCACACCGGTCATGTCCTTCGTCTTGCCGTTGATCACCATGCGGTGCGGCTTGTCGCGGCTGGTGCCGAGAATCGTGCCGCCGATGGTGAGAATGCCGGAAAGGGCGGCGCGATCCAGTTTGATTCGCCGGTTCTCGACCAGGCCACGAAAGCCGTCGCGAAAACCAATGATCTCCCAGCCGTAGGAGCCAAGAGCGGCTTTGCCGACGCCGCGGATGGCTGCGTTCAGACCGGGGCTATCGCCGCCAGCGGTGAGAATACCGATGCGCTTAGTTTTTGTGGCCATTAACAACAAATATATGGGACACGGTGGAGTTCTTGTCGAGCCCAGCCGCTACCCACTCGGGCCGGTCCTGGCCGAAGACTAACATTTACGATGGTTCAAAACAGCCGGAGCCTCCGGCGACTGGTCTTCGACGCTGGGGTGGCTTGAGTGGTGCCGAACGCGAACGCCTGGAAAGAATTGTTTTTATTCTTCAATGAGGCGTCGAAAAGGCACCCTGCGTCGCGGAACCTTTCCGCAAGGCACTGCGTAGCGTCTGAAAGGTGCACCTTGCCTGCTCTGATCCTTAGGCCGCCAGGAGGATTGACCATGAGTTCCGACTTCAGCCAGCTCGGGCAAATCGTGCGCAGGCTCTGGCGGGCACCCGTCTTCACCGTGATCACGCTGATTACGCTTGCCGCGGGGGTTGGCGCCAACATCGCAGTGTTCAGCGTCGTGGAGGGCGTCCTGCTGAAACCGTTGCCCTACCCGCATCCGGAGTCGCTGGTCGGAGTTTGGCACACGGCACCAGGACTGAATATCGAAGAAGTGAATATGGCGCCGTCAAACTACTTCGTCTATCGCGAGCAGAACCGGGTGTTTGATGATGTGGGCATTTATCAGGGAGACTCGGTGAGCGTTACGGGGCAGGGAAACCCGGAGCAGGTGCAGGCGCTGGATGTGACCGATGGCGTTCTTCCGATTCTCGGACTCGCGCCTTTATTGGGTCGCTGGTTTAACCGAGTCGACGACAGCCCGAGCGGGCCCGACACGGTGATGCTTAGCTACGACTATTGGCAAAGCCGCTTCGGCTCGAACAGGTTCATCGTGGGACAAACCATTCGCGTGGACGGGAAAGCGCGCCAGGTCATCGGAGTGATGCCGAAGGGGTTTCGCTTCCTCGATTGGGAGCAGCCCGCTCTATTCCTGCCTCTTCGTCTCGATCGAAACAAGACTACGCTCGGCCAGTTCAGCTATGAAGGCATTGCCCGATTGCGGCCTGGCGTCACCTTGCAGGCGGCGAACGCCGATGTGGCGCGGATGTGGCCCATCGTGCTCAACAGTTTTCCCGCCCCGCCGGGATTCAGCATCGACCTCTTCAATAAGGCGCGGCTGGGGCCCAATGTTCGACCGCTTACCCGGGACGTGATCGGCGATGTGGGCAAACTGCTTTGGGTGCTGATGGGCAGCATCGGAGTGGTGTTGCTGATTGCCTGCGCCAATGTCGCGAATCTGCTGCTGGTGCGTGCCGAAGGACGCCACCAGGAGTTGGCGGTACGCGCAGCACTCGGGGCAAGCCCGTGGCGGATCGGCAAGGAGTTCCTGCTGGAGAGCGCGCTATTGGGAGTGCTGGGCAGTGCGCTGGGGCTCGTGCTCGCCTGGGGCGCGCTGCGTTTGCTGATCGCGCTTGGCCCTTCTGGCCTGCCACGCCTGCACGACATCGGTATCGACCTGAACGTGTTGGTCTTCACGCTGGTCGTGACGATACTTTGCAGTCTGCTCTTCGGTTCCATTCCCGCACTACGATTTGCCGGCACGCGAGTGGGAACGGGTCTGCGCGAGAGCCGGACGACCAGCCAGGGACGTGAGCGCCACCGCATGCGCAACACGCTGGTGGTGATCCAGGTAAGCCTTGCGTTCGTGCTGCTGATCTGTTCCGGACTTATGATCCGGACCTTTCGAGCACTGATTCATGTGGATGCCGGTTACGATACGACCGCAAAGATCCAAACCGTACGGCTGGGCATCCCCGAAGCCGACGTACCCAAAGACGACGATGTTCTCCGCATGCAGCAGGCGATCGAACAAAAGATTGCAGCAATTCCGGGCGTGGAATCCGTGAGCTTCGGTGGTTCCGTGCCCATGGATGGAAACGGGTGGCATGACCCGGTCTTTGCGCAGGACCGAAGCTATGCCGGCGGCGCAATGCCACCGTTGCGCGAATTCGTCTTTGGCGCTCCGGGCTTTCTCAAGACGCTCGGCATTCCCCTGGCTGCGGGTCGGGATTTCACGTGGGACGAGGCCTTCGAGAAGCTGCCCGTGGCTATGGTGAGTGAGAACTTTGCGCGCGAATACTGGGGTAGTCCAACCAATGCGCTCGGCAAGCATATCCGCGTGAGCACGAAGGATGACTGGCGGGAAATCGTCGGGGTCATCGGCGATGTGCATAACGATGGAATGAGCAAGGATGCGCCAACCATCGCCTACTGGCCGACATTGCTGTCTCACTTTGAGAGTGGCTTGTTCAGCGTCAGACGCTTCGTTGTGTTTACGATCCGGACTCCGCGAGCAGGTTCCGAGAGCCTGATGAAGGATGTGCGTCAGGCGGTTTGGTCGGTGGATGCCAATCTTCCTCTCACCGGCATACACACCCAGGACTACTACTACGAGAAGTCGATTTCGCGAACGTCGTTTACCCTCGTGATGCTTGGGATTGCGTCGACCATTGCACTGTTATTGGGAATCGTGGGGCTCTACGGCGTGATTGCCTATTCCGCCTCGCAACGCACGCGCGAGATCGGCATTCGCATTGCGCTGGGAGCGCAAAGGAACAGCATCACCACCATGTTTGTTCGGCAGGGCCTAGTGCTGGCCGCGTGCGGCATCGGATGCGGGTTGCTTATGGCTTTGGCGGCAACTCAGTTGCTAAAGTCATTGCTTTTCCATGTCAGCCCGGTAGACCCCACTACATATGTGCTGGCGTGCATTGCTTTGTGCGCGGCAGCCTCACTGGCCAGTTACATTCCGTCAAGGCGGACAGCGGCGGTAAATCCGGTGGATGCATTGCGGGCGGAATGATCGACTGACCCATCGCCGCACGGGGCCGAATCAGCGCGCTAGTTTCCTTTCGATGCGCTCGTGGCAGACATGCGCTGGAGCACCTTCGAGATGTAGCCATTCTCTTCGAAAGCATGGCTGGGAAGCACGCCGATAAACCGGATCGTCCCGCTTTTGTCGAGCACAACGCCGAGAGGATAGTCGACCACGCCGAAGGTCTGCGCGGTCTGCGCGGGAACTTCGAGCGTGGGCGTGCCCGCCAGGTATTTCTCATTCACGGCGTGCAGCACTTTGCCAGCGTCCTGCGGGCCTGCAGGCGAATCTTCAGAGTAGAGCAGCCCGTAGACGTGGATTGGCGCATGGCCGTTGACAGCGGCGAACTTGGTCATGGTCTTCACCAGTTCGCGGCACTCGATGCACCAGTCGGAAAAGAGCACGAGCACGGTGGCTGCGCCAAAATTGGGATCGATCCGGGGCCTGGCGCCCGCCGATTGGAGCATTCGTGTCGGATGCACGTTCGGCAAATGCGTACCCAGCAAATGGTACTGTGTCCGCACTTGATCGATCTCCTGCTGGTCTTCGGCGGAGACTGCCGTCAGTTTCTGAAGCGCAGCGTCCGCGTCGGCTGCCGCTGCCGCCGCGGCGTCAGAGTTGCCGGCAAAACGATCGAGAAACGCGAGCTCCATCGCGGACGCGTACAGCGCTCCGGTTGAAACGGTGGTATCGCCGCTCGCCGCCTTCAACGGACCGGGCCGACTCAATGCCTGCACGATGGCGGCGTGCTCCTCGCCGGCAAGCGCCAGTGCCTCCGGACTGCCGGCGTGCTCGAGCGTGTCTTTCATGTAGCGGACGGTGTAGGCCACTTCCGCATCGTACGGGAACCGCAGCAGCCCGCGGGTGGTGGCCAGCGCAAGGTCTAGTGCGTTGATGTGCACCAGCGCGCTCACGCTGATCGCCAGGGCCTGAGTTCGATGCAGCACTTCCCTGCTTGCCACATACTTAAGCGCAGCGTCGTTGGCTGGACTCCAGTCCTGGCCAAAGGCGCAGAGATGTGCGAGGTCGTAGAGGTCCTCGCCCTGATAATCGTCGGGCCTGGCTGCGTCGCAGGCCTCGCGTGCCCTTTGCATACCGACAGCCAGCGCAGCAAGCTCAGCCTCAGACCAGTTGTCGAGCGAAGCGCGCACCACTTCCAACGGATGCATCGCGTCTTTATAGATGGCGCCGGGAGGTTCGCGCGCGGGTACGGGAGTTTGCGGGGATGCGGGCGCCTGGTCCGTTGGTGGCGGAGGAGGGGGTGCCGGCACAGGAGGCGCCTGGCCGGGCAGCGCCAACGGCATAACCACCGCGGCAACAAGCGCGCCGGCAAATAAGATTCGTGCGCGGAGGGCGCCTGTCATCACTGGAACCTCCCAGACCGCTGCTTGCTTCAATACCTAATTCGGCGATGGCTTTTCGATATGGGCGATCGTGATAGCCTCTTCGGGGCCTTTCGTTGATTCCAGCTTTAGCCCGAGTTGTTCCTGAATGGCGGTGAAGATGGAAGGTCCCGAAGCGTCGGGCGGGGGTGTCTCCGCGCCGGGCGATGGCCCTGGCATCGCTCCCGGTGAGTTGACGTCCGGTGTCCACTTCAGATCGAAACTGTAGTTGCCTGTGAGTCCGGTTTGATCCACAACGGGCCGGCCCAATTCGAGTCGGAGCCACCTCACAAGTTCGCTAACCGGTTCTGCACATGCCATGGTCTCGCCGGGACGAAATAGAAGGCTGCCCGCTCGGAGTGGTGTGGCCGGTCCCTGGGGTGCTGCCGGGGAAGCGCCCGGAGACGGAGGGGGTGGGGGTGGCATGGGAAACGTACCCGGAGCGGGAGTGCTACACGGAGCCGTCTCTTGCAGTTTGGGGCCGCCCCTGGCAACAACCAGAGCGAAAACCGGCACGATCAATGTCGTGTGGTTCATCACGAGTTTGAATCGATCGGCAAGCAACGATCGCACCATGAGTCTAGTTTGCACGAGGCGATCAAGGGGAGCTAACTTTTCCAGTGCTGCAACTTGCGAGTCCTCCAATTTCGCATCGATATCGTATTTGTCGGAGTTGATCCAACTCGGTCCCCCTGTCACTTGATCATCCGGCAACGGACGAGAATTTCCAGGGGCCCAAGCCCATAGAATTAGCGCCTTGATCGTTATATTTGTCGCGATGAACCTGTCCCTGGGAGCGTGAACTCCCACGGCTCCTATGGTAGTGAAGCCAGCCCCAGACTGGTCTGGCCTGATTGAGACCACCTCGAACGCCGGCAGCTTATTCGTTGAATCTTCAACCTGTGACTGGGCGCGGGTTTGCGTTGCGTGTAACACGCCGAATGCGACCGGCGCGGCCACGGCCAGCAATCCAGCCGCGCCCAGCAACAGTTTCCTGCCCAAGCTCATCTTCAGCCCCACATGGCGAGTCATAATACGGACGATGCGCGCCGTTCTCGAAGTCAGGAAAAAGGTTCGCGGTTTTCCTGCGGCGCTGCTCGGGTCCGATGGCCTTGAGGGTCGGGTCATGACAGGGGCTAAAGTGGCTGCGGAAAAACTGTGGTTGTTGGATCGGAATGGCGGGATGTAGCTCTCAGGGGCTAAAGCCCGCACTGATTTTGCGACGATTTCGGCACGACTAAAGTCGTGCCCTGACACGCCTGTAAGCATAAATCAATCACTCCTGCTGCGCGCGGCTTGGCCGCGCTCTTTGTTTTTCAAAAGGGGGGTGAGCGGGTAATCGCGGGGCTTAAGCCCCGCGCTCCCTCCACTTGGTGAAGGTGGGTAAGCGATTGTGGCACCCATTCGACTGCGCCTAGGGCAGGCTTTGAATTCATGTGCTGATATAGGCTTCCCAGTGTGTGACGCATCTCACGGCCAATCCCCTCGGATCCCGTTACGCTGGCCTCAATGGGCCGGCAGGTTTCTAAGCAGATGAGTCCTTAGGGTTCGTTCGATCTGGGCTGCCGACGATGTTTTCTGCAAGCGGCGACAGATGAACGCGAAAGCCACAAGGCTTACAACAGTTTTAGTTCTCTTCTTCGGATCCCTTGCCGGGTGCTCGAATCCCTCACTCATCATTTCTGCTGCAAGCAACTCCGTGCCCGACAGTTCTCCCGTCAGCGAACAGTATTTTGGAATGCACGTCGGCTTCGTGGATCCGGGAACGCCATGGCCCGCTGTTCCATTTGGAACGTGGAGGCTGTGGGATGCCAACGTGGCCTGGAAAGATGTGGAGCCAGCGCAGGGAGAGTGGAACTTTTCGCGGCTCGACACACTCGTCGGCCTCGCGCAACAACACAAAGTCGATGTGATTCTGCCTTTGGCGTTGACTCCGCAGTGGGCTTCAGAGCGCCCGAATGAGCCGTCAGCCTACACGCCCGGAGCCGCCGCCCCACCGGCCGACATCCACGACTGGATTGCGTATGTGCAGGCCGTGGCGACGAGGTACAAAGGCAGGATTGCCTACTACGAGATGTGGAACGAGATGAATTGCACCGCGATGTGGACCGGGAATGCGGCGGAAATTGTGAGCCTGCAACAGACGGCTTATACCGCGATCAAAAGCATCGATCCCAATGCGCAGTTCATCTCCGCCAACCTGACAACATCAAATGGAATCCCGCTGATGGAGCAGTTGCTCAACCTTGGTTACGCGAACTCCGCCGACATTATCGGGTATCACTTTTACGTATCGCCGAGCCAGCCGGAAGCGATCGCGACTTTGTTCAGCCAGGTTTCTACACTGTTGAATGCGCATGGCGTGAAGAAGCCGATCTGGAATACGGAGACGGGGTGGATGCTGCCGAGCACGTTCGCGAGTGAGGATGAGGCTGCGGCGATTGCTGTGAGAGCTCTGCTGGTTGGGCGCTCCTCGGGAATCGAACGATTCCTCTGGTATGAATGGGACAACCACTGCTGCGTGTCGCTGTTTATGACGGAGGCGGATAACGCAACGCCGACACGCGCCGCACTTGCCTACGCCAATTTGCAGAGATGGCTGGTGGGCAATGTGCTGGGTGCGTGCGCGGCCGACGGAAACGACACATGGTTGTGCAGTTTGCAGTTTCAGGATGGACGCCACGGCCTGATTCTCTGGAATCCCAAAGGCAATGCGACGGTGAATCCAGAGCTGAGCTGGACGCCGACTGAAGTGGAAGACATGTACGGCAACTGCGCGCCAGTGCATGGTGCGCAGGTGATCGCAGGTCAGGACCCTGTGCTGCTGCGCGAATAGGCCGACTTCGCGACCGCGTCAGGCGGCGTCGCCTTGCCTCAAAGTTTTCCGGCGACCTGGCTGGCGAGAGCTTTGAGCTGGCCTTCATTCGCGGGAGTGAAATTCTTCATATTCTGAAAGCTGAGGAAATACCGGACGTTGCCCTTGCGCACATGGAGCCCATGGCTGGGATCGAAATATGCGTCCTCTCCAATGCCGGCTACCGGCGTTGGCGGACTATAAAACATCTTCAATCGCGCGAACAGATCCGTTGCGGCGGACGCCGAAGGATCAAAGTAAATCCTGAACCAGAGAGGGCTTCCGCCTCCGCTTGCAGAGTAATTGCAGTCCGTGCCTTGAACGGTGTTTGCGAAGGGCGCAGGCGCCACGGTCTTTTGAGCAGAACCGTAGGCCTGACCTATGGCCGTGCTCAAGTCGGTAGCAGACAACAGCGAGCAGGGATCGGCGGGCGCTTGAGTTGCCCTTGCCGGCTGCAAGACGCAGGCGGCGAGAAGCAAAGTTGCTGCGAACAGTGACAGTTTGCCTGGGTAGCCATGGGATATCTCCTCCTAACCTTCGAGCCGGAACTTCCATCCGCGCTCCAGAAGCATGGTAGATATTACCGGCCCACCGTTACAGCGACAAGAGTAAATTAGCAGAGGGTAGCGCGCGTCCGCACCCGATCTCTGTTCGCCGCTCTCTCTTCTCTGTTTTCTGACCCCTGATCTCTGCTCTCACACGCGAGCCTGTCAGGCGGCGTCGCCCTGCGGCGAGATCAGCAGGAAGGTGACGGATTCCGGCGTGTTGCGCTTGTGTGGAGTGCCGCGCGGGACCACCAGCATGTCGCCCTTGTTCAAGGTGACGGTCTCGTGTTGATCGGACTCCGGTGCCAGCCACTCGCCGGGCCCCTTGCTATGCGCGCCCTTCGGCGTTCCGCCCAAATCATAGGTCGCCGACCCATCGAGAATTTGGAAGACGTGGTCGCGGTGTTCGTGCCACTCAAACTCAGCACCGCTTTTTGCTTTCTCGGTGGTCATCACCACGGTGAAGTTCTTGCCCTGAACGAGATTGTTGTTTCCCGGGCTGGCCTCGAGAGCCTTCACGTCGTCCTGAATTTGCTGCGCTGTCAACACCTGGGGTTTTACATCGCCTGCCGGGGCAGCGCCTTGCGCCGCCGCTGAAGCGGCAAACATTGAGGCATCGGCGAGGGTGAGGCCAACGGCTGCGGCGGCCGGCACGCTGCACAGGAACCAGCGGCGGTCGGGATTCTTGACAGGATCAATAGGCATAGGAACCTCCCTGAATCAGGAAATGACTTCGTGCGGAATTCTATCAGCAGGCAATCCTGCGATGCAGGAGCGGCCGGACGCTCAGGCGTCAAACTGGCGCAGCCACGGAGCCATGAGAGCGGCAACTTTGCGCGGCTGTTCATAGGCGGCGAAGTGGCCGGCGCCGGGCAGCACGTGATATTCGCAACCGCCGGGCGCGGCTTTAAGCGCTTCCATCTCCGCGGGACTCACGCTCGAATCCTCGCTGCCTGCGATGGCGAGGACGGGCACGCGAATAGTGGCGACTGTCGGTACCGAATCGGGCCGCGTGGCCAGTCCCGCCTGCACGGCAACCTCGGCCTCGGGTGTCAGCGTCATGCGCGCGCGCAGCTCGGCGACGATTTCAGGACGGTCATGGCGCGCGGTGGCTCCGGGCAGAGTCTCGGCCATTCCGTCGAAGAGCTTTGACACGCCCTCGGCGCGGGCGCGGTTGATGGTCTCCGCACGCTTGGCCAGGTTGGCTTCGGCATCCGGTTGCGGCTTGGAGCAGACAAACACAATCCCCGAGATGCATTGCGGCGCCCTGCGCCAAAGCTCCAGCAGCGCATAGCCGCCGATGGAGCAGCCGGCGAAAACCGCTTTCGGGATCTGTAACTGATCGAGGAGGCCAAGAACATCGGCCGCAAGCTGCGCCATGGTGAGGACGGGCGCGTCGGGGACCTTTGCGAATCCGCCGGCAGGCAAAGCCGAGCCAAGCTCTGAGAGCCCGTGTCCGCGCAGATCGGGGACGATGGCGCGAATGCCGGCAAGCTCGCGCGTGAGGGGACGCC
>OKRB01000025.1:8034-8161 GCA_900290245.1 Candidatus Sulfuritelmatomonas gaucii | reverse complement strand
TCGAGCGCCTGGAACGTGCCGCCGTCGTAGTAGCGGTAACTGCCGGTGCGATGCATGAGCGAAGCCATGACGAACTGCGACGCAGATGTGTGGAACTCTTCGTTTTGGGTGGAGGCTTTTTCGAAGG
>OKRB01000025.1:0-8024 GCA_900290245.1 Candidatus Sulfuritelmatomonas gaucii | reverse complement strand
CCATGACGAACTGCGACGCAGATGTGTGGAACTCTTCGTTTTGGGTGGAGGCTTTTTCGAAGGGATTGAGCCAATCGCCCTTGAAGTAGATGGCGTTGGTAAGGACGAGACGCGTTGCGGGAGTGAGAACGCCGTGCCCGATCAGGTTCTGGATCTTGTTGTTGGTCTGCTGCTCGACCCAATGATTAATCGTGTTGCTCACAACGTCAGGCGAGGCTTTGAAGTTGACGCGGTGAAAGCCGGCGGCGTAGTCGGTTTGCACGAGCTTGAGGAAGCCCGGCAGAAAGCTTGCGTCCTGCTGCGCCCACAACGCGTCGGCGACGCGCAATTGGTAGCCGTTGTGCTGGGCGTTCATCGAGCTCAGCAGCGTGCCCATCGCGGGATGAAGCTGCGCCGGCGGGAGGGTGAAGTGCAAGACATGCTGCATCTCGGCTGCGGTTTGCCCGCGTGCGCCGGCATAGGCCATGGCAAACGCGGTGGAGATGCTTTCCGGCGAGAAGAAGAGATTGCCTGGTTGCGAGCGGAGTTGCGAATAAAGATCGACAGCGAAAGCGTTGCTGCCTTTTACCGCTTCAACTTCGGTGGCTGAAGGCGGGCCGGGCTTTTGCTGAGCCGCCGATTGCGAAGACGCAATCTGAGGAGCGGCAATCAGGCCAAGAATTGCGACATGCAGCAAATTCATTTGAACCTCCCACGGTACGCAACCGGGCAAAAGATCCGGCAAACATGGAACGCGGTGGGCCGACTTTCTTGCACCGGAATCCAAGAGAAATCGCCGAACCGGTTGATTGCTCCTATCCCATCAGGCCCTTGTGGCCCATCCAACTGCGCAGATACGACGCCTGGCCAATGTGGTAGGTTTCGTGGACGGCGAGGAAGTTGACGATGCCGCTGACCTTGCCGTCGGCGCTGGGCGGGCCCTTCACCGAGGGCTGTGTGAGGACGTCCTCAGACACGGAGTCGAGTGCGCCGTCGAGGACTCCGGAGACATCGCGCCAGCCGTCGAGAAGCCTTTCGCGCGAAGGGAACGCGGCTGCGTCGGCGCACTTGAGGCCGCGCGCAAAAAGATCGAGCCAGGGCAGTGACCACTGCGTACCGATGCGATCCAGCAGATACTTGCGCGTCCAGACGACGTGGCCCACGATCCAGGCAATGTGGTTGCCGTTGTCGCCGGGCCGGCGCAGCCATTCTTCCTGCGAGAGGTCGCCGACCATTTTGGTCAAGAAGCCGGAGTTGAAGCGAAAGTTTTCTGCGGCGGTTGCGATGACGGCGGGGACGGGCATGGGAGCTCCTTGCGTTGGGCGCAGCCGCGACAAGCCTACGCGCGGCTGAGGTAGGCGCCTTCGCTGGTGTCGACGCGAATCTTTTCGCCGGCATTGATGAAAGGCGGGACCTGCACGACAAGGCCAGTCTCGGTCTTGGCCGGCTTAGTGACACTGGAGGCGGTAGCCGACTTGAGGCCGGGCTCGGTTTCCACGACTTCGAGATCGACGGTCTGGGGCAGCTCGATCCCGACCGGCTGGCCGTCGTGATAGCTGACCTTGATCTGCAGATTTGGGGTGAGGTATTCGACCGCGTCGCCGAGAGTGGAGCTTTTGAGCACCATCTGCTCGTAGTCTTGCGGGTTCATGAAGTAGTAATCGTCGCCGTCGGCGTAGAGAAACTCCATGGGAACTTCGTCGACAACGACTTTCTCAATGGCGTCGGCGGAGCGGAAGCGGTGTTCGAACATGGCTCCCGATTTCAGATTGCGCAGCTTGGCCTGGATGAAAGCGCGAAGATTGCCGGGCGTGCGGTGCTCGACCTTGAAGACCGTGTGAAGCTGGTCATTGTGCTTGATGATCATGCCCGGACGCAGTTGTGTGGCGGGAATCGCCATAAATATTGCAGCTCCTTGCTGGGTGATTTGGCGTTTTCGGGAATCCAGTGTCGTGCCCGGCGCAGTTGAAGGTCACCGCTCCCTGTTCGTCGCGATGACTTGAAAGCAGCGGCCTCGCGTCGCGGCATTCCCGAAAACACATTTGCGCGCAACGCGCAAAGAAATGATGCCGTTTGGCCTCTCTTTGATTGTAGCCCACGGCAAGGTCGGAAGCGGTTAGAGTCGGATGTTTCGGTCGAAAAATCGTGCATAACCTGCATCATCTACATTACCTTTTTGTTTGCAAAGCATAACTGGCAGTGTAGGTTATTCTCATCCTGTTCCAAACCTACACCACCATACACTGCGGCCAGTTCGTGGGCCCGTTTCAGGGTGGCGAGGTCCAGCACCAAGCCCTTCCCAGACTTGCCCAGCCGGCGTGTGACGAGGCTGATTTTTTTCATTCCATGCCCGATCGTCTCGGCGCTGTAGTGCAGCCGCTCTCCGCGCGCTTCCACGATGCGATTGACCTCAAACGCGATTTCGCCGACGAAGATTTGGACCTTGCCCTCGTGGCACAGATTAAGGATTGCTTCCAATGTGACGGCCTCGATGCCGGTCGAGCGGTCCGCCTGTCGCTGGTCCTCAACCGGCGCCAGCAACGAGATAAGTTGCGATTGAAGCCCAGGCGAGTCGATGATGCAGGCGCCGAGCGCGTTCGCGATCGCGCGCGTGTCTGACGTCAATTCAGAAGCGTCGAATTCTGAGTTATAAACGGGGACGAGGTTTTTAAGCTGGTAATTTAAAAGTTGATTTTGCAACTCCTGAACCTCGATTTCAGTCATCCGTGATGCTTTCTCTACTGCGCAAGCGGCGGCAGTGGGGTGCACGTTGACTTGAAGGCTGAAGAGCGGTATCCGGTCTGCAGATACTTCCTCCCCGACGTAGATCGCCTTTGGGCCGAAAAAGTCGCGATAACAGCCAGCGTCGCTGACCAGGTGGCCACGTGTCGCAGTACAACCTAGATGTGAAGCCATTTGCTTCGTCACGGATGGGTCGTAGAAGAGCAGCGTCGGGGTGGTGTGCCAGTTCACATTCTTCAGGCTGGAGATATCCGCCCGCGTGAGCATTAATGGGTACCGGCAGAAGTTCCGCAGCGCGAACAGAACTAGGTTCCCCTCATAGCCCGGTCCAACGATGGCGACGCCGGGAGCGAGAGACAGAGCATCGGAAAACCACGTGGAGAGGGTCCAATGAGCCAGCAAACGGCTAGCCCGCTCAGACAGGCTGGCTTGCGCGGCTATCGCTTTTTGCAGCCTGTCGAATAACTCATCGATGGTGCCGTATGGTGTCGATTTTGTGGGAACTGGGACCGCATCCATCGGAACGCGCACCGACTCGGCTCGCTGGAAGATCTCCTTGAAGCTGGCCTCAAATCCTCTTTGCACCTCAAACGGGGGCTTCCAAGAACCGATCCTGGAGGTCTCGCCGTCTCGACCAATCTCCGTTATGCCTCTGATTCTCACGGCTGGATTCGCGACGCAGGTATCAGAAAGGTCGATCGCGGAGTTGGTGGACACGGACTCCGAAGCTGGAATGATCGGCGCCCCTGGTAGCGCCCCTGCCCCAGGGCCCGCTGACGGTTGTTCTTCACCGGCGGCTGCAATTGATTCCGTCGCGGCCTGGGCGGCGCTCCCCGTCGGGCTGTGCGAAGTGTCTACATCTGGAGCGGCGCCAGTTTGAACAAGCTCAGAGCCACCGGCGTTCATCGTCATACTACACTTTTGCATTCTTACCTTACCTTTCCGGTGCGCTCTGGACCGCGTCAACTATTCGGCGGACCAGAGTAATCTATCTTTGAATTTGAAAGTTCGAATCCTCAGAAGTGTCCGCCCGGCCTGAAATTTTTGCAGGGGGAGCCAGCGGTCGCGATTGGCGGCGCGCATGATGTTACCCCCTTCGCGTCGCTATTTCCTCCTGCGGGCCTGCTCGGTGAGGGACTTCAATGCCAGATAGTAGCCGGTCTTTAATCTCAATAACTCGGACGCCAAACGGCACAAGTCATCAGCCATCTTTTGCGAGATAGGTTGTAGTTGCCGATAGCAGCTCTCCAAGTTTTCCTTAGAAGACCACTCCCAATATGAGGTTGAGGAGGCCTTCCCGAAAGTGAATTGCGTAATGATGCGCATTACCTTTTCGCGGTCAGGCGCCGCGAGCCGCATGAACGCGTTGAGAAGCCTGGCATTTACTTTACGGAATTTGGAGTCATCGGGCCACGTTACTGCAACTGACCCTTCACGGTGTGTTTTTTCCATATTGAATCCTTTCCATGGTTAGATTTATTTCGTTTTTCACGTTTACTTCCCATCCACCAGTTGCGGTGCGTCCGTGGGCCGGAATGACCGAATGGGTAGCCTTTCCTGTCCGCTGTAGCCAAGGTGCCGGCGGGACACACGTACTCTTAATACTGAGTTTTTGGAGATTCGAATTGGAATTTTGAAGGCGGACTGCTGAGAACCGACACACTCGGGCGCCGATATAGACCCCGCGGCGCCGGTTTGGAGAAACCCGGGGCCGCTGGCGGTTGTAGTCGTACTATACTTTTGCATTTTTACCTTACCTTTCTTTTGCGCCCCGGACCGCGATCAACTTTCTGGCGGGTCAGGTGCGCTCTATGTATGAAGATGAAAGTTCGATTTCTATAGAACCGCGTCCACCTGGCCTTGCCCCTTCGCGCTGTTGTGCCCATTTCCTTTGGGCGCATTAACGCCAAACTAGGGCTCCTCCATCCACTCGCGGCGGTGCGACGAACGCTACAAGCTCAATGAGTGGGTGAAGATTTCAAATTCCCAGACTTCCCATAGTTCGCCTTCATGGCCGGAGATCTCGACATGAAAAGAGGCAGAGATACGGCGCGCGGATAGAATTTCAAAGCGCGCTACGCCTTCAAAGAAACCTGCTTGGTCCTTGAGAAGGTTGTTTGTAGCTTCCACAAGGTGGCGGCCTATCGCCGACTCATAAATCGTTTTGTTCAGATCAATACGGTCGAGCTGATTCTGAGCTACCTGACTGTTCATAATTTTTCTCCAATCACTCACTTGGTGTTGTCCAGGTCATTTTGTCCTTGCTGATTTGTCTGAATTGCGATATCATGGCCATGTTATTTTCGTCGACAATTTGCTAATCTCGGCGGGG
This sequence comes from Candidatus Sulfuritelmatomonas gaucii, assembly GCA_900290245.1. Taxonomy (GTDB): domain Bacteria; phylum Acidobacteriota; class Terriglobia; order Terriglobales; family Acidobacteriaceae; genus Telmatobacter; species Telmatobacter gaucii. The sequence continues at coordinate 2,971 of OKRB01000025.1, read as the reverse complement.
GGCTACTGCTCGCTGGCATCTGGTACATCAGCCGAGAATGTAGGCTAGGAGGTCGAATGTTAACTAAGGCCTAGCCCCTTTACTGATGTACTAAGAATATATCACAGCCATGGTAATTAACGTGGCCGTGGTCATGAAAACTTTGTGGAGCGTATGGAACGACGGCTTTCTGATTTGAAATCTATAACTTACAGTGAGAACCAGTACCGCGATCTGCTCGTTGAACTCTTTGAGCGGGATGGATGGCTCGTAAATCGTAAAGCATCATTCGCTGACAAAGGTCCAGATCTGGCTATTTCGCGAGGCAGCCTGAGCTACACCATTGCGTTGAAGGTTTCCTCCGAAGGTCGACGCGACCGATTGGTAGCACTCTTATCCCAGGCGATTCTCGAGGCCAGGGCAGCCGCTTCGGGATCACCCGACAACCCCGCTCCGCTGGCAGTAATTGCGGCCCCGTTGATTCTCAGGAGTACCGCGGACGAGTTGATTGACTTTCGGTCTAGAGTTGCGCCGGACGCTGCAGTCGGGATCTTCGATCGGGAAGGGTTACGGCGATTCGTTGGATCAGGGCTAGAGATGTATATCGCGGTACCTCCACGCTCTGCTCGCAGGCAAACGCTTCGGGTGCCGGACTCAGCCAATCTCTTTAGCGACCTCAATCAATGGTTGCTGAAGGTCTTGCTCTCACCCATGATTCCAGAGGAGCTTCTGCAGGCACCGAGGGGAAGCTACAGAAATGCCTCAGAACTTGCGAAGGCAGCCCGCGTCTCGATGATGAGCTCCTTCCGATTTGTGCGTCAGCTAGAACAAGAGGGATTTCTCGACGATGATAGCGAGTGCCTGCGGCTAGTACGCAGACAAGACTTGATGAGCCGCTGGCGGTCCGCCTACCTGCGGCCCGTACGCGATCTACCGCTCTGTTGGATTGACCCGGTCAAGGTCGACCGCCAGCTGCCGTCCGCGCTCCGTGCCTACAATGGCGATTCTGCTATGCGGAAGCGGCGAGAGCCGCGCGCCTGCCTTGCGCTTTTAGGTGCGGCCGAAGCTCTTGGATATGGGCCTTTTCCGGAATTCCGCCCGTACTTCTATCTGGAGATGCTCGACCGGGCAGCCCTCGTCAATATTGGGCTCTCTCCACTGGGCGCCGAATACAGACCAGATGTCTTTGTACGGGTCCCGGCTTTTCGGGAGTCGATCTTTCGCGCCGCTGTCATCCGCAACGAGATGCCAGTTGCCGATGTATTGCAGGTATGGCTCGACGTCAGCTCGTATCCGGCCGGCGGAGAAGCACAGGCCGAAGAAATCCGCCAGCGCGCTCTTATGCCGATTTTTACTGAGACACAGAAATAGCTGCCTCGGCGTTAACCTGGACGAGGGACGCGTGGTGGGGCTTCGCTCCATCGACTTCGAGTAGACAACAACTAACAAGGTGGAGATTGCCCTCAATCCAAGACGAGGTTGGCCAACACGCTTGTCCGCCCGAAGACTGCGGCGGCATCTCGGGGTTTTATGACCTCCTTGATGCCCTTCCCAGTCCGCAGCCGTTTCCTGTCAAGGCAAAATCGACGCGCTAATTTTGGGGTCTTTTACCGCAAAACGAGCCATTCAGGCGCCTCGTGAGCGGCCAAGCTCGATTTCCGGCGCGTGGTCAGATCCTGGGCTGTCAGCGCATTGAGCTCGAATTTTGGGGTTTAGAACCGCAATTCTCGTACTCATCCGAGTTCGCAATCCACTTCCCGGCCCGCAGCCGTTTCCTGTCAAGGCAAAATCGACGCGCTAATTTTGGGGTCTTTTACCGCAAAACCGCTAATTTTGGGGTCTTTTACCGCAAAACGAGCCCTTCAGGCGCCTCGTGAGCGGCCAAGCTCGATTTTCCGGCGTGCGGTCAGATCCTGGGCTGTCAGCGCATTGAGCTCGAATTTTGGGTTTGAGAACCGCAATTCTCGTGCTCATCCGAGTTCGCAATCCACTTCCCGGCCCGCAGCCGTTGCCTGTCAAGGCAAAATCGACGCGCTAATTTTGGGGTCTTTTACCGCAAAACGAGCCTTCAAGCCCCTCGTGAGCGGCCAAGCTCGATTTCCGGCGCGTGGTCAGATCCTGGGCCGTCAGCGCATTGAGCTCGAATTTTGGGGTTTAAAAGAAGAATTTTCACCCTCGTCCGTGTTGGTCTCGTCCCCTTTCTAGTTTGTTTTCCCGGTTCGCGCACCGCTCTTCGGGGTCAGCCAGAAATGGGCTCCACGGTCGGAATAGAGCGAGCAGAACAGCCCCTTCTGTTCGATCACCGCCCGCAGCCCGGCCATCACTGTGGCGGTCGTCTCTTCCTCGGCCAGCTGCGCATAGTAGATCTCGCTGGTGGCGTCGTCCAGGATCACGATCAGGTCGTGCTTACGCTCATCCTGAAACCACCGGTGTTCGCTGCCGTCGATGTGCAGCATCATCCCCGGCAGGGGACGCCGCTCACGCCGCTTGCGATGCACGCCGCGCCTGGCCTTGCGCTTCACCAGACCGGCTGACTGCAGGGCCTGCTTCACCCACGTATAGCTCAACCCGATCTGATGTTCTTCGCCGAGCTTCTCATGAAAGTGCCGAACGTTCAGATCGAAGTACTCCTCGGATAGATCTCCATGCTCTCGCGCATGGAGTCCATCCTCACCGCCCGCTATGCGGACACTTCACTTGCTAAAAATACCGGATATATTATTAGCTAACGACAGTCGTCGATCCGGAAATTGATATGGTGTGACCCTGTCAACATCTTCGAATGGTTGGGGTGGTTTTGTACTTGTCTTTTCGAGGACAGGATCAGCAGCAGCCGTGGCAGGTAATGGCGACGATTGATCAAGCTGATATTCGCGGGTCGGAACCGCATAATCATGATCCGTCGGGAGCTGCCTCTGACTACTGACGCGAGTCCGGCTGAGCCTGTCGCAAACTTCCGCCGAGGATTCTCCTTCGTGCTTGCTCCGGCTGC
>OKRB01000094.1:18216-64175 GCA_900290245.1 Candidatus Sulfuritelmatomonas gaucii | reverse complement strand
CCTCATGGCCGCGAGCCACGCCCGCCGCCAAAGGGTAATCCCGATTTGAGGGATCGAGAGCCGCAGCCTTTTCGAATCCCTGCATTGCCTCTTCAAACTGGCGATTGACAAACAGTTTGCTCGAATCGAGATACAGCTTTGCCGCGCGATCCTTGTCTCGATCTCGCACGTGTTTCGTCTGCTCTGGCGGAGCGGGAATCTCCGCCGCCGGCGCCTGGCTGTTCGGTGCGCCCTGGCTTGCGGCGGTGCTTTGGTTCGTAGATGAGCTTGTGCCGGCGGTCGGCGGCTGCGCCGCGGTTTGCGCATGCAGGACGGATGCAAACGCCATTGCGAGCACTCCCGCAGCACATCGCATTGCCAGCGCCCGCGAGGTAACGCATATCGAAAGCCGGATTGGCGGTCGCCGGATCTTCATGTCGCGCTTTGGATGGTTGCCAGCAGGTCTGCCAGCGAGGAGACGCAGGCATCCGGACGGCATTCCAGTAACTGGTCGAAGCTGCTCCTGCCAGTGGCCACGGCAATTACGGATAGGGAATTAGCGCGCGCCGCCTCAATGTCGCGTGGCGTGTCGCCCACAACGCAGATCTTCATCGCGGAACGGCGCCGGGGCGCGGCCAGCTCACGAGCCTTGTGCGCTGCCTGCCTCACCAGCTCCGCGCGGATCGGCAACTGATCACTGAAGCCGCCAAAGCAGAACCACTCGCGCAGGCCGGCCTTCTCGATTTTGATCCAGCCGATGGCCTCAAGATTACCCGAAGCTACTCCGAGCAAAGCGCCCTTCTGAGCAAGATGGCCCAGAACCTCGGCCACTCCCGGCATCACCACCGGCTCCAGTTCGTGCCGCCTCTCAGCGACGCAGTTTCGCATCGACTCCAGGATGGCGTCGTATTGCTGCTCCAGCACTTCGCTTGGAATCCCCGCCTGGCGGCAGGCCTCGCGCAGAATTGCCGTATCGGTATTGCCCTGCAATTGCACTCCAGCCAGCGTAATCTCGAAGCCCGTTATCCGATGCACGCTCCATGGCACCGAGTCCACGTGAATCCGGTCGCGGCTGCGCAGCAGGGTGCCGTCTATATCAAACAGGTATGCGTCCTGCCCGTCCCAGTCGAAATCAGGCTCGATTGCGATACGGGCGTCAGTCGTCTGCTGCGTTTTCAACATGATTGCGGGCTGCGCCTTCAGCCCTGGCGATAGCCTTGGCGAATGGCGCTATAAACAGGACGTTCGCTCCGGGGCGGACGCTTGAGCCCGGCACGCACATCGGCCAGCTCCAGGCCCAGATCGGCCATGGCGCGGCTCAGGGTATTGCGATGCATGCCCAGTTCTTCTGCAGCCTTGCACTGATTGCCGCGGTGCGCTATCAGAACTTCACGCAGATACTGCCGCTTGAATTCCCGCACCGCTTCCTCGTAGCGGATTCCGCTTGAGTGCATTTGCGTCACCAGGATGTCCAGTTCTCGTCTCACGCGCGCCCCTCTTGCTCATCTCGATCCATTAGTGTAACTCGTGCTTTTCTGCTTTGCACAATACCCCTTTAGGATGGGCCATTACCAGGGTGCATCCATTCGGGTGATTTGTGCTCTATATCCTTCAAGCCATTGCGCACCTTGTCGCCCAGTTCCCCCGGAGTCACATGCGTGCTCAGGTGGCATGCTCCAAAAAACATTTGCGGCAGCCTGGCCTCCGCCAGCCATTGCTGTCCCGGAAAGAAGGCGACCGTCACCAGGACGCAGACCATCACCAGCAAACCGCCCTGCAGAAATCCCAGAACCGCACCACCGAGCTTATCCAGGCAGCCCAGGCCCATCCACTTGATGGTCTTTGCCAGGATGCCGCCAACCAGGTTCGCGATCGCCATCACCAATAGCGCGATCACCAGAAACCCAATCACATTATCAATGGCCTGAACGGGCACAATCGGCTTGAGCATGGCGGCCACGCGCCCGTAGTTCCAAGCGGCCAGCGCAAGGCCCAGCACCAGGCCTATCAGCGAACAGGCCGAGCGAAAGAATCCTTGCGCCAACCCGCCCAGTGTCGACACAATCAAAACGCAAATGATTGCCAAATCCACCCACGACATAATTTTTCTCCGTCGTCGGCCTTACGAGTGCATCTCGCGTCCGGTCAATCGCCGGAAGGCTTCATAGTATTTGGCCCGCGTGCGCTCCACCACTTCGTCTGGTAAGCCCGGCGCAGGCGCCTGCTTGTTCCAGTGAATTTCTTCCAGGTAGTCGCGTACAAACTGCTTGTCAAATGAAGGCTGAGCGCCTCCGGGCTTCCAGGCATGCCCGTCCCAGAAACGCGATGAATCCGGTGTCAATACCTCATCGGCAAGGATAATCCCTTCCGCCGCTTTGCCAAACTCAAATTTTGTGTCCGCCAAGATCAGGCCGCGAGACTCGGCATGAGCCGTCGCTCGCTGATAGATGGCCATGGTCAGCCGGCGCAACTCTGAGGCCACATCCGCGCCTACTGCCTTCTCCACGGCGGCATACGAGATATTCTCGTCATGCTCGCCGCCTTCGGCCTTGGTGGCGGGTGTAAACAGGGGTTCGGGCAACCGCGAACCGTCCAGCAGCCCCGGGGGCAGGGGAATGCCGCAAACTGCTCCCGAAGCGCGATAATCCTTCAAGCCCGAGCCGGTAAGGTAGCCGCGCACCACGCACTCCACGGGAAACATCGCTGCCCGCTTCACCAGCATCGCGCGGCCGTCCAGCTGGTCCGCGTACGATTGCAACGAGGCAGGGAAGTCCTTCACATCCGCGGTAATCAGATGGTTGGGCACCAGTTCCTTGAGGAGGTCAAACCAGAAAAGCGAGATTTGGGTAAGGACTTTGCCTTTATCCGGGATTCCCGTGGCCAGAACGTGGTCGAACGCGGAGATGCGGTCTGTGGCTACAAGCAGCAAAGCACCGTCTACGGCATATAAGTCACGTACTTTACCCCTTCCAAGCAGCGGAGTGGGGCCCAGGTTTGTTTTAAGTAGTGCTGGCATGAATGATGAATCCTCGGCGGGGGACTGAAACTCCGATTGTCAAGGCGCCGCCACACTTTGTCAATCGTCTTCAGCCGATACCGAAGATCTCTGGCGGAATCGAGTCCGGCGCGAGCCCTGGAGGGTCTTCTTCGGCCGTAATCAAGCGAATTTCCTGGCTTTCGGCGCTTATTACAAACCCCTGTGACGGCCGTCACGGACCCGGTTCTCTTCTTCGGAGACACTTCGATTGTCAACATGGTTCGGAAGGCGTGTACGAAAGCCTTCTTTGAGCCGGGCGACACGAGGCAGCAGTGGAAAGGGGAAGCCGCGGCTAGTCTCGTTTAGTGCAGGGATCACCAGTAGCCGCGCGCTACCGACCTCCAGTGCCGGCTACTGGTCCCCGTCTTTATCTTGTGTTATATGCTCTACAAGCACCTCCGATGCGAAGATTTCCATCGGAGGTGATTTTTTTGTCCTGATTGGCACTCCTAAACCATCCGCGACAGCCAGTTAGAGTCACTCCTGTCTTCGCTTGCAACCCATGTGCAATGGCCGTATAAAGGTGCGTCGCAGAAAGGCCGCTCGGATGCGCGCGGGAATCCTCGCAGCTGCTCTCGCCTTCATCGCCGTTGTTGCCGTCGCAAAAAGCAAGTCGAGCGCGAAGATTGCCGCGTTGCCCGAGGGTGAGATCGCGGGACACGTCTACATCAACCGCGCTCTCGGCATCTCCTACGAATACCCCAGTGACTGGAGAGTGAGCACCGATCCGCAGCGAACGATCAACCTCGATGCGAACCACCCCGACTCACCCGCCGTCCAATGCTCCAGAGTCCTCCTTTGGCTCGATGGCCCCAAGAAATCAGAAGGAAGATTCTCCGGCATAGCGGCGCTCATCGCCGTCGATCCCGGCTGCCTGACAAACGTTCAGTTTCCCCAGTCAACGCTTGACCGCCAGGGCATCAACGAGGTGGTCGATGTGCTCGTCAAGAACTTCAAGCACTCGCCCTTCTTCTCACCCTATGGCGTCAGGTGCCAGGCTTCAGCTGAAAGCAGGCGCGTCGAGTTCCTGCTGACCGGAGCGATGACGATCAACGCCAACGAAAGTATCAAGGGCCAGCCTGCCCCGGCGAAGGACCCCTTGGAAGTACACACCGCATTTTTCGTCGTTGAGTCGAGCGGTTTTTGGATCGCGCGGGCCTACATCGCCGACGAGCCCTCGGAGCGGGTGTTGCAGCAGGCGAAGTTTAGCCTGGCAGACACTCCCGCGCCCTGAGGCGAGCGAATCGCGCCGCGCGTCCTGCTGTCAGCCGCTCTTTCAGCTATGAGCGAATCTCGCCCCGCGCCCCCGTCGCCGTGCAACAGGAACCGACCGAACCACATCACATAAGAAGAAGTCGCCGATGGCGTAGGCCTCAAAGAACCGCGGCGAGCCACGGATGAAGGGGCAAAATTTATGACAGTTGATTTACTCGAGAAACAGGCTGCGGTGAATGACATTCTCCGCGAGGTCTCCCGCATCAAGACAGTCGTGACCGAGGCCGTGGATGATGGTGTTCAGCAAGCACTTCGGGCAGTGAAGCAGGGGCGCGATGTTGCCGAGGACGCAATCCACGATGCCAAGTACGCGATTAAGCGCAACCCGTTGCAAGCGATGGGCATCGTCCTTGTCGTGGGAGTCGCGATCGGGGGCCTGGTCGCTCTCCTCAGCACGCGCCGCGACTGAAATAGCAGCAGGTGAATGCCGGCCAAGGTTCGCTGGCGCGCCGGCTCCCTGACTTGCCAAATTTCCGACTTGCTGACTTGCTAATGTGGCCGACCGGGAAGCACAAAGTGCTCTTCGCAGCGCGGCTCATAGTTGTCGCCGGCCATGATGATCGGGCTTGAGTAGGGAGCGGGTTGGCCGTCAACCAATCGCTGCGGATAAAGCGCCTTGGCGCCGCAACTGCAGTAAGCGACGAGCTCCGTGATGTTGCCGGCGTAGGTGCGGACCAGCCACGAAAGATCGAGCATCTCGCCAAACGGCATGCCCCGAAAATCAAGCTCCAGGCCCGAGATCATGACATCGTAACCCGAGTCGAGCAGCCGCTTGGTGAAGAGAAACAGATCCTGGACGAACTGTCCCTCGTCGAGGGCAATGCACTCCACGCGCTTGCCAATCCGCTGTTCCGTCGCCGCGATCACGGGCAGCACCGACCAGGGATTGGCAGAAGGGAACTCGACGGCTTCCATCTTTCCGCAGCCGTTGCGATTGCGGCTCTCCACCACTCCGGCGGCGGCCTTGGTGTCGGCGCTGGGCTTGAGCAACATCACGTACTGCTTGGCATACTCGCGGCGGATTTCAATGCGGCGCAGCAACTCGGCGGTCTTGTTGCTCCGCATGGGGCCAACAATCATTTCCAGCTTGCCAGGCACGACTTTCTCCGACAAAACCTGGGAACTCGATTCTGCCAATGATCGAGTCTTCCGAGCTAGCAGCTGAAGCTGGTAGCTGGAGGCTGCTTTTACGCGGTCGCCCGCTGCGCCTCGCGATGGTGCCCGAGCCGCACGCTCACCACCTTCGACACGCCCGGTTCCTGCATGGTCACTCCATAGATCATGTCGGCGGTCTGCATCATGCGCTTGGAGTGAGTGACGATGAGGAACTGCGTGTCGTGGCTCAACGAGTGCAGCAGATCGGCGAACCGGCCCACGTTGGTCTCGTCCAGAGCTGCATCCACCTCGTCGAGCACGCAGAAGGGGCTGGGCCGGAACTGGAAGATGCCCACCAGCAGCGCGAGCGCCGTCAGGGCTTTTTCGCCGCCCGAAAGCAGCAGAACATTCTGCAGCTTCTTGCCCGGCGGCGACACCACAATGTCGAGGCCGCTTTCGTCCTGGTTGGCTTCATCGCTCACGCGCAGGAAGGCCTGCCCGCCCTGGAACAGCCGCGCAAAGACTCTGGCGAAGTTCTCGTTGATCTGGGTGAGCGCTTCGTCGAACTTGGTGCGCGAGATCTGATCGATCTCCTTGATCGTCTCCTGCGTATTCTCGATTGACTCGATGAGATCCTGGCGCTGCGTCTCGAGAAATCCGTGGCGCGCCGCCGTTTCCTTGTACTCATCCAGGGCCATCATGTTCACCGGCCCCATCTGATCCAGGCGCTGGCGCAGGGCGCGGCACGTCTCTTCTTCGGCCGCGAGCTCGTCTCCAGCCATGCGGCCGATCTCCGCATCGGCGCGAAGCACCTGAGCCTCAACGTTCACTTCGGCAAGGCAGCTTGCTTCCAGGTACTCCAGATCAGAGCGCAGCTTGGCCCGTTCGCTGGAGAGGGCAGCCCGGTCTTCGCGCAGTTGGTCCAGCGCGATCCGTTCATTGCGAAGCTGCGTCTCCATCTCTGCCAATTGCTGGCGAAGCGCCTGCGCTTGCTCGGCGATGGATTGCGCAAGAGCCAGAGCCTGCGCCCGATCATCATTCAGCTGCTCCTGGCGTTGGACGAGCGAGACATTCTCGGTAATCCGCTGCTCGCGCTCCGCGGACGCGGCTGCCTGCTGTTGTTCGATCACCTGCACGCGGCGCTGGAGCTCGGCAAAAAGCCGATCGACACGCTGGAAGTTGGCTTCGGCTCCCCGGCGGCGCTCTTCCAAGCCGGCCAGTTCGGCCGTCATCTGCGCAGCTTCCTGCTGCAGCACCTCGCGCTTTTGCCGCAGGGTCTCGAGCTGTGCCTGTTGGGTGTTCATGCCGCTTTCGGCTTCGGCATGCTCAGTCTCAAGCCGCGCCGCCTCGTCACGCTTCTCGGCCACCGCGTGCAGCTTGACTTCTCTCGCGTCCTTGTTGCGCGCGGCCTGCACCTCCCACTCCTGCATGCGCCGCTCGATGCGTTGCGTCTCGGCTTCCATCTGCTTCAACGCCGCGCCGAAATTAGCCGCTTCGCTTTCCGCCTGCCGCCGTTCTTCGCCGCGCGCCTCCAACTGCGCTGTCAGCTCTTCAATCGCCCGTGTCAGCGATTCTGCTTCGCGCTCTGCTTGCTCCAACTGCGTCTCAAGCTTGGATAAGCGGTTCTCTGTCTCACGCAACTCGCGCTTCAGCGCCAACGGTCCTTCGCTTGCGGGCTTGCCGCCCGTCACCGTCGAGCGGTGGAAGCACTCACCCTCCGGCGTGAGGAAATATGCGTGCATGTACCGCAACGCCAGGCGCTGCGCCTCAACCGAATTCTCAGTCAGGTAGCCATGCCTCAGCTTGGGCAAGAGCGTCTCGAGCGAACGGCCAAAGCCGTTCAGCACTTTCACGGCATCGCGAAGCGGCGTCAGGCCGGGCTCATTCACCGCGCCTTCACCCGTCTCAAAGAGCTCGCCTTGCGCATCGGAGTGGATGAGGAACGTGGCGCGGCCATCGCTGGTCTTCAGCAAGCGCACGCCCTCTTCCGCAGCGCCCCAGTTTTCCACCACCACGTAATTCAGCTCTTCGCGAAGGAACTCGTCCACCAGGCCTTCGTGCTCGCCGCTCACCTCAATGAAGTCGGCCAGAGTGCCCACCGGCGCTACTGCAGGGCCAAGCGCGCCAGGTTTGAGCAGTCGCCGAACGGTATCCGTGGCATATCCATGATTGCGGATAAGCGCATTGAGCGAATCGCGTCGCCCCACTACCGCTGCGTTTTCAGAGCGAAGCTGGTTGGCAAGACTGCGCTGTGCGTTTTCGTCTGACCGCCTGGTTTGCAGCGACTCGCGCAGAGCCGCGATCTCCTGCTCCAGGCGCTTCACGGTTGCGTCTGCTGCTTCAAAGCGCAGGCGCGAGTCACCCATTTGCGCGCCCAAGTTCTCGCCCTCAATGCGCGCCTGGCTCATCTCCGTTTCCAGCCGCTCGGCTTCGCGCTCCAGCGCGGCCAGGCTCTCTTCGCCCTGCGCAATGTAGTTGCGCGTGTTGGCTGAGAGTGTAAGCAGATGCATGGTGCGGCGACGCAGGGCCTCAAGCTCTCGCTCCGCGCTAAAGACCTCTTCCGCCGCGCCCCGCGCCTCCTGCTGCCGCGCTTCCACCTTCTCGTGAAACGCGTGCGCTTCACCAGCCGCCGTTTCGAGGAAGCTGCGCTGCTGCGCGCGCTCCTCTTCAATGCCGGCCAACTGGATGCGGGTCTGGTCCAATTCAGCGGCGGACGCTGCGACGCGCGTCTCCAACTCGGTCACGCGCTCCGTGTTGCTACGCTCGCGCGCAATGGCTCGCTCCAACTCCACCGCGGCTTCGCTGGCGCGGTTCTGCGCCTCCTGGCCCTCGTGGTCAAGCGAGTAGCCGCGTTCAGTGAGCGCGTGCTGCCGCGTTTCGAGCGTGTTAATCTCCGTAGCGGAAACATTGATGCGATCGGTGAGCGCCGCAATCTCTTGTTCCAGGCGCGTCTCGTCTGCATCCATTGCGGCCATGCGACTGGCCAGAACCACGCGGAGACGGTTGCGCAACTCCTCGCGGACTGCGGCAAAGCGCTCCGCCTTGGCGGCCTGGCGCTTCAGGCTGTTCATCTGGCGCGTCACTTCTTCAAAGATGTCGTCCACGCGAGCCAGGTTCTGTTTCGCGCTTTCGAGGCGTAACTCAGCCAGGCGCTTCCTGTTCTTGAAGCGCGTTACGCCCGCGGCCTCTTCGATGATCGCGCGCCGTTCATAAGGCTTTGAGCTGAGCAGTTGCCCGATCCGCTCCTGCCCGATGATGGCGTAGCTTTCAGGCCCCAGCCCCGTGCCCATGAAGATGTCCTGGATGTCGCGCAGGCGGCACAGCTTCCCGTTCAGCAAATATTCGCTCTCGCCGGTGCGGAACAGCCGCCGCGTGATGACGACCTCGCCCTTTTGCGGTGCGCTGTGGAACTTGCGCCGGCGAATCTTGAGCACCACTCCGTGCGGCGCCGCTTCTTGCCCTGCTGCTTCGGGCGGCGGAGCCTGGGGCTCGGCGGCCTTCTCGTCGGCCTCCTCTTCCATCAACTGGCCGGGCTGTTCGTTGGCTACGATTTCCTCGGCCTCGGTAGCGTTCCGTCGCCGCAGTTCCTCTTCGTTCCAATCGACCCCCTCTTCGTGATCGATCACGAATTCGGGTTCAACCGGAATCGGACCCTCGTACGCCTCTGGATCAACCATGGTCAGCGTGACTTCCGCCATTCCGAGGGGCTTGCGGTCGCCCGTCCCGGCAAAGATCAGATCCTGCATGTGCGTGCCGCGAAGGCTCTTTGCGCTTTGCTCGCCCAGCACCCACGTCACCCCGTCGAGGATGTTCGACTTTCCGCATCCGTTTGGCCCCACTACGACCGCAATCCCAGTGCCCGCCACGGTCATCTCCGTGCGGTCACAAAAGCTCTTAAAGCCGAGGATGTGGATCTTCTTTAATTTCAGCATTTGCTCTCCGGGTCGATCGGCCTGCACACAGTTCTAGTTCATGGCTTGGCGCCGGCTCGGCCAAAGCCCCGCGCACGGGCAGTTTTTCTACTTCAATTACAGACTTTACGGACGAAAAAGGGCAGGGTCAACGCCGATCAGAGGTGCCTTTGTGGATAAGGGGTACCGAATTCACGAGACTTCGAAAACTCAGGATTTCCATCGATCCGCCGGTCATTGCGGCAAGCTCCTCTGAAGCGTACGAAAACCAGGAAAGCGGACCATCAACCGGAACGCGGAAGTTTTGTGCCCACGGCTTTTCTGATCACCTTTTCCAGTGCGCGCAATGCTTGAGGGCGCGGGAAACCTGGCCGGCTCGCCAGACGGATCGTTCGCGATGAACGGCCCGCGAGCGGCCGCAATACGATGTGGCGGCTTCTGAGCGAATCGGCGGCAAGCGCAGGAATCAGCGTAGCTCCATATCCGGCGGCTACCAGGTTCACCAGCGTATCCAGCGTGGCCGCCTGCATCGAGCTCTGCAATCCGCTTCTCGCACCGCACGCGGCGAGCGCATGATTCGCAAGGCAATGGCCATCGGCCAGCACCAGCAGTTCGCCGGCAAGCGCTGTCTCATCCACGCTCCTAGCGCCTGCGAACTTGTGACGCGGCGGCAGCACGGCCAGCAACGGTTCTTCGAAGAGCGCAATCTCCGTGATCTCCGGCGCATCGGGCGCAGTGGCCAGGAGCGCGGCATCCAGCCGGTGGTTGCGCAGGCCATCGATGAGCACACGCGTCTGGTCTTCCCACAACTCGATCGTCAATCCGGGATACGCCTGCTTCAGCGGCTTCAGCATCAGCGGCATCAGGTAAGGCGCAAGCGTGGGAATGGCTCCCAGCTTGAGCGGCCCGACGAGTGGATCGCGAGACGCGCGCGCGACAGCCTCCATTTGCTGCGCCTCGGCCAGCGCAGCCCGAGCGTGCGCCAGAATCTGGCTTCCGACAGGCGTCAGTTCCACGCGCTTGTTCGTGCGCTCCAGCAGCGTCACACCCAGCTCGTCTTCCAGCTTCCTGATCTGGCTGCTCAATGTGGGCTGGCTTACGTGGCACGACTCCGCGGCCCGCCCGAAGTGCCGGTGTTCGGCCAGAGCCACCAAGTAGCGCAGTTCCTGCAGATTCATGAGAAGTCCAGCTCAATTTTGATCATAGCTTGTATCAATCGTCATTGTAAAAACAATCGATTTCACTTATTGAACCGCTGGGTCTAGTCTCAATCGTGGCGGTACATGAAAGGCCGGTCTTCGATGGCATGAAACATCCGCAGTTATTGACAGGATCGCGCGTTCGGCTCGGCGCCGGGGCTCCTATACTAAATCCACTAATCCACCGCATTCGAAGAAGGAGACATCATGTCGAACGAATCGAAGTGTCCGTTCGCGGGCGTACTTGAGCACACATCGGCGGCGGCAAAGACCAACCGCGACTGGTGGCCCAACCAGCTCAACCTCGGCATTCTCCATCAGCATTCATCACTTTCTAATCCTATGGGCGAGGAATTCGACTACGCCGAAGAGTTCAAAAGCCTCGACCTCGATGCCGTGGTCAAAGACCTTCATACCTTGATGACAGATTCTCAGGACTGGTGGCCGGCCGACTTCGGTCACTACGGGCCGCTCTTTATCCGCATGGCCTGGCATTCTGCGGGCACGTATCGCATCCATGATGGACGCGGAGGTGCGGGCAACGGTACGCAGCGGTTTGCGCCGCTCAACAGTTGGCCCGACAATGTGAACCTCGACAAGGCGCGGCGTCTGCTCTGGCCGGTCAAGCAAAAGTACGGCCGCAAGATCTCCTGGGCCGACCTCATGATCCTGGCCGGCAACGTGGCGCTCGAGTCGATGGGCTTCAAGACCTTCGGATTCGGCGGCGGCCGCGTGGACGTCTGGGAGCCGGGAGAGGATACAAACTGGGGCCCCGAGGCGAGCTGGCTGGGCGACAAGCGCTACAGCGGTGATCGCGAACTTGCTAACCCTCTCGCTGCCGTGCAAATGGGCCTCATTTACGTGAACCCGGAGGGCCCCAATGGCAATCCCGATCCCGTTGGCGCGGCGCGCGACATTCGTGAGACTTTTGCGCGCATGGCGATGAACGACTACGAGACCGTCGCGCTCATCGCCGGTGGTCACACTTTCGGCAAAACTCATGGCGCCGCCCCCGCGACACATGTTGGTGCTGAGCCTGAGGCGGCAATGATCGAGGACATGGGACTCGGCTGGAAGAGCAGTTTCGGCACAGGCGTGGGCCGCGACGCCATCGGCAGCGGACTTGAAGTCACCTGGACCAAAACACCGACCAAGTGGAGCAACAATTTCTTCGAGAATCTCTTCGGCTTCGAGTGGGAGCTGACCAAGAGCCCGGCCGGCGCCTGGCAGTGGAAGCCCAAGGATGATGCCGGCGCCGGTTTGATTCCCGATGCCCACGATCCATCTAAGCGGCACACCCCCACGATGCTCACCACCGACCTGTCACTCCGCTTCGACCCGGTCTACGAAAAAATCTCGCGCCACTTCATGGAGAACCCTGGCGAGTTCGCCGACGCCTTTGCTCGTGCATGGTTCAAACTTACCCACCGCGACATGGGTCCGCGTTCCCGCTATCTTGGCAAGCTCGTGCCCAAGGAAGAACTCATCTGGCAGGATCCGGTTCCCGCCGTCGATCACAAGCTCATCGATCAGAAGGATGCGGAGGCGCTGAAGGCGAAGATTCTCGCCTCCGGCCTGTCGACCTCGGAGCTTGTCAACACCGCGTGGGCATCAGCGTCGACCTTCCGCGGCAGCGACAAGCGCGGCGGCGCAAACGGCGCGCGCATTCGCCTCGAGCCGCAGAAGGATTGGGAAGTGAACCAGCCGGCCAAACTGGCAAAGGTTCTGGCCAAGCTCGAAACCATCCAGAAGGATTTCAACGCCTCGCAATCGAGCGGCAAGAAAGTTTCGCTCGCTGATCTGATCGTCCTCGGAGGCGATGCCGCCGTGGAGGCAGCCGCGAAGAAGGCGGGACACACTGTGAAGATTCCCTTCGCGCCCGGCCGTACCGACGCTTCGCAGGCGCAGACCGATGCGGCTTCGTTCGCTGTGCTGGAGCCCCTGGCCGACGGTTTCCGCAATTACGTCCGCAAGGGGCTCGAGCCGTACGTCTCCGAACTGCTGCTTGACAAGGCGCAACTGCTCAAGCTTTCCGCTCCCGAGATGACGGTCCTGGTCGGCGGCATGCGTGTCCTGGGCGCAAACTTCACTCAGTCGCAGCAGGGTGTCTTCACCAACCGGCCGGGCGCTCTGACGAATGACTTCTTCGTGAACCTGCTCGACATGGGCACGAAGTGGCAGAAGTCAGAAAAGTCAGAAGGCGAGCTCGAAGGGCGCGATCGCAAGAGCGGCGAGTTCAAGTGGACCGCCACGGTTGTCGATCTCGTCTTCGGATCGAACTCGCAACTCCGCGCTCTCGCCGAGGTGTACGCAAGCAGCGATGCGCAGGAACCCTTCGTGCAGGAATTTGCAAGAGCCTGGACCAAGGTGATGAACCTGGATCGCTTCGACCTCGCCTTGATCCCGGAGGAGAAGGCTGAAGAAGTCCTGGTTTAACGCTTCGACTGGCTGATCTCCATCCCGGATGCAGCTTGGCGAGTCTCTGCGGCGACGAAACAAGATCTTCCCCTTTCACTGCATGAAACACTCACAGCCCATCCAGATTTGGATGGGCCTTTGCTTCGATGCCAATATCGGTGCGAGTGCTAAAATCAACAAGTGCCGGGTCCTACGCGACGTAATCCCGCCAACCCCGCCAGGTCCGGAAGGAAGCAACGGTAACGGGCTCGTACGGGCGCAGTAGGTAACCCGGTACTTTTTTGGCGCCGTTGGCGCTTCTATTCATTGGGTCCGACAGCATTCATCGTGGATCGTCTTTGAACCGACAGCGGCGAACCGGTCCCCCGCCGGAGCGTGTGCCGCAAGGAGAAATGCATTGAGCCTGACCGTTCGCCCCGTGGTGGGCCGGCGCGCCAAGATTTCCGCGCTCGGAACCTACGTTCCTCCCGATGTGATTACGAATCAAGACCTGGAAAAAATGGTGGAGACCAGCGACCAGTGGATCACGGAGCGCACCGGGATTAAGACGCGGCACGTGCTGGCCAAGGGACTGGGTGTGAGTGATATGTGCGCCGAGGCTGCCAAAAAATGCCTCGCCGCCCGCGGCATCGGGCCTAAAGATCTGGAAGTCATTCTCGTGGGCACGGTCACGCCGGACATGATGTATCCCAATACGGCCTCGCTTGTGCAAAACAAAATTGGCGCGTCAAACTGCTGGGGATTCGACGTCTCCGCCGGCTGCTCGGGCTTTGTATACGCGCTGCAGACGGGTGTGAGGATGGTGGAGAGCGGCGCGTATAGCAAAGTGCTTATATGTGGCTCTGACGCCAACACGCGCATGACCGACTACACTGACCGTGCCACGTGCGTACTTTTTGGCGATGGCAGCGGGGCAGTGCTGCTGGAACCGGCCGAGGACGGCGAGATCGGCTTTATCGACGGCATCAACGAGATTGACGGCTCTGGCGGCGTGAGCCTGTACATGCCGGGCGGCGGAAGCTTGAATCCGTCGACGCACGAGACCGTCGACAAGAAGATGCACTTTATCCACCAGGACGGGCCGGCGGTGTACAAGTTCGCTGTGCGAAAAATGGCCGAACTGACGGCAGCGCTGCTGGAGCGCAACGGCGTAACCGGCGCCGACCTGGGATGCTTTATTCCTCACCAGGCCAACAAACGCATCATCACTGCTACCGCTGACCGCCTGGGAATGGACCCTGACCGCGTCATTATCAATATCGAAAAATATGGCAACACTTCGTCCGGAACCATTCCCCTGGCCATGGAGACGGCCATCGAAGAAGGCAAGCTGAAAAAAGGCGACCTGGTGCTGCTGGCTGCTGTGGGCGCAGGGTTTACGGTGGGCACTGTCCTGCTTCGCTGGGAGATCTGAAAAACGGCTGCTAGCTCCTAGCTTCTAGCCCGGTCGCTCTGCATTTTGACGGGAGTGCTGACACGGAATATGGCTCTAAGCAGATTCCGTTGTGAAAGAACTTCCCGCCAATGCCCATCACCAGACGTCAAAAATCAACAAGCTGGCAGCCAGAGGCTGGAAGCTGGAAGCTGCTTCGGCATATACTGTGCTCCACCAACGCCCGCATCGGGTGCCGGGTGATGTTTCAACGCGGAGGGCAACCATGGATGTGGCAATGACCGGAAGGAAAGGGCAAATCTCCAGAGCACTTCGCACGCAGGCTGAAGAAGGGATGGAGCGCATCGGCCGGGTTCTCGGCCGGACGGCCCGCGCCAGCATCACCTTCAGCGCGCAACGGCACGTCCACACCGTTGAATTGACCGTGCAGGCCCGCACGCAAAAAATCGCTGCCACGGGAAAGGCCGGCACGCCGCTTGCAGCGCTTCGCGAGGCAATGGCGCACGCCGAGCACCAGGCCCATCGTTACCGGGACCGGCGCCTGGTGAACAAACGTCTTCCCAGAGTCGACAAAATGCTCACTGCTCCACCAGTTGCGCGGCCCAAGACGCGCGTCGATCCCCTGGCCGAGCCCGAGGAAGAGAAACCATCCAAGTTGGCAGGTCATGCGCGAGCATCCATTGCGGTTCATTCCTTTCCGTCGCGCGCCACAGTGGTTGAGCCGCACGTCATTAAAAGCGGCGATGCTATTTCGATTAAGCCGATGACCATTGAGGAAGCCGTCAAAGATGCCGAGTTTCGTGACCGCGATCTGCTGATCTTCCGCACCGCATCGGGAGACACGTTTGTGCTGCATCGCCGGCGCGACGGCCAAATGGAGCGCCCGAGGCTGGAAGCTGAGAGCTGATGGCTTAGCCCTCGACCCCCGAATCATTGACACCTGACCTCTGACCCCTGACCCATTGAAATGACTTTGGTTGCACCCGTTGACCGGTTTTGGGGATGGTTGAAGGGCAACCCCGCCGCATACGATCTGAGATATGGCAGGGCTCCATCAAGGGCCGGGTTCATGCCGATCCATGCTCCTGCGCGAGCAGGCTTTGCGGCGGTTCCCGGGAGGCCATGAAATTGAATCTTCACGAAAACGCGAATCCTGATGCCAGGCAGGAGGTTCTCGACGCCCTTCCAGTGCTGGTCCTTCTGGAACGCGCGGGAAAAATTACTCTTGCCAATGCCGAGGCGCGCGAAGCGCTGGGAGTGACCGAGGGCAAGTGGGTTGAGCGCTCGGTTGAGGACCTGTTTTGGGGACTTCTCCCCGGCACGGCGGAGCCGCAGACGCCTTTGACCCGCACGCGACGCGGCAAACCCTTTCACGCTTCTCTGCGAACCAGCGATGGCAAGTTGTTGCCGATCGAGGGCACATACAGCGTCCTGAATGCCGAGCGGCGCGAGGGCGTGATTGTGGCCCATCCGATCGGACGCGAGCCCGCCGCCCCCAAATCGCAGTTAATGGAAGACGTACTTGCGAGCCTTCCCGAAGCCGTGGCCATCGAGCATGAAAATCATGTCCTCTATACCAATCCCGCCTTTACCCGGATGTTTGGCTACACAGCCGAAGAGGCCGGTGGGGGCAGCCTTCGGGAACTCATCGTGCCGGAGACGCGATTCAACGAGAACGCCGCTTCACTGAAAGCCGTCGAGGAGCATGGGTCCGTAACGATCGAGACGGTGCGCTCGAACAAGGTGGGCGAATTGGTCGACGTGAGCCTGCAGATCGCGCCGCTGCTCGTGAACGGCGCCAAAGTGGGCCACGTGTTCACGTTCCGCGACATCGGTGAGCATCGCGACACGGAAAAAAAGTTGCAGCATGACGCCATGCATGACGTGCTGACGGGATTGCCGAACCGGGCGCTGTTTCTCGACCGCATGAACCTGACTCTGAGCCGCCGCCTGCGCAATCCCGACTACGGCTGCGGAGTGCTTTATCTGGACCTGGACCACTTCAAGGAAGTGAACGATGAACTGGGTCATGCAGCGGGAGACGTGCTGCTGACCGGCGTTGCCGGCCGGCTCCGCGCCACGCTGCGGCCGGAGGACTCGGCAGCGCGGCTGGGTGGAGACGAGTTTGCCGTCCTGGTGGCGGACATTCTCACAGCGTCCGATCTCGAGATCGTAGCTGCCCGCATCCTGCGTGAACTGGAGCGGCCCTTCGAGGTGTATGGGCGGGCTGTCCACGCCGACGCGAGCATCGGTGCAGCCATGGCCGGCGCAGAACACTCCACACCGGAGCTTCTTCTGCGCGACGCCGACTTCGCGTTGTACCGCGCCAAACAGGCAGGCCGCGGCCGATACGAGATCTTCGACAAGCACCTCGAAGTGGTTGTCACCAGCCAGAAGGAGCGGGAGCGCGAGCTACGCTCTGCCGTTGAAAAGCGACAATTCGCATTCCAATATGAGCCCATTTACCGCCTTGCTGACGGCAAGCTGGAAGGGTTTGAAGCATTCCTCCGCCTGCGCCGCGCCGACGGCTCCATTGAGAGCTTGCAAGACCTGTATGCGATGGCTGAAGACGCGGGCATGTCGATTCTGCTTGTGCGGGAAACTCTCGAAGCAGTTTGTGCTGAGCAGCGTGCCTTAAGCGATCGCCTGCCGCAGCAGGACGTCACCCTGGCCATCAACCTGACGCGCCGGCAGCTTTATCATCCCGATCTGATTACGCATTTAATGCGGATTCTCGCCACCAGCGGCGCTGATCCATCGCGGCTGCTGTTTGAGGCTCCTGAAAGCGCATTCAACGAAGATCCCGATGCGGCAGTGGCCGTTCTGCAACGGCTGGCGGATTGGCAAATGCGCGTGGCCGTTGACGATTTTGGAAGCAGCCTCGCACCTTTGAATTACCTAGTTCAGCTGCCCGTGGCCATGGTGAAACTAGCTCCCCGCCTGACTGCTGCAGCGGTTTCCGCTGGCCGCCAGACAGTTGTGCTGGAATCGCTGGTTCGGCTTGGCAACACGCTCGGCTTGCAGATTGTCGCCCAGGGAATTCAGACGCAGGAGCAACTCACTGCGCTGGCTCACATGGGTTGCGCGCTGGGGCAAGGGCCGCTGTTTTCGGCGGCGTTGGATCCGGATGACGCTCTCGATCTTGCGGAAGCTGGATACTGGGCGCTCCCCAAGGGAGCGTGAACGCCGTGGCCGCCGGTGTAGCATAAATCCAATGACGTCGAAAAAGCCCACACAGAATGCGGCCAAGCCGCCAGCGGCCCGCCGCAAGCAGGGGCCGAATGGAAAGCCTGCCAAGGAGCTGGTGATTGTGACCGGGATCTCCGGGGCAGGCAAGGCTTCGGCACTCAAAGCTTTTGAGGATCTGGGCTATCACTGTGTTGACAATTTGCCGCTGGAACTGCTGCCCGATTTTTCTACCCTGGTCAGCGCATCGCGCGAGGTGGAACAGGCTGCCATTGTCGTGGACGTTCGCGAGGGCGCGACCCTCGATCGTTTGCCTGAAGTGCTGAAGAGCATAAGAAAGCTGCTGCGCACGCGCGTGGTTTTTCTCGATGCGCAGGACTCTGTGCTGGTCCGTCGCTTTTCCGAAACGCGACGCCCCCATCCGCTGGGCCAGTCGGAAACGGTATGGCGCTCGATCGTGGAAGAGCGGCAACTGCTGGATCCGATCCGCAATGTCGCCGACACGCTGATCGACACCTCAAACTTCAACGTTCACGAGTTGCGCGCGGACATTCTCGCCCGCTTCGGCCGCGAAAAGGAATCAAAGCGGCTTCTGGTTTCCTGCTTGAGCTTCGGCTTCAAGAACGGCGTTCCTCTTGACGCGGATATGGTTTTCGATGTGCGTTTTCTTCCCAATCCGCACTTTGTGCCGGAATTCCGCAAAAAGACCGGGCTTGATCCCAAAGTTGCCGCCTATGTCCGAGGATTTCCGCAGACCGGGGAGTTTCTCGATCGCGTCACAAAGCTGATGCTCTACCTGCTTCCGCATTATGTGGAGGAAGGGAAGAGCTACCTGACGGTTGCGTTCGGCTGTACCGGCGGCCAGCATCGAAGCGTGATGATGGCTGAAGAGATCGGCGAACGCCTCCAGAAGGCCGGCTACCAAGTGAAGGCGCTGCATCGGGACATCGTGCGCTGACCGAGCGAACAGAGAACGCAATTCAATGTGCTGGCAGATTGTCGAGCCACCGCGAACACGCATCCGCGAATTGTTGATCGCCCTGCGCAGCAGGACCGAGCCAGACCAGCATCTTGCTCCCCTCCACCTTTTCGTACGCTTCCATCTCCGTCACCGCACCGGCCTGACGCGCCGCACTCTCCTGCTCGAACCGCAGCACTGGAATTCGCACCGCCTCTGCCGCTGCATCTAGATCGTAGTGATCGCGCACCAGCATATGCGCCGGAACCAGGCGCGCACGCGGATCCGTGAAGACCGCGTTCAACGGCTCATGAGTGGGCGAGATCAAAATCACCCCCGCCAGTTCCGGGTGAGCTGCGGCAACTTCCAATGCCAGGTCGGCTCCCAGGCCCGCGCCATCGAGCACGATTTTCCCAGAATTTATATGGCGGGTGCCGGCCAGGTAGGCGAGCGCCCAGTCGGCATCCTCGCGCCAGTGCGCTTCGCTGGGCCTGGTGAATTGGCTCTGCCCGTAACCGCGGTAATCGAAGGCCAGCACGTTCACACCGACAGCATGCAGCTGCGCCAGCGCGGCGACGGTATCGCTGAGATTTCCCTTCTGGTCATGAAGATAAAGAACGGTGAAGCGGCGATACGGAGCGTCGGGCGGAGCGGCAATCCACCATCCACTCAACCGCGGCACACCCGTATCGGTGACTGCGAATTGGATGGATTCAAACTGCAGGCCAACGCTCGAAGGCGTGCGCGTGACATTGGCGGACGGATGGTAGAGCAATTGCCAGTTCCCCTGCCAGAACAACAGACACAAGGAGAACCATCCGCAAAGCGCCGCAGCGCCAATCGCCAAAACCAGCGCAGTCAGCAGCCAGCGCCCGGAGACTGTGCGCCGCTCGTGCCGGTTGCGCCCGTCACTGGCGAGCTTCCCCGCCGGTGCGCCTCCCCGCGACACGATATGCAGTCGTTCTTGATTCCGCGGCATCGTTTCCGCCTGGGTGCTCCCCCAATGGCGGTCCTTTTCCATGGTAATTGGGCCCAGTCGTTCTATCGGGCAGGAACCTTCGCTCCAGGAGAAGCTGCCTCTTGCGTCCCGGGTGTATATTTTGTATGGGCTTCGAAATCGTTTACGGAAAAGACCGAAATCGTTTACGAAAAGGGATCGAAAAGGCAATGGGGAACTTCGAAATACCAAAACCCGCCGCGAATGAAGTGCTTCTGATCACCAGCGGCGACCTGCGCCAGAGTGCCAACCAGGTGTGTTGGCCCGCGCAGCGTGACATGGAAGAGAAGCTGACCGCGGCCTTCGCGCAAAAGGGCTTCAAGTTGATCCGCGCCCATGCTTATAGCGAAAAAGAAAAGCACGGCTTCATCTCCTCGCAGCGCATGGGGATGGACGTCTTCATGAAGATTCATCCCGAGGCTCGGCTGGTGTTTGCCACGGCGGCCTGGCAATACAGTCATCATGTGCTTCCGGGCCTGCGCAGCCATCGCGGCCCGATCTTGACGGTGGCGAACTGGTCAGGTCAATGGCCTGGCCTGGTTGGCCTGCTGAATCTGAATGGCTCGCTGATCAAGGCCGGCAAGCCATTCTCATCGATCTGGAGCAAGGATTTTACCGATGCCTATTTTCAAAAAGCTCTCGACGAATGGCTGCAGACAGGAAAGATCACGCACGATCTCTCGCACGTCCATCCGCTCGACAAGAGCAAGCTGCCTGCGGCAAGTGCTCAACTCGGCGCGCAACTTGCCTCCGATCTGAAATACCGTAAAGCCATCATGGGGATTTTCGATGAAGGCTGCATGGGCATGTACAACGCCATCATCGACGACGAGTTGCTGAATCCGGCGGGGGTATTCAAAGAGCGGCTTAGCCAGTCGGCGCTTGTGGCCAAGATGCGCGCGGTCAGCGACGCTGAAGCCAGAGCCGTCTACGACTGGCTGGTTGCGAAGGGCGTCAAGTTTGCTTTCGGCAAGGATCCGGCGACGGAGCTCACGCTCGATCAGGTCCTCGATCAGTGCAGGATGTACATCGCCGCGGTCCGCATCGCGCATGAGTTCGGCTGCGACGCCGTCGGTATTCAGTACCAGCAGGGGCTCAAAGACATGGTGCCCGCCTCCGATTTGGCCGAAGGCATGTTGAACAACAGCGATCGGCCGCCGGTGTTTGCCGAGGGAAGCAAAGAAGGGTTGTTTGCTGGCGGCCCGCTGGTGCACTTTAATGAAGTTGACGAGTGCGCAGGCGTTGACGCTCTGATCACCAGCAAATGCTGGAAGGCGCTTGGCCTCGATCCCTCGACCACGCTGCATGACGTGCGCTGGGGCGAGCACTACAAAGGCGCGGGCGCCAACGGATCGGGCAACAGTGCCGGCGGCCCTGAGAAGATCGACGCCTTTGTCTGGCTGCTGCAGATCTCCGGCGCGGCGCCGGCCAACCACTTTGTGGGCGGCTATGCGGGCGCGACGAGTGAGCGGCAACCGGCCATGTATTTTCCGCTCGGCGGCGGATCGCTCAAGGGAATCGGCAAGCCCGGCGAGATCGTATGGAGCCGTGTGTTTGTCGAGGGTGGCGCGCTGCACGCCGACCTAGGCCGCGGCACAGTGGTCAGCCTGCCTGCTGCCGAAACCGAGCGCCGCTGGCGCGAAACCACGGTGCAATGGCCGATTGTTCACACAGTGCTGCATGGCGTGAGCCAGAACCAGATGATGGCCCGGCATCGCGCCAACCACGTCAACGTGGCCTATGCGCCCAGCTCTGACGTCGCAGACAACGCGCTCGCAACCAAAGCTGCAACGCTTGCCGAACTCGGCATCCAGGTCCATCTCTGCGGCGTTACGCAGTGAAGCCGGTAGCCTTTAGCCGGCAGCGGCTGGCCATGAGCTACAAGCTACCAGCTACGAGCAACGAGCTAGAAGCTAGGAGCGAGCAGCTAGAAGCTGTCTCTACGACTGCACCTGTTCCGCCGCCATCTCTTGCGCCGCGGGAATAATCCCCATCTCCTGGTAGATGGGCCGCACCACCTTCCGCAGCGCGGGCAGCCGCGTAAAAAACCACGCCGCGCCCAGCACCACAAAGGCACCGTTGATCATCACCGTCCACTGCGCGCCGGTCAGCACCGGTCCCGCCACAATCCACATCGGCACCGGCGGGATGCCGCTCGCCATGGTCCCTGCGAGCAGGCTTCCAAACGGGGCCATGCCCACAAACGCCATGGTGTAGTAGCTCATTACGCGTCCGCGCTTGTCTTCGCTCACCAGCGTCTGGATGATGGTGTTGCTCGCGGCCATTCCCTGCATCATGCCCATGCCCGCAATCAGCACCATCAGCATCGAAAGCCAGAAAACACCCGACAGCCCGAACCCGATCAGCCCCAGTCCGAAGACCCCCGCTGCCAGCGGAATCATGCGGATCAGCCCGCGCACCGTCTTGCGCGCGGCAAGCGATAGCGCGGAGATCAGCGCGCCCACGCCCATTGCGCCCATCAGGAATCCCAGGGTATGCGGGCCGCCATGCAGCACCTTAGCCGCAAAGATGGGCATGAGCACAACAAAAGGCATCCCCATCAGACTGACCAGAGCAAACAGCATCAGGATTGTCTTGATGGGCAGAAAGCTCGAAACATAGCTCCAGCCCTCCTTCAATTCATGGAAGGTCGAGGTGGCTACGCGCTGTACCGCGGGAATATCCAGCCGCATCATCAGCAGCGACGCGATGACCGCAATGTAGCTGACACCATCGATGAAGAAGCACCATCCCTCGTTCGTCGCTGCGATCACCAGGCCGGCCAGTGATGGTCCGATCAGGCGTGCCATGTTTACCATCGACGAATTGATGGCGATGGCGTTGCCCAGGTCGGCGCGGTCGCCCACCATCTGCACCATGAATGCCTGGCGGCCGGGCATGTCGAACGCGTTGATCACGCCCTGCATCACGGCGAGCCCAAAAATCCAGCCGACTGTGATGTGGCCGGAGAGAGTCAGCGCCGCCAGCGCGAACGACTGCACCATGGCCAGCGTCTGCGTCCACACCAGCACCTTTCGGCGATTGAGACGGTCAACCCAGACACCGGCGAAGGGCGCGATGAGAAATGTGGGGATCTGCCCGGAGAAACTCACCGTGCCCAGCAGCAGGGCCGACTTGGTAAGCCGGTACACCAGCCACGCCGTGGCGATCCGCGTCATCCACGTTCCGATGAGCGAGATGGTTTGCCCGCCGAAAAACAGTCTGAAATTGCGATGCCGCAGAGCGCGCCACGCGTGTGAAATGCCTGGCGCTGCAAGACTCTTTGTTTCGCGCTCGGGCCCGTCTGGTTGCATCTCACTCTATCTTCCTTTGCTGATCCCTTTCTTGTACAGTTGATGCAGATATACGCCCTCCTATCGACCGTGGATCTTTCTTCGAATACGCCGGCGGAACTGCTCCAGGCCATCTTCGGCTTCACAACGTTTCGTCCCGGGCAAGAGCCCGTATGCCGCGCTGCCATCGCTGGCCGCGATCTGCTGCTTGTGATGCCCACGGGGGCAGGGAAGTCGCTTTGCTATCAGTTGCCGGCCATCGCGCGCGGCGGAACTGCGCTGGTCGTTTCTCCGCTCATCTCTCTCATGGAAGATCAGGCAGCCAAGCTTTCCGCGCTGGGCCTGCGGGTTGCGCGCATTCATTCAGGCCTGGATCGCGCAGACGCGAGAAAAGCGTGCGCAGATTACCTCAACGGATCGCTCCAATTCCTCTTCATCGCTCCCGAACGGTTGCGTGTGAACGGCTTCCCTGAGATGCTGGCCAAACGAAAGCTTGCGCTCATCGCCATTGACGAAGCACATTGCATTTCGCAGTGGGGCCACGACTTCCGCCCCGATTACCGCACGCTGGGCCAGTATCTGCCCGCGTTGCGCGACGCGCCGGATCCAGCACCCATTTTCGCGCTCACTGCCACTGCCACGTCCGCTGTGCAGAAAGATATTGTCGCGCAATTGGGGATGACAAATCCGCTCGCGTTCATTCACGGATTCCGGCGCGAGAATCTCGCCATCGAAGTTGTCGAGGTCCCGGTGCCGGAGCGCGCACCGGCCATATTCAAGCTCCTGTCTGACCCCGCGCGCCGCCCCGCCATTGTTTACGCGGTCTCCCGCAAGCAGTCAGAGTCGCTGGCAGGGGATCTTTCACGCGCGATGCCCGCCGCGGCGTACCATGCCGGTCTTGACCCTGTAACGCGCGAACGTGTGCAGACCGCCTTCCAGGCAGGAGAGCTCGAAGTCGTGGTCGCCACCATCGCATTCGGCATGGGCATCGACAAGCCAAACATTCGGACGGTGGTTCACGCCGGCTTGCCTGGAGCTCTCGAAAACTACTACCAGGAAATCGGCCGTGCAGGGCGCGACGGCGCGCCAAGCCGGACTTTTCTGATGCACTCCTATGCCGATCAGCGCACGCAGGATTTTTTCCTCAACCGCGACTATCCTCCGGTCGAACACCTCACCCGGGTCTTCGCAATGCTGAGCGCGCATCCGCAGCCCGTGGAAGATTTGCGCGCAAAGGCGGAGCTTGATGAGGAGGCATTCGACAAAGCGCTCGAGAAGTTGCAGATCCATCAGGGCGCGCATGTGGACTTCGGCGGCTCCGTCACCCTCGGCCGATCCGGCTGGAAGAACACTTACTCCATCCAGATGCAGGTTCGCGCCGAGCAACTGGACAAGGTCGTTCGCTTCACTGAGTCGTGCCAGTGCCGTATGTCTGCGCTGGTGCGGCACTTTGGTGATTCTGAAGATGCCGGCCGGCCCTGCGGGAAATGCGACGTGTGCGACCCTGCGGGAGCAATCCTGCGCCAGTTCCGGCGCGTCACTGCGGCAGAGCTCCGCATCGCGGATCAGATTGTGGACGAACTATGCGGCGTCGACC
This sequence comes from Candidatus Sulfuritelmatomonas gaucii, assembly GCA_900290245.1. GTDB lineage: Bacteria > Acidobacteriota > Terriglobia > Terriglobales > Acidobacteriaceae > Telmatobacter > Telmatobacter gaucii. Next base: position 39,837 of record OKRB01000094.1, on the reverse strand, counting down.
ATAAAGCAGCCGGCACGCTGCAAAAGGGCCTCGACCTCGTCAGCAGATTGAGCCGCAAGGAATTCGATGGTCTGCTTGCTGCAATGGTTCAGGCGGGCCTCATCGAGATTGAAGAGGATGAGTTCGAAAAGAACGGCGAGATCATTCGCTTTCGCAAGGTACGTTTGACGCGCGCAGGGCATGACAGGCGCCCAGGCGCTTCATTTGCGCTCCTCATGGGTGACGGCATCGTTGAAGAGTTCAGGTCGCTGCCCGCAACGCCGACTCGCAGCAAGCGTCCTGGCCCGCCTGCCAATCGGGCGGCGGCGAATGCGCCATCGGATGCGCCTCTCGCTGTTGCAACTCCTGAATCGGAGCACCTGGCGGTGCGTTTGCGCGAGTGGCGAATCGTCGAAGCGAAGCGTCTCGGTGTCCCCGCCTACGTTGTCTTGCACGATCGAACGCTGAACGCGATCGCCCTTACGCGGCCCGCGCATCCTGACCAGTTGCTCGCGATCGATGGCATCGGCCCTGCCAAGGTAGAAAAATTTGGTGCGGCCATTCTGCAACTGTGCGCAGCGGAATTGGGGACTACACCGAATCTCGAATCGCGTGATCAGCCTTGATATTGACTCCGCCCCATGCCTTCTGCGCAGTCCAGGGCTCGGCCGGTGCGCTCCAAAACTCGTCCGTCACGGGCAATCCCAGCGGCAGCCACGCCGCAGCGCAGAGATAGCAACTCCCCGTAGAGATATAGCCGTCGCCGATCGCCGGCTGGTGGCCGGCAAAGCCGATGGTCAGCCAACCTTTGCTGTCGAAGGTTCCCTCGGCTGCAATCATTCGCGTCATCACCGCCGTCATGGCACATCGCACTTGCGCGGGATGCACCCCCTCGGGCAGGTCGCGCCGCAATGCCATCTCGGCAAGGTGGTGCAATGCGCCGAAACGATATGCGAGCGACCGCCCGATGGGAGGAAACGTTCCTTCAGGGCTGATGAGCCGTTCCTCGATCGCGGCGTAGCGCTGCGCACGCGCCTCGACGGGCTTGCGCAGTGTCTCCCAGCGGTCGGTCACCGGGCGCACTGCATCCAGAATATTCAGCATCATGGGCTGAATGACGAAGCTGTTGTAGTAGTCCCAGTGGAACCATGGCCCGTCACCATACATGCCGTCGCCTTTGTACCACTCCTGGAGCTTGCGTAGCGCAAAGTCGATAGGCGTGGCGTCCCATTGCTGGCCAAATTTGCAGAAGAAAGCCTCGATTGTGGCGCTGAAGAGCACCCAGTTGTTGAGGCCCGGTTGGAGCTTTCGCGTCGCGGTGAGCGACCGCACCAGGTTCTCCTGCGTTGGTTTGTCCAGCTTGCCCCAAAGTTGATTGGGCGCGCGCAAAACAGCCAGCGCCAGAAGAGCGGCATCCACTAATGACTGATGATTGGTTCCGAAGTTGAGCGCATCGGGCGAATGCGCATCGGTGCCGTAACGAATGGCCAGCCGCGCCCACTCACGGTAGCGTTTGCGCAGTGCCTCTTCGGCAGCGTCGCCGCTTGGCTCGGCATCAAGCCATGGCGCCAGTCCCGACAGAAGGCGTCCGACGGCTTCAAGATGCGTTGACTTGCTCCGCGCTTCCACCAGTCCCGCGGCTGCTTCAACAGGCATCGTTGCGCGCAGCTTTTGCTGGCTGATGGCTTCGAGCACCGGCTGCGAAACGCGCTCCACGATCGCGAGCCACTTCTCGCGGTCGCTTCCGGCAGGTGTTTTAGACTGCAGTTCAGCAGCAGACGCCGTTGCGTGCGCTGCAGGGCCCACCATCAACGGCGCCGTCGCCAGCAGGGTGCTCTTCAGAAAATCTCGCCGCGTCTCCCTAGATCCCATGGCTCCTACTCACCAGCGGCCTTCGCGGCCAGCGCTTCCACCACGCCGAGATTCGGCATAAGGTCACCGGGCACATTGTGCCGGTCCTGCAAATAAGCGGGAGCGTTGTACGAGACCCAGGCCTTTCCCGTTTCGTCTTCCCATACAAGAATCTTCAGTGGCAGATCGATGGCGATGCTTGGCGCGGCCAGCATCACAGGTGTGCCCGCCTTTGGGCTTCCGAAGATCAGCAACTTCGTCGGGCGCATCTTCATGCCCACCTTGGCCGCCTCTCCGCTGTGATCCACCAGCGCAAACAGCGTCACTCCCTTCGCAGCGAGAATTCCTCGCAGCCGCTCCACCGTATCATCCAAAGAGTGCTGGCTCGCCACATCGATAATTCCGTGAAAACTCCCCGCCATGTGCACCTCTATTCTCTTCACAAGGTATCAGCCGAAAATCTCACTCACGGATCGAAACAAAATATATCGACATCGCCAGCCCAACTGCAGCCAGAAAGAAAGCAAGCGCCACTGCCTGCGCAACCGGGTGGCTGCGCGGAATCTCTCCGCCGTCCAGCTGCCTCACCAGTTTCAGGTGACGAGAGCCGGCGAGAATGTTCAAGAGAACGCCCGCCAAAATCAGCGCCGTGCCAAACCACAGCGACAGCCCGTAGCCTCTTTGCGGGGCCGTTGCGCGAAACGCCTGAATCTGTTGGAGGAACAACCCAAAGCGCGCGACAACAAAGCCAAAGCCCATCAGGGCCAGCCCCGTGCGAATCCACGCAAGAAAGGTGCGCTCCGCAGCGAGAAAGTCGCTGAGTCCCGCCTTCTGTTCTGGTTCCGTGGGCCTCTCCATCGTGGGCTGCCCCGTCTTCTACGCCACGCGCTCGATCACCACTGATTCCAGCACCACCGGCTTGTGCGGCTTATCCTGAGCATTCCGCGGGACCTTGGAGATGGCGACGACGATGTCCTGCCCCTCGACCACTTCGCCAAAGATGGTGTGTTTGCCGGTAAGCCAGTCAGTCGACGCAACGGTGATAAAGAACTGGCTGCCGTTCGTGTTCGGGCCCGAGTTGGCCATGGCCAGCTTGCCAGGCTTGTCAAAGCGATGCGGCGAGCCTTTGGTCTCGTCCTCGAAGCGATAGCCGGGCCCGCCCATGCCATTGCCCGCCGGATCGCCGCCCTGGATCATGAAATCCGGGATCACGCGATGAAAGATCGTTCCGTTATACAACTTATCCTTCGACTTCGCGCGTGTGGCCGGGTGCGACCACTCCTTTGCGCCTTCAGCCAGCTCGATGAAGTTCTTGACGGTGATGGGCGCTTCGCTCTCGAAGAGGCGCACGGTAATCTTGCCTTCCGACGTTGTGAAGATGGCGTAGGTTCCTGCTGCTCGTGCCATGAAATGCTCCTTAAGAAGCCGTCAGCTTGCAGCTGTCAGCTTTAGGTTTTTTCGTGATTGCCAATCGTTACATGAGGCTGACGGCTGATAGCTGAAAACTAATCGTTGCTTTTCGGAGCCGGCGGCATCGATTCGCCTTCGTGAACGATCGTCACTTTCTCCAGCACCACCGGGGTCAGCGGCTTGTCATTGGAGTCGCGCTGCACCCGCGCGATGGCCTTAACTACCGCAACGCTGGCGTCGTCGCACTGGCCAAAGATGGTGTAGTGCTGGTTGAGCGAATCGTAAGCCTGCTCGGTGATAAAGAACTGGCTGCCGTTCGTGTTCGGCCCGCTGTTGGCCATTGCCAGCCGCCCCGGCCGATCGAAATTCAGGTTGGGATCGAACTCATCATTGAAGCTGTACCCCGGGTCGCCCATCCCCGTGCCCGTGGGATCGCCGCCCTGAATCATGAACTCGGGAATGACGCGGTGAAACGTGGTGTTATCGTAGTACCGCTTGTGGTGCTGAATCTTCTTGGTTGCCGGGTCCGTCCAGTCCTTTGTGTCCTCGGCCAGGTCGATAAAGTTGGCCACCGCATGCGGCGCCTGCTTTTGAAAGAACTGGCAGGTAATGCGGCCCATCGAGGTATCCATCACCACGGACGGACCATTGGGAACTGTAGTGGCTTCGGCGGTTGCCTGGGGCGCTTCAGGAATATCCTGGCTCGACTGCTGCGATGAGTGCTGCGATGATTGATGGGCGAACACGGCCAGCGCCGCCACGGCGAGGCCGACCACAGCAAGGGCAGAGAAAAGAATCACACGCTTCGATTTCATGCTGATCCTGAGGTTAAATCATGCGGCCTTCCGCTTGCCAGCCAGCCGGTCCGCGGCTGGGCGAGCCAGCCGACAAAACAGTTTGACGCGCCGACATCGCCTTGTATCGTATCTTCATGGGGATTCACTCGTTGTTTACCATCCGCGAGCGGATGCTGATTCTGGTTTGCGCCCTTTGTTGCCTTTCGATTCCTGCCGCGCAAACCCGTGCACAATCCGACAAACCCGCTGCCGCTCCAGACAAATCCGAGACAGGCAGTCAGCCCCCCGCTAAGCCCGAAGCGGCCAAGGACCAGCTTCCACCGCTGCCGCCCGAAGCTCATGTGGACCAGTCGATGGAGCTGGACGGCAAGACGCTTCACTATACGGTGACCGTGAGTGCCCTGCCCGTGCGCGATAAAAACGGCGCAGTGAGCGGTGAAGTCGTGGTCACTTCGTACACCGTGCCGGGCAAAGACCGTGCTGTCACTTTCCTGCTGAATGGCGGGCCCGGTGCGTCGAGCGTGTTTCTGAACTTCGGTGCGATTGGGCCCAAGCATTTGCAGGGTGCGGGTAACGAGGGCGACAGTCCCTCCGATCTTCCAGAGCTTGTGGACAACCAGGGCACATGGCTCGACTTCACCGACCTCGTCTTTATCGATCCCATTGGCACAGGATTCAGCCGGTCCAAAGTTTCCGAGGACGAGACGAAAAAGGAGTTTTACTCGACCGAGCCCGACATCGAGTATCTGTCACGCATCATGTACGACTGGCTGGTGAAGAACGACAGGATGGAATCGCGGAAATACCTTGTCGGCGAGAGCTACGGCGGCTTTCGCGGGCCGCGCATTACCTACTATTTGCAGTCGCAATTGGGCGTGGGGTTGAACGGCGTGGTGCTGGTGTCGCCCTACCTGAATCCGACCATCGAACAGAATGGCAATCTCTCGCCAATTCCGTGGATGATCACGCTGCCCTCGATCACTGCCGCCAACCTGGAGCGACAAAAAAAGCTCACCCTGGAGGCAATGGCCGATGTGATTGCCTACACCGAAGGTGAATACGCGACCACTCTCATCAAAGGCCGCGCAGACCAGGCCGCGACCGATCGCATGATTGCAAAAGTGACGCAAATGACTGGGCTCGATCCGGAGTTTGTGAAATATTCGGGCGGACGCCTCGACACGCGCGCGTATCTGAGAGAGGTGTATCGCGAGCAGGGCAAGCTGGGTTCGGTCTACGACTCAAACGTAACCTCCTTCGATCCGTTTCCGTATGCACCGGAGCAAGAAGCGAATGACCCCATCCTGGCCAGCATGATTGCGCCGGTAACCACGGCCATGGTGGACTTCATCACGCACACCGTCGGCTGGAAGGTGGATGCGCGTTACAACGCTCTCTCCTACGAGGTAGATGAGGCGTGGACTCACGACAACGCCCTGCGCTCCGGCTCGGTAGCACAGCTGCGCCAAGCCGTGGCTGCCGACCCCAAACTGCGGGTGCTGATCGTGCACGGCTGGAACGATCTTTCCTGCCCGTTCATGGGATCGATTCTTACCGTGCAGCAAATGCCGTTGATGGGCGATCCCACACGCGTCTCCGTGCTTGAGTTTCCTGGCGGCCACATGTTCTATACGCGTGAGCTGGGCCGCGTCGAATTGCGCAAGGACGTGATGGAGATGTATAGCAAGCACTGACGGAGATCAGTTTTCCGTCGGCGCCTTCTCCACGTGGTCGATTACGAGCTGTTCCACCGGCGCCTTTCGCTCCTCGAGCTTCAGCCCCATTTGCTCCACTGACTGGAAGACGCTTGCGCCTCCGCTCGGGTCAGATGCCGCCGCTGCGGGCCCGGCATTTGCTGCGGCGCCACCTCCTTGCGTAGGCGGCGGCGCGAAGCCCGCAGAGCGCGCTATCGACATCAGGTCGGCAAGCGAGAGCTCGATCGAGACCGCATAATTGCCCTTGAGTCCGGTCATATCCACCACTTGCTCGCCGCCCATCGGCGCCAGAATCGAGGAGAGCGTATCGGCAAATCCGGCCATCGTCACCATGCTGGAATCGATGCGGATGGACCGGGTCTCAGCGTCGAACCGTTGCGTCATCGTTCCCCTGGTGCCCATGTCGAGCGTCGCTGATCCATCGGGATTCCTCGTCATCCTGACCGGCCCTTCCGGTCCGTTGATCATCATCTGATTGGGCTTCAGCGGCGCATTCTCGTCGAGCGGCTTGGGCTGCTCCGATGTCTCCTTCAGCTTCGGCCCTCCCTTGCCCGCCACCAGCGCTAGCACCTTGTGCTCTTCGGTGTCGCGATGCGCGTTCAGCTTGAATCGATCGGCGAGCAGCGCCTGCAGCATCGCCGGTGCATCGTCTTTCGTCGCGCCTTCAGGAAGCGTGGCCTCAATATCGAACCGTTCCGATGCCAGCCAGTCCGGCCCGGTAATTTGATACGGTTTCACGCCGTATGCCACGGCGATCAGGCTCTTGAGCGGCATCTGGATGTATTCGGCGCGCGAAGCGGTCACGTGCGCGCCCATGCGCGGCATCTTTCCGGCCGCAATATCGGAGGCAATCTTCTGCGGATCGAGCGGCGGCGACGGCTTTACGGTCGCCACGTCGAAAGCAAGTTTTGCTTTGGGTGCCTGCCCGCTCGCAATGCTGCAGGCGAAAAGAAAAATAGCAAAGAAGGCGAAGAAAAAACGGCAGCGCAATCTCATGAGCGCCTCTAAACCCGGTATGAATCCGGGTCAATTATAAGCCTCTAGCGCCCACACCGCGTGCCGCATCCCGAGCTCCGCTCGAGCGGTGTCATCTCGCTCCCTCGCTCCCTGTCTTTCTACACCAGCTTGAGGAAGCCCGCCCGACTGAGTCGCGCGCCGGGAAACACCAGCTCGAGATTTTCAGCGCCCAGTGTATGTGTTACCACTTCGCCGAGCACTTGCCGGTAGTCGGTGGTCAGCGCCAGGTCGCGCCCCTGGTTGAGCTGCGCATCTTCGAGGCCCGGCCACTTCCCGTACACCTTGCCGCCCTTCACCTGCCCGCCCAGCACAAACATCGCGTTGGCATGCCCGTGATCGGTGCCGGCCGTGCCGTTTTCTCGCGCCGTGCGCCCGAACTCCGACATGGTCACCAGCGTCACGTTCGCGCCCTGGTCGCCCATGTCGCGCCAGAAGGCCGCAATGCTTGCAGAGAAGTCGCTCAACCGGTTGGCAAGCTGGCCGTTCACGCCGCCCTGGTTTTGATGCGTGTCCCAGCCGTTCACGTCGGTAAACGCAGCTTCCACGCCAAGGTTGGCCTTCAGCAGTTGCGCAATCTGACGCATGCTGTTACCGAACTCCGTAGCCGGATAATTCACTCCGGACGCGGGCACGTACTGAGCAGGATTCGCCTCGCGCAGCATCTTTACCGCTTCGAAGGTCTCGTCGCCCGCGGCATGAAAGATGCGGTCGCCCGAATCAGCATACATCGCCTCGAATGCGGATGCCGCCGGCGAAGGCGTAGGGCCGCGCCCGGCCACGGTAAAGTTGTTCACGTTGCTGATGGCGATGGCCGGGATCTTTCCGGCAAGCGTAAGCGGAACGTCGGCGCCGAGCGCCAGCGCGCGAAACGCCGTATGCTCGTCGCGATGCTTCGCGCAGTTGCACGTGTCTTCCGCCTGCAGCGCGCGATTCAGCCAGCCATCCTCGGTGGCCTTCACGCCCGGCGTGCCCGATTCCATATAATCCTGCGCGTCAAAGTGCGAACGGCTCATGTCGGGCGAGCCGCAGGCATGCACAATCGCCAACTGGCCCTGGTCGTAGAGCGGCTTGCCCTGGTCGTAGAGCGGCTTGAATGAGGCCAGCGAGGGATGCAGACCGAAAAATCCGTCCAGATCGACGACCTGGTTCTGTGGAATGGCAATGCTCGGCCGCATTTTGTAGTAATTCTTTTCCTGATAGGGAACCACCACGTTAAGCCCATCGGCCGCGCCGCGCTGGAAGATCACCACCAGCCGCTGGCCCGGTGCGCCTACGCCCTGCGCCAGCACGCTGCGAACGAGAAAATTCGGCATGGCCGTGGTACCCGCTACGGCCAACGCACCCTTGTGCAGGAAAAATCGCCGGTTCATCTGCATGATCACTCCTCTAAGTACCAGCTATCAGGCGTTAGCTATCAGCTATCAGCTTTCAGCTTCAACTCCGCTAGCTCCGCTATCTTCTCTGGAACTCCGGCGAGCCTATCAGCAATCCCGCCAGCAATTGATCTTCGCGTTGGTAAACGTTCGTTGCGGGCGCACGATTCGCTCTTCTCATTTGGGCGGGTCTTTCTGAAACCGGCGTCATCTCCGCCGAATTCTGCGCGTTCTGTTTCTGAAATTCCTCCAGCGCCGCCTCGCGCGTGGTTGCGCTCACCCCGCCGGGCAGCAGCATCGGCTCCAGCCGAGTTTCCTCCGATTCTGGAGTTGGAATCACCTGCTTGGCCGGCTCATCGCTGTCGAGCGCGCTCATGTCCAGATCCGGTGCCCAATCCACCGTGATCCCAGGCAGCCGGTTGGCGGCCAGCGACAGAGCGAAGTTCATGCGATCCACCAATGCGCCGGTGCTCACCCAGTCAGCTGCATCCCACTTGTACCCGACGGGCGGAGTGCATCCGTAGATCGGCATGCCCAACTGGCGCAGCGCGTTCACCAGCGGCATATAGTTCTCAATTTGCGCATCGCTGGCTCGCGAGGCCGACACCACAAACTCCAGCGGCGTCTTTACCTTGGCACGGTAGTCGCTCGCCGCCCAGAACTCGGGCGAGTGGAAGAGCGTCTTCAGCACGCTGGGAATATCGCCGCCGGTCGACATGTAGGTGTTGGCCATGCGATCCACCAGCGCCTGCGAAGGATCGTCGCTCACAAAGCGGATCGCCAGCTTGCGCGAGATGAACTGCGCTGTGGCCGGCCGCGTGGCCAGAAAGTGCAGCAACTCGCGGCCTTCCGTCTCGCCGTTCTCTTTGATCTTTGTGCCCATCACCTTTTTCGTCCCCGGCTCATGCCTGTTGGCATTGAACTGGAACCCGCCGCCAAACTGCGGCCGGTCGACGGTCCAACCGGTCAGCACGCGCGCCACCTGGATCACATCAGCCTGCGTGTATCCGCCATTGACGCCGACCGTATGCAGTTCCATCAGCTCACGCGCATAGTTTTCGTTGATACCCGGAGGATCCTGCCGCTTGGCGTTGGGCCGGCGCGCCATCCCCATCTTGGCCCGCTGTGATGCCAGCGAATCCGGTCCGACACTCTCCGCGTTATCGAGGTAAATCATCATTGCCGGGCTGTGCGCCACTGCTTCCAGCAGATCCTCAAATTTGCCCAGCGCGTGCGGCCGAATCACGTCGCGCTCGTAACTGGCAAGGTAGTACGGCATCTGTTCGTTCTTGCGCAGGTAGATGTTGAAGTGGTTGAGCCAGAAGTCGGTCATCACTTCCTGCAACTGCGCGTTGGAGTAGATGTCGTGCGCCAGCCGCACGGCAAAAAGCTCCTGCGCGACCGTCTGCTCGGGGTGTTCCAGATCCTCAACCGACTCCCGAAGGCCCGGGTTCATCCCGGCCGTCAGGGCCTGCCGCTGTGGGGGCCTGAGTGCTTTCATGAAGCTCTCGAACTCTGCCGGCTGCATCTCCTGCAGCTTCAGCACGCGCTGTTCCGGCTCCAGCTTGAGGATCTCCTGAATCTGCTGTTCGCTCACCTCGGGAGCCTGATCAGATGCAGCGGGAGCCATGTTGTTCATGTCCTGCTGCGTCTCCGCCATGGTCGCTGTGCCTGCTGCAGCCTCAGTCTTTGCTGCATTGGCGTCCATGTCGTTCGCGGCGCCCGCGCTCGCGGCCATCGCCGGGCTCTGCGCATTTGCCGCAGCCGCACCTGGGGTTGGCGCAGCATTGTCCTTCTTCTCTTCCTGCGCGGCTTCCCTTGCCTGCGTGCGGTAAATCTGGTTCTCATACACTGCATGCAGCGTGCCTTGTTCAGGAATCGGTGCTCTGCCATTGATGGCCATGCGGATCATGGCGTTGCTCGGCAGCCGGTAGAGCAGATCCTGCGTGCTCCACTGCATGACGGGGAATTGTGCCAGCCTTGCGTTCAAGTCAGTTTCGTCGATGCTGTCGGGGTGCAGCTGCTGATCGAACCACTTGTCCAGGCCCATCTGCCGCACGGCTTCCAGCTCCCCAGGCTTCGGCCCGAACGTGAACCGGTCCAGAGCCTGCAAGATGCGCTCGTCCCCCTCGAGATGGTCCGAAATATCGGTTTGCCGATGCTCGCGCTGGGCCTGCGCCCGCGAATGTGCCTGCGCGCTTGGTTGATCGGCCGCTGCCGCTTCTTGAGCCAAGGCGATTGGAGCAGGGAAGCAAAGGCTATAGCAGAGGGCGATGGCGATCGAGTTGTGAATCGACCCGCGCAGGAACTCCATTGCTTTGACTCCGGGATGGGGAATGACGGGCGCCGCCTCTTGAACGCGCGAACTACCTGTTGGGTCAGACGCGATCTTATACCGAAAGTTGTGGCCGAGGCAGCCGCCGGGCTGTACTGCATCGCCTGCGCGATTCTGCCCGCAGACACCTCGAAGAGTCAATTATCTACTTTAAGTGAATCCTGGCAAGCAACTGATAAATAAAATACTTAATAGCACATGGCTCAGAGGGCCGCAGGTGCAGGCGGGCGGGAGCCAACGAGTACCAGATCCGATGCTACGGCTGGGGACTCAGGGCTGAAAGTTGATAGCTGAAACCTGAGGGTCGAAGGCTGAAGGCTCATAGCCGAAAACTAATAGACGAGGGTTGTTAGCGGACTTTCTTGCAGCGATCCATGATCTTCGTGTGCAGCCGCTCGCTCACTTCCGTGGGCAGTTCGTAAATCTCGTGGCAACGGAAAATCTCGATGGTTTTTCGCGTGGTGTTCAGCACGACCTCGCAGTGTCCGCACTTCTTGAGGTGAGTCTCGATCTCGGTGCGCGTCTCCGCCGCAATGGATTCGTCGATCACGTCGTCGAGAATTGCGAGGAACTCAGTGCAGGTCACTTGTTCAGCTCCGTTTTTCCTGCGCCGTCGGCGGCGCGGATTTCCTTCGGAAGTAGCGGCTGAGCCGTTCGCGCAGTTGCAGACGTGCCCGCAGCAGGCGCGACTTGACGGCCGGGACGCTCAAGCCCAGCGCTTCGGCGGTTTCCTCCGTCGAAAGCCTATCTACATCGCGCAGCACGAAAACCACGCGGAATCCATGCGGCAAGCCCTGGATGGTCTTGCGCAGGATTTCGGCCAGTTCGGACTGATTGTAATTCTGCTCCGGATTGGGAGCCCAGTCGGCGAAGTCGCGGGGTACGCTGCCCTCCTCGGTCTTCAGATCCTCGTCGATCGAGACCAATTTGCCCGTACGCCGCTTGCGCAGCCGCATCAGGCTCTCGTTGACCGCGATTCGCACTAACCATGTGTAAAACTTCGAGTTTCCCTGGAACTGATCGAGCTTCTCGTAGGCCTTCAGGAATGCGTCCTGCATCACGTCTTCGGCGTCTTCACGGTTTTGCGTAATGTGCAGCGCAATCCTGAAGATCTGCCGCTCGTACTTGCGGACCAGCGTGTCGTAGGCCGCGATATCCCCGGCGCGAACCCTCTCTACCAGGGCCACGTCGGGATGTTGCTCGTTTTGTCCTGCAATCGATTGGATGGTCGACATGGGAGTTGGTCGCAAAAATGCTGCGAAAGTCGTAGATCAATCGTTTCGAAGAACGAGCTTGGCTGGCCGGGGCGATTCGAACCAGCCAACAAAAGATGAGTGTAATTGACGCAGGCTCTGAGGGCCAAACCGCGTCCGCCAGCCAATCCGGTTACACGGCTGGTTCATTGATCACACCGTTTGCGTCTAATTCGGAATAAAGTGGAATTATGCTTGGGTCAACTTCCCTGATTACTTTCTTTCGTTCGGCGCTCCGGGCCGTAACGATTCTGCTCGTGTTGCTCTTGGTTCGGTGGACAATTGCCGCGCAGCCTCAAGTTGCCCCGGCTGCAAGCCCGCTGAGTTCCAGCGGCTCCAAGGCAACGCCGACCAAAAAGTCAGAGCCAACCCGCAAACCATCTGCGAAACACAAGCCGGTTCACCATTCGAGCCGTGCGTCGAGAATCGCGCATACGGCAAGGATCAGGCGAGCCTTTGTCGCCTCAAAGGAGCTACAGCCCATGGCGCAGCAGTTGGCGACCATGCGCACGCCCGAGGGCTACGCCGCGGTGACCGCTTATGCGCGCAGCCACACTGGCGATGCTGCCGCCGCGGCGTACCTCGCCCTGGGGCACGCTTACCTGCTCGACAAGCGGTACGTCGAGGCGGAATCCGGATTGTCTCAGGCCCGGCGCGACGATGGAGAGCTGGGCGATTACGCGGATTTTCTGGCCGCAGAGGCGTATCACGAGGCCGGCACTGATCCCGCCGCCGAGGCAATCCTGCGCGGCTTTACCGATCGTTACCCTGAAAGCATCTTCGATGATGAGGCTCCAGAGCTGGAGGCCAATGTCCTGCTGGCCATGAACAATACCGAGGGTGCGCGAAAGGTTCTGGCGGCGGCCGAGGAGACCGATGCGGTGAGCCGGCCCGGCTACCAGCTCGCCGAGGGCCAGGTGGAGTTCGCGCTCGGCCAGCAGCAGACGGCAGAAAGCACCTTCAAACGCCTCCTGCTCGCACACCCCTTGAGCCAGGAAGCGCAAACGGCGCGCGCCCGACTGACGCAGATGGGCGTTGAGTCGACGCTCACCATCACTGAGCTGCGCAGCCTGGGCGATGCCTATTACAACGCGGGACGCTACGCCGAAGCTGCCGACCAGTTTCGCGCTCTGGCGCAAGAGCCGGTCCTCGACAATCAGACCCGTGAAAGCTTTCAGGTGTCAGAGGCTGCCTGCCAGTTGAAGCTGAAACGGCTGACTCCGGCCCAGGTGCAGGGGCTGCCTGACACCAATGACGAAAACGGCGCGCGGCGCCTGGACCTGTTGATGGAGCTGGCCCGCGATCGCAATGATTCAGCCGATCAGCAGCGCATCGTCTCCGAGATGGAGACGCGCTTTCCTCATAGCCTGTGGCTCGCGGATGCGCTGTTTTCCAGCGGCAACATGTATCTGCTGCAGCACGACTACGCCAAAGCCATCCAGTATTACGGCGAGCTGGCCACGCGCTTTCCTGAAGACAAGAACGCGGCTGCCTCGCACTGGCGCTCGGGCTGGCTGAGCTATCGGCTCGGACAATACAGCGACGCCGCGCGCATCTTCGACGAACAGATACGGCTTTATCCCACCGCGGCGGAAACCGTGTCGGCACTCTATTGGCGCGGGCGCCTCTATGAGACGCAGGACCGTGATCCCGCGCGGGCCGCGGCCAACTACCGCACGATTGTTCGCGTCTACCAGCACTTCTTTTATGCGCAGATGTCGCGCGCGCGGCTCTCTGAGCTAGGTGCAACGCAGCCGGCGTCGGCTGCTGATCTGGATCGTTTCCAGCCCCTGGCCATACCCCATCTCGTCGACACGTTTCCTGAGGACAGCCCGCATTTGGCAAAGGCGCGGTTGCTGGCCAACGCAGGCTTGAATGAATACATCGCGCGCGAGATCAAGGCCGATCCCGATTCGTCCTCGTGGAGCGCGCTGGCGGAAGCGCAGATCTATTCTTCGTACGGCGAGACGTTCCGAGCCGTGCGTGCGCTCAAGCGGGCGCTGCCGAGCGCCGCTTCGGCGCCCATCGCATCCATTCCGCTCGCCTATTGGCGGATTCTCTTTCCCGAAGAATGGTGGACCACGATCCAGGCTGAATCGGTCAAAAACAACCTTGATCCCTACCTGGTGGCCTCGCTGATCCGCCAGGAGTCTGAATTCAATCCTTCTGCCATCTCCAATAAGGACGCCTTTGGCCTCATGCAATTGCTTCCGTCGGTGGGCCGCAGACTGGCGCGTGAGGAAGGAATCGAGCATTTCCAGACTTTTCAGTTGCTCGACCCGGTGATGAACATCCGCCTCGGAACCCGTTATCTGCGGCAAACGCTCGACAAATTCGGCGGCGTGCAGGAGTATGCATTGGCTGCCTACGATGCTGGCGATAACCGCGTTACCGATTGGCAGGCGGCCGGTCCGTATTCCGGCATCGACGAGTTTGTGGAGTCCATTCCATTCACGGAAACACGCGAGTATGTCGAGGCCATCTTGCGCAATGAGGAAACTTACAAGGCGATCGACAACTTTGCGCGTTTGCACGGTGAAGTAGAAAAGACGGCGTCCAAATCAGGCAATCCGGCTTTGGCTGGGCAAGGAGAATCCCCTTCGTCAACCCCAAGCCATGATTGACTTCAGCGGTTCACCCGGCAACACGGGGCTTGACCGGGGGCATCAAAGTCATTTATGACGTTCGCAGCCTGCTGTTGAATTACAACGGAGCCGGGCGGCAACAGGGTCGCGGCTCGGTTACATCAGTCCTGGAGGGAACGATGTCAGCCGACTTGCAATTTCTGGAAGAGTGGATCCCTGAAAAGATGGACCCAGGAACGATCTTCATGCTGGAGAACCAGGCCAAACTGGGTCAGGCGCAAAATCCGTATGTTGCCGTGATGTCGTGCCCGCGCTGCGGCACGCTGGGTCTGATTACGCGTCGTCAACTGTATGGTGGCGAGACGATCATCTGCGGCGGCGACGTCTGCTCCGCCGAATATCGCCTGGACGGCGAAAACATCTGCTACCGCCTGGCGCAGTGATGACAGCCCTCAGCTATCAGTCGTCAGCCCGAAGCCTTTCTTTGCTTGAATTCGTGCGGAAAGCTAAAGGCTGAAAGCTGGATCGCTACTGCTGCAGCTGATAGTCCGCGTTGGTTGTCTTGGCGCCGGCCTGCTCAGGCGTGGGAAGCTGTGTCCGGTCCCAGCCTCCTCCCAAAGTCTGCACGAGGTCGACCGACGAAGTCATCTCATTCACCTCGAGTGCGTTTAACGTCTCCTGATTCGTGAGCAGGGTGGTCTGGGCAATCACCACGTCAACATACGGGTCGACGCCGGTGTTGTAACGGACTAACTCCAGATTCAGATAATCCTGCGCATCTTTCACCGCCTGCTGCTGCCGTAGAATCTGTTGCGAATAGACTCGAGTGGCCGCGAGCGCATCCTCCACCTGCTGAAACGCGACGAGCACCGACTGACGATAGATGGCGACGTCGGCGTTGTATTGAGCAACGTACTGGTGGAGCTCAGCGCGATAGAGGAAGCCGTTAAAAAGCACCTGCGAAATGGATGGACCGACGGACCAGGTGCGACTGTCTATATCGAAGAGATGCTTAAACGTGGCCGACTCAAATCCACCGCTGGCCGAGATGGTCACCTGGGGGAAGAATGCGCCATAACCGATACCGATCACTGCGTTCTCCTGGGCCAGCGTGCGCTCCGCGGCGGCGACATCTGGCCTGCGCTCGGCCAATTGTGACGGCACGCCGGTGGGGATGGGAGGAGGCGTATAGACCATTGGCCTTTCGGGAATGGAAAAATCGCTCGGCGCCTTGCCCAGCAGCACTGCAATGGCATGTTCGTATTGCGCACGCAGCAAACCAACGTTCACCTCGGCAGCCTCCGCGGCCTCCAGCGTGGTCTTGGCCTCGGCCACCGAGATGTAATCTCCGACGCCGGTGTCGAACTGGGCCTGGTTATAGTCGAGGGATCTCTGGTCTGCCGCAACGGTTTCTTTCAGGATCTGCTCCAGCATGTCCTGGCCGCGAATCTCAAAGAAGTAATTGGCCAGGCTTGCTTGTTCGGTGAGCTTTTCCACCTGGAGATCGGCGGCGCTCACCTGCGCCGCATATTGCGCTTCGTGCACCTCGTTGCGGATCTTTCCCCAGAAGTCGGGCGTCCATGACACGTCGATCGGCAGGTTCCACAGGCTCGTGGTGTTTCCCGTCGTGGCCGTTGAAGTGATGCGCTGGTTAGCCGAGGTTTTCGAACGGTTCCACGATGGACTTGCCGTGATGGTCGGCCAATACAGCGAACGTGCCTCGGCAATGACTGCGCGAGCCGCCATGTAATTCTGGAAATCTTCTTTCAGGGTTTCGTTATTCACATTGAGCTGTTCTTCCAGTGCGTTGAGCTCGGGCTCGTTGAAGACCTCCCACCAGTTGCCGCGAATCATGGCGTCCTGCGGACTGGCCACCTTCCATCCGCCGGTGTCGTGGAAGTTGACCGTGGACTCCTTGTAATTTGGAGCGGTCACCGCCGGCGGAGCGGGCGCATGATAGGGCGGCCCGACGCGGCACCCGCCAAGCAGAACAAGCGAAGCAAACATGCTTGCGGAAAATGAAATCGGCATTCGGTTCTTCAGCTTAAGCATGGTCGATATCCTTTTGAGATTTACGACGCAGTCCCTTCCGCCGTCGCCGGAAGCGAGTCATGCGTGCGGCCGAGCGCGCGCAGCCGCAAGCGATCCATCATCAGGTAAATGACCGGCGTGGTATACAGCGTGAGCAACTGGCTCAAAACCAATCCACCGACAATTGTGATGCCCAGTGGTTTGCGCAATTCCGATCCGGTCCCATTTCCAAAGGCCAGCGGCAGGGCACCGCAAATGGCAGACATGGTAGTCATCATGATTGGCCGGAAACGTAACAGGCATGCCTGGAAGATCGCTTCGCGCGTCGACTTGCCTTCCAGCCGCTCGGCTTGCAGCGCGAAGTCGATCATCATGATGGCATTCTTTTTGACGATGCCGATCAGCAGAATGATCCCGATGATCGAGATGATGTTCAAATCCATGTGAAACAGCATCAGCGCGATCATGGCGCCGACACTGGCCGAGGGCAGTGTTGAGATGATGGTCAGCGGATGAACCAGGCTCTCATACAAAATGCCGAGCACGATGAAGACAGAAGCAAGCGCTGTGAGGGCCAGGATCCATTCCGTCGACAACGATTGCTGGTAGGCCTGCGCGGTCCCGGCAAAAGCTCCTGTTACGGTGGCGGGCATTCCCAACCGCTGCTCCATCATGGTCACTTCCCGCGTCGCATCGCTGAGTGAAGCGCCGTTTCTCAAGTTGAAGGAAACCGTGACCGAAGGAAAGAGCCCGGTGTGACCCACCTGCAGCGGGGTGGTGTTGGTGTTGGGTTTCATCACGCTGAACAACGGCGAGATGACATTCAGGCCGGCTGACGACGTCCGGCTAGAGGTGAAATAAATGTTGTTCAGTGCCGACGGATCCTGCCAGTACTGCGGTGCCACTTCCATGACGACGTAGTACTGGTTGAGCTGCGTATAGATGACTGAGACTTCTGATTGGCAAAATGCGCTGCAGAGGGCACTGTCGAGCGATTGCGGCGTCTGGCCGAGTCGCGCCGCGGTGACTCGATCGTAGCTCAGCATCTCCTGCAGTCCCCCGTTTTGCTGGTCGGTGTTCACGTCCTGCAGGTCAGGGAGTTTCTGCATGTTCTGGTACAAGATCGGACCCCAATGAGCGAGGTCATCAATATTTCCAGACTGTATCGTGAATTGATAGAGTGCGCCGCCCCCGCGGCCCCCAATGCGCAGATCCTGGGCCGGCTGCAGAAATGCCGATGCGATGGGTAACCGATTCATTTTTGGCCGAAGGCGATTGATCACGTCCATGGCCGATGTCTGGCGCTCATCGCAATTCCGCGCGCTCTCATTGCAATGCCTTCCCAGCGCCTTCAGCGTTACGTAGATGAACCCCCCATTCCCACGACCGGCGTAAGCGTTTGCATGGGCCACAGCGGGGTCAGCCTTGACAATCTTCAGGAGCTGTTCGACAGAGAAGTTCATGAAGGGGAACGAAGCGTCCTGAGGTCCTTGTACCTGGCCCATGATCGTGCCGGTGTCCTGCTGCGGGAAGAAACCAGTCGGGATTCGGAAGATCACCAGAAAATTAAGCGCGATGGTGAGAAGTAGCACCACCAGGGTCAAACCGGGATTGTCCAGCACCCACAGCAGCGAGTTTCGGTAAATCGAGATCATGCCGTTGAAGGTCTTTTCGCTGGCCCGGAAAAGCCAGTTGTGCTTTTCTTCGGTCGCGTGCGGCTTCAACACGTGCGCGCACATGCATGGCGTCGTGGTCAGGGAAATCACCATCGAGATGATGATGGCAGTCGAAAGCGTAACTGCAAATTCGCGGAAGAGACGGCCGATGATGCCGCCCATCATCAGGATGGGAATAAACACGGCGATCAAGGACATGCTGATGGAGAAGACGGTGAATCCAATCTCCCGCGCGCCTTTCATCGCCGCGGCAAATGGCTCCATGCCCGATTCGAGATGGCGCGTGATGTTCTCCATAACCACAATGGCGTCGTCGACCACAAACCCCGTGGCGATGGTCAGAGCCATCAGCGAAAGGTTGTCGAGCGTGTACCCGAGCATGTACATCACTGCGAAGGTTCCGATCAGCGAAATAGGAACCGCCACGCTGGGAATGAGCGTGGCGCGCGGGCTGCGCAGGAAAAGGAAAACTACGAGGATCACCAGGACGATGGACCCAACGAGCGTCTTGTAGACCGTATCGACTGAGGCGCGGATCGTCGTGGTGCGGTCGAGGACTACCGTGCTGTCTATACCTTGAGGAAGCACTGCCTCAAGAAACGGCAGCTGCGCCCGCACCCGGCCAACAGTCTGAATGATGTTGGCGCCGGGCTGCCTGAAGATGAAGACAAAAACCGCGCGTTTCCCATCTGCGTAGCCGGCCTGCCGGATGTCTTGCGCCGAGTCCACAACATCGGCTACATCGGAAAGATGGACCGCCTCGCCGTTGTGATAGCCGACAACCAATGGCCGATAGTCTGCGGCCGCTGAGATCTGATCGTTGGTGAGAATGTCTTCAGTAACTCCGTTGTCCGAGAGCTGGCCCCTCGGCTCATGCGAGTTCTGCAGGCTGAGAACCGACCGTATATTACCGAGCGTGAGGCCGAAGCTTTCGAGCTTCGTGGGATTGACCTCGACACGCACAGCTGGTGTGGCACCGCCCTGGACGCCCACCTGCCCGACTCCCTGAATCTGAGAGAGCTTCTGCTCCATGACGGTTGAAGCGAGGTCATACAGCTTCGTCACCGGGTACTTATCCGAGGTGAAGCTGAGAATCATGATCGGCGCATCAGCCGGATTTACTTTGCGATAGTTTGGATTGGAAGGCAGATTGGCCGGCAGATACGTCCGCGCTGCGTTGATCGCGGCCTGCACATCACGTGCGGCTCCGTCGATGTTGCGGCTCAGGTCGAACTGCATCGTCACGTTGGTCGAGCCCAACGAGCTTGACGATGTCATCTCGGTGATTCCGGCAATATGACTGAACTGCCGCTCCAGGGGCGTGGCCACTGACGCCGCCATGATCTGCGCGCTGGCGCCTGGCAGTCCGGCGCTCACGCTGATGGTCGGGAAATCCACCTGCGGCAGCGGAGCCACCGGCAGCACGACGAATGCAATACCGCCTGCGATCGCTACGGCGACCGTAAGGAGCGTGGTGCCCACAGGCCGCCGGATAAATGGGGCCGAGATGTTCATGCACTCTCCGTGCCGGGTTCCGTTTGATTGCCGCCGCGCGTCCGCGAAATATGGTGCCCCATGAAGCGCTGGCCGATCCGGTCAAAGAAGATGTAAATCACTGGTGTGGTGTAAAGCGTGAGCAACTGGCTCAGCAACAGGCCGCCCACCATGGCGATTCCCAGCGGACGCCGCAACTCCGATCCCAGGCCCGTTCCTGCCGCCAGCGGAATCCCGGCCAGCAAGGCTGCCAATGTGGTCATCATGATCGGGCGGAAGCGCAGAAGGCTGGCCTCGTAAATCGCGTCTGTCGAAGTCTTGCCGCCCTGCCGCTCGGCTTCCAGGGCGAAGTCCACGATCAGAATGCCGTTCTTGTTCACAATGCCGATCAGCAGAATGATTCCTATGATGCCGACAGCATTTAAATCCTGGCGGAAAAGGATCAGTGCGAGCAGCGCGCCGACGCCTGCCGAGGGAAGTGTCGAAAGAATCGTGATCGGATGGATGAAGCTCTCATACAAAACGCCAAGAACGATGTAGACGGTCACAAGGGCAGCAAGAATAAGCAGAGCTTCGTTGGAAAGCGAATTGTGGAAGGACGCCGCCGTGCCTTGAAAGTCGGATTGCAGGCTGGCAGGGAAGTGAAGGTTTTTGGCGACCTTTTCGATGTCGCTGATCGCTGTGCCCAGGGAAGCGTGCGGCGCAAGGTTGAACGAAACCGTGACCGACGGGAACTGTCCCTGGTGGTTGATGGAAAGCGCTTCAGTGGTGTCGCGCACCTGCGTGAAGGCGCTGAGCGGGATGGCGTTGGCGCCTACTGACGATGTGGTCTTGATGGCCGTTGCTGCTCCCGCCGTGGCGCCGGCCAGCACCGTGGACGGCGCGTTGACCGCCTGCGAAGATGGCGTATAGCGCACCGACGTGGTCAGAGCGTTTGATCCCGCCGCTGCCGAGGCCGATGAGGAAAATGATGTCGCGGCGCCGGCTCCGCTGGCCCCCGATGAGGCATTCGACTGAATGTAGAGATCACCCAGATTCGCGGGATTCTGCTGCCACTGAGGCGCTGCTTCGAGCACAACATGATATTGGTTCAGCTGCGTGTACAACGTGCTGATCTGCCGTTGCCCATAAGCGTCGTACAGGGTGTTGTCGATCGTGGTCGGTGCAACGCCAAGCCGCGAAGCAGTGACGCGATCGATCGTAAGCTGCACCGCGCGCGCTCCAGTCAGCTGATCCGTGGCCACATCTTCAAGCTCCGGCAGCTTTTCGAGCTGCGCTGTGAATTTGTTGGTCCACGACGTCAGCTCGTCAGTATCGGGATCCTCCAGGGTGTACTGGTACTGCGTCCGGCTGACACGGTCGTCGACCGTAATATCCTGCACCGGCTGCATGTATAAATGAACGCCTTGCACCTGCTGCAAGTTGCTCTGCAACCGCCGGATCACATCGGAGGCGCTGGTATGCCGCTCCTCAATGGGCTTCAGGTTGATGGAAATGCGCCCGCTATTTAGCGTGGTGTTCACGCCGTCGGCGCCGATGAACGACGTCAGGTTATCCACTGCAGGGTCCTTGAGGATAACCTGCGCAAGCTCCTTCTGCCTTTCTGACATGGCAGCGAAGGAAATGGACTGTGACGCCTGCGATATGCCCTGGATCACGCCGGTGTCCTGAACCGGGAAAAACCCCTTGGGAATTTCGACGTAGAGGACGATCGTGAGGATCAACGTGGCCAGGGCCACCAGCAGGGTGATGGGCTGGTAGCGAAGCACCACTTTCAGCGTGCGCCCGTAAAACGCGATCAGTTTGTTCACCGCGTTTTCTGATGCGCGATAGAACCGGCCCTCCTGCTCCTTTGGGTTCTGACGCAGGATGCGGGAGCACATCATGGGCGTCAGGGTCAGCGACACTACCGCCGAAATGACGATGGTGACGGCCAGCGTAACGGCGAATTCGCGAAATAGGCGGCCAACCACATCGCCCATGAACAGCAGCGGGATCAGCACCGCGATCAGAGAAACGGTCAGCGACATGATAGTGAAGCCGATCTGGCCCGCGCCAGTCAGCGCGGCTTCCAGCGGCGGCATACCCGCCTCTAAGAAGCGGCT